>NZ_JBITTO010000017.1:0-129657 GCF_044541975.1 Streptomyces sp. NPDC085460
GGTACTGCAGGGGGGACCCTGTGGGAGAGTAGGACGCCGCCGAACAATCATTGTGGGAAAGCCCCGCACCTTATGGTGCGGGGCTTTTCTGCGTTCAGGGGCGCTCTAGGCTGGGGTCCATGCGCTACGACCTGGTCATCTTCGACAACGACGGCGTGCTCGTCGACAGCGAGCCGCTCTCCAATCGGCTGCTGGCCGGCTACCTCACCGAGCTCGGCCACCCCACCACGTACGAGGACTCCCTCCGCGACTACATGGGCGCCGCCATCCACCGGGTGCACGACCTCGTGCGGGAACGGACCGGGGAACGGCTGCCCGAGGACTTCGACCACACCTTCCACACGCGGGTGTTCGCCGCCTTCCAGGCCGAACTGGAGCCGGTGGAAGGGGCCGAGGACGTGCTCAAGCGGCTGACGGCCGCGGGGGTCCCCTACTGCGTGGCGTCCTCCGGGAGCCACGAGCGGATCAGGGTCGGGCACCGGAAGACCGGGCTCGACGTCTGGTTCCCCGAGGAGGTCGTCTTCAGCGCGGAGGACGTGGGGCGGGGAAAGCCGGCGCCGGACCTCTTCCTGCACGCCGCCGCGCGGATGGGCGTGCCGCCCGAGCGGTGCGTCGTCGTCGAGGACAGCCGGCTCGGCGTCCAGGCGGCCGTCGCGGCCGGGATGGACGTCTACGGGTTCACGGCGATGACGCCCGAGGACCGGCTCGCCGGGTCCGAGGGGTTCTTCTCCGCGATGCGCGAACTGCCCGCCATTTTGGGTCTGTGATCCATCTACCCATCGGTAGGTGACGGGCCTACGCTGTGCCGCCATGACCGATGCGCGGCTGCGGCGGGGGCGGTCCTCCCTGGCCTTCAGTTTCCTCGTCCAAGGCGTGGCCTTCGCCCTGCTCGTGACCCGGATCCCCGGGATCCAGGACCGGTACGGGATCTCCGACGGGCTGCTGCCGCTCTTCCTGGCGGCCGTGCCGGTCCTCGCCGGGGTGGCCAGCGTCGCGACCGAGAAGCTCGTCACCCGGGTGGCGCCCTCGGTGGTGCTGCGGTGGTCGCAGCCCGTCGTCCTGCTGGCCCTGCTCGCCGTCGGGGCCGGGGACGCGCTGTGGACGGCAGCCGTCGCCCTGGGCGTGTTCGGTCTCGCGGTCGGCGCGCTCGACGCGTCCATGAACATGCTCGGCGTGAGCCTCCAGCGGACGTACGGGCGCAGCATCATGCTCGGCTTCCACGCCGCGTACAGCCTCGGCGGGATCGCCGGGGCCTCCCTGGCCTGGGTGGGGGCGCACTGGCAGCTGTCGCTGCTCTGGTCGTACCTGCCGGTGGTCGTGGTCCTGGCGCCGGCGGCGCTCCTCGGCAGCCGGTGGTACGTGGACTCCGCGGCGGACCCGGACGGCGGCGCCCCGGAGACGAAGGGCGGTGGGCTGTCGTTCCGGCTGCTGCTGCCGCTGTGCCTGGTGATGACGTTCGCGTACATCGGGGACTCGACGGTCTCCAACTGGTCGGCGAAGTACCTCCAGGACGTGCTCGGCGGGTCCGAGGCGGCGGCGACCGTCCCGTACAACGCGTACATGGTGACGACGCTGCTCGGGCGGGCCGTGGGCGACCTCGGGGTGCGGCACTTCGGGGCGGCGGTCGTCGTGCGGGCCGGGGCGGTGCTCGCGGCCTGCGGGTTCGCGCTGGTGGCGGTGGCGCGGGCGCCGTGGGCGGGGATCGCCGCCTTCACCGTCCTCGGGCTCGGGCTGAGCGTGATCGTGCCGCAGACCTTCGCGGCGGCCGGGCGGCTCTTCCCCGGGAACAGCGACGCCGCCGTCGCGCGGCTCAACGTCTTCAACTACGTCGGCTTCCTCGTCGGCTCGCCGCTCGTGGGGGCGCTCGGGGACGCGTGGAACTACCGCGGTGCCATGCTCGTGCCGATGGTGCTCGTCCTGGTGACGGTGGTGTATGCCACGTCGTTCGGCGCGCGGGAGGCCCGATACGGTGGCGGGCATGAGCGGCCGCGCACTGTTGATGTGGGATGAAGCTGTCACGGGGTACGACTTCGGACCCCAGCACCCGATGGACCCGGTGCGGCTCGCACTGACCATGGGGCTGGTCCGGGCCTTCGGGCTCGACCGGGCGGTGGACGTGGTCGCCGCCAAGCCGGCCGGGGAGTCGACGCTGCGGCTCGTGCACCGCGAGGACTACGTGGCCGCGGTGAAGGCGGCCTCGGCCGACCCGCGCCACGCCGACCAGGCGTACGGGCTCGGGACGGTCGACGACCCGGCGTTCGCGGGGATGCACGAGGCGTCCGCGCTGATCGCCGGGCAGTCGGTGGCGGCCGCGGAGGCCGTGTGGAGGGGCGAGGCCGAGCACGCCGTGAACTTCGCCGGCGGGCTGCACCACGCGATGCCGGGCGGCGCCGCCGGGTTCTGCATCTACAACGACGCCTCGCTCGCCATCGCCCGGCTGCTCGAACTGGGCGTGGAGCGGGTCGCGTACGTCGACGTCGACGTGCACCACGGCGACGGGGTGCAGGCGGCGTTCTGGGAGGACCCGCGGGTCCTGACCGTCTCCCTGCACGAGCACCCGCGGACCCTGTTCCCGCAGACCGGCTGGCCGGAGGAGACCGGGGCGCCCGGAGCCGGCGAGGGCGGCGCGGTGAACGTGGCGCTGCCGGCCGGGACCGGGGACGCCGGCTGGCTGCGGGCGTTCCACGCCGTCGTGCCGGAGCTCCTCGCCGACTTCCGGCCGCAGGTGCTGGTGACCCAGCACGGGGCCGACACCCACTTCGACGACCCGCTGGCACACCTGGCGGTGTCGCTCGACGCGCAGCGGGCCGTGCAGGAGGCGTGCCACGAGCTGGCGCACGCGTACGCCGACGGGCGCTGGGTGGCGCTGGGCGGCGGCGGATACGCCGTCGTGGACGTCGTACCGCGATCGTGGACGCATCTGGTGGGAATCGCGGCGCACGCGCCGGTGGCGCCGGAGACGGTGATCCCGTCCTCGTGGCGGGACGAGGCGTACGCGCGGACGCGTCAGCTGGGGCCGGGGCGGATGACCGACGGGCGGTGGCCGGTGGACTTCCGCGAGTGGAGCGCCGGTTACGACCCCGCCGACCGGCTCGACCAGGCGGTCCTCGCGACCCGGAAGGCGGCCTTCCCGCTGCGGGGGCTGCTCGCCTGACGCGCGGTATTACGCCAACTGTGCGGTAGGGGCGCTGTTTTGACGATCCGGCAGGGGTGATCCGGCAGCATCGGTGAGGTGTTGAGTACCGGGGCGCTGCGGGCGCATCTGTTGGCGGCGGGGTTGGCGGGGACGGTGGCGACGTCGCGGGAGGAGAGCCTGCGGAGCTATCGGCTCTTCGCCGTGCGGGACCCCAGGGTGACGCTGGGCCTGGTGCCGGCCGGGGGCTGGGACGAGGCCGAACTGCTGCGGCTGATGGCCGAGAAGTGCGGGGTGTCGGCGGATCCGGCGCACCGCTCGGGGCCGGACGTGATCGATCCCGAGCGGACGCTGAGGGGGCTCGACGCCTTCGCGGGGCGGCTCGCGGCGGCGGCGGCGCGGCGGGCCCCCGTGCTGTTCGGGACGGGGCATCCGCACCGGCTGCTTGGTTTCTACGCCGCTCTCGCAGACGCTTTGTCGGCGGCGGGATGTGACGTACTCACCCCCGCGCAGGGGAGATGTGTCGACATAACGACCCGGTTCGGTCTACGTACGTACCTCCTCGACTACGTACACGGCGTCGCGTTCGTACGGGAGGCGGGGCCGTCGGAGACCGGGCGTGAGCCGGGGGCGCACTCGCACTCGGCGCTGCCGGTGCGGGCCGTGCTGGAGAGCGCGGCGGAGGCCGGCGGGCCACTGCCGGAGCTGGTCGTCGGGGACCACGGCTGGGTCTGCGGCGCTGGTCAGCTGGGTATCGAGGCGATCGGGGTGGCCGACACGGACGATCCCGCGCTGTTCGTGGGGGAGGCCGAGGGGCAGGTGGCGGTGGCCGTCCCGCTCGATGACGGGGTGCCCTCGGCGTACTACCGTCCCCTCACGCGCTATGTACTCAATCGAGCGTGTCTGTCACGGTAAACGGGCGATAGGGGCTCCTCTTCCCCACTCGTACCACCCGCCCCTAGTCTGATTCGTGAGCGTTCGACGACGAAGAGTCACCGGAGGGGAAGCCGGTGGGCGTCGCGGCGGAAGGTACAGGTGGGTCATGGCTGCTGGCGATCGGCCTCTCAACGAGGTCAAGTTCCTGACCGTGGCGGAAGTCGCCGCGGTGATGCGCGTGTCGAAGATGACCGTGTACCGCTTGGTGCACAGCGGTCATCTGCCCGCGATCCGGGTGGGCAGGTCCTTTCGGGTCCCGGAACAGGCGGTTCACGCGTACCTGAGGGAGTCGTACGTGGGGGTGGGGACCGCGTAGCGGGCGCGCGGTCGTCCGGCGGCCGAACGGCCGGTGAAGCCGCGTCCGACCCTCGGATTACTCGTGCGGTGCCAGGGGCGGTAGGCTGACCCCTCGTAGGTCGTGTGGGCCCAGACGCCCCGCACCAGTGAGAAGAAGTGAGCGAGGGTAGTCGTGGGCTCTGTTATCAAGAAGCGGCGCAAGCGGATGGCCAAGAAGAAGCACCGCAAGCTGCTCAAGCGCACGCGCGTTCAGCGTCGCAACAAGAAGTAAGAGCGGCGGCCGCGCGAGCGGTCCTCCGTGCGTGACCAGACGTGGCCCCTCACCGGGATCGGTGAGGGGCCACGTCGTCATTGCGCCGCGATACGCAGGCGCTACGGTGGCGGCTACGGGAAGACGGACGGAAGTTCGGACGGAAGGCGCTGATCTTGGGCAAGGTCGTGCTCGTCACCGGTGCCGCTCGGCATCTGGGAGGCCGTTTCGTGCGGCGGATCCAGCGGGACCCGGAGGTGGAGCGGGTGGTGGCCGTGGACGCGGTCGAGCCGGCGCATCCGCTGGGGGCCGCCGAATTCGTCCGGGCGGACATCCGCCGGCCGGCCATCGCCAAGGTGCTCGCGGAGCACGAGGTGGACACGGTGGTGCACCTCGACGTGACGGGGACGGCGCTGGGCGCGGGCGGCCGGACGGCGGTCAAGGAGACCAACGTCATCGGCACCATGCAGCTGCTCGGCGCCTGCCAGAAGTCGCCCAGGGTCGGCCGGCTGGTGGTGAAGTCGAGCACGACCGTCTACGGCTCCGCGCCGCGCGATCCGGCGGTCTTCACCGAGACCACCGCGGCGAAGTCGCTGCCGAGCGGCGGCTTCGCGAAGGACGCGGTCGAGGTCGAGGGGTACGTACGGGGCTTCGCCCGGCGGCGGCCGGACGTGGCGGTGTGCGTGCTGCGGTTCGCGAACATCCTGGGGCCCCGGGTGGAGTCCCCGCTGACCGAGTACCTGTCCCTGCCGGTGATGCCGACGGTCCTGGGCTACGACCCGCGGCTGCAGTTCGTCCACGAGGACGACGTGATCGACGTGCTGCGTCTGGTGGCGCACGAGCCGCGCCGGGCGTCGCTGAACAGCGGGACCTTCAATGTGGCGGGTGACGGGGTGCTGCTGCTGTCGCAGTGCGCGCGGCGGCTCGGGCGGCCCACGGTGCCGCTGCTGCTGCCCGCGGTGACCTGGGTGGGCTCCGCGCTGCGGACGGTGGGGCTGACCGACTTCGCGCCCGAGCAGATCCGGCTCCTCACCCACGGGCGGGTCGTGTCGACCGCGCAGCTGCGGGAGGTGCTGGGCTTCCGGCCGCGGTACTCGACGGCGGAGGCGTTCGCGGACTTCGCGGCGAGCCGGGAGCCGGGGCTGCTGCCGCCGGCGGCGCTCGCGGGGGCGGTGGACCGGCTGGCGGGCCGGGTCGCCCCGGAGGCGTATCCGATTCCTTCCCACGACGGATCCTGAGGAGCGGCGACAGCGATGGCGGACGCCAAGGTCATTCCCTTTGACGACGACCGGTCGCGGGCCCGGCGCCGCCCGGCCCGGACGGAGGAGCCGTCCGACGCCGGTCCGGGCGCGGGCGCGGCGGCGGTACGGGCGCTGCCCGGCGCCCGGGAGGTGCCGGGGGCCCGGGAGGTGCAGGAGGAGGCGTCTGTCGGCTCTGGGGCCGCGGGGGCTCCTGAGGGGCCCGCTGCTGCTCCGGAGGGCGGCGGGGAGGGCTCCGGGGCGGCGGCCGGGGCGGGGCGGGCCGGCTGGGAGCGGCGGCTCGCGGGCGGCCTGGCGTTCCTGCGGCGCCGGGTGACGGGGGAGTACGAGGTCGACGAGTTCGGCTACGACGCCGAGCTGACCGACCAGGTGCTGATGTCGCTGTTGCGCCCGCTGTACGAGAAGTACTTCCGGGTGGAGGTGAAGGGCGTCGAGAACATCCCGGAGAAGGGCGGGGCGCTGATCGTCGCGAACCACTCGGGGACGGTGCCGCTGGACGGGCTGATGATGCAGGTCGCGGTGCACGACCACCATCCGGCGGGCCGGCATCTGCGGCTGCTGGCGGCGGACCTGGTCTTCGTGCTGCCGGTCGTCAACGAGCTGGCGCGGAAGGCGGGGCACACGCTGGCGTGCGCGGAGGACGCGGAGCGGCTGTTGCGGGCCGGTGAGGTCGTCGGGGTGATGCCGGAGGGCTTCAAGGGGATCGGGAAGCCGTTCTCGGAGCGGTACAAGCTCCAGCGGTTCGGGCGGGGCGGGTTCGTCTCGACGGCGCTGCGGGCGGGGGTGCCGATCGTGCCGTGCTCGATCGTGGGCGCCGAGGAGATCTACCCGATGATCGGGAACGCGAAGACGCTGGCGCGGCTGCTCGGGCTGCCGTATGTGCCGGTGACGCCGACGTTTCCGTGGCTGGGGCCGCTGGGGATGCTGCCGCTGCCGACGAAGTGGACGATCCAGTTCGGTGAGCCGATTCCGACGGATGCGTATCCGCCGGAGGCGGCGGAGGATCCGATGCTGATGTTCAATCTGACGGATCAGGTCAGGGAGCAGATCCAGCACACGCTGTACAAGCTGCTGGTGCAGCGGAGGTCGGTCTTCTTCTAGGCGCCGGCTGTTCCGAGTGGCGCGCCGGCTGTTTCGTGTGGCTCTCGGCTTTTCGTGGCATGGCAGAAGGGGCGCCCCCCGTCCGTGGGGGCGCCCCTTCTCCTTGTCAGCGAGCGTCCTCGCTGTCGATGCCGAGGCCCGGAAGGAGGCCCGGCAGGAGTGGCGGGATGGTGACGTCGGGGGGTGTCGGCGTGGTGTGGCTGTCCTCCGGGGTGGGCGGTGTGCCCGTGGGGGTGGGCAGGAGGCCGCCGGTGTTGCCGCCGAGGAGTCCGTCGTCCTCGGGGGAGGTGGTGCCCGTCTCGGCGCCCGGGCTCGGGGTGGTGCCGGTGCCGGTGGTGGGGGTGTCTCCCTGGCCGCCCGTGCCTTGGGTGGTGCCGGCGGGGCGGGGGGTGGTGGTGGCCGGGGGGCTGCCCTGGGTGGGGGCGTCCTGGGTGGCCGTGGGCTGCTGGGTCTCCGTGCCCCGCTGGTTCTGCGGGGTGGTGGGGCTGCTGCTGGAGCCGCCGGGGTCGACCGCGCCCGTCTGGGGGGTGCGGGGCAGCATCGACTGGAGCGGCTCGACCTCCTGGTCTATGGCGTCGAAGACGCCGCTGACCTCTTGGCCGACGTCGGTGAGCTGGACGGGGAGGCGGTCGCGGAGGCCGTTCCAGGTGTCGCGGTGGGCCTGGGCGAAGGAGTTCAGCCGGGCCATGGGGGCGATCTCGCCGTCCCGGTCGTACGCCTGGCGGAGCAGCCGGTGGCCTTCCTCGGCGTCGTGCTTCATGCCGCCGAGGGCGCGCCTGATCTCGCTGAGGGACTCGTGGTCGAGGTCGCCGGAGCGGGTGCGCTCCATGAGCCGGCGGGCCTCGCTGAGCCGGGTGGACGCCTGGTCGAGGTAGATGCCCCCGCGGTCGGCGTCGTCGTCGGCCATGCCGAGCTTGAGGTCCTCCATGCCCCGCTTGAGTCCGTAGAGCGAGTCACCTGGGAGGGCGTCGGAGCTGGCGGCGGCGACGCCGCCGAAGGCTCCGGCCGCCACCCCGACGGTGAGGCCGCCCGCGGCGAGTCCCTTGGTCCAGCGGGAGCGGGGGCGGAGTTTGCGTAGCGGGGAGGCGCGGTGGGCGCCCCTCGTGGTCCGCTGCTCCGGGACGGTGGGGCCCCCGGCGGCCGTCCCCTGGGCGAACATCGCCTCCATGGCGGCGACGAGCTGGGCTCGCTGCACCACCTTGACCTCGGGGTCGAGCTCTGGTTTCGGCAGTTCGCCGAGACCGCTCGCCAAGGCCAACAGCCGTCCCTGGTCGCCCGTGTCGGCCGGGGCGTCGGGCCGGTCGGCCGCCTCGCCCTCGGGCGTCCGGTCCTCCAGGGCCTGGGCGAAGGCGTTCGCCCGCCGGTGCACGTTCGCGATCACTGGCGGCACCTCCTCTCGTCATGACGGTCGACTCCCCAAGGGGTCCGGAAGGTTGCCCTGCTTGAGCAGATCCACACGAACGAGTGAGTGTCTGCGAGCAGGGCGTGACCACAGGGAGCCTGCATTTCGCACAACGAGCGGCGCGGCACTTGGGTTACGCGCGAAGGATGATCGGACCAGTGCGTCATCGATGCGTCACCGACTGTGAGGTGGGACGGGCAGTGGTGGCGTGGGGGATGTGGGGATGGGTGCGTGTGGGTGAGGGGGACAAGTGGCTTCACGGGGACGGGGATGGGGACGGGGATGGGGACGGGGATGAGGAAGGGGGACGGGATGGGGGGACGGAGACGGGTGGGGAGGGTGGCGGCGGTCGGCGGCCCGGGGTCAGCGGGCGTCTTCGGGCAGGAGTCGGGCCAGGGTGCGGACGGCCCGGTACTGGAGGGTCTTGATCGCGCCCTCGTTCTTCCCCATGACCCGCGCGGTCTCGGCGACCGAGAGGCCCTGGAGGAAGCGGAGGGTCACGCACTCCTGCTGCTGGGGGTTGAGACGGCGGACGGCGTCGAGGAGCGCGGCGTTGGAGAGGGACTCGAGGACGGAGTCCTCCGGGCTGCGCTCGACCTCGTTGGCGTCGAGCATCTCGCCGGTGGTGACCTCCAGCCGGAAGCGGCTGGACTTGAAGTGGTCGGCGACCAGGTTGCGGGCGATGGTCACGAGCCAGGCGCCGAAGTCGCGGCCCTGCCAGGTGAAGGTGGAGATCCGGCGCAGGGCGCGCAGGAACGTCTCGCTGGTGAGGTCCTCCGCCGTCGCCTTCCCGCCGACGCGGTAGTAGATGTAGCGGTAGACGGTGTCGCTGTACTGGTCGTACAGCCTGCCGAACGCGTCGGCCTCGCCGGCCTGGGCGCGTTCGACCAGATCCATCATGCGGGCGCTGTCGCTGTCGGCGGTGGGGCGTCGGGCGGTGGCCGGGCTCCCGGCGCCGCCGCGCGCGCTCCGTCTGCCGACGGCGGCACCGCCGTCGGCGAGGGCATAGCAAGGACCGGCCGGTGCCGGTGCGGCGAAGGCGAAGGCGGGCGCAGGACCGACGTACGCGGTGGGGACGAAGCCACGCAAGTGGTCGAGGACCGTTGCGCGCAGCGTAGCCAGGCCCGAGGCGTCAACCCCGACGTGTGGGTACACGGGACTCCCAGAGGCAGAGCTTCCATCACGTGCAGTGCGGAGCCGTTCACTCGTCGTGGCGACGGGAGGGTTCCGCTGTGCGTCTGAGGAGAATAACGCTTCGTACAGGCAGCGCTACACCCAGTTGCCTAAATCATCGATTACGTCGCTTCGGTTATAGCTTGCGGCCGCTTCAAGTAGCACTTGGTGACCGGTTATTGATCGAGTGACTTCCGAGTGTGACTGCGTCGGCGTTGCGTTGTGCTCATGTGCGGTAGAGGGGAGTGATCGGGGCCGCTCGTGGGTAAGGGCGCGGGAATGCCCGGGAGTCGAGGGGTGCGCGGCTGTTCGACCACGGACGGGTGAGCCCCCTTGGTCCGGGGTTGTCGCAGATGATCGCAGCCGAAACGTATCGGCACGGGCGCGGCGCCCGGGGTCAGCGGCGGCGGCGGTGGAGCGCGACCGCGGCGGCCGTGCCGCCGGCGACGGCGCCGAGGCCCGCGGCGGCCGGGATGCCGATCTTCGCCGCCTTGCGGCCGGTCCGGTAGTCGCGCAGCCGCCACTCGCGGTCCCTGGCGTGTCGGCGCAGCTTGGTGTCCGGGTTGACCGCGTACGGGTGCCCGACGAGCGAGAGCATCGGGATGTCGTTGTGCGAGTCGCTGTACGCGGCGCAGCGGGCGAGGTCCAGGCCCTCGGCCGCGGCCAGCGCCCGTACCGCCTCGGCCTTGGCCGGGCCGTGGAGCAGCTCGCCGACCAGCCGGCCGGTGTAGACGCCGTCCACCGACTCGGCGACCGTGCCGAGCGCGCCGGTCAGGCCGAGGCGGCGGGCGATGATCGTGGCCGTCTCGACCGGGGCGGCCGTCACCAGCCAGACCTTCTGGCCCGCGTCGAGATGGGCCTGGGCCAGGGCGCGGGTGCCCGGCCAGATCCGGTCGGCCATGTACTCGTCGTAGATCTCCTCGCCGATCGACATCAGTTCGGAGACGCGGTGGCCCTTGACGATGGAGAGCGCGCTGTCGCGGGCCTCCTGCATGTGCTCGGGGTCCTCGACGCCGGCCAGCCGGAACCAGACCTGCGCCCAGGCGAAGCGGGCGAGTTCGCGGCGCTGGAAGAACTTCCGCTTGTACAGGCCGCGGCCGAAGTGGAAGATCGCGGCGCCCTGCATCACGGTGTTGTCGAGATCGAAGAAGGCGGCGGCCCGCACATCGCCGACGACCGGGAACTCGGGCTCCTCGGGAGCGGTTTCGGAGGCCGCCTCGATGGCGGCGAGCTCCTCCTCCCGCTCCTGCTCCAGCTGGAGCGAGGTCTTGCGGGCCGCCTCCGCGGCGGCCTCGCCTGCCAGGACGCTGCGCGCGGTGGCGGAGCGCCTACGGGGGGTGAGCCATCCCAGAGCGGCCATGTCTGGAGCATAGCCAGTCTGTTCGGTACTTCCCGACTTGTGGGGATGCCGTCGTGTGAACAGTGCGGGTCCCCGCCGTGACGGGGCGGGACAATGGACGGCATGTTCGGACGTACCAAGAAGAAGGACGCGGCGAAGGACCCGGCCGCGCGGACCGTGACGCTGATCGGGAAGCCGGGTTGTCATCTCTGTGACGACGCGCGGGTGGTGATCGAGGCCGTGTGCGCCGAGACCGGGGCGCGCTGGGAGGAGCGGGACATCCTCCAGGACGAGGCGCTCTACAAGGAGTACTGGGAGCAGATCCCCGTCGTCCTGGTCGACGGGGAGCAGCACACCTTCTGGCGGGTGGACGCGGAGCGGCTGCGGCGCGAACTGGGTGCGTGACCGAAAGCCGGTTACCATCATGGACGTTTTGTTGGCGTTCGGGGGCCACGTCGTGAGGAGTGTGTACGGCTTTGCCCCCTTCGGGATTCCAACGCGTCGCGCCGTGCGACGGTTCCACAGCGACGAGAACCAGTCGCGTGACCCCGGTCACTTTGGGCGGACAAAACGGACACTATCTTTGTGCACGCGTTCACAAAGGCATAGCCTGCATTCGACGGGGCGGTCCTGGGACGTATGGCCGCCTGCAGCCCCGCTCATCCCGCAGGAGCACCGTGGCAACTGGCCGAACTCACCGACCGGCGACCCGTAGCCGAGGAATTCCCGAGGCCACCGTCGCCCGCCTTCCGCTGTATCTGCGCGCCCTGACCGCGCTGTCGGAGCGCTCCGTACCCACGGTCTCCTCCGAGGAGCTCGCGGCCGCGGCCGGCGTCAACTCCGCCAAGCTGCGCAAGGACTTCAGCTACCTCGGCTCGTACGGCACCCGCGGTGTCGGCTACGACGTCGAGTACCTCGTCTACCAGATCTCCCGCGAACTCGGCCTGACCCAGGACTGGCCCGTCGTGATCGTCGGAATCGGTAACCTCGGCGCCGCGCTCGCCGGCTACGGCGGCTTCGCCTCCCGTGGCTTCCGCGTCGCCGCGCTGATCGACGCCGACCCCGCCATGACCGGCAAGCCGGTCGCCGGGATCCCCGTCCAGCACAGCGACGACCTGGAGAAGATCATCGCCGAGGACGGCGTCTCCATCGGCGTCATCGCGACCCCGGCCGGCGTCGCCCAGGCGGTCTGCGACCGGCTCGTCGCCGCCGGTGTCACCTCCATCCTCAACTTCGCCCCGACCGTGCTCTCCGTGCCCGACGGCGTCGACGTGCGCAAGGTGGACCTCTCCATCGAGCTCCAGATCCTCGCCTTCCACGAGCAGCGGAAGGCCGGCGAGGAGTCCGCCGACGAGACCGCTCCGCAGGCCGCCGCGCCCGCCGCGCCGCCGGCCGCCACCCGTACCACCGCCGCGAGCGGCCGCAAGGGACCCGACGGGGACGTCCCCGCGGTGATGCCGGCATGAGCCTCCTCGTCGTCGGCCTGAGCCACCGCAGCGCTCCCGTCTCCATCCTGGAGCGGGCCTCCCTGCCCGCGGACACCCAGGCCAAGCTCCTCCAGGACACCCTCGCCGCCGAACCGGCCGCCGAGGCCACCGTCCTCGCCACCTGCAACCGCATCGAGCTCTACGCCGACGTGGACAAGTTCCACGCGGGCGTCGCCGAGCTCTCCACGCTCCTCGCCCAGCACAGCGGCGTCGGCCTGGAGGAGCTCACCCCCTACCTCTACGTGCACTACGAGGACCGGGCCGTCCACCACCTCTTCTCGGTGGCCTGCGGCCTCGACTCCATGGTCGTCGGCGAGGGCCAGATCCTCGGCCAGATCAAGGACGCCCTCGCCCTCGGCCAGGACCTGCACACCGCGGGCCGGCTCCTCAACGACCTCTTCCAGCAGGCCCTGCGGGTCGGCAAGCGCGCCCACAGCGAGACCGGCATCGACCGGGCCGGGCAGTCGCTCGTCACCTTCGGCCTGGAACAGCTCGCCCAGGGCACCGACGTCGAGAGCTGGGCGCGGGGCAAGCGCGCCCTCGTCATCGGCGCCGGCTCCATGTCCTCGCTGGCCGCCGCGACCCTCGCCCGCGCCGGCGTCACCGAGATCGTCATCGCCAACCGCACCCTCGCCCGCGCCGAGCGGCTCGCCGAGATCCTCGCCGAGCCCGGAGGTACGGGCGTGGCCGCGCGCGCGGCCGAGATGGTTGCCGTCGGCGACGAACTGGACCGGGCGGACGTCGTCGTCTCCTGCACCGGCGCCACCGGCCTCGTCCTCTCCGGCGACGCGATCGAGGCCGCCGCCGGCGGCCGCGACGGGAGCCTCCACCTGCTCGACCTCGCCATGCCCCGCGACATCGACGCCGCCGCCCACCGGATCCCCGGAGTCCGGCTCGTCGACATCGAGTCCCTGGCCGACGCCTCCGCCGACGCCCCCATGGCCTCCGACGTCGACCAGGTCCGCGGCATCGTCGCCGACGAGGTCGCCGCCTTCGGCGCCGCCCAGCGCGCCGCCCACATCACCCCCACCGTGGTCGCCCTGCGCACCATGGCCGCCGACGTGGTGGCCAGCGAGGTCGCCCGGCTCGAAGGCCGCCTCCCCGGCCTCGACGACAAGCAGCGCGCCGAGATCACCCAGACCGTGCGCCGCGTCGTCGACAAGCTCCTGCACGCGCCGACCGTGCGGGTCAAGCAGCTCGCCAGCGAGCCCGGCGGCGCCGGGTACGCGGACGCGCTGCGGACACTCTTCGACCTCGACCCGGAGACGGTCGCCTCCGTCTCCCGGGCCGACCTGAATGACGCCGACGTCAAGAACCGAGGGCGAGTATGACCGAGAGGGCACTGAGGCTCGGGACCAGGCGCAGCAAGCTCGCCATGGCCCAGTCCGGCCACGTGGCCGACGCGGTCCGGCAGCTGACCGGCCGGCCCGTCGAGCTCGTGGAGATCACCACGTACGGGGACACCTCCCGTGAGCACCTCGCACAGATCGGCGGCACCGGCGTCTTCGTCGCCGCCCTGCGCGACGCGCTGCTCGACGGCGAGGTCGACTTCGCCGTCCACTCCCTGAAGGACCTGCCGACCGCCCAGCACCCCGAGCTCGTGCTGGCCGCGATCCCGCGGCGCGAGGACCCGCGCGACGTCCTCATCGCCGGCGACGGCCTCTCCCTCGACCGGCTGCCCGCGGGCGCCCGCGTCGGCACCGGCTCGCCGCGCCGCATGGCCCAGCTGCACGCGTACGCCCGCAGCCACGGCCTCGACCTCACCTGCGTCCCCATCCGCGGCAACGTCGACACCCGCGTCGGCTACGTCCGCAAGGGCGAGCTGGACGCCGTCGTCCTCGCCGCGGCCGGACTCAACCGCATCGGCGGCACCGAGGAACTCCTCGGCGGCCTGTCGGCCCAGCACCTGCCGGTCGACTCCGTGCTGCCCGCCCCCGGCCAGGGAGCCCTGGCCGTCGAATGCCTGGCGTCGAACTCCGACCTCGTCGCCGCGCTCTCCGCTCTCGACGACCCGCACACGCGGGCCGCCGTGACCGCAGAGCGATCCCTGCTCGCCGCCCTGGAGGCCGGCTGCAGCGCACCCGTGGGAGCGCTCGCCGACATCCTCGCCGACGGCCCCGGTCACGGGCAGGTTGTCACCGAAATGCGCCTGCGCGGCGTCGTCGGCACCACCGACGGCTCGACGCTGGTGCAGCTGTCCACCACCGGTCCCGTCCCCACCTCGTACGACGAGGCGGCGGCGCTCGGACGCGAACTCGCGACCGAGATGCTCGCCAAGGGTGCGGCCGGTCTTATGGGGGAGCGAGCACTTTGAGCCCCACCAGCCCGACCACCCGCCCCGTGTCCCCCGTCTTCGCGGGCCACGGCCACGTCACCTTCCTCGGCGCAGGCCCAGGCGACCCCGGACTCCTGACCCTCCGGGCCGTCGAGGCCCTGTCCGGAGCGGACGTCCTGATCGCCGAGCCGGAGGTCCTCGAAGTCGTCCGCGGCCATGCGCGCGCGGGCGTGAGCACGCCTGAGCTGACGGTTGTTGACGAGGCGTCAACAACCGCCGGTGTCCCCGTGTTGAGGGATGCGGCCAATCTTGTCATGGAGGCCGCGCGCGGCGGCAGGCGGGTCGTCCGTGCGGTGACCGGCGACCCCGGTCTCGACGGGAACGCGGGCGCCGAGATGCTCGCCTGCGCCGCCGAGGGCATCCCCTTCGAGGTCGTCCCCGGCGTCGCCACCGCGGTCGGCGTCCCCGCGTACGCCGGTGTACCGCTGCGCGACGCGCAGGGCACCGACGTCCGCTTCGTCGACGCCCGGACCGCCGACGACCGCTGCTGGGCCGAGGTCGGAGCCTCCGACGGCACCGTCGTCGTCTCCACCTCGCTCGACTCGGTCGCCGCGGCCGCCGGTGAACTGGTGGCGGCGGGCCGTAAGCCGGACACCCCCCTCACCGTCACCGTCGCCGGCACCACCACCCGCCAGCGGACCTGGACCGCGACCCTCGGGACGATCGCCCAGGTCTTCAAGCAGGGCAAGGTGCTCCCCTCGCCCGAGGGCCACCGGCCGGTGATAGCCGTGGTCGGCGAGCGCAGCGCCCCGGCGCAGCGCGACCAGCTCTCCTGGTTCGAGTCCAAGCCGCTCTTCGGCTGGCGGGTGCTCGTGCCGCGCACCAAGGAGCAGGCCGCGTCGCTCTCCGACCAGCTGCGCTCGTACGGCGCCGTGCCGCACGAGGTGCCGACCATCGCGGTCGAGCCGCCGCGGACCCCGCAGCAGATGGAGCGGGCGGTGAAGGGGCTCGTCACCGGACGGTACGAGTGGATCGCCTTCACCTCCGTCAACGCGGTCAAGGCCGTGCGGGAGAAGTTCGAGGAGTACGGGCTCGACGCCCGCGCCTTCGCCGGCATCAAGGTCGCGGCGGTGGGCGAGCAGACGGCCGCCGCGCTCGTCGACTTCGGTGTGAAGCCGGACCTGGTGCCGAGCGGCGAGCAGTCCGCGGCCGGTCTGCTGGAGGACTGGCCGCCGTACGACCCGGTCTTCGACCCGATCGACCGTGTCTTCCTGCCGCGCGCCGACATCGCGACCGAGACGCTCGTCGCCGGGCTCATCGAGCTCGGCTGGGAGGTCGACGACGTCACCGCGTACCGGACCGTGCGCGCGTCGCCGCCGCCGGCGGACACGCGCGAGGCGATCAAGGGCGGCGGTTTCGACGCCGTGCTCTTCACGTCCTCGTCGACCGTGCGGAACCTGGTCGGCATCGCCGGCAAGCCGCACAACGTGACCGTCATCGCCTGCATCGGGCCCGCCACCGCCAAGACGGCGGAGGAGCACGGGCTGCGGGTCGACGTGCTCTCGCCCGAGCCGTCCGTGCACAAGCTGGCCGAGGCGCTGGCGGAGTTCGGCATGCGGCGGCGGGAGGCGGCCCTGGAGGCGGGCGACCCGGTCACGCGGCCGAGCGAGCGGCGTCCGGGGGCGCGCAGGCGGCGGACCACGTAGGCGCCGCTGTCGCGGGACGGTTCCGGGCGCGGGTCCTCTTCGGGGGCCCGCGCCTTCGCCGTGTGTGCCACGACCACAACACCGTGTCGGTAAGTGGGGTGCGGGGGCGGGCGTAGATTCGAGGGATGAACTCGTATGGAAGCTTTCCGGGGGCCCGACCGCGCCGGCTGCGGACGACGCCCGCCATGCGGCGGATGGTGGCCGAGACCCGCCTCGACCCGGCCGACCTGATCCTGCCCGCGTTCGTGCGCGAGGGCGTCACCGAGCCCGTGCCGATCGGCGCGATGCCCGGCGTCGTCCAGCACACGCGGGACACCCTGCGGAAGGCCGCGGTGGAGGCCCTGGAGGCGGGCGTCTCCGGGATCATGCTCTTCGGCGTGCCCGAGGACGCCAAGAAGGACGCGCTCGGTACGGCGGGCACCGATCCGGACGGGATCCTCCAGGTCGCGATCCGGGACGTGCGGTCCGAGGTCGGCGACGAGCTCGTGATCATGTCGGACCTCTGCCTCGACGAGTACACCGACCACGGCCACTGCGGCGTCCTCACCGAGGACGGCCGGGTCGACAACGACGCCACGCTGGAGCGGTACGCCGAGATGGCGCAGGTCCAGGCCGACGCAGGCGTCCACGTCGTCGGCCCCTCCGGGATGATGGACGGCCAGGTCGGCGTCGTCCGCGACGCGCTCGACACCATCGGCAAGGAGGACGTGTCGATCCTCGCGTACACCGCGAAGTACTCCTCCGCCTTCTACGGCCCCTTCCGCGAGGCCGTCGGCTCGTCCCTCACCGGCGACCGCAAGACCTACCAGCAGGACCCCGCCAACCTCCGCGAGTCGATGCGCGAGCTGGCGCTCGACCTGGAGGAGGGCGCGGACATGGTGATGGTGAAGCCGGCCGGGCCCTACCTGGACGTGCTCGCGAAGGTCGCCGAGTCCGTGGACGTGCCGGTCGTCGCGTACCAGATCAGCGGCGAGTACGCGATGGTCGAGGCCGCCGCCGAGAAGGGCTGGATCGACCGCGACAAGGCGATCCTGGAGACCCTCACGGGCATCCGCCGCGCCGGCGCCCAGATGATCCTCACCTACTGGGCCACGGAGGTGGCGCGGAAGCTCGGGGCGGGTCGGGGCTGACCTTGGCGTGCGGCTGAGCCAGGCGTGCGGCTGAGCCAGGCGTGCGGCTGAGCCAGGCGTGCGGCTGACCTCGGCTCGCCGCCGACCGGCGGGCGGCGCACCCTGGAGAGGTACCCGACAGGTACCTCCCGGAGGTGGTCCTCATGATGAACACGCTCGTCGGCTGGCACGTCGACATGGAGTTCAAGGAGGAGGGGGACCGGACGCGGGCGGCGGCGATGGTCCGGCTCGGGGACGGCTCCGAGTTCCGGGCCCACGGCAATGCCCACCGCCACCCCTCCGACCCGGAACAGCTACGGGTCGGCGAGGAGATCGCCGGCGCCCGCGCCCTGATGGACCTGGCCTCGCAGCTGCTCCAGAAGGCGCACACGGAGATCGACGAGGCGTCCGGGCGGAAGTCGTATCCGATCAACCGGTAGCGGCGGATCCGGGCTTTCGCGGCGGATCCGGACGTCAGTAGGGCTTCAGTACTGGAGGGCGTCCTCCAGTTCCCGCTGCCAGTACGACACGGCGGCGCCGTCGTCCACGTACGTGCCCTCCGGCGCCGTCACCGTCTTCATGCTGTCCGTGGTCAGGTTCACCTTGATCGTGCGGATGGTCATGCCGTGCGTGACCCCGCCCGGCTCCCCGGTGAGGATCAGGGAGGCGTAGGCCGACTCCCCGGGCAGCAGGGTCACCACGGCGTGCGGCTTGCTCTCCTCCACGATCCTGATCGGCGCCTGGCTGTGGTCGAAGCCGACCAGGGGCGCGCCCATCGCGTCGCAGCGGCGGCCGCCGGTGTTCGTGATCGTCAGCGCCAGGTGGTTGATCGGGCGGGTGACCTTGCTCGCCACGACCTTCACGTCCGCGGCGGTGCAGGGGCGGCTGGCGGGGGCGTCGTCGCCGTCGGCGGGCGGCTGGGGCTTCGGCGTGGTGCGGGTGGGGGTGTGGGCGGGGCTGGGGGTGGACGCGGGGGTACGTGTGGCGGTGGGCGCGGCGGTGGTGGGAGCGGGCTTCGGCGGCGTGGTCGAGGTCGGTTCGCTGGTCGGAGTCGGCTCGGTGGTCGGAGTCGGCCCGGTGGCCGGCGCGGTGGTGGTCTGCTGCGGCTTCTCCGGGGCCTTGGCCGCCGGTTCCTGGTCGGTGGACTGGCAGGCCGTGAGGGCGAGCGCGGCGGCCAGGGCGGCGGCCGGCAGGGCGAGGCGGCGGACGGACGTGCGCATGGTGGTTCCCCCGTAGTGGTCGGTTCGGTCGTTCCGGTCTTCAGCGGCCGTCGAGCAGGGTGATCACGATCGCGGTGCAGATGACCAGCACCGTCAGTGCCAGGGCGTCGGTGACGCGGCTGTTCGGCATGGCTCCATGCTGCGAGCCGGTGTGACCCGGTGTCGATCGGCACGGGACAATGAGGAACGCTGGAACGCTTCCACCCCCGGTGACCTGGGGAGACGTACCTCGCCCGGAACGCGTTCCTGGGACGCCGACAGTGACGGGGGAGCGACGGATGGACACCGGGGACCGGCTCGCGGGGCTGCTCAAGGGCCTCAAGGAGCGGTCGGGGCTGAGCTACGGCGCCCTCGCCAAGCGCCTCCACGTCAGCACCTCCACCCTCCACCGGTACTGCAACGGCGACGCCGTGCCGACCGACTTCGCCCCCGTGGAACGGCTCGGGCGGCTCTGCGGCGCCTCACGGGAGGAACTCGTCGCCCTCCACCGCGCCTGGATCGTCGCGGACGAGACCCGGGGGCGGAGCGGGAGCGAGTACGCCGCCGATGTGGCGGCCTCAAAGGTGGCCGCCTCCGATGTGGCGGCCGCGGGCGTGGCGGCCGCGGGCGTGGCCGCCGCCGATGTGCCGGCCCCCGACGTGGATTCCGGGGCCGTCGAGGCGGCTGGGGCCGCAGAAGCGGCGAGGGCCGCAGAGGCGGTCGAGCCTGTCGAAGTCGTCCAGCCCGCCGAAGTCGCCGAGTCCGCCGAAGTCGTCGGGTCCGTCGACCCCGTCGTCGTGGTCTCCGCGGAGTCCCCGGGCGGGGGCGGTGCCCCTCCGCGCTCCCGGGCGCGGTTCATGACCGTCCTCGCGGCCGTGGCCGTCGTCGCGCTCGCCGTACCGGGGGCCTACCTCGTGACGCGGGACGGGGAGAAGGAGCCGCGCGGGGGCTCCGCCGCTCCCGCCGCTCCCGCGCCGCTGAACGCCGGCATCAGCTCGTACAACTGGGCCGAGCCCTGCGGCCAGTACTACGTCCTCGACCAGAAGCCGGAGCACGTGCCCCCGCCGCCCCCGCCGCAGGACACCCGCGGCTGGGCCCGCGCGCTCGGCGGGATCGACGGCGGGCACATGCAGCTCCAGGTCACCGTCACCGGACGCACCCGGGAGCCGGTCGTCCTGTCACGGCTCCACGTCCGTGTCGTCGACCGCGACGAGCCGCCGGAGCGGGCCGCGTACTCCATGGGCGACGGCTGCGGCAGCGGGATCACCCCGCAGACCTTCGACGTCGACCTCGACGCGTCCCGGCCGTACGTGAAGCCGGTCGCCGGACAGGACGGGGACCGGGTCGTGCCCGCGAAGGACTTTCCGTACCAGGTCGCCACCGGGAACGCGGAGGTCCTCAACCTCGACGTCCACACCGAGGAGCACGCCGTCGCCTGGTACCTGGAGCTGGAGTGGAGCACCGGCGACAGGAAGGGGGTCCTGCGCATCGACGACGGCGGGGAGCCGTTCCGTACGGACGCCATCGAGGGCCGTACGGTCTACGGCTACTGGCCCGACAAGGGCGAGTGGGTCGCTCAGGAGTGACCCACCCGCCCCGGCGGCGTCAGAGGCGCTCGGGCGTCCGGATGCCCAGCAGCGCCATGCCCTGCTGGAGCGTCCGGGCCGTCAGGTCGCAGAGGAAGAGGCGGTTCTCCACCTGCGCCGGGGTGTCCGCCTTGAGCACGGGGCACTCCGAGTAGAACGTCGTGTACAGCGAGGCCAGCTGGTACAGGTACGCGGCCAGCTTGTGCGGGGCGTACTCCGCGGCGGTCTCCTCGATCGCCTCGCCGAAGCCGTCGACGTGCAGACCGAGGGCCCGCTCCGACGGCGCCAGCTCCAGCTCCGGGTGCGCGACCGGCTTCGCGTCCCCGGCCTTCCGCAGGATCGACTGGATACGGGCGTACGCGTACTGGAGGTAGACCGAGGTGTCGCCGTTGAGCGAGACCATCTGGTCCAGGTCGAACTTGTAGTCACGGGCCGCCGAGGTCGACAGGTCCGCGTACTTCACCGCGCCGATGCCCACCTGGGCGCCCCGCTCGGCGATCTCCTCCTCGGTGAGGTCCTGGGCCTTCTCGCGGACCACGGCCGAGGCACGGTCGATCGCCTCGTCCAGCAGGTCCACCAGCCGGACCGTCTCGCCCTCACGGGTCTTGAACGGCTTGCCGTCCTTGCCGAGGACCGTGCCGAAGGCCAGCTGGACGGCCTTCACCTCGTCGTTCAGCCAGCCGGCCCGGCGGGCCGTCTCGAAGACCATCTTGAAGTGCAGCGACTGGCGGGCGTCCACCACGTACAGCAGCGAGGTCGCCTTCAGGTGCTGCACCCGGTCGCGGATGGCGGACAGGTCCGTCGCCGCGTAGCCGAAACCGCCGTCGGACTTCTGGACGATCAGCGGCACCAGGTTGCCGTCCGGGCCCTTGATGTCGTCGAAGAACACGCACAGCGCTCCCTCGGAGCGGACCGCGACACCCGACTCCTCCAGCAGACGGCACGTCTCCTGAAGCATGGCGTTGTACCCGGACTCGCCGACCACGTCGGGGTCACGGATGTCCATGTCCAGCTTGTCGAAGACCGAGTAGAAGTAGATCTTCGACTCGTCCACGAACCGCTGCCACAGGGCGAGCGTCTCCTCGTCACCGGCCTGGAGGTCCACCACGCGGGCGCGTGCCCGCGTTTTGAACTCCTCGTCCGTGTCGAACAGCGCACGCGACGCCTTGTACAGCCGGTTCAGGTTCGACATGGCCTCCTCGCCGGAGACCTCCGCGCCCTCGCCCTTGTGGTCCAGCTCGTGCGGGTGCTCGATCAGGTACTGGATCAGCATGCCGAACTGGGTGCCCCAGTCGCCGATGTGGTGCCTGCGGATCACGGTCTCGCCCGTGAACTCCAGGATCTCCACCATCGCCGCGCCGATCACCGCCGACCGGAGGTGGCCGACGTGCATCTCCTTCGCCACGTTCGGCTGCGCGTAGTCGAGGACCGTCGTGCCCGCCGCCTCGTTCAGCGGCACGCCCAGGCGCGCGTCGGCGGCACGGGCCGCCAGCGTCTTCACGATCGCCGCGTCCGACACGGTGATGTTGAGGAAGCCGGGGCCCGAGACCTCGATCTCCTTCAGCACGTCGTTCGCCGGGATCGACTCGACGACCTTCGCCGCCAGCTCACGCGGATTGCCCTTGAACCGCTTGGCCAGCGCCAGGATGCCGTTGGCCTGGAAGTCGGCCCGGTCGCTTCGTCGCAGCAGCGGGTCGGCGGAACCGGCCTCCGGCAGGGCTGCCGAGAGACCTTCCGCGAGGCGCTGCTGCACGGTAGAAGCGAGGGAAGGGACCGAGGCCATGAGCTTCCGTTCCTGTTGTGTCGTGTCCGGGTGTCCCGGTGGTCTGAATCGCTTGTCAAGTGTCCCATGGGCAGGCAAGGCTTTTTCCACGGCCGTGCCCGGTCTGTGGACAAGCGACCCGCGAAGAATCCGCCTGTGGACAACCTCGGGGCGCCCCGCTCCGTCTGGGACAATGGCAGACGTAAGGCTTCGAGGGATTCCCGGGATTCCCGCAAGGATCTGGAAAGAAGGACGTACCGACCGTGGCTCAGAGCAGCACCGAGACCGACTGGGTCTCCCGTTTCGCGGACGAGGTCATCACCGAGTCGGAGCGACGTGCGCCTGGCAAACCGGTCGTCGTCGCCTCCGGCCTCTCCCCCTCCGGCCCGATCCACCTCGGCAACCTCCGCGAGGTCATGACCCCGCACCTGGTCGCCGACGAGATCCGCCGCCGCGGGTACACCGTCCGCCACCTCATCTCCTGGGACGACTACGACCGGTACCGCAAGGTGCCGGGCGGCATCGAGGGCATCGACGAGAGCTGGGCCGACCACATCGGCAAGCCCCTGACCTCCGTCCCCGCCCCCGCCGGCTCGCCCCACGCGAACTGGGCCGAGCACTTCAAGGCCGCCATGGTCGAGGCACTGGCCGAACTCGGCGTCGAGTACGACCCGATCAGCCAGACCGAGCAGTACACCTCCGGCGTCTACCGCGAGCAGATCCTGCACGCCATGCGCCACCGCG
This sequence comes from Streptomyces sp. NPDC085460, assembly GCF_044541975.1. Taxonomy (NCBI): domain Bacteria; kingdom Bacillati; phylum Actinomycetota; class Actinomycetes; order Kitasatosporales; family Streptomycetaceae; genus Streptomyces; species Streptomyces sp. NPDC085460. Next base: position 22,759 of record NZ_JBITTO010000017.1, read on the forward strand.
GCGACATCGACGCCATCCTCGACCAGTACCGGACCAAGAAGGCCCCCAAGAAGCAGTCCCAGAAGCCGGTCGACGAGGCCGAGCTGGAAGCCGCCGAAGGCTCCGGAGCGGCCGCCGAGGACGACGGCTCCGGCGGTGGCGCCGGCTACTTCCCGTACAAGCCCTACTGCGGGCAGTGCGAGAAGGACCTCACCACGGTCACCGCCTACGACGACGACACCACCGAACTCGCCTACACCTGCACCTCCTGCGGCTTCGCCGAGACCGTCAAGCTCAGCGAGTTCAACCGCGGCAAGCTCGTGTGGAAGGTCGACTGGCCCATGCGCTGGGCCTACGAGGGCGTCATCTTCGAGCCCTCCGGCGTCGACCACTCCTCGCCCGGCTCCTCCTTCCAGGTCGGCGGCCAGATCGTCGGCATCTTCGACGGCGTCCAGCCCATCGGCCCCATGTACGCCTTCGTCGGCATCAGCGGCATGGCCAAGATGTCCTCCTCCAAGGGCGGCGTCCCCACCGCCGCCGACGCCCTGGAGATCATGGAGCCGCAGCTGCTCCGCTGGCTCTACGCCCGCCGCAAGCCCAACCAGTCCTTCAAGATCGCCTTCGACCAGGAGATCCAGCGGCTCTACGACGAGTGGGACAAGCTGGAGGCCAAGGTCGCCGACGGCACCGTCCTGCCCGCCGACGCCGCTGCCCACGCGCGCGCCGCCCGCACCGCGGCCGGCGAGCTGCCGCGCACCCCGCGCCCGCTCCCGTACCGCACGCTCGCCTCGGTCGCCGACATCACCGCCGGCCACGACGAGCAGACCCTCCGGATCCTCACCGACCTCGACCCCGAGTCCCCGGTCACCTCGCTCGACGAGGTCCGGCCGCGCCTCGACCGCGCCGAGAACTGGATCACCACCCAGGTCCCGGCCGACCAGCGCACCATCGTCCGCGACGAGCCCGACACCGAGCTCCTCGGCTCCCTGGACGACGAGGGCCGCGAATCGCTCCGCCTGCTCCTGGAGGGCCTCGACAGCCACTGGTCGCTCGACGGGCTCACCACGCTCGTCTACGGCGTCCCGAAGGTCATGGCCGGCCTCACCCCCGAGGCCAAGCCCACCCCCGAGCTGAAGGTCGCCCAGCGCTCCTTCTTCGCCCTCCTCTACAAGCTCCTCGTGAGCCGCGAGACCGGCCCCCGCCTCCCCACCCTCCTCCTCGCCGTCGGCGCGGACCGGGTGCGGAAGCTGCTTGGCGCGTGAGCTGAACGCATACGGAAGGGCCGCCCCCGGGTTGTTCGGGGGGCGGCCCTTCTGCGTGTGCGCACGTGGCGCGAGCGGGTCAGGAGGGGGCGAGCGGGTCAGGAGGGGGCGAGTGGGTCAGGAGGGGTCGAACTCCTGCATCTCCTCACGGACGCGCTCCTGCACCTCCGGGGTGACCAGCTGGAGCAGGTCCGACTGGGGCTCCGGGAGCTGCTGGAAGCCGTACGCCTCCGCCACCATCTGATCCAGCTCGAACGGAGTCGGGAAGCGCTCGTACTCCTGCACGAACCCGTACGTCACCTTGTAGGCGATCTCCCGGAACTCCTCCATCTGCGGGTCGGGCGGCTGGAGCGGGTCGGGCTGCTGAAGCACCCCGTACAGCTCCGGACGCCCCTGCTCGGGCTCCGGAGTCCCGTCCGCCCCAGGGACGTCCTCCGAGACGCCGTCGGGCGCGCTCTCCTGGACTCGCTCGGGAATCCGCTCCCGCGCCTGCTCCTGTGCCAGTTCCTGCGCCTGCTCCCCGACCTGCTCGCCCGCCTGCGCCGTGTACGAGCCCCCGTAACCCTCAGGGGTGACCTGCGGGGTGTCGAACCACGGACTCTCGTGGTTGGGATGCGGCGGTTCCTCGACTGCCTGCGCGGCCTGCGCGGTCTGGAGGGCGTGCGGCTGGGGCTGGGGCTGGGGCTGGGGCTGCCCGGCCTGCGCCGGCGGCTGCTGTCCCGCCGCGGGCTGCGCTGCCGGGAGCCCCTGAAGGACCTGCGCCGGCGCCTGGACCATGGTCAGCGGCTGGGGCTGCGGCTGCGGCTGCCCGGCCTGCGCCGGGATCTGCGCCTGCGCCGGGTGAGGCGGGATCAGCACCGGTTCCACGCCCGCCGCCGCCAGCCCCGCCGGAGCCGTCTCCGCGAGCGGAACGCCGTACCGGGCCAGACGCAGCGGCATCAGCGCCTCCACCGGTGCCTTGCGCCGCCAGCCACGGCCGAAACGGGCCTGGAGCCGCGCCTGGTAGATCAGCCGCTCCTGCTCCAGCTTGATCACCTGGTCGTACGAGCGCAGCTCCCACAGCTTCATCCGCCGCCACAGCCGGAACGTCGGCACCGGCGACAGCAGCCAGCGGGTCAGCCGCACACCCTCCATGTGCTTGTCCGCGGTGATGTCCGCGATCCGGCCCACCGCGTGCCGCGCCGCCTCGACCGCCACCACGAACAGCACCGGGATGACCGCGTGCATGCCCACGCCCAGCGGGTCGGGCCACGCCGCCGCGCCGTTGAACGCGATCGTCGCCGCCGTCAGGATCCACGCCGTCTGCCGCAGCAGCGGGAACGGGATCCGAAGCCACGTCAGCAGCAGGTCCAGGGCGAGCAGCACACAGATGCCCGCGTCGATGCCGATCGGGAAGAAGTACGAGAACGTACCGAAGCCCTTGTGCACGGCAAGCTCGCGCACGGCCGCGTACGAACCAGCGAAACCGATCCCCGCGATGATCACCGCGCCGCCGATGACGAGCCCGATGAGTATGCGGTGTGTGCGTGTCAGCTCCATCGCGGCCACCCGCGATCCCCTCCCGTGTTTCGACGTTCGCGGGCCCCAGAGTGGCACACCTGAACGAAGCCCGACCCCCTGGGGAGGGACGGGCTCCGCTCGGACACGCCTGTCTGTGTTGATTTGTGCCACTACCCGCGCAGCCGACGGGGGTTGCCGGCCCCGTGCGACGGGTACGACTACTTGTTGGCCGCCGCCACCGCGGCGACCGCTTCCTTCGCCGCCTTCGTCGCACCCTCGACGATCTTCTTCGTGTCCGGCGTCGGCGCGCCCGCGTACCCGGCGCCGTTGTACGACAGCAGCACCAGCACGTTGCCCGTCCGGGCGACGACCGAGGCGTACACGAAGTCCTCGTCGGTCTTCTTCACGGTGTACGTCACCGTCTTCGCCTCGTCACCGATGCCCTTCGCCGCCACGGTGCTCAGCTTCTTCGCACCCGTGGTGGCCTGGATCTTGCCGAGCTCCTTGGTGAAGTTCTCCTGCGCGCGGGCCTGGCCGCTGCCCAGCGACACCTCGGAGTCGTACCGGTAGAACGACACGTCCAGCCACCGGTACTGCGACCCCTTGACGCCCTTGTCCTCCAGGCCGTTCCAGGAGCAGCCGCCGCGCTGCGACAGGTCGGTGGACGCCGCCGCCGTCCCCTTCGCGCTCTTGGCCTTCGGCACCAGCGAGGCCGTCGTCTTCGCCACGAGCGCCTTGCACGCCGACGGCAGCTTCGAGAACTTCGCCGGCTCGACCGTCGGCGTCGGCGAGGGGGTCGCCGACGCGGTCGCCGACGCCTTCCCCTGCCCCGCACCGGCGTCACCGGCCCCGTTACCGCCGCCGCTTCCCGAGTCCGAGGAGCAGCCGGCGACGACGAGCATCACCGGGACGGCTGCGGCGGCGAGAATGCGGGTGAGTCGCGGAGCTGATCGCTGCATGGTTCCTTCAGTCGCTTGTCGTACGGCGGCCTGGCGGCCCTGGGTACGGCGACACGTTACGTGGTCCCCCGGCGCCCGGGGGGTCGAGCCGCCCGCCCGGACGGCCCGCTACTCCTCCAGCCGCTCGGCCAGCAGCCGCGCCAGATTCTGCGCCCTGTCCTGCAGTTCCTTGCTGTCCGGGGCGGCCGCCGCCCCGGTCGTACGCTGCCGGTACTCGACCGTCACGATCACGTTCGATGTGCGGAACACCACGCTCACGACCCGCTGCTGACCGTTCCCGCCGGGCTTCCCCAGCGCGTCGTCGACGAACGCGATGTCCCCGAGCCCGCCCAGCGTCCGCGGTTCGAGACCGGTGGCCGCGGGCGCGGAGGGGGTGTTCGTGGGAGCGGTGGCGGGCGCCCCGGTCGGCGACGCCGTACCCGTACCCGTACCCGTGGCCGCGTCCGTGGGGGGTGTGGTGGGTGCGGTGGGTGTGGCGGGTTCGGTGGGTGTCGCGGGAGGGGTTGAGGAGGACGGAGAGGCGGCGGTGGAGGACGGGGCGACGGCCGTCGAGGTGGTGGTGGCCGTGGGCGTCTCCGGTACGACGATCCCGGCCGCGAGCTGCTTGCGGGCGTAGACCTCCTGCGCCCGGGTGGCGTCACTGACCGTCGGGTCGTACGAGACCACCCGCTCCACGTCGAGCACCAGCCGGTGCGCGCCGTTCTCCGCGTCCGCGTTCCAGGCGCAGCCGACGCGCCGGTCGGTGTCGTACGTGACGGCGGGCGTGCCGCGGAGGGCCTTGGCGCGATCGGCGTCGGTCATCGTGGCGGTGCCGGGCAGCAGCTCGCGCAGGATGGCGTGCGTGACGGCGCCGCAGGGCTCGAAGAGGGTGCGGTAGCGGCCGGGCGGTGCGACGGCCGCGGCGGCGGCGCCCGCCTTCGCGTCGAGGGTGACGTCCTCGGTGGGGTCGGCGGCGGAGCAGCCGGTCAGTGCGCCGAGCGTGACGGCGATCCCGGCGCCGAGACCGAGGAGGGTGCCGGGAGCGCGGCCGGGTGAGTACCTCTTTCGCTGCACCGTCCCAGGCTCCCTTCTCCCGAAGTCATTCCCGAAAACCCTTTGCCGCCCCCTGAAGGCGGATGGACACAATGTCTATCGCACACGCAGCCGTCGATGCCGGTCCGCCGTCACCTGTACGGGCTTTGGCTCCGGTTTTTGCGTTATCAGGCTTTTCGGGGGAATCGAGGAAGTATGTCGTATGTAGAGGTACCGGGTGCGCAGGTGCCCATCCGGATGTGGGCCGATCCTTCCATGGTGGAGGGCGGCGCGATGCAGCAGCTGCGGAACGTGGCGACGCTGCCGTGGATCAAGGGCCTCGCGGTCATGCCGGACGTGCACTACGGCAAGGGCGCGACGGTCGGCTCGGTCATCGCCATGCGGGACGCGGTGTGTCCGGCGGCGGTGGGCGTGGACATCGGCTGCGGGATGTCGGCCGTGAAGACCTCCCTGACGGCCGACGACCTCCCGGGCGACCTCTCGCGCCTCCGCTCGAAGATCGAGCAGGCCATCCCGGTCGGCCGCGGCATGCACCGCGAGGAGGTCGACCCGAAGCGGCTCTACCAGTTCCCGACGGCCGGCTGGGACGACTTCTGGTCGCGCTTCGACGGGGTGGCGGACGCGGTGAAGTTCCGCAGGGAGCGGGCGGCGCTGCAGATGGGAACGCTCGGAGCCGGCAATCACTTTGTGGAGTTCTGCATCGATACATCCGGTTCGGTGTGGCTCATGCTGCACTCGGGCTCCCGGAACATCGGCAAGGAACTGGCCGAGCACCACATCGGCGTGGCGCAGAAGCTGCCGCACAACCAGGGGCTTGTCGACCGCGACCTGGCGGTGTTCGTGGCGGAGACGCCGCAGATGGCCGCCTACCGGCACGACCTCTTCTGGGCGCAGGAGTACGCGAAGTACAACCGCGCGATCATGATGGCGCTCTTCCAGGAGGTCGTCCGCAGGGAGTTCCGGAAGGCGAAGGTCACCTTCGATCCGGTGATCTCCTGCCACCACAACTACGTGGCGGAGGAGCGGTACGACGGGATGGACCTGCTCGTGACCCGTAAGGGCGCGATCCGGGCGGGCTCGGGGGAGTTCGGCATCATCCCCGGCTCGATGGGCACCGGCTCGTACATCGTCAAGGGCCTCGGGAACGCGGCCTCGTTCAACTCCGCCTCGCACGGCGCGGGCCGGAAGATGAGCCGCAGCGCGGCCAAGCGGCGCTTCTCGACGCGGGACCTGGAGGAGCAGACGCGGGGTGTGGAGTGCCGTAAGGACTCCGGCGTCGTGGACGAGATCCCGGGCGCGTACAAGCCGATCGAGAAGGTCATCGAGCAGCAGACCGACCTCGTCGAGGTCGTCGCCAAGCTCAAGCAGGTCATCTGCGTGAAGGGCTGAAGCGCTGAAGCGGTGAAGCGCTGAAGGGGTGTGGGCTGAACGGCTGTGGGCTGGCTGCTGTGGGCTGAAGGGTCGGGGTCATTTCGGGGCCCCGACCCTTTCCCGCACCCGTTCGCGTCTACGGCTCGCGGTGGAGCTTGGTGTTGGACGCCTGGGCTCGGGGGCGGACGACCAGGAGGTCGATGTTGACGTGCGGGGGGCGGGTGCAGGCCCAGGTGATGGTGTCGGCGACGTCGTCGGCGGTGAGGGGTTCGGCGACGCCGGCGTAGACCTTGGCGGCGCGGTCGGTGTCGCCGCGGAAGCGGGTGGTGGCGAATTCCTCGGTCTTGACCAGGCCGGGGGCGATCTCGATGACGCGGACCGGGGTGCCGACGATCTCCAGGCGGAGGGTTTCGGCGAGGACACGGGCGCCGTTCTTGGCGGCCACGTAGCCGGCGCCGCCCTCGTAGGTGCTGTGGCCCGCGGTGGAGGAGAGGACGACGACGGTGCCGTCGCCGCTCGCGGTGAGCGCGGGCAGGAGGGCCTGGGTCATGTGGAGGGTGCCGAGGACGTTGACGTCGTACATGCGGCGCCAGTCCTCGGGGTCGCCGGTGGCGACGGGGTCGAGGCCGAGGGCGCCGCCGGCGTTGTTGACGAGGACGGCGAGGGTGCGGAAGGCGGTGGCGAACTCGTCGACGGCCGCGCGGTCGGTGACGTCGAGGGCGTAGGCGGTGGCCTGGTGGCCGGCGTCGGTGATCTCGGCGGCGAGGGCTTCGATGCGGTCCTTGCGCCGGGCGGTGAGGACCACGCGGTAGCCGGCGGCGGCCAGCTGCCGGGCCGTGGCGGCGCCGATGCCGCTGCTCGCTCCGGTGATGACGGCGATGGGGGCGGACATGGCGGAGGCTCCTCGCACAGGTGGTCGGGTGGTGTGGTGGCCAGGATAGGTGGCGGCAGCGGACACGCGGGCTGACCTATTGTCAGAGAAGGCGATGATCTGTGGTTATTTTTGGCTTATGCGTGCGATCTCTCAGGGTGTGCTCGGGGCCGTGCTCGCGGCGCTGATGGTGCTGGGTGCCGGGACGGCCGCCGGAGCGGCCGACGGTCCGGCCGGCGGTCGGGGTGGCGGTCCGGGTGGCGGTAGGGCCGGGGCCGGGGCGGTCGGGGCCGGGGCTGCCGGGGTCGAAGTGGTCGGGGTCGAGGTGGTCGGGGGTGAGGCGGATCTCGCCCATCACGGCCATGTGTCCCTGTGGGACGGGCGGGTCGGGGTGTGGCTCGTGACGGAGAACCACGGGCCCTCCGGAGTCGCGGACGCCACCGTGCGGCTGGCCTTCTCCGTGCCCATGGCGGGTGGCCAGGTGCTGCCGCCGGGCTGTCTGTGGAGCAGTGACCGGGTGGTGTCCTGCCGGACGGGCGCGCTGTCGGTCGGGGGCGGGGCCGGTGAGCTGGCGCTGGATCTGCGGGCGGCGGGGCTGCCGCAGGAGCTGACGGTGGATGTGAGCACGGCGTGGCGGGCCGGCGGGGCGGACCGGAATCCGGCCAACGACCGGCATCGGGTGCTGGTGCTCGCGACCGGGGACCCGTACGTCTTCTGATTCCGGGCGACTTCTGTTTCCGGTGGTGGTGGGGTGGTCACCGGCTGCTCCAGAGCACGTAGCCGTCGGGGCGGACGAGGGTCGTGGTGCGGCGGGCGGGGTCGGTCCAGGTGGCCCGGACGACGCGGGTAGCGGTGGTCGGGGCGAGGCGCGGCAGGGTCGGGGTGGCGCCTTCGGGGGCGATGAGGACGAACTCGCCCGCGCGGAGCAGCGTGTGCAGGCGGCCCTCGCGGAGCGGTACGTCGGGGGCGCGGCGGCCTGAGCTGCGGCCGGCGCCGGGGGTGGGGGCGTAGGTGATGCCGAGGCCGCTGATCATGCCGAGGGCCTTGGCGGAGGCGGGGCGGAGGGTGTTGAGGGTGGCGGCGGCGAGGGCGCGCAGGGCGCGGGTGGCGGGGGTGTGGGCCATGGCGAGGCGGACGAGGGCGCCGCTGGTGCGCAGGACCATGGCGCCGACGGGGTGGCGCTCGGCCTGGTAGCTGTCGAGCAGGGCTTCGGGATCGGGGGAGTCGCCGCGGTGGACGGCGATGAGCTTCCAGGAGAGGTTGGCGGCGTCCTGGAGGCCGGTGTTCATGCCCTGGCCGCCGGCGGGGGAGTGGACGTGGGCGGCGTCGCCGGCGAGGAAGACGCGGCCGACGCGGTAGGCGGGAACTTGACGTTCGTCGCTGTGGAAGCGAGAGATCCAGCGGGCGTCGTGCATGCCGTGGTCGGTGCCGAGGGCGCGGCGGGCGAGGGCGCGGACCTCGTCGAGGTCGACGGGTTCGCTGTCGGGGACCTGGCGGGTGCGGTCCCAGCCCATGACGCGGTACCAGCCGTCGCCGAAGGGGGCGATGAAGGCGAAGGTGTCGCCGGAGCCGTTGACGGTGAGGGATTCGGCGGGTTCGTCGGCGAGGCGGACGTCGGCGAGGACGATCGAGCGGATGACGCTGGTCCCGGGGAAGGGGAGGCCGAGGGCGGTGCGGACGGTGCTGCGGTGGCCGTCGGTGCCGACGAGGTGGCGAGCGCGGAGGGTGAGGGGAGTGCCGTCGGGGCCGGTGAGTTCGGCGGTGACGCTGTGGGCGTCCTGGTGGAGGGCGTGCAGGGTGGTGTCGTGGCGGAAGGTGACGCCGGAGTCGGCGGCGCGCTGTTCCAGGAGGCGCTCGACTTCGTACTGGGGGGTGATGAGGAGGTGGTCGAAGCGGGAGGGGAGGCGGCGGAGGTCGAGGGAGAGGTGGCCGAAGAGCCGCATGCGGGTGAGGGGCGTGCCGGTGGCTTCCAGGGCGTCGGCGAGGCCGCGGGCGTCGAGGAGTTCGAGGGTGCGGGCGTGGACGCCGAAGGCGCGGGTGAGGTTGGAGCGGCCGGCGGGGCGGCGCTCGACGAGGGTGACGCGGAGGCCGGCGGCGGCGAGGTCGCCGGCGAGGAGGAGTCCGGTGGGTCCGGCGCCGATGACGATGACGTCGGTGTCGGTGGTGGTGCCGTCGGTGGTGCGGTGGTCGGTGGTGCGCATGGCTGCCCTCCGATGGTCAACGCTTGTTGGCCTACGCTTGTTGGCAACGGTAGAGCCTCTCGTCGTGGCGTGTCAACACCCGTTGGCCTACAGTTGTGGGTATGACGACCGCACGCCGCTCCGACGCCACCCGGGCCGCGATCCTGGAGGCCGCCCGCGAGCGCTTCGCCGCCGACGGGTACGAGCGCGCCACGATCCGGGCCATCGCCCGCGACGCCGGGATCGACCCCTCGATGGTCATGCGCTACTACGGCAACAAGGAGGGGCTGTTCGCCGCCGCCTCCGAGATCGACCTGGCCCTGCCCGCCCTCGGCGCGCTGCCGTCCAGGCACATCGGCGCCGTGCTCGTGAACCACTTCCTCGACCGCTGGGAGCGCGACGACGTGCTCACCGGGCTGCTCAGGGTCGGTGTCACCAACGACGCGGGCGCCGCCCGCATGCAGGCGATCTTCGGGGCGCAGCTCGGCCCCGTCGCCCTCGGCGTCTGCCCGAAGCCCGAGGAGGCCCCCGCCAGGGCCGCGCTCGTCGCCTCGCAGATCCTCGGCATGGCGCTCGCCCGTTACGTGCTCCGGCTGCCGCCGGCCGCGGCGATGAGCCGGGACGAGCTGGTCGCCTGGCTGGCGCCGACCGTCCAGCGGTACCTCACCGCCGAGAGCCCCTGAGGCGGGGGCCGGGCCTCAGGGTGCGGCGGCGCCGAACTCGCGTACCGCCTCGTCGACGATCGCCTCCAGGCGGGCGTGGTGGGCGCCCCGCCAGTAGACCCGGTCGCATTCCTCGCATCGCGCGAACACGTCGTACGTCTTCTCGGTGCCCTGCTCCAGGCGCTCGCGCACCTCGTCCTTGCCGGTGTCCGTCAGGAGGCCGTTGCAGGCCGTGCAGCGGGTCCAGGGTGCCAGTCGCGGTTGGAAGCGTTCCAGGACGTCGCGGAGCTGGTCGTCGGGCCGGTCGCTGTACACGTACGCGCCCGCCCACAGCTCGCGGCGGCGCAGCAGCCCCCGGTCGCGGGAGAGCATGACCCGCCGCTCCCGGGCGGAGAGCGCGGCGAGCGCCGGGTCGCCGATGTCCTCGTTCTCGTACGCCGCGTCCACGCCGAGCAGCCGCAGCCGCCGGGCCAGGGTGCCCAGGTGCACGTCGAGCAGGAACCGGAGGGGCGCGCCGGGCACCGGCTGCGGGCGGGTGACGTCCTCGACCTCGACGCTCTCGCCGGCCGACGGCACGTGCGCGTGCTCCACGGGACGGCCGTCGACCAGGAGCCGGCCCGCCTCGGTGAGCGGTACGCCGAGGGACTCGACGACGTGGCCCAGCGAGGAGACGCCGTCGGTGGTCACGGCCGTGCGCCCCGTACGCCGCTCGGCGGCGACGAAGACGGCCAGGCCGGGGGCGAAGCTGATCTGGATCTCCGGTCCGTTCACGGGGACAGGATCGCACCGGTCCCCGACGGCGGGCCAGGCAATTCCCGGCTGGGCGCGGTGGTGACCGCCGGAGACGTCCGGGCGTGGCTGGGCTACCGTCCCCGCATGAAGATCATCGACCTCGAACCCGGCGACCCCCGGCTGGAGAGCGACCTCCTGCCGGTCCTCGTCGAACTGCGACCGCACCTCACCCCCGCCGTCTTCCGGGACGTGTACGCGCGCGGCCACGCGCAGGGCCTGCGATTCTCCGCCGCCTACGGGGACGACGGCCGGTGCGTCGGCGCGGCCGGCTGGCGGCTCGTCTTCAACACCAGCTCGCTCAGCAAGCTGTACGTCGACGATCTGGTGACGGCCTCCGCCGTCCGCTCGACGGGCGTCGGCCACGCGCTCATCGCGCACCTGGAAGGCCACGCCCGCGCGGCCGGCTGCCACGAGCTGAACCTCGACTCGGGCACTCACCGCACCGGCGCCCACCGCTTCTACCTGCGTGAGCGCTTCGACATCGCCGCCTTCCACTTCGTGCGGCCGCTCACCGATCCCCGGTAGCGCCCAGGTCGAGCCGCCAGTCGTTGCAGCGCATCGGGTTGCCCGGCGGGTACTCGAAGTCCTGCTCCCCGAGCAGGTCGAACCCCGCCTTGCGACACACCGCGTTCGAAGCGGCGTTCTCGACCGAGGGGAAGGCGTGCAGGTGGCGGTGGAGGCCCGCGGCCCGGGCCTGCTCCGCCACCGCGCGCGTGGCCAGGGTCGCGACGCCGCGGCCCTGGAAGCCCGGCAGGACCGCCCAGCCCGTCTCGTACACCGGCTCGCCGTTCCAGGTGGTGGCCCAGAAGCCGATGCTGCCCGCGACGAGTCCGTCGGGCAGCAGCACGACCCGGTACATCCGGCCCTTGCCCGAGGTGTCGGCGCTCAGGTCCACATACCGCCGGTGGCGCCGGTCCAGCTGTTCCTCGGTCTCCGGCCCGCCCAGGTGTCCCATCAGTTCCGGCGCGTTCAGCGCGCGCAGCAGTCCGGCGTCGTCCTCGGACCAGGCTTCGAGACGCACGGACGGGGCGGTCGTCGCCGCGGTCTTCTCGGGCTGCTCGTTCATGCCCGCACCGTATGTCACGGCACCGACATCCCCCGGGCGTACGCGGTCGGCGAGAGGCCGACGGTGGCGGTGAAGTCCCGGACGAGATGGGCCTGGTCGCTGTAGCCGAGTTCGACGGCGAGGCCCGCCCAGTCCGGCGCAGCACCGTCCTCGGCCCGCTCCAGGGCTTCGTGGAGGCGGTAGCGCAGGATCACCCACTTCGGGCCGACGCCGACGTGGGAGGCGAAGAGCCGCTGGAGGGAGCGGGGCGAGAGGCCGGAGAGCCGGGCGAGCCGGCCCACGCGCAGGACCGTGCGGTCGGCGCGGACCAGGTCCACGAGCGCCATCGCCGTGTCGGCGGCCGGGTCCGGGGCAGGACCGTGGGCGAGGAGGAAGGCGTCGAGGGCCGCCACGCGCGCGTGGTCGTCGTCGGGGGAGAGGACGGCGGAGAGCACGGTCCCGTCCGCGGCGCCGTCGCCCGCCGGGTCCCTCGTGTCAGGGAACGGCTCGTGCAGCGGGACCCGGCGGCCCGTCCACTCCGAGACCGGCCACGCCGGGGCGAAGGGGCGGAAGCCGCCGGGCCGGAACTGCACGCCGCAGACCCGGCCCTCTCCTTCGAGTCGCTTGGTGAACAGACCCAGCCCGATCCCCGAGACCTCGGCCGCCGGGCGGGCGGCCGAGGGCCCGCCGCCGAGGGGGCCGTATCGCTGGAAGACGACGTTCACCGACGGGTGCGGGACGACATGCGTGGTGTACGGCTCCGGCAGCGCCCAGTCGATCAGCCAGTAGTGCTCCAGGTACGGGCGCAGCTCCGGCGCCGGGAGGTGCCGGCGGAAGCGGACCCGGGAGAGCAGCTCGGACGGGGCGACGATGCCCCGGGTGTCCCGGCGCGGGGCGGGCTCGGACATGGTTTCGATCCTAGGGGTGCGACGCCGGTCGGGCCGGTCGGCGGGTCAGGTCGTTCGGCGCCCGGACGCGGCGCCGGCTCGGCGGGTCGGGGCGGTCGGCGGGCCAGGTCGGTCGGCGGGGCGACCTTTGGCCTGGGCAGGCCCTAGGGGCCGGGATCCGGGGCGGGTCGGGGTTCGTGGCGCGTTTTTCAAGCCTGGGCCGGGGAGTTCTCATAGCGTCGAGGCCATGACGTACGACGACAAGCACCCTGGCCCCGACGGTACGACCGCTCGCACCGACGAGTCGCACCTTGCCTTCGAGAAGAGTGATGTCTCCCTCGGCGTTCTGCTCCGCGCCGCCTCCGACCGGGCCGTCCCCCTGGTCGCGGGCACGGACGACGCCTCGCTCGGCGCGCCCACGCCCTGCGCCGAGTACGACGTCCGTGCCCTGCTGAACCACCTGTTCTCGGTGGTCGTGAACTTCCAGGCGCTCGCGGCCAAGGAGGGGGCCGACTTCTCCGAGACTCCGGACCGGGTCGCGGAGCCGGGGTGGAGGGAGAGCTTCGCGGCGGAGACCGGGAAGCTGGTGGAGGCGTGGGCGGCGCCGGGGGCCGAGGAGGGGACCTCGGGGGCGATGGGGCTGCCGGCCAGGACGGTCGGGTCGATGGTGCTGCTCGACCTCACCGTGCACGCGTGGGACCTGGCGAGGGCGACTGGGCGGGAGTTCGAGCCCGACCCGGAGGTGGTGGCCGGGCTGGTGGACGAGGTGGAGGGGATGGCGCCGATGGCCCGGAAGATGAATGTGTTCGGCGACGCCGTCGAGCTCCCGCCCGGCGCGAGCACCTTCGAGAGGCTGCTCGCGACGACCGGCCGCGACCCCCGGGGCGGACCGACCCGCTGATGCCCCCCGAGCGGGCGGGAGCGTGGCCCGGCCCTGCGGCGCAGCGGGGCCCGGCCCACAAAGCAGCGGGACCCGCCAGGAAAGCAGCGGCGCCCGGGCCGGCGAAGCAGCGGGACCGGCCGAGAAGACAGAGGGCCTGCCGGGCAGCGGGACCCGCCGGTGGGGCGGTGGGCGGCGGGTGGCCGTCAGCGCAGGCGGCCGGTGGAGGTCAGGGAGAGGCGGGAGACGACCTGGCCGAAGGCGAGCTCCTCCGCCGGGGTCAGGGGCACGGACTCCTGCGGGTGCCAGACGCGGTCCAGCGGCGTCAGCGAGCGGTTCCGGCGGGCGCGGGCGCGCAGGCCCGCCGCCAGCCACACGCCCGTCGCGACCGCGAGCACGGCGAAGAGGGTGAGGACACGGGGGTCGGAGAACTGGCCGGGCACGGACATGACGTTCACTCCAGGGCGAAAGGGCCGGCGGCGCGGCGCACGCACCGGCAGGCGGCGTGCGGGCACGGCGGCGGCGCAGACGATTCCTACTGCTTCCTCCCGACCCGTTCAGTTAACACCACCCTGGGGGACTTTCGGCAGGGGGGTCCGGGACCAAAGTCCCGGACGGCTGGGGTGGGCGGTGAGGTCGGGCAGGCCCTCTTGTGCCGGACGGGGAACCGTCCGAAGGTGGCGGCGGAGGCATATGTCCGGCCGGGGAGGGAGCAGCCACATGTCCGGAGCGGGTGCGCACGGTTGGGGTTTCACGGACGACAGAGGGGTGGAGCTGGGGGCGCCGGAGAGGCCGGCGCGGGTGGTGGCCTACGTGCGGGCCGGGGCCGCCCTGCTCGACATGGGGGTGACGCCGGTCGCGGTGTACGGCTCCGGGCACGACGGTGCGGAGGCGGACCCGGCGAAGGACTGCGGGCTGGCGGCGGCCGGGGTGCCGTACCTCGGCCCGGGGCGGGCGCTGGACGAGGAGCGGCTGCGGGAGCTGCGCCCGGACCTGGTGGTGGACGTCACGTACGACGGGAAGAGCCCGTACGCCCTGGACGAGGAGCTCGCCGTCGGGATCGGGGTGCCGCTGGCGGCGCTCTCCGTCGGCAATGATCTGAGCCTGCCGGCGATCATCAGCCGCTTCGGGGAGCTGGGGGCGGCGCTCGGCGCCCGGGATGCCGGGCCGGGGGGCGCGGGACTGGCGGAGGCGGAGGCGGCGGTGCGGGCGGCCGCCGTGGCGGCGGGGGCCGGGTTCGGGGTGCTGGCGCTCTCCGGGGGCGGCGCCGAACAGGTGTACCTGGCGCGCCCGGGGGCGTGGCCCGAGCTGGCGCGGCTCGCCGGGCTGGGCGTCCGGCTGATCGACCCCGGGCCGGGGCCGGGCGCGAACTGGCTGACGACCGGGTGGGAGCGGGCCCTCGATCTCGCCCCCGCGCTGGTCCTCTACGACAGCAGGGCCCACGCGACCCGGCCCGAAGGCCCGGAGCGGCTGCCGGCGGGTGCGCGCCTCGTGCCGTGGAACCCCGAGATCCCGCCCAGCCCCGCCGCGTACGCCCGCTTCTTCCACGCCCTGGCCGAAGCCCTCACCGCCGCCTAGCCGGCCCTGCCGTCGCGGGTCCGCCTCCGCCGAGTCCCCGCCCCGCCGAGCCTGCCCGCCGACCCCGTAGCCGACCCGCCCGCCGAGAGCCCCTAGCCGCGCGCCCAGCCTCCGGACCCGTAACCATTCGCTGGTCGGGGCGGCCGGTCGCCGGGTTCGGGGGGTGGGTGGGTCAGGTGGTGAGGCGGGTGCGGAGGGAGGTGGCGAATTCCTCGGCTCGGGCGAGTTGGGCGCGGAGGTCGGCGACGCGGGCGGCGGCGGCCTCCTCGTAGCGGCGGACGCGGGCGGCGAGGGCGTCGCGTTCGGCCGGTTCGAGTTCGCCGTCCGTGCCGGGGAGGTCGGCGGCGAGGCGGTCGACCGAGGTGAGGAGTTCGCGGGTCTCGTCCAGCCCGAAGCCCAGCGGCTGCATGCGGCGGATCACCATCAGCCGGGCCACGTCCGCCTCCGTGTAGAGCGGGAAGCCGCCCTCGGAGGCGGCCGACGGGACGACGAGGCCGCAGTCCTCGTACTGCCGGATCGTGCGCAGGGGGAGTTCCGTGCGGGCGGCGACCTCGGCGATCTGCATGGGTTCGCCGGTCGCGGTGCGGGCTCCGGGCATGCGGTCGGCGGACGCCCGTGCTCCAGCCGCTCCGGTCATTCGGGTCGTTCCGGTCACGACAGGGTCCTCCTCGTGCGGCGCCTCTCTGAACCAACCTCCATGCATTAGATCCGATTCGTCCTAATTTCAGGCGCTATGACGGTCGGAAACGCGGAGAGAGCCAGCCGTCAGGGCCAGACCAGGCAGTACGGCTGGTGGCCGGCCTCGTGGAGGCGGACGGAGAAGTCCTGCCATTCGTGGAGCAGCTGGTAGACGTCGAAGGCGTCGCGCGGGCCGCCGCGGTCGGGGACGGTGGACCAGATGAAGGCGGCGGCGCCGACGGACTCCTCGCCGATCGCGCGCAGCGGGTCGACCACGGTCGTGGGGAGCTTCACCACGGCGTAGTCGGGGTGCAGGACGACCAGTTCCAGCGGGGGGACCTTGTGCAGCGGCAGGCCCTGGATGCCGGTGAGGACCATCGCCGCTATCGTCTCGGGCTTGATCTTGGAGAACATGCCGCCCATGCCCAGCTCGTCGCCGCCGAGCTCCTCCGGGCGCATCGAGATCGGGACGCGGGACGCGGTGGCGCCGTCGGGCGCGCCGAAGTACTTGTACGTCACGGCCAAGCTGCGGCCTCCGAGGGGCGGATCAGCCGCCGGCTGCTCGGGGGACGCGCGATTGTCCGGCGCGGACGGGTCCTCGGCCCGTCGCCGCCGGTGCCTCCCCCGCCGGACAGGCTCCGGACCCAGGTCGTCCGTCCCCTCGCCCGGCCCGCCACCGCGATGCATATCTCCACCCGACTGCTGTTTCTCGGCAACACGACCCCGCCGCGCAACCCGATCATCGTGTCAGTGACCTCCCCCGCGTTCCTGCGGTGAAACACCTGTCCGCAAGAATCGCCGCGGCCTCTGACACCATGGAACGCGTGAGCCAACCCCATGAGGTCCCTGCCGCCACAGTTTCGCAGACGCGGAGGCAGGCCGCCCCGGCGTGATGCACAGGGTGCCCACACCGTCCCTCCGTACCAGACGTCGTACTCGCAGGTCAGGATCACTGTGTCGTATTCATACGAAGCCCCAGTCTCACAGACGCTTTTCGACCGCGCGTCCCTTGTCACGCCCGGCGGCGTGAACTCACCGGTGCGAGCCTTCCGGGCCGTGGGCGGTACGCCCCGGTTCATGGTGTCCGGCACCGGTCCGTACCTCACGGATGCGGACGGTCGCGAGTACGTCGACCTCGTCTGCTCCTGGGGGCCGATGATTCTCGGCCACGCCCACCCCGAGGTGACCGCCGCCGTGCAGGCCGCGGTGGCCCGCGGCACCTCCTTCGGCACGCCCGGTGAGGGCGAGGTGGCGCTCGCCGAGGAGATCGTGGCCCGGGTCGAGCCGGTCGAGCAGGTCCGGCTCGTCTCCTCCGGCACCGAGGCGACGATGTCGGCGATCCGGCTCGCGCGCGGGTTCACCGGGCGCGCGAAGGTCGTCAAGTTCGCCGGCTGCTACCACGGACACGTGGACGCGCTGCTGGCCGCCGCCGGCTCCGGCGTCGCCACCTTCGGCCTGCCCGACACGCCCGGCGTGACCGGCGCGCAGGCAGGCGACACGATCGTGCTGCCGTACAACGACCTGGAGGCCGTGCGGGCCGCGTTCGCCGCCCACCCGGGCGAGATCGCCTGCGTGATCACCGAGGCGTCGCCCGGCAACATGGGCGTCGTCCCGCCGCTGCCCGGGTTCAACCAGGGCCTCGCGGACCTGTGCCGGGAGAACGGCGCGCTGTACATCTCCGACGAGGTCATGACCGGCTTCCGTACCAGCCGGGCCGGCTGGTACGGCGTGGACGGGGTCAAGCCCGACCTGCTGACCTTCGGCAAGGTCATGGGCGGCGGCTTCCCGGCGGCGGCCTTCGGCGGGCGCGCGGACGTCATGGGCCACCTCGCCCCGGCCGGCCCGGTCTACCAGGCCGGCACCCTCTCCGGTAACCCGATCGCCACCGCCGCCGGGCTCGCGCAGCTGCGGCTGCTCGACGACGCCGCGTACGACAAGGTGAACGCGGTCTCGAAGGAGATCCAGGGCCTGGTCACCGCCGCGCTCGGCAAGGAGGGCGTGGCCCACCGGCTGCAGACCGCGTCCAACATGTTCTCGGTGTTCTTCACCGCCGACGAGGTGCGGAACTACGACGACGCGAAGAAGCAGGAGTCCTTCCGCTTCAACGCCTTCTTCCACTCGATGCTGGCCGACGGGGTGTACCTGCCGCCGTCCGCCTTCGAGTCGTGGTTCGTCTCGGCCGCGCACGACGAGCGGGCGATCGAGCGGATCGCCGCCGCGCTGCCCGCCGCCGCGCGTGCCGCCGCGGAGGCCACCGCATGAGCGGGAACACGGGCGGGAACGGGATGAGCGACCAGGACATCACCGTCGTCCACCTGCTGCGCCACGGCGAGGTGCACAACCCGGACGGCGTGCTGTACGGGCGCCAGGCCGGGTACCACCTCTCCGAGCTGGGCCGGAAGATGGCGGACCGGGTAGCGGAGTCGCTGGCCGAGCGGGACGTCACGTACGTCGTCGCCTCCCCGCTGGAGCGGGCGCAGGAGACGGCCACGCCGATCGCCAAGTCGCACGGCCTGGACCTGGCCACCGACGCGCGGCTGATCGAGGCGGCGAACGTCTTCGAGGGCAAGACCTTCGGTGTCGGTGACGGGGCGCTGCGCCGGCCGGCGAACTGGCGGCACCTCACCAACCCGTTCCAGCCGTCCTGGGGCGAGCCGTACATCGAGCAGGTCGTGCGGATGATGGGCGCGCTGGACGCGGCGAAGGACGCGGCGCGCGGTCACGAGGCGGTCCTCGTCAGCCACCAGCTGCCGATCTGGATCGTGCGGTCGTTCGTCGAGCGGCGCCGGCTGTGGCACGACCCGCGGCGCCGGCAGTGCACGCTGGCCTCGCTCACCTCGTTCACGTACAAGGGCGACAAGATCGTCTCGGTCGGGTACAGCGAGCCGGCCATCGACCTCGTGCCGGTGCACCTGCGGGCCGGGGCCAAGCCGGTGAAGGGCAAGCAGAAGGCGTTCGGGGCGTAGAACCGAGCCCCCCGGGCCCCGCGGCGTGGCGCTGAGCCCCCCCGGGGCGTGACCCCCCCTGGGGCGCTGAGCCCCCCCGGGGCGTGACCCCCCTGGACAGGGGTGGGCCTGACGGGACATGGTCAGGGCGGTCGGAGAGTGGTTTCTCTCCGACCGCCCTGAAATTTTTGTGCTATTTGTCGGAACCTCCGTGTTCCTCCCTGCATCTCACTCATTGTCGGTTTGGATGATATTTCGTGCGTCACAGGTGATTGGGGATGCCATGCGCGGGTTCAGTCGGAGGAGTCTTCTCGGGGCGGGAGTCGGGGCCGCGGCGGCCCTCGGAGTCGCCGGGTGCAGCGACAAGAGCCAGGGCGGCACGGGCAGTTCCGGCCCGGACAAGGGGGGCGCGCCCTCGACCGGCGGCGAACCCACCACCCCCGCCCCGACCAAGGACGACGTCCGTCCGATCGGCGACGGTTCCACCGCGGACACCGGCAAGCAGCCGCACCAGCCGGACACCCCGGTCCCGCTCGAACCCGGCCAGACCCCGCCGCAGTTCGTGGTCTTCTCCTGGGACGGCGCCGGCGAGGTCGGCAACGGCCTCTTCCCCCGCTTCCTCGAACTGGCCCGCAACCACGACGCGGCCATGACCTTCTTCCTCTCCGGCATCTACCTGCTGCCCGAGTCGAAGAAGAACCTCTACCGCCCGCCGAACAACCGCGTCGGCGCCTCCGACATCGGCTACCTCACCGACGGGCACATCAAGGACACCCTCAAGTACGTCCGGCAGGCGTGGCTCGACGGGCACGAGATCGGCACCCACTTCAACGGGCACTTCTGCGGCGGCTCCGGCTCCGTCGGCAACTGGACCCCGGCGCAGTGGCAGAGCGAGATCGACCAGGCGGTGAAGTTCGTCACGGAGTGGAAGACGAACAGCGGCTGGACCGACCTCGACCCGCTGCCCTTCGACTACTCCAAGGAGCTCGTCGGCGGCCGCACCCCCTGCCTCCTCGGCCAGGACAACCTGCTGCCCACCGCCAAGCGCCTCGGCTGGCGTTACGACGCCAGCTCGCCCGGCGGCCGGCAGACCTGGCCCGTCAAGCGCAAGGGGATCTGGGACTTCCCGCTCCAGGCCGTGCCCTTCCCCGGGCACTCCTTCGAAGTCCTCTCCATGGACTACAACATGCTCGCCAACCAGTCGAAGAACTCGACCAAGGGCATGCCCTCCCGCTATCCCGGCTGGCGCAAGCAGGCCACCGACGCGCTGATCGGCGGCTTCACGCGCGCGTACGAGTCGAACCGGGCGCCCTTCTTCGTCGGCAACCACTTCGAGCAGTGGAACGGCGGCATCTACATGGACGCCGTGGAGGACGCGCTCAAGGCGATGGCCGGGAAGAAGGACGTCCGGCTCGTGTCGTTCCGGCAGTTCACCGACTGGATGGACGTCCAGGACCCCCGTATCCTCGACCGTCTCCGCGGCCTCGACGTCGGCCAGAAGCCGGCCGGCGGCTGGCGCACCTACCTCAAGGCCGCCTAGGGCGTCGCAGCCGGTACGTCTCAGATCCGCTTAGGCGATCTTGACAAGGGGCGTTCCGGGCACGTAGGGGGGTGCCCAAGATCCCCCAAACGCCCATGCGAAACTTTTCACATGAGCCTTAGCCGTGGCCTCCGCCGTGCCCCCCGACGCGCCGTCGCCGCCGTCGGTGTGCTGTCCGCCGCCCTCGCGCTCTCCGCCTGCGGCGGCGACAGCAACGGCGTCGAGAGCGGCAACAGCACCAACTTCGTCACCAGCAAGGGCGGGATCTCCACCGCCCCCAAGGGCGAGCGCGCCTCGATCAACCAGATCGCGGGCGAGACGCTGGAGGGCGAGAAGCTCGACGTCGCCGACCTCAAGGGCAAGGTCGTCGTCCTCAACGTGTGGGGCTCCTGGTGCGGCCCCTGCCGCGCCGAGGCCCCCCACTTCACCAAGGTGGCCAACGAGCTCAAGGGCGAGGACGTCGCCTTCGTCGGCCTCAACACCCGCGACGCCAACAAGCAGCAGGCGCTCGCCTTCGAGGCCGACTACAAGGTCCCGTACCCGAGCCTCTACGACCACGACGGCAAGCTGATCCTCTTCGGATTCCCCAAGGGCACCCTCAGCCCCCAGGGCATCCCCTCCACCGTCGTCCTCGACAAGGAGGGCAAGATCGCCGCCCGCGCGGTCATGGCCATCGACGACACCAAGCTGCGGTCGATGATCGACCCGCTGCTCAAGGAGAAGTGAGGGCCGGTGAACGAGACCGTCACCAGCGGAGCCCTCCTGCTCGCCGTCCCCGTCGCCCTCCTGGCCGGGCTTGTCTCCTTCTTCTCGCCGTGCGTGCTCCCGCTCGTCCCCGGCTACCTCAGCTACGTCACCGGCGTCTCCGGCACCGACCTCGCCGACCAGCGCCGCGGCCGGATGACCGCGGGGGCGCTGCTCTTCGTCGCCGGCTTCACCGCCGTCTTCGTCTCCGGCGGCGCCCTCTTCGGCTTCTTCGGCTCCACGCTCCAGGAGTACAGCTCCACGCTGAGCACGGTCCTCGGCGTCTTCATGATCCTCATGGGGCTCTTCTTCGCCGGCCTCATGCCGTGGTTCACGCAGCGCGAGTTCCGCTTTCACCGGAAGCCCGTCGCCGGCCTCGTCGGCGCGCCCGTCCTCGGCGCGCTCTTCGGCATCGGCTGGACGCCCTGCATCGGCCCGACGCTCGCCTCGGTCAACGCGCTCGCCCTCGACCAGGCCAGCGCCGGACGCGGGGCGCTGCTCGCCCTCGCGTACTGCCTCGGCCTCGGCGTCCCGTTCGTCCTCGCCGCCGTCGCCTTCCGCAAGGCCCTCGGCGCGTTCGGCTGGGTGAAGAAGCACTATGTGTGGGTCATGCGGATCGGCGGCGCCATGATGATCGTCACCGGCGTCCTGCTCCTCACAGGCGTCTGGGACAGCATGGTCTCCACGATGCAGGGCTGGTCCAGCGGTTTCACGGTGGGAATCTGATGAGCAAGACCGACACGACGGACACGACCGACCCGACCGACGCGAACCGCGCCGCGGGCGGGGACGAGGCCGCGGGCGCGGACCTCTCCACCGCGCCCCAGGAGGAGACCGGCGCCGAGACGATCGGCGGCCCCACCCTCGGGATCGTCGGCTGGATCCGCTGGTTCTGGCGCCAGCTCACCTCCATGAGGGTGGCGCTGATCCTGCTCTTCCTGCTCTCCGTCGGCGCCGTCCCCGGCTCCCTGATCCCGCAGTCCGGCGTGGACGACATGAAGGTCGCCGACTTCAAGGCGGCGCACGAGACCCTCACGCCGATCTACGAGAAGCTCCAGCTCTTCGACGTCTACGGCTCGGTGTGGTTCTCCGCGATCTACATCCTGCTCTTCGTCTCCCTCATCGGCTGCATCGTCCCCCGCACCTGGCAGTTCGTCGGCCAGCTCCGCGGCCTGCCGCCGGCCGCCCCCAAGCGGCTCACCCGCCTCCCCGCGTACACGACCTGGCGCACCGACGCCGGCCCCGAGGAGGTCCACGAGGCCGCGCTCGCCGTCCTCAAGGGCCGCCGCTTCCGCGCCCGCGCCACGGGCGACGCCGTCGCCGCCGAGAAGGGCTACCTCCGCGAGGCCGGCAACCTGGTCTTCCACATCGCGCTCATCGTGATGCTGGTCGCCTTCGCCTGGGGCCAGCTCTTCAAGTCCGAGGGCGGCAAGCTGATCGTCGAGGGCGACGGCTTCTCCAACACGCTCACCCAGTACGACGACTTCCGGGCCGGCTCCCAGTTCGGCATCGACGAGCTGGAACCGTTCAACTTCACCCTGGACAGCTTCACCGGCACGTACGAGACGAGCGGCCCGCAGCTGGGCACCCCCCGCACCTTCGAGGCGGCCGTCACGTACACGCGGGACGACGGCGCCGGCGAGAAGGCGGTCATCAAGGTCAACGAGCCGCTGAAGATCGGCGACTCCAAGATCTACCTGATCGCCCACGGGTACGCGCCCGTCGTCACCGTCAAGGACGGCAAGGGCAAGGTCGTCTTCAAGGGCGCCGTCCCGCTGCTGCCCATCGACAACAACATCACCTCCACCGGCGCCATCAAGGTGATGGACGGCTACCGCGACAAGAACGGCGACAAGAAGCAGCTCGGCTTCAAGGCGTTCTTCGTGCCCACCTTCGCGGGCGACGGCAAGGGCACCATGTTCTCCCAGTTCCCCGCCCTCGCCGACCCCAGGATGGCGCTCACCGCCTACCACGGCAGCCTGGGCGTGGACTCCGGCCTGCCGCAGAACGTGTACCAGCTCGACACCACCAAGATGGAGCAGTTCGAGGTCGAGGGGGGCACCGGAGTCGCCCAGCGCCTGGCGCCCGGCCAGACCATGACCCTGCCCGACGGCGCCGGCTCGATCACGTTCGAGAAGGACATCAAGGAATGGGCGAGCTTCCAGGTCTCGCAGCAGCCGGGCAACGGCCTCGCCCTCACCGGCGCGCTCGCCGCCATCGCCGGACTCATCGGCTCGCTCTTCATCCAGCGGCGCCGGGTCTGGGTCCGCGCCGTCCGGGGTGAGGACGGCGTGACCGTCGTCGAGATGGCGGGCCTCGGCCGCAGCGAGTCCGCCAAGCTGCCCGAGGAGCTCGCCGATCTCGCGGTCGCGCTCACCGCCACGGCGCCCCCGGCGCCCGAACCCGCCGAAGCAGAAGCATCAGAAGGGGCCGAGAAGTGATCCTCGCCGCCGAGACCAACGAGAGCCTGGCGACGCTCAGCAACGAGCTCGTCTACGCCTCGATGGCCGTGTACACGCTGGCCTTCCTGGCCCACATCGCCGAGTGGGTCTTCGGCAGCCGCAGCAAGGTCGGCCGCACCGCCGCCGCGCTCACGCCGTCCGGGACCAAGGCGACGGTGTCGGTCCAGGTCAAGCAGGCCGGTGGCACCACCGTCCTGGACCGGCCGAAGGTCGTCACCCGCTCCGCCTCCGGCGCCCGCGACGTCCCCGACGGCCCCGGCGCCGCCGGCGGCACCGTCAAGGGCGACCTGTACGGCCGGATCGCCGTCTCGCTCACGGTCCTCGCCTTCGCCCTGGAGGCGGCCGGCGTCGTCACCCGCGCGATCTCCGTGCAGCGCGCCCCCTGGGGCAACATGTACGAGTTCTCCACCACCTTCTCCACGGTGGCGGTCGGCGTGTACCTGGCGTTCCTGCTCGCCAAGAAGAACGTCCGCTGGATCGGCCTGCCGCTGGTGACGACGGTCCTGCTCGACCTGGGCGTCGCCACCACCCTGCTGTACACCGAGAGCGACCAGCTGGTGCCCGCGCTCGACTCGTACTGGCTGTGGATCCACGTCTCCACCGCGATCTTCTGCGGCGCCGTGCTCTACCTGGGCGCGGTCGCCACCCTGCTGTACCTCTTCCGCGACTCGTACGAGAACAAGCTCGCGAACGGCGGTACGCCGGGCGGCTTCGCCCGCTCCGTCCTGGAGCGGCTGCCCGCCGCCGCGACCCTCGACAAGTTCGCGTACCGCGTCAACGCGGCGATCTTCCCGCTGTGGACCTTCACGATCATCGCGGGCGCCATCTGGGCCGGCGACGCCTGGGGCCGCTACTGGGGCTGGGACGCCAAGGAGGTCTGGTCCTTCATCACGTGGGTCGGGTACGCCGCCTACCTGCACGCCCGCGCCACGGCCGGCTGGAAGGGCCGCAAGGCCGCGTACATCGCGCTCATCGCCTTCGGCTGCTTCCTCTTCAACTACTACGGCGTGAACATCTTCGTGAACAGCAAGCACTCCTACGCGGGCGTCTGAGCTGGCACGGCCCCCCTCGGGGGGCCACGCTGGAGGTATGAGCGAGATTCCCCGGGGCAGGAGCGAGCCCACCAAGGGCGACGGCGACACGCACCTGCTGCGGTACGAGGTCGAGCTGGCGCATCCGCAGCCCGTGGTGTGGGCGATGATCGCCTCGCCCGAGGGGCTGCCGTCCTGGCTGTGCGCGGCGGACCCGCTGGAGCCGAGGCTCGGCGGGCGGGTCACGCTCCGCTGGCTCAACGGCGACACCGAGCTCTCGGGACGGGTCACCGCCTGGGACCCGGACCACGTGGCCGAGTACACGGTCGGCGCCCCGCACGGACGGATCCGGTTCCATCTGGAACCGTCCCCCGGCGGGGCGTCGACCGTCCTGCGTTTCACCAACGAGATGCGCGGTGATCAGGCGCTGCTGCTCGACTGCCTGGCCGGCTGGCACGAGCACTTCGAGCGGCTGCGGGACGCGCTGGCCGGCCGGCCGACCGACTGGCGGCAGTGGACCACCGGCCGCTGGAACGAGCTGCGCGAGCTGTACGCCCGCGACGCGGCGCCCTGGCCGAAGTGGGTGCCCTAGGGTCTCTCGTCCGCCCTGGCCGACGTGGGTGCCCTAGGGTCTCTCGTCCGCCCTGGCCGAATCGGGTGTCCCAGGGCCTGCCCGACGCCGCTTCCCCGACCCGCCCTACGGGACCTCCTTGACCACCGACAGCGGCTCCGCGATGTCCTCCAGGGAGCGGCGCTCCGCGTTCACCGCGAGGAAAGCCGCCACCAGGCCCGCCGCGCACATGAGGCCGGCGCCGATCTGGAAGGCGAGGACCGTGTCGCCGACGACGCCCGACTCGGTCAGCTCGGCGAAGATCAGCGGGCCGCTGATGCCGCCCGCCGCCGTGCCCAGCGCGTAGAAGAACGCGATGGCCATCGCGCGGGTCTCCATGGGGAAGATCTCGGAGACGGTCAGATAGGCGCTGGACGCCCCCGCCGACGCGAAGAACAGCACCACGCACCAGCAGGCCGTCAGCGTCGCCGCCGACAGCGAGCCCCGGTCGAAGAGCCACGCCGTCCCGAAGAGCAGCAGGCCCGAGAGCAGGTACGTGCCCGAGATCATGATCCGGCGGCCGACCGTGTCGAAGAGCCGGCCGAGCAGCAGCGGCCCCAGGAAGTTGCCCGCCGCGATCACCGCGAAGTAGTAGCCGGTGCTGCCGGTCGGCACGTCGAAGAAGGTGATCAGGATGGAGCCGAAGCCGAAGGTGATCGCGTTGTAGAGGAACGCCTGGCCGATGAAGAGCGCCAGGCCGAGGACGGCGCGGCGCGGATAGCGGCCGAAGACGGTCTTCGCGATCGTGCCGAAGCCGATGCTCTTGCGCTGGTGGATGGTGATCTCGCCGGCCGGCGGAGGCAGCTTCTCGCCCTTCTCCGCCTCGATCTCCCGCTCGACCGAGGAGACCAGCCGCTCGGCCTCCTCGCCGTGGCCGTGGATGAACTGCCAGCGTGGACTCTCCGGGACGTGCCGGCGCACCAGCAGGATGACCAGGCCGAGGACGACGCCGAGGGCGAAGCTGAGCCGCCAGCCGAGGTTCTGCGGGAAGATGTCGGTGTCCAGCATGACGACGGACAGCAGCGCGCCGCCGACGGCGCCCAGCCAGTAGCTGCCGTTGATGATGAGGTCGACCCGCCCCCGGTAGAGGGAGGGGATCAGCTCGTCGATCGCGGAGTTGATGGCCGCGTACTCGCCGCCGATGCCGAAGCCGGTGAGGAAGCGGAAGAGGAAGAACCACCAGGACTCGAAGGACAGCGCGGTCATCGCCGTGGCGCCGAGGTAGACGGCCAGGGTGATCATGAAGAGTTTCTTGCGGCCGTAGCGGTCCGTCAGCCAGCCGAAGAACAGCGCGCCCGAACAGGCCCCCGCCACATAGAGGGCGGCGGCCACGCCGGTGACCTGCGCGGCGGTGATGTCGAGGCCGCTGCCCTCCTCGGCCAGCCGGCCGGCGACGTTGCCGACGATGGTGACTTCGAGCCCGTCGAGGATCCAGACGGTGCCCAGGCCGATGACGATCATCCAGTGCCAGCGGGACCAGGGAAGGCGGTCGAGCCGCGCCGGTACGGCGGTGGTGACCGTTCCCGTCCCGGGGCTCGCGGAAGGCGACGGCGCGCTCATGGTTCTCCTCACGTCGGTGGTACGGGTGTCCCCGCGCGTCCGGTCAGCTCCCGGCGCGGGCGCGGCGGGGGATCCAGCGGTCGCGCCGGGTGAGCCGGTCGCGGCGGTCGCGGCGCTCGCGGACCTGCCGGTCCAGCTCCTCCATCAGCCGGCGGCCGCGGTGCTCGGGGTCGAGTTCGTCGAGGATCCGGTCGACCTCGGCGAGCAGCGCCCCGTACAGCTGCCAGGTGCCGGGATCGGCGAGGGCGAGGGCGAGGAGCCGGTCGGCGGCGTCGTCCCGGCAGGCGCGGGCCGCCCGCAGCTCGCCCGCGAGCCGGGTCTCCGCCGCCTCGGCGCCCTCGCTGCCGCGGGCGGTGACGAGGACGGCGAAGCTGACGAGGGCGTCGGCGGTGTACTGGGCGGTCTCGCGGACGGAGAGGGCGGCCCGGTCCGGCAGGAGCGCCTGCCCGTCGCGGTGTTTCGCCAGGTCGGTGAGGGTGCGGGCGAGGACCCGGAGGACGACGGCGCAGATCTCCAGGGTGTCGAGGCCGGTGCGGAGCACCACCCGGTGGAGGAGGCCCTCCTTGACGCGCGGGTTGAGCCGCAGGCTGTCCTCGGCGGTGCGCAGGGCACCGTCGACGTCGGCGACGTCGTTGTCGAGGCGGCGGGCCTCGTGGAGCCGGGCGGCGGCCTGGGCGACGGGCGGCGCGCCGGTGAACTCGTCCGCCACGTCGAGGAGGAGCAGGCGCATCCGCCGGGCGAGGTCCTCGATGGAGTCGCCGGCGGTGTCGACCCAGACGGGCGGGGCGAGGAACAGGTTGAAGAGCATGCCGACGACAGCGCCGATGAGGGTCTCCAGGACCCGGTCCCAGGCGGTGTCGGAGACCTGGGTGACGCCGAGGACGAGCATGGCGCTGATGGCGACCTCGGGGATGAACTCCTCGACCCGGACGACCCGCCCGACGAGCAGCGAGGCCAGGATCACCAGGGCGAGGCTCCACCAGGAGAGGCCGACGACGGCGCTGAACGCGATGGCGATGAGGACGCCGACGACGACGGAGTTCACCCGGCGGAGGCTGGTGGTGAGGGTGGAGTAGAGCGTGACCTGGACGACCAGCAGGGCGGTGAGGGGCGCGGTGAGGGGGACCGGTTCGCTGCTGAGCCGGAGGGCGACGACGTAGCTGAGGGTGGCCGCCGCCGTGGAGCGGAGGGTCTGGACGGCGAAGGGGTCACGGCGCAGGCGTGCGAGCAGGGTGCCGTTCCGGCCCTGCCGTCCGGTGTCGCGTGCCACGTGCCACCTCGTCCCGTCGCCGTCCCTGCCGCCCGCGAGGGGCCGTCAGGACGTCCGCCTGCCCGGACGGCACCCCGCTCATGCGTGGATGCGTCCGGGCGGACGCGGGATCAGCCCCGCTTCGGGGGGAGGCAGTCGGCGGTCGGGGGCGTTCCCTCGGGCCAGGCCGTCTGGACGAAGCGCTGGGTGCCGTCGCGGGCGAGTTCCACGATGGGGACCGCCTTGTTGTAGGGGTTGCCGTGGTTGTCCAGGCAGATCCAGCCGCTCGCGCCCTGCACCCGCAGCGAGCCCTTGACCTGCGGCCACTGGGTGCCGACGTCGGCGAGCGCCGGGTAGGGCGCGTCGGCCGGGGTGGCCTGGCGGATGGCGTGGACGGCCGTCGCCATCGCGTCGTACGCCACGATCGCCTGTCCGTCCCGGAGCGGCACCGGCTTCGCGTCGGCGCGGGCGATGTCGGTGAGGAAGGTCCGGAAGGCGACGACCGAGCCGCCGGTCGTCGGCACCGGCCGGCCGGGTGCGGGCTGCCAGGCGTCGGGGTGGGCGAGCGCCGCGTACCGCACGGTCAGCTTCTTGCCGAGGGCCGCGCGGTTCAGCTTCTCGTCGGCGCCGAGGTACGAGCCCTCGTCGCCGGTGAGGACGGTGAAGGCGCGGTCGGCGCAGCCGCGCGAGCCGAGCGCGTTGATGAACTGGCGGAGCTGGGTGTGGCGGCCGGCGAAGAAGACGGTCTCGGCGCGGGTGTCGCAGATCAGGTGGGTGATCTGGCGGAAGGTGTTGGCGGTGGTGCCCTCCTCGGTGTTGTCCTTCGGCGAGGTGTAGAGCTGCGGCTCGTAGGGGGCGCCCTTGAGGGAGGCGGCGAAGGCGGACCGCAGGGTGTCGATGTAGTGGTCGCCGGTGCGGGAGTCCTGGACGAGGATCGCGCGGGCGGCGTCGACCTTCCCGAAGTGGGCGAGGGCCTTCGCCTCGTCGCCGTTGGTGGGGGAGACCCGGGCGAGGCCGGGGAAGCGGTCCCGGCCGGGGCCGTTGGCGAGGTCGTCGGCGGTGATGGTGGTGCCGACGACGGCGATCCCGGCGCCGGTGAGGGCGGTGACCGCGTCGCGTACCTCGGCGGAGGAGGTGGCGACGCCGGAGACGGCGCGGAGCCGGTCGGGGGCGCCGGTCATGGCGGTGAGCCGGTCGACGACGGTCCGCCAGTGGGCGTTCTTGTTGCCGGTGTTGGCGAGGACCAGGCGGATCTTGGGGGTCTCGCTGTTGGACTCGTGGTTGGCCCGGTACTGGTAGGCGTAGGCGCCCTGGAGTTCGCGGAGGATCTTCTCCGCGGTGCCGGGGTCGGTGGCGGTGATCGGGAGGAGCACGGCGACGGTGGCGTACTCGCCGGCCTTGAGGGTGGCGTTCTCGCGGCCGATGGCGGCGGTGATCGCGGTCAGCGCGGGGACGCGGAAGTCGTGTCCGGTCCCGTCGACGCCGATGCACTCCTCGCTGCCGGAGGGCCGGGCGACCCCGGCCGTGCAGGAACGGTCCTCCGGTTCGAGGAGCGCGTACAGGCCCCAGCCGCCGAGGCCGAGGACGAGCGAGGTGGCGACGAGGGTGCTGAGGAGCTTCTGCCGGGGTGTCCAGAAGAAGCGGCGGCGCAGCCGGTCGAGCATGACGTCAGACTCCGTCCTCGCGCCCCGGCGGCAGCGACAGCTCCCGCCAGGCGCGGATGTCCCGCGGCCAGTGTCCTGCCGCGTCCCACAGTGGACCGCTGCCGGTGAGGTGGCGGCCGGAGAGCCGGCGCAGTTCGTGCGCCAGCCGGTCGGCGACCTCCTCGTCGGGCAGCGCGAGCGGATCGGTGAGCAGCCATACGGCGTGCAGCAGCCGCCGTAGGGAGAGGTGCAGTTCGGCGGCGTCGGGGCCGAGTCCGTCGGGGAGCCCCCGGTCGGGGTCCTGGCCGAGGGCGACGGCCCGGCGCGGGTCGGGTCCGCCGCGGTCCCGCTCGCGCGGGTACGGGGCGGAGGCGACGAACCGCAGCACGCCGAGCCAGCCGAGGATGTCGGGGCCCGGGAAGGTGAGCCGCAGGTGGGCGACGGCCTCCGCGGTCTCGCCGAGCGCGAGGTCGTGGTGGAGCCGGTACGGGCCGGGCTGCGGCCCGTAGTGGCGGCGCAGCGTCTCGTGGACGGCCCGCCAGGCGGCGTAGTCGGGGTGGTCGTCGTCCTCGAAGCGGAGCCGGTGCAGCAGCAGGGCGCGCAGCAGCGGGTCGCCGACGAAGCGGCCGGGGTGCTCGGGCCAGTGCTCGGCGCGGAGCCGGTCGCGGACCCGGAGGGCGACGTCGCCGTCGAGGGACTCGGCGGGCAGCCGGGCCTGGGCGAGGCGGCGGGCGGACTCCTCGTCGTGGGCGGCGGCCAGGACCGCGTACGGGCCGGGCCGGGGCACCGGGAGGAGGGCGGTGAGCAGGGCGGGGGCGACGGGGACGGGGGCGGTGTCCTCGCGGAGCTCCACGGCGAGGTCGAGGAGGCCGCCGGGGGTGAGGGCGGCGCGGACGGCGGGCGGGGCCTCGCCGGCGGCGCGGGCGAGCAGGTCGACGCCGAGGGGGCGCCCGCCGGTGAGCCGGTGGACGGCCCGGGCGAGGTCGGCGGGGGTGCGGCCGGCGGGGTCGTGGTGGTCGAAGGCGGCGCGGGTCTGGGTGGGGGTGAGCGGGGTGAGCTCCACGGCGAGCAGCCCGGAGCCGACCCGGCTGGTGCGCGGGCAGGGCGCCTGGTGGGCGGTCTCGGGCAGCCGGACGCGGGTGGCGTGGCGGAGGGCCTCGTGCTCGCGGAGCCGGGAGGCGGCGAGGACGACGGTGTGGTCGCGGCGGCCGTCGGCGCGGGCCCGCAGAATCGGTTCGACGAGGGCGCGGCCGACCGGTTCGTGGGCGTTGTCGAGGAGGATCAGGGGCCTGCCGACGCGGCTGCCGCGGCGCAGTCCGGTGTAGGCGCGGTGCAGGTCCTCGGTGAGGGTGACGGCGAGGAACGCCTCGGCCTCCTCGCGGCGCGGGCCGCCCTGGGCGAAGTCGACGGCGAGCTGCTGGAGTCCGGCGCGCCCGCGCCCTCCGGCGTTGCGGTAGCCGCCGAACCAGTCGTCGGGGGCCTGCCGGAAGCGGTGGAAGAACTCCTCGACGACGGTCTCGACGGTCGCCTCGGCGACCAGCCCGGCGAAGGGGGCGCCGGCTTCGGCGGCGGTGCCGGCGAGCTTGGCGAGGACCCGGCCGACCCAGGCGGCGGCGGCCGCCCGGCCGGCGTCCACGGTGGCGAGCAGCGGGCCGAGCCGCAGCAGGTCGCGGCGGGCCCGCTCGTCGTCCTCGCGGGTCCAGCCGACCGAGGTGACGGCGACGAGCCCGAGCGAGAGCCGGGGGAAGGGCACCGGCTTGACGGCGTCGCCGCGCTTGCCGAGCTGGACGGCGAGTTCGGCGAGGGCGCCGGTGACCGGGGACCAGCCGGCGCCGTGGTCGGCGGGCTCCTCGACGGCCGCGCAGTCGAGGAGGGCGAGCGGGGTGAACCCGAGGTAGTGGTTGCGGATCTCCTTGAGCAGCACGGTCTTGCCCATGCCGCGGCCGCCGGTGAAGACGGTGACGGGCGGGTCCTCGCCGTGCTCGAAGGGCACCCGGCCCTGTCCGTCCGGTCCGAGCCCGACGAGCCGCGCGGCGAGTCCGCGCGTCTCCAGAACCGCCTCGCGGCCGTACAGCACTCTCCGCACCCGCCACCCCCGTCGCAGTCAACTCAAGGATATCGACGGTGTGTTGGGAACTGGAGAGATAATTCGAGTCTGTTGTCGAGCTGTTGCGGAGCGTGGCGGGCCGGTCGTGAGGGGACGTCAGTCCGCGGCGATGGCGTCCAGCCGCGCCCGCAGGTACCGGTGGGACTCGATGCCGTTGATCGTCGTCCCCGGCGCGCACTCGTAGAAGTACACGAGCGACATCAGCTCCTCGGCGGGCGCGTCGGCCGGCGGCGGCAGCACCCGGTGCCGTCCCGACCGCCACCGCCCGCCGGTCCAACCCGCCATCAGATCGCCGATGTTGACGGTGAAGGCGTCGGAATCGTACGGCGCGTCCTGCCAGCCGCCGGCCTCCGAGAAGACCTGGAGCCCGCCCTTGCCCGCCTGCCGGTCCAGGACCGTCACCGTCCCGAAGTCCGTGTGCGGCCCGATCCGGAACTGGCCCGGCTCCGGGTCCCCCGTCCGCTCCCGCCCCGGGTACCAGTTGATGTTGAAGCCGTACGTGGGGTGCCCGGTGTGCCGGGTGAAGAAGTCGCGCTCCTCGCCGAGCGCGACCCCGAGCAGGTCGAGCACCCGGTCCGACAGCGCCTTCATCCGCGCGAGGTACGCCTCCACCAGCGCGCGCAGCTCCGGTACCTCGGCCGGCCAGACGTTCGGCAGGAACCATTCGGCGTCCACCGCCGGGTCGCCGGTCGGCTCCTCCGCCGCGAAGGACAGCGACTCCTTCAGGTCCGGCGGGGTCGCCGTGCCCTCCGCGTACGCGTTGGCCTCCGCGCCGGGCCCGAGCCAGCCGCGCCCGCCGACCCGCACGGCGTACGGCTCCTTGGCGGCGGCGGGGAGGTGGAAGAAGCCCCGTGCCGTCTCCCGGATGGCGTCCCGCAGTCCGGGGTCCACCCCGTGCCCGGTGACGAGCAGGAACCCGG
This sequence comes from Streptomyces sp. NPDC085460, assembly GCF_044541975.1. Lineage (NCBI taxonomy): Bacteria > Bacillati > Actinomycetota > Actinomycetes > Kitasatosporales > Streptomycetaceae > Streptomyces > Streptomyces sp. NPDC085460. The sequence continues at coordinate 55,246 of NZ_JBITTO010000017.1, forward strand.
CCTCGCGCAGGGCGCGGTCCACGGCGGGCAGCTGCGGGCCCGGGTCACGGGCGAGGTCGAGCGTCGGGAGCCGTGCCTCAGTCATGGCCGATGTCCTCGTTCCACAGGTCGGGGTGGTGCGCGATGAACGTCCGCATCAGCTCGACGCAGCCGGGATCGTCCAGCACGACGACCTCGACGCCGTGCTCGGCCAGCCAGTCGTGCCCGCCGTGGAAGGTCCGTGCCTCCCCGACGACGACCCGCGAGATCCCGAACTGCCGCACGAGCCCGGAGCAGTACCAGCACGGGGACAGGGTGGTGACCATGGTCGTCCCCCGGTACGAGCGCTGCCGCCCGGCCTGCCGGAACGCGTCGGTCTCCGCGTGCGCCGACGGATCCCCGTCCTGCACGCGCCGGTTGTGCCCCCGCCCGAGCAGCGCCCCGTCGGCCCCGTAGAGCGCGGCCCCGATCGGCACGCCGCCTTCGGCGAGCCCGGCCCGAGCCTCTTCGAGGGCGGTGGCTAGCCAGGGGCGTGCCTGTTCCTCGTCCATGCGGGGAGCTCTACCCGGCGGGGTGCCTGGACTACCCGGGGCGGGCTGGACGGCGTCCCCGACCGGCGTGACGTAGGACCCCTTGCCGGGCACGGTGTAGACGAGCCCATGCTCTGACAGCTCCCGTATGGCACGGCGGGCGGTCAGCACGGCGATGCCGTACTCCTCGGCGAGGCGCGTCGGTGCGGGAACCATCCGGTCGGGGGCGTACTCCCCGCTCGCGATCTTCGCCGCGATCACGTCGGCCAGTTGCTTGTACAGCGGGCGTCCCGACTGCGGGTCAAGGCTCATGTGTCAACACTAGATAGTCATACTAAGACACGTTCGGATGGATCTAGCTACATCACTGTGCATCAAGGTGTGGCGCGAACTACGTTGTGAGGCGCACAGAAGACCCCGGCGAGGTGGCTAGACCTCCCGGGGCATGGCCACCAACCTCAACGGAGTTGATGACGTGCCGAACCCTATCGCGCGCGCCCTGTTCCCCCTCCTCCTCTGGCTCCTCATGCTGACGCTGCCGCCCACCGGCAGGCACCGCACCCGCCCCGCGCGCCCCCGCCACGCGGCGGTGCAGCGCCGCCGCCGGCGGGCCCTTTGGCTGGCGACCGTCGGGGTCGACCTCGACCGCCGGAACATCCACGCCGGGGTCGCCCGATGAGCCGCTGCGGGGCCCGGCGTTCCGTGTACGCCGTCGCGGAGACGGTCCGCCCCGTCTGGGCCGGCTCGGTCTGCGTGCTCGACGCGGGCCACGACGGCCTGCACCGCGACCGCGCGGGCGACGGCTGGTGGGTCACGCCGGAGATCGCCGACGCGGTGAGCGTGTCCCTGCTGGCCGACGCCCTCACGCCGGAGCCCGAACCCGAGTTCCGCTCGCCCCGCTGCATCGTCGGCCGCCACGACCGCTGCCGCGACCACGCCCCCCGCGACAGCGGCGTACCGGGGGTGCGGTACCTGGTGTGCGCGTGCGCCTGCCACCCCGGCGGGCAGCTGTGAGCGGTGGTCGGCTCCCGCTGGATACGCCGGCCGGGGCACCCCTTCTGGAGGACATGGTGACGACACAGGCCGACCACGCCGGAGAACTCATCCCCCGCCCCGAGCGGACTCCCGCCGCCCTGCGGGCAGCCCTCGCCGTCGTCGCTCCCGAGCGGTTGCCCGAGATGGACGCCAGTCAGCGCGCGGCCGTGACGGAGGCCATCGAACAGAGCGGCATCGCCCCGCTGCGGATGTTCCTCACCGAGTGGGCCGCCGTCATCGAGATCGAACGGTTCCCGGACACCGCGCGCGCACTGCGACGCGCCGAGTACCTGGCGCAGGTCACCGAGGACCCGGAGGAAAGCCGTCGGTACGTCCGCGCGGCCGGCGACATCATCCGCGCCGCGCACCGGCAGGTGACCTGCCTCTGACAGCCGTCGGCGAGTGCCCCGGCGGGGTACTCGCCGACAGCAGGGACACGCGCCTCAGCCCGTGGCCGCGATCCGCCGCGGATCACACCCCCGCGCCCGCCGGCTCCTCGTAAGGGAAGCGGGCGAAGGGGGCCTCGCGGGTGAAGAAGGTCTGGGCGGCGGTGAGGGCGCGGGTGTCGGCGCGGACGCGGCCCGGGCGGGAGCCCGTGCCGGTGAGGACGCCGCCGAAGCGCATGCGCAGGTAGGCGGCCGACAGGCTCAGGCCCGTGACCAGGCCGTCCGCGACCGCGTGGTCGTCGTCGGCCATGGCCGTGACGCCCCACAGGGTGCCGCCCGCCATGCGGTCCTTGAAGTCCGAGTCCGGCACGTTCAGCCAGCCCGACCAGTAGTCGAGGTAGCGCTTGGTCTGCGCGGAGAGGCTGTACCAGTAGAGCGGGGAGACGATCACGACGTCGGTGGCCTCGACCGTGGCCCGCAGCAGTTCCGCCTCGACCTCGCCGGGGCTGTGGTCGGCCTCGTGGCGGCCGTCCTGGAAGTCGGGCAGGTCCAGCTTGTTCAGGTCGATCCAGCGCTGCCGCACCCCGGCCGGGAGGTGCGCGGCGGCCTCGCGGGCCAGCAGTTCGGAGTTGCCGTCGGCGCGGGAGCTGCCGAGGACGAAGAGGAACGAGCGGTCCTGGGCGGGGGTCGCGTCGGGTGACATGAGTGCTCCTGGTTCGTGGGCGTGCGCGGGCGTGCCCGCTTCCCCCGCGACAACTAGCCCTCGCACGCGGGTATTCCGCCTCCGCCCATCGATTTTTCCGATCGGCCCCATCGGAAGGACGCCCCACTGGCCCGTGGACCCGCGCCCGCCCCCGTTCGTAGCGTCGGCGCCATGAGAAACGAGACCAGGGGAACCCTCGAACTGACCCTCGCCATGGTGCTGTCGGGCACGCTGGGCGTCTTCGTCGTGGAGTCGGGCGCCTCGCCCTTCGAGGTGGTGTTCTTCCGGTGCCTCTTCGGGGCCGTCGCGCTCGGCCTGTACAGCCTGGCCCGGGGGTACCTCACCGGGCACGGCTTCACCCGGCGGTCGCTCGGACTCGCCCTGCTCGGCGGGGTCTTCATCGTCTTCAACTGGGTGTTCCTCTTCGAGGCGTACGCGGCCGGCTCCATCTCGCTGGCCACCGTCGTCTACCACACGCAGCCGTTCTTCCTGGTGCTGCTCGGGGCGGTGTTCGCGCGGGAGCGGATCACCGCGGGGATGCTGGGCTGGCTCGCGGTCGCCTTCGCCGGGCTCGTCCTCGTCTCCGGGGTGCGGCCCGGTGACACCGCCTCCCTCGCGGGGCTCGGGTACGCGCTCGCCGCCGCCGTCCTCTACGCGCTCGCCACCTTCGTGACGAAGAGGATCAGCGGCGTACGGCCGCATCTGATCGCCCTCGTGCAGGTGGCCGCCGGGGTGCCGCTGCTGCTGCCCTTCGCCGACCTCGGCGCGGTCTCCGGGCTCGGCGCCGGATGGGCGTGGCTGGCCGGGCTCGGGCTGATCCACACCGGGCTGATGTACGTCCTCATGTACGCGGCCTACGCCAAGCTGCCCACCCCGAAGATCGCGGTGCTCGCCTTCACCTACCCGGCGGTCGCGATGCTCGCCGACTGGGCGGTCTACGGGCACCACATCGGCCTCGTACAGGCCCTCGGCGTCCCGCTGATCGTCCTCGCCGGCCTGAAGGTCACTCTCGCGCGAGCCGCCGCGCCTGCTCCACGAACAGCCGCACGTGGGCCGGAAGCCGCTTCCCCCGCCGCCACGCGAGCTGCGTGAAGAGGGTGAACGGCGCCTCCCAGTCCAGCGCCGTCAGCGCCCCGGACGCCAGCTCCTCCTGGACGGCGATCCGGGGCAGCAGCGCGATCCCGAGCCCGGACGCGACCGCCCGCTTGCTCGCCTCGATCGTGCCGAACTCCAGGAACTCCGGCCGCCACGGCGCCAGCTCCCGCTCGAAGAGGTCCCGGTAGGCGCAGCCCGGCTCGGTGCCGATCAGACCGGCGGCGGCGAGGTCGGCGGTGGTCAGCCCGGCGCGGCCCGCGAGCGGGTGCCCGGGGGCGGCGACCAGGGCCAGCGGCTCGGGCGCCAGCACCTCGGACTCCAGGCCCTCGTGTTCGGTGTCGGCCTCCATGAGGAAGCCGAGGTCGTACGTGCCCTGCCGCAGCGCCTGCCGGGTCGCGTCGCCGAGCGTGGGGCGCAGGGCGAGCCGGACGGCCGGGTGGCGGTGGTGGACGTACTCCAGGAGCGGCGGGAGCCGGTAGGTGGTGAGGGACTCCATCGTCCCGATGGTGACGGTCCCGGCGGGCTCGCCGGCGGCCACCGCCGCCCGCGCCTCCTCGGCCAGCTCCGCCATGCGGCGCGCGTACGGCAGCAGCCGCTCGCCCGCGGCGGTGAGCCGGATCCGGCCGCCGAGCCGCTCGAACAGCTCGGTGCCGAGCGCCGACTCCAGCGCCTTGACCTGCGAGGTCACGCTGGACTGGGCGTAGCCGAGCTCGGCGGCGGCGCGGGTGAAGGAGAGGACTTCGGCGGCCTTCTCGAAGGTGGCGAGGAGCCGCAGCTCCATCAGGCGCCCGTCCCGGGGGCGCGGCGCGGGGCGGGAGTCACGCGCCCTTCTCCTCGTCGCCGTCCTCGCGGCGCTTCAGCTCCTCCTCGCGGCGGCGCGGGTCCGCCTCCCCGTCCTCGAACAGGGCGTCGTCCCGCTCCGTCTCGTCCTTCTCCTCGGGCTTCTCCCGCTTCTCCTTGGGCTTCTCCTCGGAGAGGGACTTCAGGAACTCCGGGTTGTCGTCCGGCGCGACCCAGCCGCCGCCCCGGCCGCCCCGGCCACCGAATCCACCGAACCCGCCGCCGGCGGTCTGCCGCTTCTTCCCCGCGACGAGCCACACCACCGGGCCGACGACCCAGGCCAGGAGGATGATGACGACCCACACCACCTTGGGCAGGTGCTTGACCTCGTCCTCGGGGGTGTTCAGGCAGTCGATGAAGGCGTAGATCGTCAGCGCCAGCGGCAGAAGGATCATCAGTGCCCTGAGCATGTGGTGCGGCCCCCTGGAAACGGTGGCGGGGGCGCGTCGAGTCGGCCCCGGTGACACCTCCAGCGTAGCCGGTGACCGATACTTGCCCGTATGGCTTACGACGATCTCCGCTCGCTGCTCAGGGCGCTGGAGCGCGAGGGCGACCTCAAGCGCATCAAGGCCGAAGTCGATCCGTACCTGGAGGTCGGGGAGATCGTCGACCGGGTGAACAAGGCAGGAGGGCCCGCGCTTCTCTTCGAGAACGTGAAGGGCTCCGCCATGCCGCTCGCGATGAACGTGTTCGGCACCGACCGCCGTCTCCTCAAGGCCCTCGGCCTGAAGTCGTACGAGGAGATCAGCGAGAAGATCGGCGGGCTGCTCAAGCCCGAGCTGCCGCACGGCTTCGTGGGCGTCCGGGAGGCGTTCGGCAAGCTGGGCTCGATGGTCCACGTGCCGCCGAAGAAGGTGAAGTCCTCCGACGCCCCCGTGCAGGAGGTCGTCCTCACCGGCGACGACGTCGACCTCGACAGGCTGCCCGCGCTCTTCACCTGGCCCAAGGACGGCGGCTCCTTCTTCAACCTGGGCCTCACCCACACCAAGCACCCGGAGACCGGCGTGCGGAACCTGGGGCTGTACCGGCTCCAGCGGCACGACAAGCGCACCATCGGCATGCACTGGCAGATCCACAAGGACAGCCGGAACCACTACGCGGTCGCCGCCGAGCGCGGCGAGCGGCTGCCGGTCGCGATCGCCTTCGGCTGCCCGCCGGCCGTGACGTACGCCTCGACCGCCCCGCTCCCCGGTGACATCGACGAGTACCTCTTCGCCGGCTTCGTGCAGGGCAAGCGGATCGAGATGGTCGACTGCAAGACCGTGCCGCTCCAGGTCCCGGCGAACGCCGAGGTCGTCATCGAGGGCTGGCTGGAGCCGGGCGAGATGCTGCCGGAGGGCCCCTTCGGCGACCACACCGGCTTCTACACGCCGCAGGAACCGTTCCCCGCGCTGACGATCGACTGCGTCACCATGCGGAAGCGCCCGCTGCTCCAGTCGATCGTGGTCGGCCGGCCGCCGACCGAGGACGGGCCGCTGGGGCGGGCGACGGAGCGTTTCTTCCTGCCGCTCCTCAAGATCATCGTGCCGGACATCGTCGACTACCACCTGCCGGAGTCGGGCGGCTTCCACAACTGCGCGATCGTCTCGATCGACAAGAAGTACCCGAAGCACGCGCAGAAGGTCATGAGCGCCATCTGGGGCGCGCACATGATGTCGCTGACCAAGCTGATCATCGTGGTCGACAAGGACTGCGACGTGCACGACCTGCACGAGGTGTCCTGGCGGGCGCTCGGCAACACGGACTACGCGCGCGACCTGACGGTGGTGGAGGGTCCGGTGGACCACCTCGACCACGCCTCGTACCAGCAGTTCTGGGGCGGCAAGGCGGGCATCGACGCCACGAAGAAGCTGCCGGAGGAGGGCTACACCCGGGACGGCGGCTGGCCGGACATGGTGGAGTCGGACCCGGCGACGGCGGCGCTGGTGGACCGTCGCTGGAAGGAGTACGGGCTGTGACCACGGCCGCGGTGCCGGGCGCCCAGCCGGGGCGTACCAAGGCGTTCCTCAGGCTCGTGATGATCGAGCACTCGGTCTTCGCGCTGCCCTTCGCCTACATCGCCTCGCTCACCGCGATGTTCCAGCTGGACCGGAGGATCCACTGGTGGACGCTGCTCCTGGTGACGGTGTGCATGGTGGGGCTGCGGACCTTCGCGATGGCCTGCAACCGGATCATCGACCGGGAGATCGACGCGCGTAATCCGCGCACGGCCAACCGGGAGCTGGTGACGGGCGCGGTGTCGGTGCGGTCGGCGTGGACCGGGGCCGGGATCGCGGTCGTGGTCTTCCTCGGCGCGGCGGCGCTCCTGAACCCGCTCTGTCTGGCGCTCGCGCCGCTGGCCGTCATCCCGATGGTCGTGTACCCGTACGGCAAGCGGTTCACGAACTTCCCGCACGCGATCCTCGGCCTCGCCCAGGCGATCGGCCCGATCGGCGCCTGGCTCGCGGTGACCGGGGAGTGGTCCTGGGACGCGGTCGTCCTGGGCCTCGCGGTCGGCGTCTGGATCGGCGGCTTCGACCTGATCTTCGCCTGCCAGGACGTGCAGGCGGACCGGGCGCACGGCGTGATGTCGGTACCGGCCCGCTTCGGCATCCCGGCGGCGCTGTGGGGGGCCCGCGCCTCCGCCGTCGTCACCACGGGGCTGCTGGTCTGGTACGCGCTGGCCACCGGGGCGGGGATCTTCTTCTGGGCCGGTCTGGTGATCGTGGCCGTGGCCTTCTGCTACGAGCACTCGATCGTGAAGCCGCACGACCTGTCGCGGCTGAACCGGGCGTTCTTCACGACCAACGGTTTCATCGGCATCTCGCTCTTCGTCTGCGCCCTGCTCGACCTGCTGGTCCGCGGGCTCACCCTCTAGGCTCGGCGCCATGAACGACGGCAAGCGCACCCCCTGGGTCGTGGGGGTATCCGGGGCGTCGGGGACGCCGTACGCCGCGTCCGTGCTCAGGGGGCTGCTGGCGGCGGGGGAGAGCGTCGACCTGGTGGTGTCGCGGGCCTCGCGGCTCACCCTGCTCGACGAGACGGGGCTCGCCTTCCGGGACGCGCACTGGCGCGAGGACCTGGTGGCGTGGCTGGCGCGGGGGGCGGACGGGAAGCCCGACGCGTACGGCTCCGTGGACGTGGGCGACGTGCGGTACTGGGCGGCCGGCGACCTGGCGGCGGGGCCGTCCTCGGGGTCGTACCCGGCGAAGGGGATGCTGATCGTGCCGGCCTCGACCGCCGCGGTGGCGGGAGTGGCGCTCGGTCTGTCGAAGGACCTGTTGCAGCGGGTGGCGAGCGTGACGCTCAAGGAGCGGCGTCCGCTGGTGGTCGCGGTGCGGGAGACCCCGCTGAGCGGGCAGACGCTGAAGCAGATGGTGGCGCTGGACGAGGCGGGCGCCGTGGTGCTGCCCGCCTCTCCGGCGTTCTACGCGGGTGCGACGCACATCCAGGATCTGGTGGACTTCGTCGCGGGGCGGGTGCTCGACGCGGCAGGGGTGCCGCACGAGCTGTACCGCCGGTGGCGGGGGGAACTCGGAGGAGGAGCTCCGGGGGTTCCCCGTGCCGGTTAGCGCTTCTTCGCGGCCTTCTTGCGGGCGCGCTTCGAGGCGTCGGTGGGCTGGTGGGCACGCGAGCGGTTGGCCAGGTCCTGCAGCTCGCGCATACGGGCGTAGGCCATCTCGATCGTGTACACGGTGTTCTCACTCCTGAAAGATCGTCTTTGATCTGCTGAAAGATTCGCAGGGTGACGGCCCTGCATGCCTTAGATTCTACACCTAAACTTGCGGTATCGCTGGACAATGGAAGGTCGTAAACCTATGGACGCCGTGGACAGGCAGCTCATCCAGGCCCTGCGCGAGAACGGCCGCGCCTCGTACGCCGAGCTGGGACGGCTCGTCGGGCTCTCCGGCCCCTCCGTCACCGACCGCATCAACCGCCTGGAGGCGGCCGGGGTCATCACCGGTTACCGCGCCACCGTGGACGCCGCCTCCCTCGGGCTCGGCGTCACCGCCCTCATCGGCATCTCGCTCTCCGACGCCGCCGACCACGAGGACGTGGCCCGCCGGCTGAAGGACCTCGCCGAGATCGAGGACTGCTGGTTCATCGCCGGCGACGACTCCTTCATGCTCAAGGTCCGCGCCAACGACGTCGACGGCCTGGAGAAGACGATCCGCCGGCTCTCCGGGACCAAGGGGGTCTCCCGGACGCGCACCACGATCGTGCTCTCCACCAAGTGGGAGAACCGGGTCGGGGACCTGCCTGAGGAAGGCTGAGAGTACGGTGGTGGAGCCTGATTTCGTCGGATACATGGGAGGCGGCCGTATGGACGCGGGGCTCAAGCGGGAGCTGGAGCAGAAGGTCCGGGACGGTGAGCGGCTGAGCCGCGAGGACGGCATCGCCCTCTACGACTCCGACGACCTCGCCTGGCTCGGCGGGCTGGCCCACGAGGTCAGGACCCGCAAGAACGGCGACGTGGTCCACTTCAATGTCAACCGGCATCTGAACATGACCAACGTCTGCACCGCCTCCTGCGCCTACTGCTCCTTCCAGCGCAAGCCGGGCGAGAAGGACGCGTACACGATGCGCATCGAGGAGGCCGTCCGTCTCGCCAAGGCGATGGAGAACGAGAACCTCACCGAGCTGCACATCGTCAACGGGCTCCACCCCAACCTGCCCTGGCGGTACTACCCGCGCTCGCTCTCCGAGCTGAAGAAGGCGCTGCCGAACGTCTCGCTGAAGGCGTTCACCGCGACCGAGATCCACCACTTCGAGACCATCTCGGGGATGTCGGCCTCCGACATCCTCGACGAGCTCATCGAGGCCGGCCTGGAGTCGCTCACCGGCGGCGGCGCCGAGATCTTCGACTGGGAGGTCCGGCAGCACATCGTGGACCACCGCACCCACTGGGAGGACTGGTCCCGGATCCACCGGCTCGCCCACTCCAAGGGCCTGAAGACCCCCTCGACGATGCTGTACGGGCACATCGAGGAGCCGCGCCACCGCGTCGACCACGTGCTGCGGCTGCGGGAGCTCCAGGACGAGACGGGCGGCTTCCAGGTCTTCATCCCGCTGCGCTACCAGCACGACTTCGTGGACATGCAGGACGGCAAGGTCCGCAACAAGCTCCAGGCGCGGACGACGATGGCGACCGGCGCCGAGGCCCTGAAGACCTTCGCGGTCTCCCGGCTCCTCTTCGACAACGTGCCGCACGTCAAGGTCTTCTGGGTCATGCACGGCGTGCAGACCGCGCAGCTGGCGCTCCAGCACGGCGCGGACGACATGGACGGCTCGGTGGTCGAGTACAAGATCACGCACGACGCCGACAACTACGGCACGCCGAACAAGCTCACCCGTGACGACCTGCTGGAGCTGATCCGCGACGCCGGTTTCCGGCCGGTCGAGCGGAACACCCGGTACGAGATCATCCGCGAGTACCCGGGCCCTGACGCGGACCGGCGCGAGACGCCGCAGGCGATGCGCGTCTGAGGCGTTCCCGTACGACGAGGAGGCCCGGCCGGGGGAATGCCCCTGGCCGGGCCTCCTCGTCGTCTCGGCGGACGCGCGCGTTCACGTCAGGGGCAGCAGCATGGTGATGTCGTCGCGGTCGTCGCCGGGGGCCACCCGGATGGCTCCGGGGACGCGGCCGACCTCCTTGTAGCCGCACTTGGCGTAGAAGGTGTCGACGCCGGTGCCGCCGCGGACGCCGAGCCGGACGGCCTCGATCGCCTCGAAGCCGGGGGCGGTACGGGCGGTGTGCTCGACGGCCGCCATCAGGTCGCGGCCGTACCCCTCGCCCTGGTGCTTCGGGTGCACCATCACGGTGTACAGCCACACCCAGTGGGTCATCAGGCGGTGGCTGTTGAAGCTGAAGAAGGCGGTGGCGGCGACCTCGCCGTGCTCGTCCCGGCCGACGACCAGCCGTTGGGCGCCCTCGGCCATGCCGGCGAGGTGCCGGAGGAGGGAGGGCCGGATCTCGTCGGGGGTGACGGGCGGGACGAACCCGACGGCGCCGCCCGCGTTGGAGACGTCGGCCCAGAGGGCGAGGATGCCGTCGGTCAGGGCCTGGTCGACCGAGGGATCGGCCTCAAAGGTAAGGGTCATAGTGGCATCGTAACTATTACCTCCGGCCGGACTCAAGCGTTTTCGCTCACACCTGGCCCCGCCCGGCCGCGCCCGGCCCCCGCCCGACCGCGCCCGGCCGCGCCCCGGGGCACGCCGCCGGCCCAGCCCCGCTTCCGGCCGCATCCCCCCGGCGTGCTTCACTGGGGGACGCTCGTCCCGTAATGGGAAGGTTCGGAACCTCGGAACGAAAGAGTGGGTCATGCTCCGCTACTCGCTGATGCGGCTCGGCATCTTCGCCGGGTGCTTCCTCGCCCTGTGGGGTCTCGTCTACGTCGGCGCGCTGCCGCGCGGCCTCGGTGACTCCAACCTCCTGTGGGTCCTCCTGCTCTCCATCGTCGTCTCGGCCCCCCTGAGCTTCGTCCTGCTCCGCAAGCAGCGCGACAGCCTGAGCGCCGACATCGTCGAGAAGGTCGACCGCGCCAAGGACCGCCTCCAGGAGAACCGCACCCGCGAGGACGCGGTCTAGGGCGAAGCCCTTGCCGGGGCCTCGGGGGCCGGCCTGACGTTGTCGGCCGCCGTGGTCCAGGCGACCCCGGTGGCGGGTCGGACGTGGGCGATGCGGAGGAGTCGGTCCCCGTGCCGCTCGTGGACAACGGCCGTCAGCACCCCCTCGCCGCCGCTCGCGATGTCGCGGACGCGTTGATGGAGCAGGGGATGCCCTTCCTTTCCTTCGCCGCCCGGATCGTTCACCGTTCGGACTCCTCCCAGGCGTCGAACCAGCGGTCGAGGAACTCTCGCCATCCGGCCTCGGAGCGCGCCCGGAGGGCCGGGCTCAGGCCCGATGGCGGTACGGGAACGCCATGCTGTGACTCGTCAGGATCCGTGGTCTCCATGCGTCCAACCTTAAGCGCAATGCGCTTTAAGCGGCAAGGGCTTATGGATGGGGTCGGTGTGGCCGAGGCGCGGGGAAGTAGGGTCACTGGCAACAGCGAGCTGGAGGTAGCGACATGTCGGGCGACGCGTGGATCAGCGAGACCGCGCCATATCTGGCCCCGCGTGCGCCCGGCCAGGGTGACGCGTGGTCCGACGAGGCCGCCCGGCGCGGCCGCACCGGTGGCCAGCGGCTGTTGCGGGCGGGCGAGGTCGAGGCGCCGGAGGTGGTCCGCGCGGCCCTGGGCCTGCCCGCCGGCGGGCGGGTGATCGTCAGGCGGCGTCTGATCCTGCTGGACGGGCTCCCCGTCGAGCTCGCCGACTCCTACTACCCCCTCTCCGTCGCTGCCGGCACGGCCCTGGCGGAACCGCGCAAGGTGCCCGGCGGGGCCGTCACCCTGCTCAAGGAGCTGGGATACGTGGGCGCCGAGGTCGTCGAGGACGTGAGTGCCGGTCTGGCCACCCCGGCCGAGTGCGGGCACCTGGGGCTGGCCGAGGGGAGCGCCGTCCTCCGTCTGCTCCGCCTGGCGCGGACCGCCGGCGGGGTGCCGATGGAGGCGTCCCTGATGACCATGCCGGCCGGCAGGCACCTCACGTACCGGCTCGGGAAGCAAGGCGCGTGATGGCGAAGGAGTTCAAGGATCCGAGATCGCCGCACCAGAAGATCGCGGCGGAGCTCCGGCGGCGGATCACTCGCGGGGACCTGCCGCCCGGCAGCAAGCTGGGATCGACGGCCGAGCTGATGGAGCAGTACGGCGGCGTGGCCAACACCACCGTCCAGAAGGCGCTCCAGATGCTGAAGGCGGAAGGGCTCCTCGAAGGACTTCCGGGCAAGGGCGTGTACGTGCGGCAGCACGCGCAGGAGTCGGTCGAGCCGATCGCCTACGTCAGCCCCGCCGGGCCGGACGAGGCGTACCCGTGGGTGTCCGAGGCCGCGAAGCGGCGGCAGGTCGGCCGGGTCCGGCTCCTCGATGTCGACGTCGTCGTCCCGCCGGCGGAGGTGGCCGAGGCGCTGGGGCTGGAGGAGGGCGACCGGGCGGTGCTCCGCAGGCAGCTCCTCCTGCTCGACGACGAACCGACCGAGCTCACGCGGTCGTACTACCCCCTGGGGCTGGTCGAGGGCACGGCCGTGCTGGAGAAGAAGCGGATCCGAGGCGGCACGCCGGCACTGCTCGCCTCCATGGGCTTTCCTCCGCGGGAGTTCGTGGACGAGCTGTCGTCCGAGATCCCGACGGAGGAGGAGGCCGTCGCGCTGGAACTTCCGAAGGACATGCCCGTCCTCGTCGCCTTCAGGGTGGTCTACTCCGACGGCGGGCGCCCGATCGAGGCCACGCTGATGACGAAGGCGGCGCACCGGTACCGGATGCGCTACCGGCTTCCGATCACGTAAGAGCCGCGTAAGGTTCCTCACAGATCGCGCACCCCTGGTGTGAGCCCCGCGGCTCCCACCAGGGGTGTTCTGCGTTCGGGGTGGGGTGGCCGGATCTCGATCTCAAAGAACAGCTTTGAGGTTCTCAAAGTTCAAGTGTTAACGTATCGGCCATGACGACAGCAGTGCGCCTCTCTCACGCCCCGGGCATCGTGCTCGTGGCGCGCCTGCACGTCGATCTCTGCCGCTGTGTGAACGCGGCCTGTTGTCGCGTGCTCTGATCCGGCATCATGCAGCGGCCCGCGTGAAAACGCGTGTGAGCCGCACCCCCGTCCCCGTATTCCCCGATACGTACCTGTGGAGTGCCCGTGTCCGCGTCCGCGTCCGCCACCGAGGCCAAGCCCTCGTCCCGGATACCCAAGGTCCCCTTCTGGGCCCAGATCGTCGCCGGTCTCGTCCTCGGCGTCCTGCTCGGCTGGATCGCCCGCAGCCAGGACGTCTCCTGGCTGAAGGAGACCCTCGCCCAGGTCGGCGACATCTTCGTCCAGCTGCTCAAGCTGGCCGTCGCCCCGCTCGTCTTCTTCGCGATCCTGGTGTCCATCACCAACCTGCGGAAGGTGAACAACGCCGCCCGGCTCGCCACCCGCACCCTGCTCTGGTTCATGATCACCTCGCTGATCGCGGTCGCGATCGGCCTCGCCATCGGCCTGATCACCAACCCGGGCGCCGGCACCGGCCTCACCCCGCAGGACGGCAAGCTGCCGAAGCGTGAGGGCTCCTGGATCGACTTCCTGACGGGGATCATCCCCACGGACGTCATCACGCCCTTCACCGAGCTGAACGTCCTCCAGATCGTCTTCATGGCCGCCGTCGCCGGCATCGCCGCCCTCAAGCTCGGCGACAAGGCCCAGCCGATCCTCACCCTCTCCGAGTCGATCCTGGAGCTGCTCCAGAAGGCCCTCTGGTGGGTCATCCGCCTCGCCCCCCTCGGCACCGTCGGCCTCATCGGCTTCGCCATCGCCGACTACGGCTGGGAGCTGATCGGCAAGTACGCGACCTTCACCGCCGACGTCTACATCGGCTGCGCCCTGGTCCTCTTCGGCGTCTACCCGCTGCTGCTCGCCACCGTCGCCAAGGTCAACCCGCTCCAGTTCTTCAAGGGCGCCTGGCCCGCCATCCAGCTGGCCTTCGTCTCCCGCTCCTCGGTCGGCACCATGCCGGTCACCCAGAAGGTCACCGAGCGCCTCGGCGTCCCGAAGGAGTACGCCTCCTTCGCCGTCCCGTTCGGCGCCACCACCAAGATGGACGGCTGCGCCGCGATCTACCCGGCGCTCGCCGCGATCTTCATCGCGCAGATCTTCGACGTGCAGCTCGGCATCGGTGACTACCTGCTGATCGCCTTCGTCTCCGTCATCGGCTCCGCCGCCACCGCCGGCCTCACCGGCGCGACGGTCATGCTGACCCTGACCCTCTCCACCCTGGGCCTCCCCCTGGAGGGCGTCGGTCTCCTCATGGCGATCGACCCGATCCTGGACATGATGCGGACGGCGACGAACGTCGCCGGCCAGGCGCTGGTGCCGGTGATCGTCTCCGCCCGCGAGAAGATCCTCGACCTCACCGCGTACGAGAACGCCTCCTCGTCCCCGATCGACGAGCTGACCGGCTCCCGCGAGGCCGAGCCGAAGACGGCGGTCGCGGCCACGGCCTGACCCCGTCCCGCGCACCCCGTACGCCTCCGTGCCCCTCGCCCCCGTCCGGGCGGGGGGCACGTAGGCTTTCGGAGCGAACGACGGATCTTGGAAGCGGGGCGGAGCGAGGCGTGGCGGGGACCAAGAGACTGCCGCGGGCCGTGCGGGAGCGGCAGATGATGGACGCCGCCGTGGTGTGTTTCGCCCGGCAGGGGTACCAGGCGGCGTCGATGGACGAGATCGCCGAGCTGGCCGGGGTGTCGAAGCCGCTGGTGTACCTCTACCTGAACTCCAAGGAGGAGCTCTTCACCGCGTGCATCCGGCGGGAGGCGCAGGCGCTGCTCTCGGCGGTCGCGGAGGCCGTGGACGACGCGTCGGTGCCGCCGGACGAGCGGCTGTGGGCCGGGCTGCTCGCGTTCTTCGGGCACGCCGCCGATCATCCGGACGCCTGGGCGGTGCTCAGCCGGCACGCCCGGACGCAGGGCGAGCCCTTCGCGACCGAGGCGGCGCGGATGCGGGAGGAGATCGCCGGGTTCGTGACCGGGCTGATCGGCGAGGCGGCGCGGGCCGCGCGCGGGCCTGTCGTCATCGGCGAGCGGGACGTGGCCGCGCTGGCGCAGGCCCTGGTGGGGTCGGCGGAGTCGCTGGCCACCTGGGCCAACGAGACGCCCGGGGTGACGGCGCGGGAGGCGGCGGGCACCCTGATGAACTTCGCCTGGTCCGGGCTCGGAAACCTCATGAAAAACCGCCGCTGGTCTCCCCGTTGAGCCTTACCGCGCAGTAAGGTTACCCGCTGGTCACCCTCATGTGGCCTCCGTACGGCCGCACTTCCGCTCCACGACGCACGCCCTTCGTCCATCGCGCAGACCGAGGAGCCGCCCGTGCCGACCGACCTCGCCCTCATCCGCGTCGACGGCCGGGTGCGGGAGGTCTCCGCCCCCGCCCTCGTGCCCCGGGTGGACCGCGGCTCGCTCGCCGACCTCCCGTACGACAACGCCCGCCAGGACCCGGACGCCGTCGTCTTCTCCCGGAAGGACGAGGAGGGCCGCTGGAGCGACGTCACCGCCGCCCGGTTCGCCGCCGAGGTGCACTCCGTCGCCAAGGGGCTCATCGCCCACGGGCTCCGCCCCGGCGACCGGCTCGCCCTGATGGCCCGGACGACCTACGAGTGGACGCTCCTCGACTTCGCCGCCTGGGCCGCCGGACTCGTCACCGTCCCCGTCTACCCCACCTCCTCCGCCTTCCAGACCCGCTGGATCCTCCAGGACTCCGGCGCCGTCGCCTGCGTCGTCGAGGACACGGCCCAGGCACGGCTGGTCTCCGCCGAGCGCCGCCAACTGCCGGGGCTGACCCAGCTGTGGGTGCTTGACGCCGGGGCGGTGGAGCAGCTGCGGCAGGCGGGGGCGCGGGTGCCGGACGAGACGGTGACCGCCCGGCGGGGACTGCTCACCCCGGACGCGCTCGCCACCCTCGTCTACACCTCGGGCACCACCGGCCGGCCGAAGGGCTGCGCGCTCACCCACGCCAACTTCTTCGCCGAGGTCGACAACGCGGTGAAGCTCCTCCACCCCGTCTTCGCCCCCGAGGGGGCCGAGCCGCCGTCCACCCTGCTCTTCCTGCCGCTCTCGCACGTCTTCGGGCGGATGGTCGCGGTCGGCTGCGTCCGGGCGCGGGTACGGGTGGGGCACGCGCCCGTGGTGGAGGGCGACGCGCTCCTCGACGACCTGGCCTCCTTCCGGCCGACGTTCCTGCTGGCCATCCCGTACGTGATGGAGAAGGTCCACGACCGGGCGCGGGCCACCGCCGAACGGGCCGGGAAGGGCGCCGCCTTCGACCGGGCCGCGCGTGCCGCCCGCCGCTTCGGGGGGAGCGAGGCACCGTCGCTGTCGGTGCGGGCCGCGCGCGCCCTGTACGACCCGCTGGTCTACCGGCGGATCCGGGCGGCGCTGGGCGGGCGGGTGCGGTACGTGATCTGCGGCGGCTCGCCGCTGGGGGTGCGGCTGGCGGAGTTCTTCCGGGGCGCGGGCGTCGAGGTCTTCGAGGGGTACGGCCTGACGGAGACGACGGCGGCGTCCACGGTGACCCCGCCGCTCGCGCCGCGCACCGGCACGGTGGGGCTGCCGCTGCCCGGTACGGGGGTGCGGATCGCGGACGACGGGGAGGTGTGGCTGCGCGGGGCGCACGTCTTCGCCGGCTACTGGGACGCGCGGCGCGGCGCGGCCGTGCCGTACACGGACGAGGGCTGGTTCCCCACCGGGGACCTCGGCTCGCTCGACGCGGACGGCTACCTCACCATCACCGGCCGCAAGAAGGACCTCCTGATCACCTCGGCCGGCAAGAACGTGGCACCGGCCCCCCTGGAGGACTGGCTGCGGGCCCATCCGCTGGTGGCCCAGTGCATGGTGGTCGGCGACAACCGCCCGTACGTCTCCGCGCTGATCACCCTCGACCACGAGGGGCTCGCCCACTGGCGGCGGATGCGGCGGAAGGACCATCTGGCGCTGTGGGAGCTGACCCGGGACGAGGAGCTCCTGGAGGTGGTGCGGAAGGCGGTGGACGACGCGAACCGGCTGGTCTCGCGGGCCGAGTCGATCCGCGCCTTCCGCGTGCTGACGACGGAGTTCTCCGAGACCTCGGGGCACCTCACGCCGTCGCTGAAGCTGCGGCGGCGCGCGGTGCTGCGGGACTTCGCGCGGGAGATCGAGGAGATGTACCGGGAGGAGCACGAGTAGGCGCGGCGGCCCCGCGCGCCCGTGCCGTACGGCGCCCCGCGCTCACACCACGAGGGGTACCTCGTGGATCTCGTCGGCCGCGTGTCCGGTCCGCTGGTGGATCCGCTGCACGGCGTCGGCGGAGGGGCCGGTCGACAGGCAGTAGACGGTGCCGGACGCGGGGTCCGCCCACGCCTTCTGGAAGTGGACCCCTTCCTCCTTCTCGATGGCGAGGT
Organism: Streptomyces sp. NPDC085460; assembly: GCF_044541975.1. Taxonomy (NCBI): domain Bacteria; kingdom Bacillati; phylum Actinomycetota; class Actinomycetes; order Kitasatosporales; family Streptomycetaceae; genus Streptomyces; species Streptomyces sp. NPDC085460. The sequence goes on from NZ_JBITTO010000017.1 coordinate 72,790, forward strand.
CGGCGCGATGGGCTTCGAGCAGCTGCTCCTCCGTGATGCCGACCATGCCGCGGTGCACGTCCATGTAGGTGGCCATGGTTCTCACACCTCCCTTTCCATGGTGCGCCCTCAGGGCCAGAGCAGCTCCCTGGCCCAGCCGGCGGGGGCGGCGGGGTCGCGGCGGTAGCGGAGGCGGAGGTGGCGGCGGCGGGCGTCGCCCTGGAAGAACTCGACCTCGGCCGGCTCGACCACGTAGAGGGTCCAGGTGGGGGCGTCGGCGTCCGGTTCGGCCTCGGCGCGGCGCCAGGCCGCGTCGCTCGCCGCCGCGAGGGTCCCCGGGGAGTCGAGGAGTTCGCTCTGGCGGCCGGTGAGGGCGGCGGCGAGGGCGCCGGTGGTGCGGGCGTGCAGGTCCGCGTACGCCTCCTCCCGGCTCGCGGTGGTGACGTGGCCGCGGACCCGGACCTGGCGGCCCTGGACCGGCCAGTAGAAGCCGAGCGCGGCCTCGGGGCGGGCGGCGAGCTGGCGGCCCTTGGCGCTGGTCGCGTGCGAGGCGAAGTGCCAGCCGCGGGCGTCGGCGTCGTGCAGCATCACGGTCCGGACGTCGGGCCGGCCGTCCTCGCCGGCGGTGGCGAGCGACAGCGTGTGCGGCTCGGTCTGGCCGGCGGCCACGGCGGAGAGGAACCAGTCGTGGAAGAGGGCGAGCGGTTCGGCCGGCGCGGTGTCCGGGTCGAACGCGGGCAGCTCGGAGTCCCAGACGCGCAGCGAGCGCAGGGCGTGGTGGAAGTCGCTCATGGGGTGAGCGTAGGGCGGCGGCGGGGCGGGGTCAGTCGCGGGCCAGGACGACCGTGCCCGAGGAGCAGAACCAGCCGCCGGTCCCGGAGGCCAGGGCCAGGCGGGGGAGGGAGCCGTCGGGGCGGCGGACCTGGAGCCCCGGGGCCTCGCCGCGGAGCTGCCGGACGGCTTCCACGAGGAGGAAGAGGCCCCGCATGCCGGGGTGGCAGGCGGAGAGGCCGCCGCCGTCGGTGTTGACCGGGACCGCGTCCTTCCCGGCGAAGTAGGCGCCGCCCTCGCCCTTGGGGCAGAAGCCGAGGTCCTCCAGGGTCACCAGGGTCATGTAGGTGAAGGCGTCGTAGATCTCGGCGACGTCGATGTCGGCGGGGGTGACGCCGGCGCGCTCGAAGGCGAGGCGGCCGCTGACGGCGGCGGGGGAGACGGTGAAGTCCTCCCACTCGGACATGGTGGTGTGCGAGGCGTGGGTGCCGGCGCCGAGGACCCAGACGGGGGCCTTCGCGGTGTCGGGGACGTACTCCTCGGCGACGAGGAGCACCGCGCAGCCGCCGTCGCTGCGGATGCAGCAGTGCAGCTTGGTGAAGGGGTCGGCGATCATCGGGCCGGAGAGGACCTCGTCGGCGGTGACCGGCTCCCGGAACATGGCCTCGGGGTTGAGGGCGGCGTTCGCGCGGGCCCGGACGGCGACCTCGGCGAGCTGTTCCAGGGTGGTGCCGTACTGGTGCATGTGGCGCCGGGCGGCCATCGCGTACTTGGCGATCAGGGTGTGCCCGTAGGGGACCTCGAACTGGAGCGGGCCGCGCGCGCCGAAGGAGAGGTTGGAGGTGCGGCGGCGGGCCTTGATGTCGGCGCGGGCGGTGGAGCCGTAGACCAGCAGCACCGCGTTGGCGTGGCCGGCGGCGATGGCGTCGGCGGCGTGGGCGGCCATGACCTCCCAGGTGGCGCCGCCGACGGCGGTGGAGTCGACCCAGGTGGGGCGCAGGCCCAGGTACTCGGCGACCTCGACGGGGGCGAGCGTGCCGAGCCCCGCGGAGGCGAGTCCGTCGACGAGGGAGCGGTCGAGGCCGCTGTCGGCGAGGGCGCGGCGGGCGGCCTGGGCGTGCAGGGCGTAGGGGGTGGCCTCGTCGACCCGGCCGCAGTCGGAGAGCGCGACGCCGGCGACGGCGACCCGGCGGCGGCCGGGGGGAGCGGTGCGCGTGGAAGCGGTCATGGATCTGACGGTACATCAGATCCGTACGATCGTGACCCGCGTCGCTCTGGGCAACCGCCCCCTCCCCGACCTAACATGACGGCCCGTCAGATACGGAGGGAGCCCCATGGACACCGCCGAAGGCGCGGACCCCGCGCTCACCGAGCTACAGCGGGAGATCCGCCGCACCCTGCGGGACCTGCTCGACCAGCACGCCGGCCCCCCGGCCACCCCCGCCCCCCAGGGGTACGACCCCGCCCTCTGGGCCCGCATGGCCGGCGAACTCGGCCTCACCCGCCTCGCCCTCCCCGAGGAGTACGGCGGCACCGGCCACGGCACCCCGGAACTCGCCCTCGCCTGCGAGGAGACCGGCCGCGCCCTCGCCCCCTCCCCGCTCCTCGCCACCAGCGTCCTCGCCGCCCCCCTCGTCGCCGCCCTCGGCACCCCCGCCCAGCGCGCCGACCTGCTGCCCCGCATCGCCGACGCCACCCTCACCTGCGCGCTCGCCGTCCCCGGCGGCTCCCTCGGCCACGCCCTGGGGCTCACCGGCGACAACACCACCGGCGCCTGGTCCGGCGACGGCCGGGCCGGCGGAGTCCAGGCCCGCCCCGCCCCCGACGGCGACTGGCTCCTGTACGGCGAGGCCGAGCAGGTCCTCGACGGCCACAGCGCCGGCCTGCTCCTCGTCGCCGCCCACACCGGCGGCTACGCCCGCAGCCGTACGCTCCTCTACCTGGTCCGGCCGGAGGACGCGGGCCCCGGACTCGTCCGCGCCCGCCGCGCCGGCCTCGACCCCACCCGCTCCCCGGCCCGCGTCCAGCTCCGCGACGTCCCGGCCACCCTCCTCGGCGAGGACCCCGCCGACCCCGCCGACATCACCCGCGCCCTCGCCGCCGCCGGCCGCACCGCCGCCGTGCTCCTCGCCGCCGAGGCCACCGGAGCCGCCCGCGGCGCCCTGGAACGCGCCCGCGGCCACCTCCGCTCCCACCCCGCCGACGGCTCACCCCGCCCCGCCCCGCACCGCCTCGCCGACCTGTACGTCCAGGTCGAGGCCGCCCGGACGCTCACCTACTGCGCCGCCCGCGAACCGGGCCCCGGCCCCGAGAGCGGCCCCCTCGCCCTCGCCCAGGCCCTCGACGCCCTCCGCGCCGCCGCGGGCGAAGCCGTACCGGCGCCCGACGCCCACCCGTACTTCCGCCGCGCCGCAGCCGACGAACTCCTCTTCGGGCCCGCCGGACGCCTCCGCGCCCGCGCGGCCGAACGCACCGGACTCCTCGGAGAGGCGGCCGCCTGATGCCCATCGGAGTGAAACTCGTCCAGAAGGTCTCCTCCACCCGGATCTTCGCCCGGGTGGCCCCGCACGTCATCCCCGCCCTCGACAAGGCCGTCCACCGGCTCAGCGGGGGAAAGACGCTGCTCAGCACCCAGATGCTGCCCGGCGTCGTGCTCACCGCCAAGGGCGCGAGGACCGGGCGGGAGCGCACCACCCCGCTCGCCTGCATGCCGGAGCCCGACCGGGGGACCTGGCTGCTCATCGGCTCCAACTTCGGCCGCCCGGGCCACCCCGCCTGGACGGCCAACCTGCTCGCCCACCCGGACGCCGAGATCAGCTGGAAGGGCGAGGCCATCCCCGTACGGGCCGAACGGCTGACGGGGGAGGAGCGGGCCGCCGCCTGGACGGCGGCCCTCGCCTTCTGGCCCCCGTACGCCTCCTACCAGGCCCGGATCGACCGCGAGATCCGGCTCTTCCGCCTCAGCCGCAGGTGATCCGGGTCCGGACACGACGACGCCGACGGCGGTCCCGCCCACGAGGGGCGGTGGCCGGCGTCGGCGTCGACGACAGGACGGGTGAAGGAGAGGGCTCCGGGCGGGCCCGGGCAGGGGGTCTCCGGGCTATCTGACCGGCTTCTTGCCGGTGATGCCCAGATGCACCAACAGGGCCAGGTTCGGCTTGAGTTCGGCCTGCTTCACGCCCCAGGTGGTGAAGCCCTTCTGGTGGCCGGCGACCGAGGCCAGCATCGCCACGAGCGAGCCCGCCATCGCGGCCGCGCTGACCTCCTTGTCGACCTTGCCCTTGGCCTGGAGCTCCTTCACCGCGTCCGTCAGGGAGTTGGTGACCGAGTTCAGGATCTTCATGCGGATCTTGTAGAACCGCTTGTCGCCCTCCGCGGCGCCGAGGTCCACCACGCGCAGGATGGCGTCGTGCTTCCGCCAGAAGTCGAGGAAGCCGTCGACGAGTTCCTCGGAGGTCTGCCAGGCCGCCTTGCCGACCCAGGAACGGCCGGAGACCAGCTCGGTCAACCCGGCGCCCTCCTTCGCCATTTCCTCCGCGAGCTCCAGGACGGCGCCTTCGACGTCCGGGAAGTACTGATAGAACGTCGCGGGTGAAGTACCCGCCTTCCGGGCCACGTCGATCACCTTGACGTCCCGGTACGGCGAGGAGCTGAGCATCTCACCGAGGCAGTCGAGCAGCTTCTGCCGCGTCGCCTGGCCGCGTCGTCCGGCCACGCGGCCGTCGACGGTGCGTACTTGTCCTGTCATGCCGTCAGCTTACCGAGGGGGGATCAGCGCGCGATTCGGCCGACTGCAAATGGGGTGCACCCCGTTCCCCGAGGTCGGCGGGGGTGTCCTCGGCGCGTCGCGGGACCGTGTCGCGCCGCCCGCCCGCCGCCCCTCCTTATGAACAGCCTGTGGACAACTTCCGTGGACAACCGCACCCCGGACCCCACCCCGGACCGAGCCTCGGACCGAGTCGCCGGGGACCCAGCCCCCACCCCGCCCCCGGACGGCGCACACCGGAGCGCGCCCCCGCGCCCGCCGTCCTAGCGTGGAGGCATGGCCGTATACACAGAGGGCACCCCCAGCTGGGTGGACGCGCAGCTCCCGGACCTGGAGGCGGGCAAGCGCTTCTACGGCGAGCTCTTCGGCTGGACCTTCGACGACGACCGCGACGAGGCCCTGCTCGACGGCCGCCGCGTCGCCGGGCTCCTCCCCAAGCGGGACGGCCGCATGCCCACCACCTGGACCGTCTACCTCGCCACCAAGGACGCCGGCACCGTCGCCGCGCGCGTCAAGGCGGCCGGCGGGCAGATGGTCATGGAGCCGTACCCGGTCGGCCCCTTCGGCGTCCTCGCCCTCGCCGCCGACCCCGGCGGCGCCGTCGTCGGCCTGCGCCAGTCCGGCGAGGACGACGGCTTCGAGGTGATCAACGAACCCGGCTCCTTCTGCTGGATGGAGGTGTACACCCGCCGCCCCGAGCCCGTGGACACCTTCTACGCCTCCGTCTTCGGCTGGCTCGGCCGCCAGGCCGACCCCGCCGAGGAGGGCAAGGAACCCGGCTTCGACTACCGCGTCTGGTCCCCGCCCGGCTCCCGCCCCGGCGACGACACCGCCTTCGGCGGCCGGGCCGTCATCACCGACGCCTTCCCCGCCGAGATGCCCGGCCACGTCCTCGTCTACTTCGCGGTCCACGACTGCGACGAGGCGTGCGCCGTGACCGTCCGCCTCGGCGGCCGGGTCGCCGAACCCCCCGTCGACACCCCCTACGGCCGGATCGCCGTCCTCCACGACAACCAGGGCGCCCGCTTCGCCGTCCTCGCCGAACCGGACGTCCCCGCCGACCCCCTCCTCACCACCTCCGAGCCGGCCGCGCTCTCCACCGACACCGCCCCCCTGAGCGTCCCCGCACCCCCCGGTTCCACCCTCTCGGAGCCCTCCTCGGACGGGTGAGCCTTCCGCTCGATATGAGCTATGACACCCCGATCCGCCCCCGGGTTCGCAACAAGGGCTCCGGACAGGAAGAATCAGGGGCCCGGGCCGTACCGTCATGGCCCGTACGGGGAGGTGGCAGGCAAGTGGAACAGCTGACGCAGCACGACCCGAGACGCATCGGGCCCTTCGAGGTGCTGGGCCGGCTCGGCGCGGGCGGCATGGGTCTGGTCTATCTCGCGCGGTCGGCGTCCGGCCGGCGCGTGGCGATCAAGACCGTGCGCACGGAGCTCGCCGAGGACCAGCTGTTCCGGGTCCGCTTCACCCGGGAGGTCGAGGCCGCCCGGGCGGTGTCCGGGTTCTACACGGCCGCCGTCGTCGACGCCGACCCGCGCGCCGCCGTGCCGTGGCTGGCGACCGCGTACGTCCCGGCGCCCTCGCTCGAAGAGATAGTGAACGAGTGCGGGCCGCTCCCGGCCCAGGCCGTCCGCTGGCTCGCCGCCGGCGTCGCCGAGGCCCTCCAGTCCATCCACGGCGCCGGGCTCGTCCACCGCGACCTCAAGCCGTCGAACGTCCTCGTCGTCGAGGACGGCCCCCGGGTGATCGACTTCGGCATCGCGTCCGGCGTCTCCAACACGCGGCTGACGATGACCAACGTCGCCGTGGGCACCCCCGCCTACATGTCGCCCGAGCAGGCCCGCGACTCGCGCAGCGTCACCGGCGCCAGCGACGTCTTCTCGCTCGGCTCCATGCTGGTGTTCGCCGCGACCGGGCACGCGCCCTTCCACGGCGCCAACCCGGTGGAGACCGTCTTCATGCTGCTCCGCGACGGGCCGGACCTGGAGGGCCTGCCGGACGAGCTGCGGCCGCTCATCGACGCGTGCATGCAGATGGACGTGGCCCAGCGGCCCACCCCGGCCGACCTCCAGGCCATGCTCGCCCCGCACCTCTTCGGTCCGGGCAGCGACGACAGCGGCACCGCCTCCGCGTGGCTGCCGGAGAGCGCCGTCGCCATGATCGAGGCCCGTCGCGGCGGGCGGCCGAACCCGCCGCCGGTCTCCCCGCCGCCGATGCCGCCGCGCCCGCCCGTCCCGTACGACGGCCGCGATCCCCGCGACCCGGAGCCCGCCCACGCGGGCGGCCGGCACGCGGGACCGGCGGAGGAGTCCGGCGGTCCGGTGCGGCTCGGCGGCGCCACCGTGCCGATCGGGCCGGGTCCCCGGGTCGCCGACACCCGCGCGGCCCTCGCCCTCGGCCAGGCCGCCGACCCGCACGCCACCGGCTGGCTCCGGCCGCCCGGCGGCGGCGAGCCCGCGCCCGCGCCCGTACCCCGGCAGCCGCAGCCGCAGGGACAGTCGCAGGCCGGGCCCGAGCAGCCGGGACCGTGGCGGCCGTGGCGCTTCCGCATGTCGAACGACGTGTGGGGGACGCCGGTCGTCGAAGGCGACCTGCTGTACGTGACCTCCTTCGAGGTGCACGCGCTGGACACCGGCTCGGGCCGGCGCCAGTTCAAGACCCGGGACGTCGCCTGGTCGATGGCGGTGGCCCAGGGCCGTATCCACGCCTCCGACGGGCCGACGCTGTACGCCCTGGACGCCACCGACGGCAGCGAGCGGTGGCGGCTGGGCACCGACGCCTGGGTGTACTCCCTCCAGGTGGACCGGGGGACCGTCGTCACCGGCACCCGGGGCGGTGGCGTGCAGGGCTGGGAGGCGTCCAACGGCGCCAAGCTGTGGGAGATCACCGGCTGCCAGACGGACTTCGAGACCCCGGACGCGGGCCCGGCCGTGCACGGCGACACGGTGTACGTGTGGCGGGACGCGCGGCTCCAGGCCCTCGACGCCCGCACGGGCACCGAGCGCTGGTCGTACCCGATCGGCGACGCCGCCTCCTGCGGCCACGTGCCGGTCCGGGTCGCCCCGGCCGAGGACGGCTGCGTGTACGTCTCCGCCGGCACCCGCGTGCTGTCCATCGACATCGCCGCCGGGCACGTCCGCTGGCACTTCGAGGCGCCCGCCGTCTTCCTCTCCCCGCCCGCCTTCGCGCCCGGCCCGGCCGTCACCGGCGGCGGCGTGTACCTCGCCGACCACCTCGGCACGGTGTACGCGATCGACGCCACCACCGGCCAGGACCGGTGGAGGATCGCGACCGAGCAGCGCCAGTCGTCCGAGCCGGTGCTCGTCGCGGACGGCAACGTGCACGTCGGCAGCGGCAGCGCGCTGTACACGCTGGACGCGGTCACCGGCACCCCCCGGTGGCGGTTCGCGGCCGGCGGCGAGCTGGTCGGCACCCCCGTCGTCGCCGAGGGCCGGGTCCACTTCGGCTCCGCCGACCACGTCCTCTACACCCTGGACGCGACCGGCGGCCAGCTGCGCTGGAAGCTCGCCACCGGCGGCGAGATCACCGGCTCGCCGGTGGCGAAGGGCGGGGTCGTGTACGCGTGCAGCAAGGACCGCTGCGTGTACGCGCTCGACGCGGCGAAGGGCACGGCCACCGGCCGGGGCAGGCCCTAGCCGGTCCCGGGGCGGTCGTCCCGGTCGCGCGGCGGCTCGACGGGGACGTCGAAGCGGCCGGGGGCGGCGTACGGCATCGAGCGGGTCTCGGTGTCGTACGGCTGCCCCGTCCCGTACGGCTGCCCCGTTCCGTACGGTTCCTCGGGCGGCCGGTCGTCGAGCGTCGGCTGCGTGGGCCGGGGCGCGGCGGGCTCCAGGCGGTGGGCCTTCGGCCGGCCGGACATGACGAGGGCGCCGAGCAGGAGCAGCACCGCGCCGCCGAAGGCGTTGGCGACGCCGTCGCCGAGACCGCGCCCGTCCCCGGAGACGACCAGGCTGCCCTCGGCCTGTCCGACGCGGACCATCCACAGCACCGTGAAGCCGAGGACGACGAGACCGGCGGTGGCGACGAGCAGCCGGGAGCGCAGCACCACGCCGAGGACGGTGACGAGGGCGGCGAAGGCGAACGGCAGCAGGGTCGAGCCGATCACCCCGGACCCGGTGCCGGTGATGCCGGTGAAGAGGTCGCCGATCGCGTAGTCGCTGCCGTGACGGCCGTCGTACCAGGCACGGAAGGGGCTCCAGACGGCGGCCGTCGCTCCGGCGAGGGCCAGGACCGAGCCGACGACGTTGCGGATCATCGATCGGCCTCCTCGGGGGCTTCGCGGTCCGGCTCTCGCTGTCGACGCTACGCCCGGTGGCGGGGGCCCGCCATGCGGGATGCGGGCGCCCGCTAGGGTGTGGCGCGCACATGACCGGACGGACGGGGAGACGGTGACGGTGGGACGGACGCGGCTGAAGATGGCGGCCACGCTGACCGTGGTGGTGCTGGCGCTGACCGGCTTCCAGACGAGCTCGGGCGGCAAGGGTGGCAGCGGGAAGAGCAAGAGCAAGAGCAGCGGCGGCTGTTCCAGCGACAAGAAGGACAACGACGACTACCAGGGCTCCGGGTCGAACGGCGACGGCGGCAGCGGCAGCGGCAGCGGCGGCGAGTACACCGCCGAGCCGACGGCCACCGCCACGGCCACGTACGGCCCCGGTGTCGACGTGCTGGTGGTCGACTGCGTGAAGCCCGCGCAGAAGAAGCGCAAGGGCAAGCCCGCCCGCAAGGCGGACACCACGGCCACGCTGCGGATCGTCAACGAGGGGCTGTACAGCACCACTGAGACCCGCCGGGTGACCCTGGAGTTCAGGAACGCCGCCGGTTCGGTCGTGGACACGGCGGAGACGACCGTGACGGTCGAGGGCGGGCAGCGGAAGGACTTCGAGGTGAAGATGGCGAAGCCCCGGCTCGTCGACAAGGTGCGGACGTGCGTGATCCGCGACGCCGTCGAGATCGTGGTGCCTACCGCGTCCGGTACCCCGTAGCCCTCCTCGTGAACAGTTCCGCCTGCCGGTCCGCCGGCAGGTTGCCGAGCGCGACCAGGTGCGGGGCCTGGGCGAGGGCCTGGGACCTGACGGCCTCCTTGGCGGTCCACAGGGCCCGTACGGTGCCCTGGACGGCCTCGGTGGGGCAGGAGGCGATGACGGCCGCCGCCTCCCGCGCGGCGGCGAGCGCCCCGCCGGGCTCGGTCACCTCGCTGACGAGCCCGGTCTCGTAGGCCCGCCGGGCGGAGACCCGTTCGGCGGAGCCCATGAGGGCCATCCGGGCGATCTCGCCGAAGGGCATGCGCTGGGCCATGTGGATGGTCTCGAAGGCGCTGACCATGCCGTAGGTGGTGTGCGGGTCGAAGAAGGACGCCGTCTCGCCGGCGATCAGGAACTCGGCCTCGCCGAGCAGGTAGAAGGCGCCGCCGCAGGCCATCCCCTCCACCGCGGCGATCACCGGTTTCCACAGGTCGTTGGCCTTGGGGCCGATCGTGAGCAGCGGGTCGTCGATCGTGTACGGGGAGGCGGGCTGCGGCACCCGGCCGGCGTCGTCTCGGTCGATGCCGGTGCAGAAGGCCCGCCCGCCGGCGCCGGTGAGGACGATCGCCCGGATGTCGTCCTCGTACCGGAACCCCCGCCAGACGGCGGCGAGTTCGCGGGCCATGGCGAGGGTGATCGCGTTGAGGCGTTCGGGCCGGTCGAGGGTGACGACGGCGACGCCGGTCTCCTTGTCGCGCTCGACCGTGACGCCGGGGGCGCCGGGGGCGCCGGGGGTGTCGGGGGGTGTCATCCGCGCTCCAGGATCCAGCGGGGGACGGCGACGCCGTCGATCTCGGTGAAGGCGACGCGGACGGGGGCGCCGATGCGGAGGCGGGCCGGGTCGACGGAGTCGAGGCGGGCGCCGGCTTCGGCGACGACGTTCCCGGCGAGGCGGATGCGGGGCGCGTCGGCGAGTTCGACGAGGACGGCGTTGTACGGGGCCTGGTCGGCGTAGTCGGGCAGGAGAGGCGGGTGCGGGAGCACGTAGGACCAGATCCGGCCGCGGCCGGACATGAGCCGCCACTCGGTGGCGAAGGACTGGCAGTGGGGGCAGCAGGGGCGGGGCGGGAAGCGGAGTTCTCCGCAGTTCTTCTCGGCGCACGCCTGGATCCTGAGTTCGCCGCGGGCGGTGAACTCCCAGAAGGGGGCGCCGTCTTCGTCGATGACGGGGTTCAGCACGGTGATCGGCTCCTCGGGTTCAGGCGCGCAGCAGGACGGCGGAGGTGGGGACGCCCTCGCCGGCGGTGACGAGGCAGGTGGCGGCGTTCGGGACCTGGGCGGTGGAGGTGCCGCGGAGCTGTTTCACGCCCTCGTTGATGAGGTTGAAGCCGTGGACGTACGCCTCGGAGAGGCCGCCGCCGCCGGTGTTGAGGGGGAGCTGGCCGCCGAGTTCTAGGGCGCCGCCCTCGGTGAAGGCGGCGCCCTCGCCGCGGCCGCAGAAGCCGTAGCCCTCCAGGGAGAGCGGGACGAGGGGGGTGAAGGCGTCGTAGATCTGGGCGACGTCGACGTCCTGGGGGCCGAAGTCGGCGGTCTTCCACAGGTGGCGGGCGGCGGTCCAGGCGGGGCCGGAGAGCGGGTCGTCGTTCCAGTAGTTGACCATGCCGTGGTGCTGGGCGGGCAGGCCCTGGGCGGCGGAGTGGACGTAGACGGGCTTCTGCCGGCAGTCGCGGGCGCGTTCGGCGGAGACGATGACGCAGGCGAGGGCGCCGTCGGTCTCCAGGCAGTTGTCGAAGAGGCAGAGGGGTTCGCTGATCCAGCGGGAGGTCATGTACATCTCCCGGGTCAGCGGGCGCTCGTACATGATCGCGGCGGGGTTCTGGTTGGCGCGGTTGCGGCAGGCGAGGGCGACGTTGAAGAGGTGGTCGCGGGTGGCGCCGTACTCGTGCATGTAGCGGCGGGCGAGCATGCCGATCTCGTCGGCGGGGCGGAGCAGCCCGTAGGGGCGGGTCCACTGGCCCGGGGTGGGGAGCTGGACGGCGGTGTTCTTCCAGGGGCGGGGGCCCGAGCCGCGTTTGCGGGAGCGCCAGGCGACGCCGACGCTCGCCTGGCCGGTGGCGATGGCGGCGGCGAGGTGGCCGACGGTGGCGCAGGAGCCGCCGCCGCCGTAGCCGACCTTGGAGAAGAAGGTGACGTCGCCGGCGCCGATGGCCTTGGCGACCTCGACCTCGTCGGTCTCCTCCATGGTGTACGAGGCGAAGGCGTCGACCTCGGACGGGGCGATGCCAGCGTCGTCGAGGGCGGCGAGGATCGCCCGGCAGGCGAGTGTCCTCTCGGTCTCGGGGAGCTGTTTCGCGAAGGCGGTCTGTCCTATGCCGACGATGGCGGTGGCGTCCTTGAGCACCGGACCTCCTCATGGGGCAGCACTGCTGACAGCGCGTCAGGCTACAACTAATCTGACGGATAGTCAGCTACGGTGTGGCGCCGGAACGGTGGAGGCATCAGATGCGCGGTGACCTGGAGTGGGGCACGATCCCGGGACTCGTCCGGTCGGCGGGGGAGCGGTACGGCGAGCGGGAGGCGGTCGCCGACGGGCGCACCCGGGTCTCGTACGCCGAACTCGCCGCCCGCGTCGAGCGGTCCGCCGCGGCCTGCCTGGCCACCGGGGTACGGACCGGGGACCGGGTCGCGGTCTGGGCCCCCAACAGCCTCGACTGGATCGTCGCCGCCCTCGGCGCCGTCACCGCCGGCGCCGTCCTCGTCCCCCTCAACACCCGCTTCAAGGGCACCGAGGCCGCCGACGTCCTCGCTCGCTCCCGCGCCCGGCTCCTCTTCGTCACCGGCACCTTCCTCGGCACCTCGTACGTCGCCTCGCTGCGCCGCGCCGGGGTGCCCCTGCCCGACCTGGAGCGGGTCGTCGTCCTCGGCGACACCGCGCCCGACGAGGCCGAGTGGACCACCTGGAAGGCGTTCCTCGCCGAGGGCGACCAGACCCCCGCCGCCCGCGTCCGGGCCCGCGCCGACGCCATCGACCCCCACAGCCCCTCGGACATCGTCTACACCTCCGGCACCACCGGCCGGCCCAAGGGCGCCGTCATCAGCCACGCCCAGACGCTGCGCTGCTACGAGGAGTGGGCCGCCCTCGCCGGCCTCGCCGAGGGCGACCGGTACCTGGTGGTGAACCCCTTCTTCCACACCTTCGGCTACAAGGCGGGCGTCCTCGCCTGCCTGATGCGCGGGGCGGTGATCGTGCCGCAGCCCGTCTTCACCGTCGACACCGTCCTCGCCAACATCGCCGCCGAGCGGATCAGCGTGCTCCCCGGCCCGCCCACCCTCCACCAGTCCCTCCTCGACCACCCGGCCCGCGCCGCCCACGACCTCTCCAGCCTCCGCCTGGTGGTCACCGGCGCCGCCGTCGTCCCGCTGCTGCTCGTCGAGCGCCTCCGCTCCGAGCTGGGCATCGGCACCGTCCTCACCGCGTACGGCCTCTCCGAGGCGAGCGGCCTGGTCACCATGTGCCGCCGCGACGACCCCGACGAGACGATCGCCACGACCTCCGGGCGCGCCGTCCCCGGCACCGAGGTCCGGCTCTCCGCCTCGGGAGAGGTGCTGGTCCGGGGGCACAACGTGATGCGCGGCTACTTCGAGGACGAGGAGGCGACGGCCGCCGCGATCGACGCGGACGGCTGGCTGCGCACCGGCGACGTCGGCGTCCTCGACGAGGCCGGGAACCTGCGGATCACCGACCGGCTCAAGGACATGTTCATCGTCGGCGGCTTCAACGCCTATCCCGCCGAGATCGAGCAGCTCCTCGGCCTCCACCCGGACATCGCCGACGTCGCCGTCGTGGGGATCCCCGACCCCCGGCTCGGCGAGGTCGGCAAGGCGTTCGCGGTGCGGCGGCCGGGCGCGCGGGTCACCGCCGACGACCTGATCGCCTGGTCGCGGCGGGAGATGGCGAACTACAAGGTGCCCCGGCAGGTGGAGTTCGTGACCGAACTTCCCCGGAACGCGAGCGGGAAGGTGGTCAAGGGGGAGCTGCGGAAGCGGGGTTGACGCCGGTGTCCGCCCCACTCCGGAGTATTGGAATCCGTTTATGGAAATGGTGGGGGAGCGGCAACCGGACGACGGCGTGTGCACGTCATACCGGCGCACCCCACCTCCCCACCTCCCCCTTCTTCTCCCACCGAGGAGCACCAGGTGTCCATGCAGGAGTTCCCGCTCACGCTCACCCCCCAGCAGGCCGCCACCGGAGTCGTCATCCCGGTCACCCTGCCCGGCAACGCCGGCGGCCCGACCCAGCTCCACGTCCCGCCCTGCCGGAACGGCGACGTCATCCCCGTCCCCTTCGCGGGCACGACCGTCCTCCTCCGCATCACCGTCGCCGCCGGGCAGGGCCCGCGGCAGCGGAAGTCGGGCGTCGCCGGCTGCCTCGTCCCGCTGCTCGTGATCGGCGCGATCATCGGCGGCTCGTACCTCTTCAACAGCAACGACAAGGACGAACCCGCCGACTCCCGCCCGACCTTCCCCACCTTCTCCGTCTCGCCCTTCCCCAGCCTCGACCTCGACCTCCCCACCGACCCCGCCGCCACCCCCACCGAGGAGGAGCCCGACCCGTACGAGAAGGGCACCTGCCTCAACGGCACCCTCCCGGACTCGGAGACCGCCCAGTCCGTCAGCGGCGTCGAGGAGGTCCCCTGCTCGGCCTCGGACGCCCACTACAAGGTCATCCAGACCTTCCCCTTCACCTCCGACATGGACCGGTGCAACGCCAACCCCAAGACCCAGTACGCCTTCTCGCACCGCTACACGATGAACGGCACCACCATCAGCGAGTACGTCTACTGCCTGGTGGGGCTGGGGTCGTACGCGCGCGGCTGACCGTCACGGGACGCGGGTACGGGCGCGGGCGCGGGCTCCGGGCCGTCACGGGACGCGGGTCAGGAGGACGATCCCGGCCTCCTCCCGCACCACCCGCCACCCCGGATCCGCCGCCGCCTCCCGCAGGGCGCCGTCCACCGCGCCCGCCGGGAAGCCGTCGAGCCGGTCCGCGACCAGCCACTCCACCGCCGGGTCCCGGTCCAGCAGCCCCGGCGCCGCGAGCCGCACCACCGTCCGGTCCGTGAGGTGCGGCGCCAGCGTGTTGCTCGCCGCCACCCGCACCCCGTCCGGCACCAGCTCCACCGCCGCCCGCGCCGCCGCCTCGCGCGGACTCTCCCGCCAGAAGCCCGGCGTGGCGAGCTGGGCGGTGGGCTGGAGCGGCAGCAGCAGGAGCGCCACCCCGAGCGGTACGAGCAGCGGAGCCCCCGCCCGGAGCGGCCCCGGCCCCTGCCGCCCCGCCCCGCGCAGCCCCGGCACCGGCGGCCGCGCCCCGCGCCGTACCGCGTCCACCAGCGCCGCGAACGCCACCGGCACCAGCACCGCCGAGTAGTGCAGCCCCGGCTCCCAGTGCGACGGCACCGACGACGTGAACCGCCACGCCAGCGTCGGCAGCAGCAGCCACGCCAGCGGACTGCGCACCACCAGACCGCCCGTGACGGCCAGCAGCGCCAGGACCGTCAGCGCCTTGACCGGCCAGCCGTCCAGGAGCCCGTACGCGCCCCCCACCTGCTCCGCGTACAGATACCGTCCGTCCGGCGCGAACCCCGGGATCACCACCTTCAGCACCAGCGCCGCCGCCAGCACCGACCCACCGGCCAGCAGCCACCCCGCCCGCCGCCCCCGCCGGTCCCCGAGGCCCCGCGCCCGGTGCGCGACCAGCAGCCCGAACACCGCCGCCGTCGCCCCCAGGTCCTCCTTCACGAGCAGCAGCGCCGCCGCCCACCAGACCGCCGCCCGCAGCCGCCCGTCCAGATACGCCCGGCAGGCCAGCGCCAGCGGCGGCAGCGCGAACGCCACCTCGTGGAAGTCGAAGCCGACCAGCGTCTGCGTCCCCCACGCGAGCCCGCACGCCACCCCGACCAGCGGCCCCGCGAACGGCCGCCCCGGCAGGTGCGCCTGGGCCGTCCGCCCGGTCACGTACACCGCCACCGCGACCAGCGCCGCCTGCGCCACCAGCAGCACCTCCACGTGCGGCACCAGCCGGTACACCGGACCGAGCAGCGCGAGCACCGGATGGAAGTGGTCCCCGAGCAGCGGCAGCGCCTCGCCCCCGAACCCCGCCGGGGCCGTCGCCGTCCGGATCTCCGAAGCGGGCAGCCGCCCCTCCGCCCAGGACCGCACCGCCTGCCCGAAGATCCCCAGGTCGTAGCCGGTCGTCCGGAACCGGGCGTGGTTGCGCAGCGCGAAGGCGCAGTGCAGGACGAAGAGGACGGCGGCGACGAACGCGGGCCCGGTCCTGGACGGGACCTCCGGCCGGCGGAGGGCGGGCGCCTCAGCCGTATGGGTCGCTTCGGGCGTGGTGATCATGAGCATGCGAGGCAGCTTCGCCACGAGCCCCTGAAGCCTCCCTGAAGCTCCCTGAGGATTTCCTCAGGCCGCTGTGACCACGCAGGCGATACTCGGGGCCATGCGCATCCTGGCGATCGAGGACGAGGAACGGATAGCCGCCTCGCTCCGGCGCGGCCTCACAGCCGTCGGCTACACCGTCGACGTCGCCCACGACGGCGTCACCGGACTCCACCTGGCCCGCGAACACCGCTACTCCGCCGTCCTCCTCGACCTCATGCTGCCCGGCCTCAGCGGCTACCAGGTCTGCGCCCGGCTGCGCGCCGAGGGCAACGATGTGCCGGTGATGATGCTGACCGCGAAGAACGGCGAGTACGACGAGGCCGAGGGCCTCGACACCGGAGCCGACGACTACCTCGCCAAGCCCTTCTCGTACGTCGTCCTGGAGGCCCGGCTGCGCGCCCTCGTCCGCCGTGGCGGCGCCCGCGTCCCCGCCCTCCTGGAGGCCGGCGACCTGTGGCTCGACCCGGCCCGCCGCACCTGCGGCCGGGGGAGCGAGCGGATCGACCTCACCCCGAAGGAGTTCGCGGTGCTGCACTGCCTGCTGGGCCGCCTCGACGAGGTCGTGCCCGTCGTCGACGTCCTCGACGAGGTGTGGTCCGCGGACTTCACCGGCGACCCGAACATCGTGCACGTCTACATCAGCGCCGTACGGAAGAAGATCGACGCCCCCTTCGGGCGGGAGACCATCGAGACGGTGAGAGGCGCCGGCTACCGGGTGAGCGGCCGTGCGTGACACCGCACGCCCCGCGTGGGCGACCCGCCCGGTCTGGGCCTCCGGCCTGGCGGCGGCCCTGGTCGTCGGCTGCGCCGTGGCCTGGCTCCAGTACGCCGACCGGGCCGCCGGCCTGCGCTCCACCTGGCCCGCCGTCCACATCAACCACGACCGCGTCGGCCCCCAGATCGAGGCGATCACCACCTGGGGCACCTGGGCGGGGGCGGCGTACGTGGCCGCCGTCTGCCTCGTCGCGGGCAAGGGCGGCCCGTGGTGGGTACGGCTCCGGGGCGCGGCGGTCGCGGCGACGGTGACGGCCGCCCTGTACGCCACGTACGGCAGCTGGCTGCTGAAGGAGAACGAGTTCGGCAAGGTCGACGTCGCGGAGAAGGCGCTCCGCTGGGCCGTCGCCTGCGTCGGCCCCTCCGCGGGCGTCATCACGGCGGCGGCGGTCGCGGTCGCGGTCGGGCGGGGCGGCGCCCGGATCTCCTTCCGGGGGCGGGTGGCGCTCACCGCCGGGGCGGTGACGGGGGCGCTGTTCCTCGGGGCGGTCCACACCTTCCAGACCATCGAGGAGGCCCACGACGACCTCGACAAGGTCTACTGGATCGCCCTCACCACCGGGGCCCCGCTGGCGGCGCTCCTGACCGGCTTCCTGGTCCACCGGATGGTCGCCCGCGCCCTGCGTCCCGTCGAGGCGATCCGCCGCGAACTCGCCGACATCAGCGGCCAGTCGCTCGACCGGCGCGTCCCCGTCCCGCCGACGGCCGACGTCATCGCCGACCTCGCCCGCACGACGAACGCGACGCTCGACCGGCTGGAGACGGCCTCGGCGCGACAGCGCGAGTTCACCGCCGACGCCGCCCACGAACTCCGCAGCCCGCTGGCCGCGGTGCGGGTCCAGCTGGAGTCGGCCCTGCGCCACCCCGAGTCGGTGGACAACTGGCGGGAGGTCGTGACGGAGGCGGCGGCGGACGTCGTCCGCCTCCAGCACCTCGCCGACGACCTGCTCCTGCTGGCCAGCCACGGCTCGGTCCCCCCGGTACGCGAACCGGTCGACCTGTCGGCCCTGGCGGAGGACCTGGTACGCGAGCACCAGCACCTCCCGGAGGCGGCCGCGCTGCGCCTCCGCTGCGACGCGCCGGTCCCGGCGGTCCTCCCGGGCAACCCCGGCCACCTGGACCGCCTCCTGCGCAACCTCCTGGCGAACGCCTGCCGCCACGCGACATCCGAGGTCACGGTCACCGTCCGCACGTCGCCCGCGCACCTGACCCTCACGGTCCGCGACGACGGCCCCGGCATCCCGCCCGCCGACCGCGCCCGCGTCTTCGCCCGCTTCACCCGCCTCGACGAGTCCCGCACCCGCGCGGCGGGCGGCGCGGGCCTGGGCCTCCCCATCGCCCGCGACCTCGCCACCGCCCACGCCGGCACCCTCACCATCGAGGACACGGAGCTGGGCGGCGCCTTGCTGGTGGCCCGCTTCCCCGCGGGGGGTCAGTCGGCGCGGAGGTCGTTGTAGGCGGTGGTGCCGGTGATGTGCATGTCCGCCGAGGCGGGTGCGGCAACTCCGAGGGCGAGGGCCACGGTGACGACTGCGAGGGCGAAGAGGCGCTTGGCGCTGCGCATTACTGACTCCTCATGAAGGGGTGGGAATCGGGCGGATCGATCCTCGTGGCGGAACTCCACCGGCCGCGAAGTGGAAGGTTCTACTTCGTCAGGTGGCCGAAACCGACTGGAGGGCCGGGCAGTTGCCCGGCCCTCCAGTCGGCGGCCCGATCGCGTCGCGCGCGATCCCTCCCGTACGGATCCCCCCTGGTTCCGTACTGGGTCCCCCGGGACCTCGCGCTCCCCCGTCGAGCGGGCCGCTGCGGACGGCCCCGGCGGCTCCCCCGATGGCGTCGCCGGTGCCGATCTCCCCGTGGGGAATGGTCTACTTGGCCGCGGGCTCGTGGCCCTCGCCGACGACCTTCTCCGTGATGGCGTCGACGGCCGGCTCCGAAGTGGCGTGCATGTCCTTGGTGGTGATGTCCGCTTCGCCCGGGCCCGTGACCTTGTCGGTGATGGCGTCGACGGCGGGCGTCGAGGTCGCGTGCATGTCCAGGGGCTTGATGATCGGGTCCTGCTTCAGCGGATCGGTCATGCTCGTCAACTCCTGCGTGTGGGATAAGAGAGGTGAGGAGATCCGGCCGGCCTTCCCCCGTGGACGACCGGCCGAATCTCCCGGGCCGATCACCCTAACCCCCAGGGTCTTCGGCCTCGCCGTCAGTCCGCCTGCCCCCCGAGGCGGCGGCCTGTTGTGGGTACGAGCATGCCGGGCGGCGATAAACGAACGATGAACGTGCTGGCGGGGGCGGGTCTAGGCGGCCGTGGCCGGTGCCAGGAGCTCCCTCACCTGAGCCGCCTCCGGAGACGCCAGGGAGTCGAAGACGCCCAGCGCCTCCTTCCAGCACGCCTGTGCCCGTCCGGTCTGACCGAGGTGGTGGAGGGCGCGGCCGAGGACGGTCAGTACGTTGGCCCGCCGCCACTCGCCGCCGATGCCCCGGAGGACCGTGAGCGCCATCTCGGCGTTGGACGCCCCGTGGGCGTACCTGCGGGCGGCCAGGTCGAGCTCCGAGAGGCGGAACAGGGTCATGCCCTCCCACAGCCTCTGGCGGCTGTCGGCGAAGACGGCCAGGGCTTCCCGCAGCCGCTCGCTCGCGGCGGCGAGCTGGTTGTCCTGGGTGAGGGCCAGCCCGAGCGCGTACCGTCCGTTGGCACCGCGCAGGGCATGCCCCATGGAGTCGTAGATCTCCGTTCCGCGCAGGGCCAGCTCGATCGCGCTCGAGGTCCGTCCCATCGCGAGATGCATGCGTGAGAGGTTGCAGAGGGCGCTCGCCTCACCGGGCTCGTCACCGATCCCCCGGAACCTTTCGATGGCCTGGGTGAGGTGCTGCTCGCCCTCCGCGAAGCGGTTCTGGTACAGCGCGATGATGCCTCGGGCGTTGGCGGACCAGCAGGCCGGGATGGGGTCCCCGGCGCGTTCCGCGCACGGCAGCGCCGACTCGGCGTCACGATCGGCCTCCTGGAAGCGGCCCGCCGTGTGGTGGACTCCCGCGAGGACCATCAAGGCGCGCCCTTCGGCCTTGTCGTCCCGGCAGCCGCGGGCGGCATCCCGGACGACGGCCCCGGTCGCCTCGAACTCTCTCGAATTGGCTCCCGACTCGCCGAGGTCCAGCGACGCCCACAGCAGGTCCACCGCGCGGCGGAGGGTGCCGGGGGTCGTGGCCGACTGGCGGACGCAGGCGAGGAGGCAGTGGGACTCGGCGTAGAGCCAGTCCTGGGCCTCGTGGCGGTCGGTGAAGGACAGGCCCTCGTACGTCGTCGGCTCCAGGTGGTCGACGAGCCGGTCGCCGGGCCGCTCGATGGCGTACACCCGCGCCGCCGTCGAGAGGTAGAAGTCGAGGAGGCGCGAGAGGGCCGCCGCCTTCTCCGTGGGCGGGTGCTCGTCGCGGTCGGCGCAGGCGCGGGCGTAGAGGCGGACCAGGTCGTGGTAGCGGTAGCGGCCGGGGGCCGCCGACTCCAGGAGCGACGTGTCCACCAGGGCCTCCAGGAGGTCCTCGGTGTCCCAGAGGGGCAGGTCCAGGACGGCCGCGGCCGCCGCCAGGGAGATGTCCGGGCCGTCCGCGAGGCCCAGGAGGCGGAAGGCCCGCGCCTGGGCGGGCTCCAGCTGGCCGTAGCCCAGCTCGAAGGTGGCCTTCACCGCGAGGTCGCCGGCCTGGAGCTCGTCGAGGCGGCGCCGCTCGTCGGCCAGCTTGGCGGCGAGGACCGACACCGTCCACGTGCGGCGGGCCGCCAGGCGCGACGCGGCGATGCGGATCGCCAGCGGCAGGAACCCGCACGCGGCGACCACGTCGAGCGCCGCCTCCCGCTCCGCCCGCACCCGCTCCTCGCCGACGATCCTGGTGAAGAGCTGGAGCGCCTCCTCGGGGGACATCACGTCGAGGTCGACCAGGTGCGCGCCCGCCAGGTCCACCATGCGGATCCGGCTGGTGACGAGGGCCGCGCAGCCCGCCGTCCCGGGCAGCAGGGGCCGGATCTGGGCCGCGTCCCGCGCGTTGTCGAGGAGGATCAGGACCCGGCGGCCGTCCAGCGTCGAGCGGTAGAGCGCGGCCCGGTCCTCCAGCGAGTCGGGGATGGCCGAGTCAGGGGTGCCGAGGGCGCGGAGGAAGGAGCCGAGGACGGTCTCGGGGGCGGCGGCGCGGGCCCCGGCGCCCTGGAGGTCGACGTACAGCTGTCCGTCGGGGAAGTGCGGGCGGGCCTCGTGCGCCACGTGGACGGCGAGGGTGGTCTTGCCGACGCCGCCGATGCCGGCCAGCGCGGAGACCGCCATGACCGAGCCCTCGGCGGTGGCGAGCCGGGCGCCCAGCTCCCGTACGAACGCCGCCCGGCCGGTGAAGTCGGCGACCGTGGCCGGGAGTTGCGCGGGACGCGCGAGCGGGGCGGCGGCGGGGGCCTGCTCCTCGACGGGGCGGGCCAGTTCGGTGTCGCCCTGGAGGATGCGCTGCTGGAGCCGGGAGAGTTCGGGGGTCGGGTCGACGCCGAGCTCGTCGGCGAGGAGCCGGCGGGTGTCGGCGTACACGGCGAGCGCCTCGGCCTGCCGTCCGCCCCGGTAGAGGGCGAGCATCAGCAGTTCGCGGAGGCGTTCGCGCAGCGGGTGCGCGGCGGTGAGCGCGGTCAGCTCGGAGACGGCCTCGGCGTGCGCGCCGATCTCCAGGTCGACGTCGACGCGGGTCTCCAGGAGGGTGAGCCGCCACTCCTCCAGGCGGGTCCGCTGGGTGTCGGCGTACGGCCCCGGCACGGAGGCCAGGACCTCGCCGTCCCACAGGTCGAGGGCTTCGGCGAGCCGGGCGCGGGCGGCGGTCCGCTCGCCGCCGGCCCGCAGCTTCTCCGCGTCGGCGGCGAGCGCGCGGGCGCGCGTGAGGTCCAGTCCCGTGGTCCGCAGCGCGTAGCCCCCGGACTCGCTGACCAGGACCTCGGGGCCGAGGACCTTGCGGAGCCGGGAGGCGTACGTGCGGAGCGCGGCGAGCGCCTGGGAGGGGGGTTCCTCGCCCCAGAGGGCGTCGATGAGCTCGGCGGCGGTGGCGGTACGGCCCTCGCGCAGGAGCAGGGCGGCGAGCAGGGCCCGCTGCTGGGGCGAGCCGGTGGCCAGCGCCTCCCCGTCCCGCCAGGCCCGCACGGGCCCGAGCACACCGAAACGAAGCCCGGTGCCGGTGCGGGTGTCACTGCCGGCGCCGGTGTCGGTGCCGGTTCCGGTTCCGGTAGTGCCGCCGGGGGCCGCGTTGGTTCCGGTTCCGGAGTTGCCGCCGGGGGCCGCGCCGGTGCCGGCAGCGGCTCCGGGGCCCGCGCCGCTACCCACGCCGGCGCCGCTGCTCGCCCCCGCGCCGGCGCCCGCTCCCGTACCGGTGACCGCTCCCGTACCCGCTCCCGAACCCGCTCCCGAACCCGAACCCGCTCCCGTACCCCCGCCCGTCCGTGCCCGCTGCCGGGGCACGCCGACGTCCGGCCCGGCCTCGTTCCCGCCGGGGCCCTGCGCCGGGACGCGCGGCCCGTTCTCCTGCCCCATGGCTCCCCCTGCCCCTACCGGTGGTATCGCCCCGTCAGTCTGCCTTGTCCGGAGGGAGCGCGTCAGCATCGGGGCGCGGTTGTGGGGGAGCTGTGACCGGGTCTCCCCGCACCGTGTCGCGTTCCGGCCGTCGCGGTAGCTGACGGTTCGTCAGATCGGCGCTACCGTGAAGGGCATGGAGACCCAGGAGACCTTCCCCAGGATCATCTCGGTGGACGACCACACCGTGGAGCCCCCGCACGTCTGGCGGGACCGGCTCCCGTCCCGGTATCGGGACACCGGCCCGCGGATCGTCCGGGCGCCGCTGAAGGAGATGACCTTCCTCGGCGGCAAGTTCGCGCCCGTCATGGGCGCGCCCGGCGACGACGGCCCGATCGGCGACTGGTGGGTCTACGAGGATCTGCACAGGCCCCTCACTCGCCTGGACACCGCCGTCGGCTACGACCGCGACGAGATACGCCTCGAAGTCATCACGTACGAGCAGATGCGGCCGGGATCCTTCTCCGTCCCCGACCGGCTCGCCGACATGGACGTCAACCACGTCCAGTCCGCGCTCTGCTTCCCGACCTTCCCGCGCTTCTGCGGCCAGACCTTCACCGAGGCGGCCGACCGCGATCTCGGCCTGCTGTGCGTGCGCGCGTACAACGACTGGATGGTGGAGGAGTGGTGCGGGCCGGAGGCGCGCGGCCGGCTGATCCCGCTGACCCTCGTCCCGCTCTGGGACCCGGAGCTGGCCGCCGCCGAGGTGCGGCGGAACGCGGCGCGCGGGGTGCGGGCGGTGGCCTTCTCCGAGATCCCGCCGCATCTGGGGCTGCCGTCGGTCCACACCGACCACTGGGACCCGTTCCTCCGGGCCTGCGACGAGACCGGCACGGTCGTCGCGATGCACATCGGCTCGTCCAGCCGGATGCCGTCCACCTCGGCGGACGCCCCGCCGGCGGTCGGCTCCACGATCACCTTCGCCAACTGCTGCTTCTCGATGGTCGACTGGCTGATGAGCGGCAAGTTCGAGCGCTTCCCGAACCTGCGGATCATGTACGCGGAGGGCCAGATCGGCTGGATCCCGTACATCCTGGAGCGGGCGGACGTGGTCTGGGAGGAGAACCGCGCCTGGGGCGGGGTCGCCGACAAGGTGACCCGGCCGCCGTCGGAGCTCTTCGCCGGGCACGTCTTCGGCTGCTTCTTCGACGACGCCTTCGGCCTGCGCAACCTCGACGCGATCGGCGCGGCGAACGTCCTCTACGAGACGGACTACCCGCACTCCGACTCGACCTGGCCGAAGTCCAAGGAGGTCGGCGCGGCGCAGATGGGCCACCTGGCCCCGGACGTCGTGGACCGGATCGTCCGCGGCAACGCCATCGACCTGCTGGGCCTGACCCCGGAGGGCCTGTGGCGGCCGTGAGGCGAGGGTGAGGGGCGGGGCGGCCGCCCCTCCGGGGATCTCCGCCCCGTGTCGCCTACGGCAGGACGTTCCGGACGTTGTGCTCGCTCACGTCGGGCGCGTGCCGGGCGACGGTCCGGTAGTCGTCATCGTCGTGGAGGACGGTCAGGCCGTGGTGGGCCGCGGTGGCCGCGATGATCAGGCCGACGGCCGAGGCGCTCCGGTGCTCCCCCGCCCGCGCCATCCGGCGCTGCACGGAGTCGATCCAGCGTCCGGCGTTCTTGGGCACGGCGACGTCGGGGTAGAGCTCGGTGAACATCTCGGCGATCTCGTCGTACTCGCGCCCGTTCCGGGCGCTGTGCAGGAACTCGGCGCGCTGCGGGTAGCACGACGCGATCGCCTCGGCGTCGATCGCGTCGTACCAGGCCGACTGGAGTGCGGGGTCGCCCAGGATCCGGACGAGGCCGGACGTGTCGAGGAGGTAGATCACCCGGCGTCCTTCTCGGCCCGATGACGCCGCTCCGCGTCCTCGACCGCCCCCCAGTGGCGGGCGCGCTCGAAGTGCCGCCCGATACGAGCCGCGCGCTCTTGCCGGTCGGCGTAGAAGCGCAGGGCCAGGTTGACAGCTTCCTTCTTGGTCCGCGCCTTGGACAGGGCCATGGCCCGCTCCAGCGCGTCCTCGTCTATGTCGATCTGGGTCACGGCCACGGCGGTCCCTCCGTCTCTAGGGAACATGTACAAAAAATTGTACTCCTTCCACATCCGGCACGCAGGGCGATCCGGCGCTCGCTCGCCCGCCCTTTCGCACCGCCGCCGACAGCCCCTTGCCTGATGAGCCGTCAGCCGCCAGCATGGCCCACGCGCCATAACTGACGCTGCGTCAGATGGAGGGGATTCCCGTGGTGGTCTACGGAATGCAGCTGCCGGTCCAGTCCCAGTCCGCGATCTACGCCGAAGCCTGGGAGGCGACGGCCGGCCCCGCCGACCTGCTCGCCGTCGCCCGCGCCGCCGACGCGCACGGCTTCGACTACGTCGCCTGCTGCGACCACGTCGCCATCCCGCGCCGGCTCGCCGCCGGGATGAGCACCGTCTGGTACGACCCGGTCGCCACGCTCTCCTTCCTCGCCGCCGCCACCGAGCGGGTCCGGCTGCTCTCGCACGTCGCCGTCGTCGGGCTCCGGCATCCGCTGGTCTCCGCCAAGGCGTACGCGACCGTCGACCACCTCTCCGGCGGCCGGCTGGTCCTCGGGGTGGGCGCCGGGCACGTGCAGGAGGAGTTCGAGGCGGTCGGGGCGGACTTCGCGGGCCGGGGCGGGGTCCTCGACGAGACGATCGACGCGCTGCGGGCGGCGCTCGGCCCGGAGGAGTACCCGGAGCACCTGGGGGAGCGGTTCGCCTTCAAGGACCTCGGGCAGCGGCCCCGGCCCGCGCAGGAGCGGGTCCCGGTCTGGGTGGGCGGCTCCTCCCCGGCGGCCGTGCGGCGGGCCGCGCTCAGGGGGGACGGCTGGCTGCCGCAGGGCGACCCCCGGGAGGTGCTGGCCCGCCGGATCGAGCGGATCCGGCGGCTGCGCGAGGAGGCCGGGCTCACCGGGCCCTTCGTCTTCGGCGCGATCGCCGAGCCGCTGTACGTGGGCGCCCCCGGCTGGGAGGTCGGGCGGCGCACGCTGGCCGGCCCGCCGGAGGAGCTGGCGGCCTCGCTCCGGGAGTACGGGGCGATGGGCGTCGGCCAGATCCAGGTGCGGTTCCGCAGCCGGAGCCGTACCGAACTCATCGACCAGATGGCGGCCTTCGCGTCGGAGGTCGCCCCGCAGCTGTAGGGAGTGTGGGCATGGGCAAGCTGGACGGGCGGGTCGCGATCGTCACGGGGGCGGCGCGCGGGCAGGGCGAGCGGGAGGCGCGGCTCTTCGCCGCCGAGGGGGCCAGGGTCGTCCTCGCGGACGTGCTGGACGGCCCCGGGGAGGCCCTGGCCAAGGAGCTGGGGGAGGACCGGGCCGTCTACGTGCACCTGGACGTGACCCGCGAGGAGGAGTGGACGGCCGCGGTGGCCGCCGCCAAGGAGCGGTTCGGGAAGATCGACGCGCTGGTGAACAACGCCGGCATCCTCCGCTTCAACGCGCTGCTCTCCACGCCGCTGGAGGAGTTCCAGGCGATCGTCGCGGTCAACCAGACCGGCTGCTTCCTGGGCATCAGGGCGGTCGCCCCGGAGATCGCGGCGGCCGGCGGCGGCACGATCGTCAACACCGCCTCGTACACCGGCGTGACCGGGATGGCCGGGGTCGGCGCCTACGCGGCCTCCAAGCACGCGGTGGTCGGCCTGACCCGGGTGGCGGCGCTGGAGCTGGCGGCGCAGGGGATCCGGGTGAACGCGGTCTGCCCGGGAGCGATCGACACCCCGATGAGCAACCCGGAGGGGGTGGACCCGGCGGCCACCGCCGAGCTGTACCGCTCGCTCGTGCCGCTCGGCCGGATCGGCCGCCCGGAGGAGGTGGCGGCCCTCGCCCTCTTCCTGACCTCGGAGGACTCCTCGTACGTGACGGGCCAGCCCTTCGTCGTCGACGGCGGCTGGCTGGCCGGCGTCTCCCTCTTCTGACCGCCCCCACAAACCGATCTGACGAGTCGTCAGGTATTGACACGGCGCAGTGCATCCAAGAATCTGACGACACGTCAGAAACTCACGAGGACGGTGACTTCCGTGGAATTCGGGATCTTCGTACAGGGATACGTCGGCAAGCGCGCCGAGACCGATCCCGAAGCCGAGCACAAGGCCCTCATGGAGGAGACCGAGTACGTCATCCAGGCGGACAAGTCCAACTTCAAGTACGCCTGGGCCTCCGAGCACCACTTCCTGGAGGAGTACTCGCACCTCTCGGCCAACGACGTCTACCTGGGCTACCTCGCCCACGCCACCGAGCGCATCCACCTCGGCTCCGGCATCTTCAACCCGCTCGCCCCGGTCAACCACCCGGTCAAGGTCGCCGAGAAGGTCGCGATGCTCGACCACCTCTCCGAAGGCCGCTTCGAGTTCGGCTCCGGCCGCGGCGCCGGCAGCCACGAGATCCTCGGCTTCTTCCCGGGCATCACCGACATGAACCACACCAAGGAACTCTGGGAAGAGACCATCGCCGAGTTCCCCAAGATGTGGCTCCAGGACGAGTACGCCGGCTTCCAGGGCAAACACTGGTCCCTCCCGCCCCGCAAGATCCTCCCCAAGCCGTACGGCGCCTCCCACCCCGCCATGTGGTACGCCGCCGGCTCCCCCTCCTCGTACGCCATGGCCGGGAAGATGGGCCTCGGCGTCCTCGGCTTCAGCGTCCAGAAGGTCTCCGACATGGAGTGGGTCGTCGAGTCCTACAAGAACGCGATCAAGGAGGCCAAGGCCGTCGGCGACTTCGTCAACGACAACGTCATGGTCACCTCCACCGCGATCTGCGCCGAGACCCACGACAAGGCCGTCGAGATCGCCGTCGGCGGCGGGCTCAACTACCTCCAGTCGCTCCTCTTCCGCTACCACGACACCTTCCCGCGCCCCGAGGGCATCCCCGAGTGGCCCGAGCTGCTCCCCGAGTACTCCGCCGAGATCATCGAACTCCTCATCGCCGAGGAACTGATGATCTGCGGCGACCCCTCCGAGGTCCTCGCCCAGTGCCGCCGCTGGGAGCAGGCCGGCGCCGACCAGCTCTCCTTCGGCCTCCCGATCGGGATCTCCTACGAGGACACGATGAACTCGATCAAGCTGATCGGCGAACACGTGATCCCCGAGATCGACACCGACCCGATCCACCGCACCACCCGCTTCCGCCAGTCCTCGAGCGCGTAGCGCCCCCGGCGCGGCGGCCCGCGTCCCGGTCCCGCCCGCCCCGCGGGGCGGCGGGGGGGGCGGCGCCGCCGGGGGCCCGGGGGGGGGGGGGCGGGGCGGCGGGGCGGCGGCCGCCGCGCGCGGGCACACGAGACGCGCCCACCCCCACCACCGCCGTGTGGGCAGGCGTTCCGCAGGGGCGATGGGGGTCCCCCCTGCTCGAGCGAAGCCGAGAGCTTGGGGGAGGGTGGGCACACGGAACGGCGCCCTCAGCGGCGCCTCCGCGTTCCGCGCCTGGACCCGCACCACGAGTGCGGCGCCGTCCCGGTGCGGGTCCAGGCCCGGAAGCCTCTGGCGCCGGCAGGGCGCCGTCCCGTTGTGCCCACCCGTTCCGCCCCGCGGAACGCCTGCCCACAACGGACCGAAACGCGGGGCGGTGTCTTCCCGGACCGCCGCCCCGTACCCGCCCCGGCCGGCGGCCGTTCCGCGGCGGCCCCGGCCGGGGCACACGCGTGGCCCCGTACAGGCACGCACGGGCACGCACAGGCACGCACAGGCACGTACAGAAAGGGATCGCCATGCTCGACCACCTCATCAAGGGCGCCACCGTCGTGGACGGCACCGGCGCCCCCGCCCGCGTAGCCGACGTCGGCATCCGCGACGGCCGGATCACCCTCCCCCCACCCGGCGCCACCGCCCGCACCACCGAGGACGCCACCGGACTCGTCCTCGCCCCCGGCTTCGTCGACCCGCACACCCACTACGACGCCCAGCTCTTCTGGGACCCGTACGCCACCCCCTCCATGAACCACGGCGTCACCACCGTCGCCGGCGGCAACTGCGGCTTCACCCTCGCCCCGCTCCACCCCGACCGGCCCGAGGACGCCGACTACACCCGCCGCATGATGTCCAAGGTCGAGGGCATGGCCCTGGCCGCCCTCGAAGAGGGCGTCGACTGGAGCTGGTCCACCTTCGGCGAGTACCTCGACGCCCTGGAGGGGCGGATCGCCGTCAACGCCGGCTTCATGGTCGGCCACTGCGCCCTGCGCCGGTACGTCATGGGCGAGGACGCCGTCGGCGGCACGCCCACCCCCGAACAGCTCGCGGCCATGACCGCCCTCCTCAAGGAGGCCATGGAGGCCGGCGCCTGGGGCCTGTCCACCACCCAGTCCGCCACCCACTCCGACGGCGACGGCGCCCCCGTCGCCTCCCGGCACGCCACCCCCGCCGAACTCATCGCCCTCTCCACGGCCGTCGGCGAACACGAGGGCACCCAGATCGAGGCCATCCTCGCGGGCTGCCTCGACCAGTTCTCCGACGCCGAGATCGACCTCTTCGTCGAGATGTCCGCCGCCGCCGGACGCCCCCTCAACTGGAACGTCCTCACCATCGACGCCGCCGTCCCCGAACGCGTCCCCCGCCAGCTCACCGCCTCCGAACGCGCCCGCAAGTCCGGCGGCCGGATCGTCGCCCTCACCATGCCGATCCTCACCCCCATGAACATGTCCCTCGGCACCTTCTGCGCCCTCAACCTCATCCCCGGCTGGGGCGAGATCCTGGGCCTCCCCGTCCCCGAGCGGATCGAGCGGCTGCGCGACCCGGACGTCCGCGCCGAGATGCTGCGCCGCGCCGACTCCAAGGAGGCCGGCGTCTTCCGCCGCCTCGCGCACTTCGGCCGGTACGTCGTCGGCGACACGTACAGCCGCGAGAACGAGGGCCTGACCGGCCGGGTCGTCGGGGAGATCGCCGCCGAACGCGGCCAGGACCCCTTCCAGTGCCTCGTCGAGATCTGCGCCAACGACGACCTGCGGACCGTCCTGTGGCCGATGCCCACCGACAACGACCCCGCCTCCTGGGCGCTGCGCGCCGAGACCTGGCAGCACGAGGACGTCCTGCTCGGCGGCTCCGACGCCGGCGCCCACCTGGACCGCATGTGCGGAGCCCCGTACACCACCCGCTTCCTCGGCGACTGCCTGCGCGGCCGGAGGCTGGTGCCGCTGGAGCAGGCCGTGCGGATGCTCAGCGACGACCCGGCCCGGCTCTTCGGGCTCCGCGAGCGCGGCCGGATCGCCGAGGGCTTCCACGCCGACCTGGTCCTCTTCGACCCCGAGCGGATCGACGCGGGACCCGCCACCCTCGTCCACGACCTGCCCGGCGACAGCCCCCGCCTGGACTCGCGGGCGGTCGGCATCGTCTCCGTCCGCGTCAACGGCGTGGAGACGGTCAGGGACGACGAGGTCACCGGAGCCGTCCCCGGGCGCGTGCTGCGCTCGGGCCGCGACACGAGGACGGTGAGCACCCGATGAGCGGCATCACCGAGCGGCTGTACATAGGAGGGGAGTGGACCGAGCCCGACGGCGGGCACTACGAGGTGGTCGACCCGGCCACCGAGGAGGTCGTCGGGCTCGCCCCGGAGGCGTCCAGGGCCCAGGTGTACGAGGCGGCCGCCGCCGCCCGCGACGCCTTCGCGTCCTGGTCCCGGACGAAGCCCGAGGAGCGGGCCGCGCTCCTCGACCGGGCCGCCGCGATCATGGCCCGCGACGCCGACGCGCACACCGCCCTCGCCCGCGCCGAGACCGGCGCCACCACCGGCACCGCCCGCGGCATGCAGGTGGCCGTCGGCTCCTCCCGCTTCCGGCGGTACGCCAGGGGCGCCCTGGAGCCGGTCGAACAGCCCCTCCCGCCGCAGGTCAACGAGGCGGGCCCGATGGGGAAGGCGGGCGTCTTCGGTGCCGTCGCGGTCCGGCGCCCGGTCGGCGTCGTCACCTGCGTCACCTCGTACAACAACCCCTGGGCCAACCCGGCCGGCAAGATCGCGCCCGCGCTCGCCATGGGCAACACCGTCCTGGTGAAGCCGGCCCCGCAGGACCCGCTGTCGGTCTTCGCCATGGTCCGCGCCCTGGAGGAGGCCGGAGTCCCGCCCGGCGTGGTCAACCTGGTCACCGGCTCGGCGCCCGCCGTCGGCGAGGCGGCCGTCGACTCCCCGGACGTCGACATGGTCTCCTTCACCGGCTCCACGGCCGTCGGCCAGGCCATCGGAGAGGTCTGCGGCCGGGGCATGAAGCGGCAGCTCATGGAGCTGGGCGGCAAGGGCGCCGCGCTCGTGTTCGACGACGCCGACCTCGACTCGGCCGTCCTGGGCATCGGCACGACCTTCTCCTTCTACAGCGGCCAGATCTGCACCGCGCCGACCCGGGTGCTCGCCCAGCGCGGGATCTACGAGCGGCTCGTGGAGAAGCTCACCGGCTACCTCGCCTTCATGACGGTGGGGGACCCGGCCGCGCCGGGCACGGTCGTCGGTCCGGTGATCTCGGCCGCCCACCGCGACCGGGTGGAGTCCTACGTCGAGCTGGGGCGGAAGGAGGGCGCCAGGGTCGTCGCCGGCGGCGAGCGCCCCGACCTCGACCGCGGCTTCTACGTGGCCCCGACGCTCCTCGCCGACTGCACCCCCGAGATGCGGGTGGTGCGGGAGGAGATTTTCGGCCCGGTCGTCGTGGTCGTCCCCTTCGACGACGAGGAGGAGGGCGTCGCGCTGGCCAACGACAGCGACTACGGCCTGCTCGACTACGTCTGGTCCGGGGACGTCGCCCGCGCCTTCCGGATCGCCGCCCGGCTGCGGGCCGGCGGGGTCGGGATCAACACCGTCGGCCGGAACATGGAGGCCCCCTTCGGCGGCTTCAAGAAGAGCGGGGTGGGCCGGGACGTCGGTTCCTACGCCCTCCACGCCTACAGCGAGCTCCAGGCGGTGGTCTGGCCCGGCTGACCGCCCGGTACAAAAGGCCGGAGCCCAGTCCTCCCAAGGGTTCCGGCCCTCTCGGCGGCGCCCGGGAAAATTCCTCGGGAAAATTTCGAAACGGACATTTCGCCCCTTGCTGCGGTTCCCGCATATCGGACACCCGCCGCCCGACCTACCAGTTGGTCGGTACGGCAGGGTGGTCGATCTTTCAATCATTGGCGAGCGGCCCGGTCTGGCCTCGCAATGCAAGGCGTTGATCGATCACCTGAGCGGAGTTCGCCCCTCCGGATAAGGAAACCGCAGCACTTAACGTCCTGTTCATGACTCAGGTGGAAGCGCGGCCCCAGGCCGGAGACACGGTAAGGGGCGCCACCGCCCCCGGCGACACCCCCGGTGTGCGCAAGAAGGGCCTGGGCGGCAACTCCGTCGGCCTCTTCGGCAACGCGATCATCGGCATCTCCACCGTCGCCCCGGTGTACTGCCTGACCTCCACCCTCGGCTCCACCGCCGGCGAGGTCGGCCTCCAGATGCCCGCCGTCTTCCTCGCGGGCTTCCTCCCGATGCTCCTCGTCGCCTTCGCGTACCGGGAGCTCAACCGGGCCATGCCCGACTGCGGCACCTCCTTCACCTGGACCGTGAAGGCGTTCGGCCCCAAGATCGGCTGGATGTGCGGCTGGGGCCTGGTGATCGCCACGATCATCGTGCTCTCCAACCTCGCCGGCGTCGCCACCTCCTACTTCTGGCTCCTCGCGGGCGAGATCACCGGCAGCGAGTCCATCGCCGCCCTCGACGGCAACAAGGCCGTCCACATCCTCACCTGCCTCGCCCTCATCGCCACCGCCACCGCGATCAGCTACCGCGGCATGACGGCCACCAAGGGCGTCCAGTACGCGCTCGTCGGGCTCCAGCTCGTCGTCCTCGCCGTCTTCGTCGCCCTGGCCCTCTCCAAGGCCGGCTCCTTCGAGACCTCGGTCGACTTCTCCTGGTCCTGGATGAACCCCTTCGCGGTCCAGTCCTTCGCCGCCTTCACCGCCGGCCTCTCCCTCTCGATCTTCATGTACTGGGGCTGGGACGCCTGCATGGCGACCAACGAGGAGACCACCGGCAGCGACAAGACCCCCGGCCGCGCCGCGCTCATCGCGATGGTCGTCCTCGTCGGCTCCTACCTCGCCACCGGCATCGCCGCGCAGATGGCCGTCGGCTCCGGCGACCAGGGCCTCGGCCTCGCCAACCCGGAGACCTCCGACAACGTCTTCGCCGCCCTCGCGGGACCGGTCATGGGCCCCGTCCTCGGCGTCTTCCTCTTCGTCGCCGTCCTGGCCTCCGCCGCCGCGAGCCTCCAGACCACCTTCATCCCGGTCGCCCGCACGGTCCTCGCCATGTCCACGTACGAGGCGCTGCCGAAGTCCTTCACCAAGGTCCACCCGGTCTTCAAGACCCCCGGCAAGGCCACCGTCGTCGCGGGCGTCGCCACCGGCGCCTTCTACACGGTGATGACCCTGGTCAGCGAGCACGTCCTGGTCGACACCATCTACGCGCTCGGCCTCATGATCTGCTTCTACTACGGCATCACGGCCTTCGCCTGCGTCTGGTACTTCCGCGCCGAGCTCTTCCGCTCCTTCCGCGACTTCGCCTTCAAGGGCCTCATGCCGGCCCTCGGCGGCGTCATGCTCACCGCGGTCTTCGGCAAGACCCTCTACGACATGTGGGACCCGGCCTACGGCTCCGGCTCCGCCGTCTTCGGCGTCGGCTCCGTCTTCGTCATCGCCGTCGGCCTCCTCCTCCTCGGCGCCGTCATCATGCTCGTCATGCAGCGCCGCAGCCCCGCCTTCTTCCGAGGCGAGATCCTCACGAAGGAAACCCCCTCCCTGGTGGTCACCGACTGACCGCCTCCGCACACACCTGAGTCACCCAGAACGCGAAAGCGGCGGGCCCGTGGGGGGTCCCGCCGCTTTCGTTCGCCCGGGCTACTTCTGCCCGGGCAGCAGCTTGCTCACCGCCTGGTTGGCGGGCGGCAGGTCGGCCGCCTGCGGCGGGAGCGGCTTCGGGTTCAGGACGCCGCTGAGGGGGACGACCGACGGCAGGTTCAGGCCGCTCGTGTCGGCGGCGGCGGAGCCTGCGGAGGCGAGGCCGCCGGTGGCGGCGAAGGCGGTCAGGGCGGCTGCGGTGAGGAGCTTCTTCATGCCCGCTCCAACGGGGGTCGGCGGGGAGCGGTTACGGACCGCTGCCTACCATCGCGCCATGCGTGTGACGAGGGACTGGTCGCTGCGGCCCGGCCGGGCGGAGGACGTCGAGGCGGTCGCGGAGCTGCGCGCCTTCGTCATGCGCCCCGACCTGGAACGGCTCGGCCGGTACGACCCGCACCGGGTCCGGCAGCGGCTGCGCGACGGTTTCTCGCCCGCGTACACCTCGATCGTCGAGACCCGCGACGGGGCGCTCGCCGGCTGCGTCACCCTCCGCCCGGACAGCGGCGGAGACGGCCTCCACCTGGAGCACTTCTACCTCGCCCCGGACCTCCAGGGCGGGGGCCTCGGCACGGCCGTCCTCGCCCGGCTGCTGGCCCGCGCCGACGCGGCCGACGCCGTCGTACGCCTCGCCGTCCTCCGGGGCAGCGCGGCCCGCCGGCTCTACGAACGGGCCGGGTTCACCGTGGAGGCGGAGGACGGGGTGGACGTGTTCATGGTCAGGAGGCCGGCGCCCGCCACCTGACGAGCCGGTGATGTCACGGGCCTCGGAATCCGTGGCCGTAGCCCCTACCGTGCCGTCATGCGGATCTCGACCACGATCTTCCTGACCGACGAGACCATCTCGCCCGTGCGGCTCGCCCGCGAGCTGGAGGCGCGCGGCTTCGCCGGGCTCTATCTGCCCGAGCACACCCACATCCCCGTCTCCCGGGAGACCCCCTACCCGGCCGGCGGCGAGCTGCCGCGCGAGTACGCGCGCACCCTCGACCCCTTCGTCGCGCTCGCCCAGGCCGCCGCCGTCACCGAACGGCTCGCGCTCGGCACCGGCATCACGCTGCTCGCGCAGCACGACCCGATCGCGCTCGCCAAGCAGATCGCCACCCTCGACCACCTCTCCGGCGGCCGGTTCACCCTCGGCCTCGGCTACGGCTGGAACCGCGAGGAGGCCGCCGACCACGGCGTCGCCTGGGCCGGCCGCCGGGAGCTCGTCCGCGACCGGCTGGCCCTCATGCGGGCCCTGTGGGCGCCGGAACCGACCGCGTACGAGGGCGATTCCGGGTTCTCGGTGCGTGCCTCCGAGGTCTGGCCGAAGCCGGTCGGCGGCGCCCCGCGGATCCTGCTGGGCGGCGCCGCGGGACCCAAGCTCTTCGCCGCGATCGCCGGACAGACGGACGGCTGGATGCCGATCGGCGGGCGCGGCCTCACGGAGTCCCTGCCCCCGCTGCGTGCCGCGTGGGAGGAGGCGGGCCGCGATCCCAAGGCCCTCCAGGTCGTCCCGTACGCCGTCCTCCCCACCCCGGGCAAGCTCGCCCACTACGCCGAACTCGGCTGCGAGGAGACCGTCCTCCAGCTCCCGTCCGCCGGCGAGTCCGAGGTGCTGCGGGTCCTGGACGCCTACGCGGAGCACCTGGGGTGACGGGCCCGTGACCAGGTACGGGGACCCGTCTCCGCGGCGCGGGCCGCGCTCGTATGCTCGGGGGATGACGGACCAGCGGGTGGGCGACCGGGAGCAGGGGCAGGGCGACGGGCAGAGCGGTGCGGCCCCGACCAGGAACGCGATGCGGCGGGCGCTGCGGCGGGCCAGGGACGGGGTCGCGCTCGACGTCGGCGAGGCGGCGGTGCTGCTGCGGGCGCGCGGGGAGGACCTGGCGGAGCTCGTGGCGGTCGCCGGGCGGGTGCGGGACGCCGGGCTTGAGGCGGCCGGGCGGCCCGGGGTGATCACGTACTCGAAGAGCGTGTTCATACCGCTGACGCGCCTGTGCCGGGACAAGTGCCACTACTGCACCTTCGTGACCGTGCCCGGCAAGCTGCGGCGCGAGGGCCACGGCATGTTCCTGTCGCCGGACGAGGTGCTGGACATCGCGCGCAAGGGCGCCGCGCTGGGCTGCAAGGAAGCCCTCATCACCCTCGGCGACAAGCCGGAGGACCGGTGGCCCGAGGCCCGCGAGTGGCTGGACGCGCACGGGTACGACGACACGCTCGCGTACGTGCGGGCCATGTCGGTGCGGATCCTGGAGGAGACCGGGCTGCTGCCGCACCTCAACCCGGGCGTGCTGTCCTGGACGGACTTCCAGCGGCTGAAGCCGGTGGCGCCGTCGATGGGCATGATGCTGGAGACCACCGCCACCCGTCTCTGGTCCGAGCCCGGCGGCCCGCACTTCGGCTCGCCGGACAAGGAACCGGCCGTGCGGCTGCGGGTCCTGGAGGACGCGGGCCGCTCCTCCGTGCCCTTCACCTCGGGGCTGCTCCTCGGCATCGGGGAGACGTACGAGGAGCGGGCGGAGTCGCTGTTCGCGCTGCGCCGCGTCGCGCGGGCGTACCACGGCATCCAGGAACTGATCATCCAGAACTTCCGGGCGAAGCCGGACACGGCGATGCGCTCGATGCCGGACGCCGAACTCGACGACCTGGTGGCGGCGGTCGCCGTCGCGCGCCTCATCATGGGTCCGTCCGCGTGCCTGCAGGCGCCGCCGAACCTGGTGGACGCGGAGTACGAGCGGCTGATCGCGGCCGGTATCGACGACTGGGGCGGTGTCTCGCCCCTCACCATCGACCACGTCAACCCCGAGCGGCCGTGGCCGCGGATCGACGAGCTCGCGGAGCGTTCCGCGGCGGCCGGCTTCGAGCTGCGTGAACGGCTGTGTGTCTACCCGGAGTTCGTCCGCCGGGGCGAGCCGTGGCTGGACCCGCGGATCGTGCCGCACGTCCGCGCGCTCGCCGACCCGGAGACCGGCCTCGCGAACCCGGACGCGGTGGTCCGCGGTCTGCCGTGGCAGGAGCCGGACGAGGCGTTCGCGTCCACCGGCCGCACGGACCTCCACACGGCCATCGACACCGAGGGCCGCACCGGCGACCGGCGGGCCGACTTCGACGAGGTGTACGGCGACTGGGAGGCGCTGCGGGAGGCCGCCGCGCCCGGCATGGTCCCGGAGCGGATCGACGCCGACGTCCGCGAGGCCCTCCGGGTCGCCGCCGACGACCCGACGCGGCTCACCGACCCGCAGGCGCTCGCCCTGCTGCACGCGGAAGGGCCGGCGCTGGACGCGCTGTGCGCGGTCGCGGACGACGTGCGGAAGTCGGTCTCCGGCGACGAGGTGACGTACGTCGTCACCCGGAACATCAACTTCACCAACGTCTGCTACACCGGCTGCCGTTTCTGCGCCTTCGCCCAGCGCCGTACCGACGCCGACGCGTACACCCTCTCCCTGGACCAGGTCGCCGACCGGGCCCAGCAGGCGTGGGAGGTCGGCGCGGTCGAGGTCTGCATGCAGGGCGGCATCCACCCGGACCTGCCCGGCACCGCGTACTTCGACATCGCGCGGGCCGTGAAGGCGCGCGTCCCCGGGATGCACGTGCACGCCTTCTCCCCGATGGAGGTCGTCAACGGCGCCACCCGCACGGGGCTCTCGATCCGCGAGTGGCTGACGGCGGCGAAGGAGGCGGGGCTCGACTCGATCCCCGGCACCGCCGCCGAGATCCTCGACGACGAGGTCCGCTGGGTGCTGACGAAGGGCAAGCTGCCCACCGCCACCTGGATCGAGGTGATCACCACCGCGCACGAGCTGGGCCTGCGCTCGTCGTCGACGATGATGTACGGGCACGTGGACCAGCCGCGGCACTGGCTGGGCCACTTCCGCACGCTGGCCTCGATCCAGCGGCGGACCGGCGGTTTCACGGAGTTCGTGACGCTGCCCTTCATCCACACCAACGCGCCGGTGTACCTCGCGGGCATCGCGCGACCCGGCCCGACGGTCCGCGACAACCGCGCGGTGACGGCGATGGCCCGGCTCCTCCTGCACCCGTACATCCCCAACATCCAGACCAGCTGGGTGAAGCTGGGCGCGGAGGGCGCGGCGGAGATGCTGCGCTCGGGCGCGAACGACCTCGGCGGGACGCTGATGGAGGAGACCATCTCGCGGATGGCGGGGTCGAGTTACGGCTCGTACCGCTCGATCCGTGATCTGGAGGCGATCGCCGAGGCGGCGGGCCGTCCGTCCCGCCCCCGGACGACCCTCTACGGGGAGGTGTCCGCGGAGCGGCAGGCCGCGGCCCGGGCCTCGGACGGGCACCTGCCGGAGCTGCTGCCGGTGGTCGAGGGCTGAGCCCGGTCAGCCCACCAGCAGTTCGCGCTTGAGGGACTTCAGTTCGCGCGGGGTGAGGTCGACGCCGTCGCGCAGGTAGGCGCGGAAGGAGCCGAAGTCCCGCTCGACCTGGTCGAAGGAGGCGTTGAGGTAGGCGGGCCGCACGTCGAGGAGCGGCTTGTAGACGGCGGCCTGCGCGGGCGGGAGGTGGGAGAGGACGGCCTCGTTGGCGGCGGCCCGGTAGGTGTTGCTGGCGAGGTAGTCGGCCATGACCGTCTCCTCGGGGACGCCGAGGGCGGTGAGGAGCGCGGCCTCGGCCCAGCCGGTGCGGTCCTTGCCGGCGGTGCAGTGGAAGAGGACGCCGTCCCCTTCGGCCAGTTCGTCGAGGACGGTGGCGTACGCGGCCTTCGCGGTGTCCCCGCTCACCATGAAGCGGTTGCCCTCGATCATCATGGCCTCGGCCTCGGCCGGGGTCCCGGGCATGGCGGTGAAGGTGCCGCTGCCGGCCAGGACGTCGGCGACGACGTGCCGGGCGCCGGCGGGGACGCGGTCGGGGGCGGCGGCCCGCTCGGACTCCATGCGCAGGTCGAGGACGGTGCGGACGCCGAGGCGGCGCAGCTTCGCGAGGTCGGCGTCGGTGAGCTTGTCGAGGGCGTCGGAGCGGTAGACCTCGCCCATCCGGACCCACTGTCCGTCGCGGGTGCGGTAGCCGCCGGCGTCGCGGAGGTTGGCGGTGCCCTGGAGCCGTATCAGCCGGTCGGCGAGGCGGAGCGGCGTCCCGCGGTCGGGCACGAGGTCGAACCAGTGCCGGTCGGCCGCCGCGCGGGTGGGGACGGTGACCGTGCCGGTGGCGCCGCCGCGCGCGACGGTGCGGCCCTCGGAGCGGATGGTGACGGTACGGGTGCCGGGCGCGGTCCACGTGATCGTGGAGGTGCCGTCGGCGTGGTCGGTGACGGTCGCGGCGGTGAAGGGCACGCGGTGCCGGTCGTGCCCGCGGTCGTGTCCGGGCGCGTGCGCGGAGGCGGCCGGGGTGGCGAGGCCGAGGAGGAGGGCGGCGGCGAGCGCGGCGGAGGAGTACTTGACTCGTGTCACGGGGGTCATGCGGCGGATGGTTCTGTCCCACCGCGAACCTCGGGTGAACTGTGGTCAAAAGCGGCCTGAAGGGCGTCCGATCACATAAGGTTCCGCCCCCCGAACGAACACACCCGGTCGATTACAGTGCTGCGGAGACCGGTGAGAGAACGGGACCTCGGACGGGGGAGGGCGCGTCGTGACCACCACTGCCGCGGCCGTGTGGGGCCGCACCGAACAGCAGGACTTCCGCTCGCGCGTGCGCGGCTGTCTGCTCGGCGCCGCCGTCGGCGACGCGTTCGGCGCGGGCGCGCACGAGCGGACGCTGAAGGAGCTCCGTACGGCGCACGGCGAGGCGGGCCTCACCGAACCCCCGGACGGCGTCCTGCCCGTCACCGCCGCCACCCAGATGAGCCTCTTCACCGTCGACGGCCTCATCCGCGCGCACGTCCGCCGCGACAGCGGCGTCTGGCACCCGCCCACCGAGGTGCACCGCGCCCAGCTCCGCTGGGCCGCCACCCAGCGCGACTGGGGCCCCGACGAGCGGCGCCACGACAACGGCTGGCTCGGCCGCGAGGAGTGGCTGTACGCCCGCCGCCGGCCGCCCCGCGCCTGCCTCACGGGCCTCGGCGACGAGCGCCTCGGCACCCTGGACCGGCCCAAGAACCCGGACGCCGCCGACTCCGGCGCGCTCGTCCGCTCCGCCCCCTTCGGCCTGCTCGTCGGCTGGGAGCCGGCGCTCGTCTGCCAGCTGGCCGTCGAGTGCGCCGCCCAGACGCACGGCGCCCCGTCCGCCACGCTCGCGGCGGGCGCGCTCGCCGTCACCGTCCACGGGGTCGCCCGCGGCGCCTCCGTCGAGGCCGCCGCCGGTACGGCTCTGGGCCTGCTGGCCGCCCGTCCCGGCCACGAGCCGGTGACGGAGGCCGTCACCCGTGCCCTCGCGGCCGTCCGGGAGGGCGTCCCCGACGCGGACCGCGTCACGGCCCTCGGCGCCGCCGAGGACCGCGCGGAGGGCCAGCTGGCCGCCGCCCTCTACTGCGCCCTCGTCGGCGAGGACGTCCGCCACGGGCTGCGCCTCGCCGCCAACCACGACGGCCCCTCCGCCGTCACCGCCGCCGCCACCGGCGCGCTCCTCGGCGCCCAGCACGGCGAGACGGCCCTCCCGCCGGCGTGGCTGGCGGCGCTCGAAGGCCGTGGCACGGTCCTCGAACTCTCCGACGACTTCGCCCTCGAACTCACCCAGGCGGCCACCCTCCACACCCCCACCTGGCACACCCGCTACCCGACCCCCTGACGTCCCCGCCGTTCCGCGGCGTCGCGCCCCCGTCACCGCATCAGCTCGCCCGCGTTGACCAGCAGCGACTGGCCCGTGATCGCTCGCGCGCGCGGTGACGCGAGGAAGGCGACCGCGTCGGCGACGTCCCCGTCCGTCGCCAGGTCCGGCAGGGCCATCCGCGAGGTGAGCCGCGCGAGCACGACCTCCTCGTCCACCCCCTCCGCCTGCGCCGTGAAGCGGACGAACGCCTCGACCGGCGGCCCCCACATCCACCCCGGCAGCACCGTGTTGACCCGGATCCGCTCGGGCCCCAGCTCCCGCGCCAGCGAGTACATCGCGGAGGTCAGCGCCCCCTTGGACGCGGCGTACGCCGCCTGCTGCACCTGTGTCGGCGCGGCGACGGCCGACTGCGTGCCGATGAAGACGACGGAGCCGCCGCCCCCGGCGCGCAACGCCGGCAGGCACGCCCGGGTCATCCGCAGCGTGCCGAGCAGGTTGACGTCCAGGACCCCCTGCCACGTGGCGAAGTCCGCGTCGGCGAGCCCGCCGAAGTACGAGTCCCAGGCCGCGACCTGCACGACCGCGTCGATCCCGCCGAACCGCTCGACGGCGAGCGCGGCCAGCGCCGCGCACTGCGCCTCGTCCGTGATGTCCGTCGCGAGGTGCGCGGTGCGCCCGCCCGCCGGGTCGATCGCCGCCGCGGTCTTCACGAGGTTCGCCCCGGTGCGGGCGCCGAGGACCGCGTTGCCCCCGTCGCGCACCACCGCCTCCGCGACCCGGTGGCCGAGTCCGGTCCCGACGCCCGACACGACGACCGTCTTCCCCTGGAGCAGCATCCGGGTGCCTCCCGCCTCTGGTCACTCATCTGACGGTCCGTCAGAGTAGGTGCCCCGAGCCGCACAGGGAAGGGAGACGGCGATGAGCGACGCCGAACAGTACGGGGAGTTGGCCGCCACCGGCCCGTACGGGATCCGACCCGGACACGCCCTGATCACCATGGTGGAGCCGCACCCGGGCCACGAGTACGCGTACAACCGCTGGTACGAGGACGACCACTACTACGCCGGCGCGATGGCGATGCCCTGGATGTTCGCGGGCCGCCGCTGGGTCGCCACTCGTGACCTCCAGGAGCTGCGGACGCCCGAGAAGTCCGCCGTCGCGCAGCCGGTGACCGCCGGCTGCTACCTCTCCACGTACTGGATCACCGAAGGCCGCTACGACGAGCACATGAAGTGGACCGTCGCCATCAACAAGCGGCTCAACCGCGACGCCCGCGTCTACCACGACCGCACCCACGTCTTCACGTCCTTCCAGGACCACGAGACGACCGTGTACCGGGACGGGGCGGCCGGCCCGCGCGACTTCCACGCCCTCGACCACCCCTACGCGGGCCTGGTCCTCCAGGTCGTGGACTGCGCGGGCCCGGAGGAGCGCGCCGCCCTCCTGGAACGGCTCGCCGCCCGCGAGCTCCCGCGCCGGCTCGCCGGCTCCCCGGCGGCGATGGTGACCGTCTTCCGGCCGACCCCGCTGCCCGGCGACCGCATGACGTACGTGAAGCAGGTGGAGGGCGTCGACACCCGGCTCACCCTGCTCTGGTTCCTGGAGCGGGACCCGCGCGACTGCTGGGCCGCGCACTTCGCGGACCTGGACGGTCTCGCGGGCGACGCGGGGCGGGTGGAGCTGGTGGCGCCGTTCGTCCCGACGGTCCCGGGGACGGACCTGTACGTGGACCGGCTGAGGTGACGGACTCCCCGGGGCGGCCCGGGGGCCCGTTCGTACCCCGGACATGAGCGAGCCCTCTCGGCCAGGACGGCGGACCGGACGAGAGGGCGGCGCTACGGGTGGTGCGTGTGGTGCGGGTGCTGCGCGTGGTACGGGTGCTGCGTGTGCTGCTGCGCTGCTGCGAGGCTCAGAGGGCCCCGTTGCTCACCTGGCCGACGAAGGCGTTCCACGAG
Organism: Streptomyces sp. NPDC085460; assembly: GCF_044541975.1. Classification (NCBI taxonomy): domain Bacteria; kingdom Bacillati; phylum Actinomycetota; class Actinomycetes; order Kitasatosporales; family Streptomycetaceae; genus Streptomyces; species Streptomyces sp. NPDC085460. The sequence goes on from NZ_JBITTO010000017.1 coordinate 114,535, forward strand.
CCCGGTCCGAAGGCGAGCGACGGGCCCTCGGGGGCCTTGGAGTCGCGGACCGCGATGGCGGCGACGACCGGGGACTTCACCTCGACGCAGGCGCCGTTGCCGCCCGAGTAGGAGGACTTGGTCCAGTTGTCGGTGGCACCCTGGATGATGGCCATGATGTGCTCAGCTCCGGTTCTGCCCACAGGGGCGTGAGAGTCGGTGCCGGCGTGATCTCCACCGGCCTGATCGACGCTACTCGCCGGTCCCGAGCGGCGGGACCGGCGTTCACACGACCGGGTGGCATATTCCAACCGAGCTTCCGCCGGGCCGAGTCGGGGGTGTACGGTGTCCGCCCCCGCGCGGTGCGGGCCTGTCTGACCCGCCCGGGACGACCGAGCTGACCTAACCGCCCGAGCTGCCCGGGCTGACCGAACCGCCCCAAGTGCCGGGACCGTCAGCCCTGGGCGTACGTCTTCGCGATGTCGGCCACGAACTCCCGCGTCTGCTCCACGCCCAGTGCCTGCGCCCGCAGGTGCTCGTACATGTAGCTGTACTTCGACACGTCCGGCCCCTTCTCCAGGTACAGGTCGCTCGTCACGCCCTCGATGTAGACGACGCTGGAGTCGGAGGCGTCCGGGAACTCCAGGATCGAGTACTGGCCGCTGATGCCCGGGTGGGCGCCCGTGTCGAAGGGCAGGACCTGCACGGTGACGTGCGGCAGGTGCGACTGCTCCACCAGGTGCTCCAGCTGCTCGACCATCACCTGCCGGTTGCCGACGACCCGGCGCAGCGCGGCCTCGTCGATGACCGCCCACAGGCGCAGCGGGCGCTCGTCGTCGCGGATCCGTTCCTGGCGGCGGGTGCGGACGGTGGCCCGCTTCTCGATGTCGGCCGGCGTCGACTCGGGGAGCGCGCCGGAGATGACGGCGGTGGCGTACGCGCGGGTCTGGAGCAGACCGGGGATGATCTGCGGCTCGTAGACGCGCAGGCTCTGCGCGTCGGTCTCCAGGCCGATGTAGACGCTGTACGGGATGTCGCCGAAGGCGTGCCACCAGCCCTGCTGCCGCGAGTCCTTGGCCATCTGCATGAGGGAGTTGACCATGGCCTCGTCGTCGACCTCGTACACCCCGCACAGGTCGCGCACATCGCGCTGGCTGATGGAGCGGCGGCCGTTCTCGAGGCGGCTGATCTTGGACTGGGAGACGAGGAGGCGCTCGGCGACCTGCTCGGCCGTCATGCCCTTGCCCTCGCGGAGCTTGCGCAGCTCCTGGCCCAATCGGCGTCGCCTGACGGTGGGGTTGACACTGGACGCCACGGAAACTGCACCTCCGGCTGCTGTCTGCGATGGGTAGCTGTGAGTATCTACTGCTTGGCAGACTGCCACCAAAGGTGCGGCGTGCGCTGGGAAAACGCGACAACGCCCGTGCGGGCGCGCGAATGTGGTGCGCTTGTACCGCCCATGCCCGGGTGCCCGCAGGGTGTGGGGTGCCGGGCGCCGGGTGTGGGGCTTCGGGTGTGCCGGTGTGCCGTGGGTGTGCGGGACGCGCGGTGGCGCCCCGCACACCCACGAGCGGCTCCCGGATCGGTACGTGGGTGCGCGTGGTGCGGTCGTACGGGCCCGTCATGCGGGTCGTACGGGGTCGCACGGCCCGTCATGCGGGTCGTACGGGGGTCGTGCGGGTGGTGCGTGTGCGGTCGCGCGGCCGTCTCAGTGGGCGGCGGCGCGGGCCATGTTGCCGCGCGGCTGGGCGGGAACGCCCGGACCGCTCCGGCGCGGCTGTGCCGCCGCGCCGTTCTGGACGTCCATCACGGCGTGCGCCACGAGACCGCCCATGGGGTCGTGCCGGATCAGGTCGCGCAGCCGGGACCGCGACGACCGTCCTTCGTTGCCTGGGTACAGGTGCTTGCCGAGACCGACCGCGTGGGCCAGCGCGGCGAGCGCCGCGGTCCGCGGGTCCGGCGGTACGCCGGTGCGGATCGCACTGTCCAGCCGGGCCCTGATCTCCCGGCTGATCGCCGTGTCCGTCGCCTGGTAGCGAGTCGTCGGCAGCACCCCGCACATCTGGCCCTCCACGGCATGCACCATGCCGCATCGCTCCAGATGCGAGAGATATGTCTGACGGAGCCCCAGTCGGGGTCCGCCTATCCAGTGGACGGCCCGGACCGGACTGCCGCGCCTGCGCAGCAGTTCCAGTGCGGAGTCCAGAGTCGGATCTCCGGTCGGCCGTGGCATCACCACGGCGATACGATCCCCGTCAGGGGCTATCCGTCCTGCCAGAGCCAGCTCCACTAGCTGTGCTCCGGCAAGGCCCAGATCGAGCGACTGCGGCTGCGCTGTGGTACCCGTGGCCGGGTCCAGAGCGAGCAGCAGAAGCTCCTCCGGAATGGTTCTGCGGCTCCTGCCCATCCATGCCTCCCCGCGTGGATGAATGACAGGGTGACCCCTCTCACATTCATCTGTCGAGAGTGCCTGGGTGGTTCGTCCGGGAACCAGTAGGTATGTCGTTCTCGTCTAGCACGGGAGCCAAGGGGTTCACACAGGACACTGGTAGACGGTTCGGACTTACGTATGACGCATGGAGGAGGCACGGTGGCGGGCGAGTCCCCCGACAGGGCGGAGCAGCAGGGGTCGTCGGAGGGGAAGACGGCGGCGGCGCCGACGGTTGCATCCCCGGACTCCCCGGCGGCCGCGGTGTCCGCGCCGGATCGGGTGGACCAGCCGACGGCGGTCTTCAAGACCCTGGCGCCGCGCACCCCGGAGGACGACGCGGCGAAGCCCGCGGCGGCGTCCGGCGGGACGACCGGGAAGACGCCCGGGGCGGAACGTTCGTCCGCGCCGGCCGAGCGGGCCGAGCCGGAGGGCGACCGCCTGAAGCAGGCCGTGGCGGCGTGGGTCGCGACGGCGGCGGCGGACGAGACGGACGACACGGACAAGACGGGCGAGACGGGTAAGACGGGCGAGACGGACGCCGAGGAGCCTGAGGCTTCCGAGGTGTCTGCGGCGGCTGAGACGGCTCAGGCGTCTGTAGTGCCTGAGGAGGCCGAGGCGCCCACGGCGCCCACGGCGCCCACGGCACCCACGGCGCCCACGGAGCCCGCCGAGGGCACCCAGGCCGCCGAGGACGCCGACGAGGCGGTCGAGGAGGCCACCGAGGCGGTCGAGGAGGCTGCGGAGGCCGCGGAGGCCCCCAAGGCCCAGGACCCGTCCTGGTTCGCCGCCAAGAAGCCGGCGGAGCCGGAGGCCGCCACGTCCAAGCCGGAGCCGAAGGCCGACGAGCCCGCCTCCGCCCCCGACTCGGCCTCCGCCCCCGCCTCCGACTCGGTCTCCGCCCCCGACTCCGCCCCCGAGCCGAAGGCCACCGCGCCCAAGCCCCGGGCCGAAGAGCCGGTCGACCAGCCCACCACCATGTTCCGGGCCGTCCGGCCGCCGGCCGCGCCCGCCGTGGACCAGCCGACGACCGCGCTCAAGCTGCCCGTCGACCCGACCGACCGGGCCCGCCCCGGAGGCTCCGAGGGCCCCGACTCCGACAGCGAGCGGACGAGCACCTTCGTACCGCTGCGCCCGGACATCCCGGCCGACCGGAAGCCGACCGGTACCGACGCCCCCAAGGCCGCCCCGGCCACGCCCCCGGCGAAGGCGACCACCCCCGGCACCGCATCCGGCACCACCCCCGGCACCGCGTCCGCCCCCGTCACCGCCCCCACGCCCGCCCCCCTCCCCGCGCTCGGGGAGCCGGAGCGGACGCGGCAGCAGCCGCTCCCGCCGCTGCCCCCGCTCGACCTGCTGGCCGAGCTGACGAACACCCCGCCCCCGCCGCCGAACGCCTGGCGCACGACCATGCGCCGGATCCGGATCTGGACCCCGCTGGTCCTGCTCCTCCTGATCGTCTTTGCGATCGTGCAGATGGTGCGCCCGCTGCCGGCGCCCGCCCTGAAGCTCTCCGGCTCCCCGGCGTACACCTTCGAGGGCGGCGCGCTCCAGATGCCGTGGCCCGGCGACGGCCAGGGCGCGGTGGAGGTCGAGGGCGTCGGCTCCATCGGCACGTACGGGGCGCAGAAGCAGGCCCCGATCGCGTCCGTGACGAAGACGATGACCGCGTACGTGATCCTCCGCGACCACCCCATCAAGGGGAAGCAGCGGGGCCCCGAGATCACCATCGACAAGAAGGCCGCCGACCAGGCCAAGGCCCCCCACGAGTCGACGGCGCCCGTGAAGGAGGGCCAGGTCTACACGGAGAAGGAGCTCCTTCAGCTCCTGATGATCCCGTCGGCCAACAACGTGGCCCGGCTGCTCGCGCGCTGGGACGCCGGTTCGGAGCAGGCGTTCGTCGACAAGATGAACGCGGCGGCCAAGGACCTGGGCATGACCCAGACCCGGTACACCGACCCGTCCGGTCTGCTCGACTCGACCGTCTCGACCCCGAAGGACCAGCTGAAGCTGGCGAAGGCGGTCATGCAGTACGACGTCTTCCGCGAGATCGTGGACATGCCGAACGCGACCATCGAGGGCGTCGGCTACATCGAGAACAACAACAGCCGGCTCCTGCTCAAGCCGGGTGTGAGCGGCATCAAGACCGGCTCCTCCACCCCCGCCGGCGGCAACCTGCTCTGGTCGGCCAACACGGTCGTCGACGGCGAGACCCGCCGTGTCCTGGGCATCGTGATGGGCGCCCAGAACGCCGAGACGCTCAACAAGAAGCTGGAGCTGTCGCTGGACTACAGCTACGAGCTGATCAAGAAGGCGCAGGACGCCGTGACCTCCGCCGCCGTGGTGAAGAAGGGCCAGGTCGTCGGCTACGTCGACGACGGTCTCGGCGGGCAGACCCCGGTCGTGGCGACGAAGGAGCTCAAGGCGGTCGGCTGGCCGGGCCTCAAGGTCAAGCTGGCGCTGACCGACGGCGGCAAGGCCGTCCCGCACTCCGGCAAGGCCGGGGACATCGTCGGCACCGTCTCGGTCGGCGAGGGCGCCGGAAAGGTCAGCGCCCCCGTGGCGCTCGAGTCCGACCTGGTGGAACCCGGCTTCGACAAGAAGCTGACGCGCGTCGGCTGACCCGATCGGCCCCGCCACAGAGGGCGCCCCGGACGTCCGGGGCGCCCTGCTGTTAGCGTCTTCGGGGGACGAGACGCGACACGCGGAGCCGCGCGGACGCGAGACGGGCAGAGGGAAGCAGCACGGGAAAGGGCCGCAGTGACCACCGCCGAGCCGACACGCGCGGGCCGCAGCACGGCCGACGCGCCCCTTCCCGAACCGAGTCCCCCCGCCGAACCCCCCACCTCCGGTTCACCTTCGCGAATAGTGCTTCCGAACCAGCGCTCCGCCACCGAGCGGACCACGCCGCCGCCCCCGGCCCCGCCCTCGCCCGCACCCCCGGCGCGACGGCGCAAGCGCCGCTACCCCGTCATGGTGGCGACGGGCGTCGCCGCGCTCCTCCACATCGTGTGGTTCTTCTACTTCGCGAACAGCGGGGGCGACCTCGCGGCCCAGGACGCCTGGGCCGAGTTCGTGGGGCGGCACCCGGACTCCGCGTACAACCTGGCCTGGTACGGGGGCATGCACCCGGTCTCGTACAGCGTGGTCTCGCCGTACGTGATGTCGCTGCTCGGCGTCCGCTCGACGATGATGATCGCGGGGACGCTCTCCGCCGCCCTGACCGCGCTGATCCTCGTGCGGGTGCCGGCCGTCCGCAACCCCATGGCGTGCTCCCTCGCGGGCGTCTTCGCCTTCCTCTGCAACGCGCTGTCGGGCCGGGTGACCTTCGGGCTCGGCATGATGTTCGCGGTCGGCGCGGTCGCCGCCGTCTTCTGCTGGCCGCACCGCTGGCGCCGCAAGCGCTGGGCGAAGGCCGCCGTGGCGGCGCCGCTCGCCGGGCTCGCGACGGCGTGCAGTCCGGTCGCCGGGCTGTTCCTCGGTGTGGTCGCGGCGGCGCTCTTCCTGAACAAGCGGCGCCCGGGGGCGTACGCGATCGGCCTCGCCCCGGTCGTGGTGGTCGCGCTCTCCTCCTGGCTCTTCCCCTTCTCCGGCACGCAGCCGATGGCCTTCGGCTCGACGGCGCTGCCGCTGCTCTTCGGGTGCCTCGTCCTCTTCCTCGTACCGAAGGACTGGCGGACGGTCCGCACCGCCGCCGCCTGCTACACCGTCGGCACCTTCCTGACCTGGCTGATCGACTCGCAGATCGGCTCCAACATCTCGCGGCTCCCGATGCTCTTCGCGGGCGTGGCGCTGCTCGCCGCCCTGCCGTACACGCGCCCGCGCTCGCGCCGCTGGTACGCGCTGGTCGTCGCCTTCCTCGGGCTGAACTTCTGGATCGGCTTCAAGGGCGTCGACGACGTGATCCGCACCCGCCCCGACGCCTCCTGGGCGTTCGAGGTGGCGCCGCTGATCAACCAGCTCCAGGTGCGGGAGGCGCGGAAGGCGCGGGTCGAGGTCGTCCCGGCGTCCAGTCACCGCGAGTCCTCGGCGCTCAGCCCGTACATCAACCTGGCGCGCGGCTGGAACCGGCAGGCGGACATGGAGCGCAACCCGCTCTTCTACGACGACACCCTGAACGCCGTGAACTACCGCGAGTGGCTCCACCGCTGGTCGGTCCGGTACGTCGTCCTGCCGACCGGCGCCCCCGACTCGGGCGCGGAGCGGGAGGCGGAGCTCGTCGCCCAGGGCCTGCCCTATCTGAACCAGGTGTGGGCGGACGCGAACTGGCGGCTGTACGAGGTCGCCGACGCCACTCCGCTCGCCGACGCCCCCGCGGTGGTCGAGCGGGCCGCCGAGAACGAGGTCGTCCTCCACCTCGACCGTCCGGCCCGGGTCAAGATCCGCGTGCCGTACTCGCCGTGGCTGGCGCTGATGGACGAGAACGGCGGCAAGGTGGAGCCCCCGCAGGAGACGGAGGAGTCGAAGCTGGCGCGGGAGGAGTCGGAGACGGAGCTCCCGAAGGTCTTCGCCAACGAGAACGGCTGCCTGGTGAAGGCGGAGCCGGACGAGGAGGGCGACGAGTGGACCGAACTGATCGCCCCCAAGGCCGGTACGTACCGCCTGGCGGCCCCGTACAAGATCTTCCCGCGCGGCACGGCCTGCCCGCAGGAACTCCGCTGATCACCCATAAGGAGGGTGAACCGGCCCCGGGACTGCGGAGGTACGGCTCCGGGCCCTAGGGTCGACCCATGCGGCAGGAACCAATTGAATCGGGGTCGGCGGACGTGACGGACGCGGGAGACGTGGCGACGGACGTGAGGCCCGACCCTGCGGGCGAGGCCCCGGAGACCCCCCGCCCGCCGAAGCGCCGCCGCCTCTCGCCCTGGGCGGAGTACCCGCTCCTCGCCCTGGTCGCCCTGGGCCTGGCCTTCCTGATCAAGACCTTCCTGGTGCAGGCGTTCCTGATCCCCTCGGGCTCCATGCAGAACACCCTCCAGGAGGACGACCGGGTCCTGGTCGACAAGCTCACCCCCTGGTTCGGCTCGGAGTCCGACCGCGGCGAGGTCGTCGTCTTCCGCGACCCCGCCGACTGGCTGGCCGGCCACGAGATGAAGCCGCCCACCACCACCCAGAAGGTCCTCGGCTTCGTCGGCCTGATGCCCGCCGCCGGCGAGCAGCACCTGATCAAGCGCGTGATCGGCGTCGCCGGCGACACCGTCGAATGCCAGGGCACGGGCCCGGTCAAGCTCAACGGCCGCCCGCTGGACGAACCGTACGTCCACCCCGGCAACACGCCCTGCAGCAACGACGCCGGCGGCCAGTTCAAGATCACCGTCCCGGCCGGCCACCTCTGGGTCATGGGCGACCACCGCCAGCACTCCCAGGACTCCCGCTACCACCAGAACGACGGCCGCGGCGGCATGGTCCCCCTCACCGAGGTGGTCGGCCGAGCCATCGTCGTGGCCTGGCCCGTCCCCCACTGGTCGACCCTCCCGATCCCGGAAACCTTCACCCCCGAGAACTGACCACGATCCGCCCCCGAACAACCCGAAGGGCACCTGGTGACGTCACCAGGTGCCCTTCGGCTTGTGCCCCCGGCAGGATTCGAACCTGCGACACCCGCTTTAGGAGAGCGGGAGGGCGAGCCCCGGCCTGACCTGCACAGACGCCGCGGGAGCTGATCGCCACCCCAGTGCCCGAAAACGCCCATCGTTCCCCGTGGTTCCCCGCCCGATCTGGCACGGATGAGGCACGCCCTTCGCCGGCGTCTGTCAGTGCCTAGGGATAGCGTCAGCCTGCGCGCGGTCGGCTTCCGAGGTGTCCAGCTCTGTAGTGCAGCTGCATCCCTGGCTCTGTCCGGGGGCGGCCCGGTGCAAACCCGGGACCCAACCGACGGCCAGGCTCCGCCGATGGCCAAGAGTGCCCTGCCAGCGCCGGCCGAGCGCCCCACAACCGGCATTCATGCTGCGAGAAGCTGTCGGGCTCGGCCAAGCGGGCCACCAGCCTCTACACTCTCGCCATGGTGGCTCGCCTTCCTTCACGCTATGAGGACCTTGACCCCGCCTTCCGCGGACGGTTGCGTCCGGACAGGCCCCTGCTGGCTCAAGTGCAGCGCGCCCACGCCAGCATGCAAATTACCGGCGGAATTCGATTTCTTCCAATATTCGGCCGAAGTGGGTCGGGTAAGAGTTCGGCAGCCCGAGAACTGTCAACGCATCTCCCTGAGTGCAAGGTCGTTGAGCTATCTCGCGCCGCGATCGCCTCGGAGGCGGCCCTCTTGGAGGAGTTGCGGGCAGTCGAAGGATATCGAGATAAAAGTAGGCTGATAATCGCCGTAGTTGATCAATTCGAAGAGCGGGTGGCGGAAAAAACGGCCTTGCCGTCGCAGTTTGTGGAGAGATTGAGTCTTCTCGATAGAGGAGAGCTGCGCCAGCGCCCGATCCTTTTCCTTTGGCTGACTACTAGTCGGGAATTTCAAGCGGATCTCGCAAAGGCGACATCTCGCAATGAGAGAATTCTCCTGAGCTCGGACTTCGAGTTGGCCGGCCCTCCTAGAAATGACTGGGCCGAGATCCTTGAGGAGACGTTCGCTTTCCATAACAAGAGCCAGCCTTTGGCCGATTATGAAGTCTTGACGTCAGACGTCGATGCAATTGCCGATAAAGCGCCCACGATCGGTCGCTCTATCGAGCTGGTCGGCGACCGGTTGGCTTCCTATACGACAGAGCTTCACGACATTTCTAGATACCAGGTCGTGATGCTGTGGCCTGTCACGGACGGGCTCCGAATCACTCGCGTGGCCGGATTCACGAATGCGCGCGACGGCTATAAGCTGGATTGGAACGCTTTCTATCGGGAGCTAAATGAAGATGACCGGCAAACGCTCCCTTTGTCCGAGTTGAATCGGGCACGACTTTACTTTGATGTGCGACTCGTGCCGATCGCCGCTGCGGACTTGCATCCACTCTGTCGCGACCTAGACAAGGCAGATTTCGAGCCCAGTAGGTCTTACCTGGAGCGTTTTGAGAAGTCTCATTTTGTTTCCATCGTTGGGGAGAACTGGGACCCGTCTGTCTACAGCCCACTGCGCGAACGGGAATCAGAGCGAGCCACGAAGGCGCGAGAGTGGTACGAAAGTGTGACCACTAAGCCCACTCAATTGGGATCTCGGATCGCTTTGTGCTTGAGATCGCTAGGGTATGAAGCGAAGTCGGAGCAAGAGGTAAAAACCCCCAGTAGTAGGGTTCGAGCCGATGTCTTGGTTTCCCGCCCCGATAGTCAGCAAAATTCGGTGATTGTGGAGCTGAAGGCTTTCTCGACTGAGAACACGCGTCCTTCATCGATCAAGGATGCGATTCGCGTGACACTTAAGCGTCATGCCCAGTTGGCCGGATTCCTGGGGCGGCAGTGAAGTAGCTAATTGCCGTAGCCGTGCGGGCAGGAACCACGTACTTCTGGGTTCAGCCCGTTCGGCACGCGGACCCGCCTGAGCGGGGTGGTCCAGTTCAAGTCACGACGTGCCCCGACTCCCATCCCGTCTGCCGTCGACCCACACACCGTGGAGCAGGCGCGGTGCCGGGCGTCCAGGTGGAGCGCCCAACTGGACGAACGACCTGGACGCCCGGTGCCGTGTCTGCTCGGCTCTGCCTGGGTCGACGGCAGGCGGGATGGGAGTCCCCACCGCTACAACCCACCGGCCGGCACTCGCGTACGGGCCTCTCCCATCCCGGAGCCTGAGCGCCCCCGCCGGAGGCATCGTCTTGAGCCGCGCTCGCGTGCCGCCTCGGCCGCATCGTGGTTCGTCGCCCATCAACCCGAGCTGTCAGGCGTGCGGGCCGGCGGCCGGGGTGGAGCGGGGCGTTAGACAGGAGCGCAGGCCCGGGCGACGGGCCGCGCGCGCCGCGCCTCGCGCGGCGGGTGCCTTGATGAGGTAGAGAAATCTGTAACAGCTGCCCCGGGGCGGGTCCTTCAGGTGGTGGGCTCCTGGGGCTTGCCTTCGTTGTCTCGGAGGAGGCGGCTGGTGTAGCCGTTCTGGGACAGGCGGGCGTACGCGTCGCGCACGTCGGCGGGGGTCTGCTGGCTGATCATGAATCCCTGCTCCGGATAGATCAACAATCGCTGCTGGGCTCCAACGAGCATGTCGATGACCAGGCGGGCGTCCCCGATGGAGTCGATGTAGTCCCGGAGCGACATGGGCCGTGATGCGCTGATGATCTCGACCTCCGGCCACAGCTTGCGTGCCGTGGCGTAGGCCCGCCGCTCCTCGTACGGCTTGCTGACCAGGAGGATGGAGGAGACGTCGATGCCGGCCTCGGCGAGGAGGTCGCGGGTGAAGAGGATGTTCTCGCCTGTGTTCCGGGCTCGCGGCTCGATCATCACCGCCGAGGCGGGGACGCCCAGCTCGATCGCTCGCTCCTGGTAGTGCACGGCCTCGCCGCGGGGCATCCGTTCGCGCGTCGTCGGGCTGGTCGCCCCGGTGAAGACGAGGAGTGGGGCCATGCCGCGCTTGTACAGATCAACGGCGGCGTCAGCCACGCCCAGGTCGTGGCTCCCAAGTCCGATGGCGACCGAGCAGGGCCGGGGTGTGTGGTGCATCTGCTGGTAGTCCCACAGGAGTTCCGTGTCGGCCCAGTCCTGGGTGGAGATCACTGGGTCTCGTCCCTGTCCGCTGCCGAGTCCGGCACCTTGAAGTCGTACTCCCAGGCGAAGCGGGAGGCGGCGTGGATGCCGATGGCGAACTCGACCACCGTGCCGGCAGCCGTGTACGTCGTCCGGTGGAGCTCTACGACGGGTTCGCCGGGGGGAAGTTGGAGGAGCTTCACCTCGTCCGCAGTGGGTGTGCGGGCGAAGAGCGCTTCCTTCATGTGGTCGATCTCGTATCCGGCGTCGTACAGGACGCGGTATCCGCCACCTCGGCCGGCCGGACCGGGGGTGGGGTCGACCAGGCGTGTTCCCTCGACGTGCTCGGGGCGGTAGTAGCTGGTCAGGGTGTGCGTCGGCTGCTCGCCTTCCTTCACCAGTCGAGCGCGCGCATAGACCGGGGCCCCCGTCTCCAGGCCGTGGGCTGCGGCAACCGTGGCAGGGGCCTCGACCAGGCTGACCGTCTGGGTCTGCTCGTTGCGGCGGTACGTCCGGCCCGATGCGACCCGATCGGCGATGAACGCGACCTCGTCACCGTCACGCCACTTCGCCTTGTCGTACCGCGCGATACCGAGGCGCTTGAGCGGCACCCGCTGGCGGACGACGGTGCCGTGGCCGCGAGTCGAGGTGACCAGACCTTCCGCTTCGAGGGCCTTGTACGCCGCGTGGACGGTGGCCTTTGAGCCCTTGCCCTGATCTACGAGCTCCCTGATCTGCGGCAACTGCGCGCCGGGTGGGTACTCGCCGCTCCTGATCTGCTCGGCCAGCTCGTCTGCCAGCTCCCGCCACTTGGGCGCCATCTCGAACCCCTCTCAACGAGAACTAGTCAAACACAGTCCTAGGACTGTTGACAGTCCTAGGACTGCGGGCCACTATCTACTCAGTCGCTCGCAGTCCTAGGACAGCGGGGCTGGCAGTTCCCCTTTGGGCTGCCCCACAACGTAGGGAGTTCTGATGCCGTCCTTCAAGATCGACCTTTCTACCGCCGTCGTGTTCGTCGCGACCGCTCCCACGCCGAAGCTCGTGAGCAAGCAGACCGGTGAGCGCGCCACGGACCGGGAGACCGGTGCCGGGCTCTCGACGGTGGGTCTGCTGATCTCGGACGAGGGGGAGGGCAACCTCTACCAGGTGACGGTCCCGGAGACCGGTCTCCCCGACGGGCTGACGCCGGGTCTGCCGGTGTCGGTGATCGGGCTCAAGGCCCGGGATTGGGAGAACACGTTCAACGGCCAGAGCCGTCACGGCATCTCCTTCCGCGCCGTCGCGGTCACCCCGATGGGCGGCTGACCATGACCGACATCTCGACCTTATGGGAGGTCGGCCTCCCGCTCGCCGGAGCCGCCGGCGGCCTCGGATACGCCAAGGTCCGTGCGCCTCGGGTGTTCTGGTCCCTGGTGGGCCTGCCGGTCACGCGGGTCCGGTTCTCGATGACGTATCACGCGACGATGGACGTGTGCGGGCTGACGGTCCAGCCGTCCCGCCTGCGGGCGTTCATGGTCCGCACCATCGCCCGCCGTCCCGACGTCCAGCCCGTGCCGCCGAAGGTCCGCCGCGTGCGGGGTACCTCGACGGGCCTGCGGGTCACCCTGCGGCTCCCGGCCGGTCTGGAGCCCGCTGATGTGATGGCGGCCTCCGAGCGGCTGCGGCACGCCTGGGGCGTCCACTCGGTCAACGTCACCGTCACCAAGCCCGGCTTCGTGGAACTGCGGATGACCGGCTACGACGTCTTCCGGAAGGTCCGGATGCCCCGTCGGCGCCCCAAGGGGCCGATGACGGTTCCGGTCGCACTCCGCGAGGACGGTACGGCGTTCGTCCGGGACTACCTCAAGGTCCCGCACGCGCTGCCCCTCGGCGCGAACCAGACCGGGAAGTCCATGTACCAGCGCAACCTGATCGCCGGGCTCGCCCGGCTCCCGGTCGCCCTGGTCGGCATCGACTGCAAGCGCGGGGTCGAGCACCGCCCCTACGCGCCCCGCCTGTCCGCCCTCGCCACCACCCCGGAGGAAGCCGACGGCCTCCTGAACGCCCTCGTCGGCGAGATGGAAGACCGGTTCGACCTCCTCAGCGACCACGCCGTCGCCGATGTGTGGGATCTGCCTGAGGACATCCGTCCGGCACCGGTGGTGGTCCTGGTGGACGAGGTCGCGGAGCTCTTCCTCACGGCGACGAAGAAGGACGAGGAACGCCGGGACCGGATGGTCACCCAGCTCATCCGGCTCGGCCAGCTCGCCCGCGCCGCCGGCATCTTCCTCGAAGTCTGCGGCCAGCGCTTCGGCTCCGACCTCGGCAAGGGCGCCACCGCGCTCCGCGCCCAGCTCACCGGCCGGACCGTGCACCGCGTCAACGACAAACAGACCGCCGAGATGGGCGTCGGGGACATCGCCCCGGACGCGGTGGTCACAGTGCTGGCGATCCCGCCGGACCGGCCCGGCATCGCGGTCGCCGGGGACACCTCCGGGGGCTGGTCCCGCATCCGCACCCCCGTCCTCACCGCAGCTGAGGCGGCCGGGGTCTGCGCCGCGCACGCCCACCTCACCCCGGACATCCCGGCCCTCGCCGCCTACCGCCCGATCCTCCCGGACCGGAACGGCGCCGACCCGGAGTCGGTCTCGCTCCTCAAGCCGAACCCGGCCACCGCGTAACACCCCGTCCCTACCTCGGCGGCGTGACCGTCTCACGCCAGGTCCCTACCCGACCCATGCCTGAAAGGAGGTGAACCGTGTTCCGAACCCTCCGCCTCGACGCCGTTCTCATCCAGGCCGTCATCGCCGGGGCCCTGTCCTTCGCCCACCTGCACGACCTGGCCGAAGCGGCCGGGCAGGACGGATGGAAGGCGTGGGCCTACCCGGTCTCCGTCGACCTGCTCCTGGTCGCGGCCTGGCGCCGGATGCGTACCGACGCCGGCAACCGGGACGCCTGGCTCTGGTTCGCCATCGCCCTGATCGCGTCGCTCGGCGCCAACGTCGCCACCGCCGGACTCCTCGACATGAACGACGTCCCGCCGTGGCTGCGGATCCTCGTCGCTGGATGGCCTGCCATCGCCTTCCTCGGTGGCACCCTCCTCGCCCACACGCCCCACCCCGCCCCCGAACCCACCCCGGAACCCGTCGCGGCGCCGGAGCCGGTCGACGAGGTGACTGTGGAACGCGCCCCCGAACCGGCCCCTGAACTCCCTCCGGCCGACCCCGAACCGGCAGAGGTCACGCCGGAACCCGCCCCGCAGGAAGAACAGCCCGAACCCGCGCCTGTTCCCGTGGTGCCTGCTGTGCCGGTGCCGCCCGCTCTGATGGCTCACGCCCAGAAGATCGCGGACGCGCACCGGGCCCAGACCGGCCGGCCGATCGACGCGGAAACCCTCCGCACCCGCCACGGCATGCCCCCGGCCCTCGCCGACTCCATCGCCCTCCAGCTCGCCTGACTCCAGGAAGGAGGTAAGCCCGTGCGACCCAACCGCTTCCACCACGTCATCAAGATCGGCCCGGTGCAGGTCGGCACCCACCACGACGGCCGGGGCCGGACCAAGCACACCGCCGTGTGCACGGCCCCCGGCTGCGACTTCTCCGCCGACTACAACACCCGCGCCGCCGCCGAACTCGCCGCCCGTACCCATCGCTGCAACCCCCGCTGACCGCAGAGGAGTTCCGCGTCATGGACGTTCCGCTCTGGCTCGCGCTGATCGTCGTCGGCGGCCTCGGAATCAAGCTCATCCGTCCGCCCTGGTGGCTCGTCGCCGTCCTCCTCCTCGGCGGCTACCTCCTCGCCGACAGCCTCCTCACCCCGCTCATCGACCCCATCGCCAAGTAGGGAGAACCCCTCATGCTCCAGCCCCGCATCCCGGTCAACCCGCTCCCGCCCGGCCACCCCGTCCCCATCGCCGACATCGAGCTGGTGACCACCCCCACGCCGGTCGTGGTCCCGGCGTCGGCTCCCGCCCCGGCCAAGGCGCCCCGGGCCTCGGTGCAGCTCACCCCGGGCAGCGCGGTCGCCCTCGCCGCCGGCGGTGGCGCCGTCGTCCTGGTCGTCGGCGCAGTCCTGGTCTCCATGCTCCTCGCCGTCGCGATCACCGGGGTGTCCATCGCGGTCGTCGCGGTCGT
>NZ_JBITTO010000018.1:0-95841 GCF_044541975.1 Streptomyces sp. NPDC085460
CCCTGAGCACCTCACGAACCACCAGCTGAGCACCCCACCAGCTGTCCAGACCGCTCCGGACCCGCAGCCAAGATCTTTACGGGACAGCCCTTAGGGCACGATGTCCTGGCTCACGGGCTATCGCCGGCTCAACCACCGCTACGAACGCTATCCCCGCCACTACCTGGCTTCCTTGCCTCGCCGCCGCCATCTGCTGCTACAGCGACTCGTCCGCCTCACCACGGAGGACAGACAGGGACGTGCGCACCCGCACCCGGGAGCGCGTGCCCTACCTTGCTTTCGCGGCCGGGAGGCCCGCCGTGATCACGAAGGATTCACGCGAATCGGCCTCTGTGTCCGCTGCCAGAGCCGGACTCACAGGTACGGGCACAGCGGGAACCCTCTGCGCCCGCCCTGCCGCGCCCTCGCCGTGGCCGACCGGACCAAGGGCGAAGGGCACGCCTCCGGCGTCGACGGAGTGTGATGAAGGCGCCTCGCTCGGCGCAACCGAGGAACCCGCGTCAGTGGGGTCCGGCCTCCGGGCGGAGGAGCATCGGGTCGTAGACCGGCGACTCCTCGGCGTGCTTGATCGTCCGGGGGAGGACCTCGTACCCCCAGCGCGGGTAGGCGTCCCTGGCCGGCTGGTTGTCCCAGATGCACGTGAGCGTCGTCCAGGACTCCGCGCGTCCGGCGAGCACCTCGTCGTGGAGGGCCCGCCCGATGCCCTGGTGCGTGTGGTCGGGGAGGACCATCAGCTCCCGGAGCCAGAAGACGTCGCCGGCCTCCGCGGCCTTCCTCGCCTCGGCCGGGACGATGTCCTGGATGGTGCCCCACCACGGACGGTCTGTGGTGAGGGTGACGCCGTGGACGTACCCGGCCAGGGTTCCGTCCTCGAGGTGACCGGTGACGACCTCGAAGCCCGGCATCTCGAAGGCGGCCGTGAGCCGGGAGCGGAACGTCTCGACGGAGAAGAACGGGTCGCCGATGTACGGCGGTACGTCGTAAACCTTCGCGTAGACGTCGGTCAGCTCGTCCATGATGTCCGGCGCGTCGCGGCCGTTGCGGTGTGTGAAGGTGAGCGTGGGCGTGGTGCGGCCGGGCACGGGTGGACTCCTCGGGTCAGGCGATGTGGTGGTCGAGCAGGTCGAACGTCTCGCGCAGGGGCGGGCTGGTCTTGTGCCCGCCGAGGTTGTCGCGGACGACGGCGAGCTGCCGGCGGGTGCGGGTCGAGGACTGGCCGCCCTCGATGAGGCGCAGGGACTCCAGGGCGGCGTCAGTGGTGCGGTCGTAGTCGCGATCGGAGACGGCGGCCCTCGCGAGGCGGGCCAGGCACATGCCACGGTTGCGGGAGTGCTCGATGGCCTGGAGCGAGGCAGAGCGGTCCAGGAGGCGGATTGCCCGCTTGTGCTGCCCGAGGTCGGCCCGGGCCATCCCCTCCAAGCAGGTCAACTCCGCCTCGTTCAGGAAGGTCGTCCACTCCGGATCCCGGTCCGTGGGGCCCTGGTCGAAAGAGCTCCACGCGCGCTTCACGCTGACGGAGGCGCTCAGCTCGTCGCCGGCACTGGCGTACCCCTGGGCGGCACGGATGTGCAGGAGCGCGCTGACGCGGGGCGGGGCGCCCCACTTCTTGGCGTACTGCTCGGCGGTCTTGGCGAAGCGGACGGCCTCTCTCGGCTTGTTCAGGTCGATGCACTGGCGGGACATGTTGGACAGGGTCCGCGTCGCCAGGGGGTGGTCGCCGGTGAGCATGGCCGCGTTGAGGGCTTCCGAAAAATACACGCGCGCTTCGGTCTGCTCGTCCGCGTCGTAGCAGAACCACGCGACGCTGGTGGTGAGTTGCCCGGCGATGGCGTGGAGGCGCCGGCCGATTTCCTCGGTGTAGACGCCGTGGTCTATCACGTAGTGGATGTAGCTCAGGTGCAACTTGGCGCTGCGCCACAGCCGGTCCCCGCCCCATCTTTGGTCGATCGCGTCCAGGTCGGCGGCGGTGGCCTGGAGCACGGCGATCTCCTCCTCCCCGATGCGCAGGTCGGAGGCGCCCGTGCGGCTGGGCGTGGAGGCGTTGAGCCAGGGCAGGCCGATAGCGGCGACCCCGGCACCGAGAGCGGTGCGGCGTTTCACAGGGGGGATGATGACGGGCGGTTCGGAGGGGATGTCAACCGGCGTGCCGTACAGCGGCTGGAACCCCAAGGACTCCGGACCCCGCCCGAAAGCGGCTCGAATCGCGGTCGCCTGGTCCGGTCGGGGCCACCCGGGACTCGCGGATTCCCACCGCCGGAAGGTACGCACGGACACCTCGTAGTGAGGGTCGCCCAGGGCCTCCCTTCCCGCGTTGCTGACGCCTTTCGCGGCGCTCTCCTGGGAGAACCACCCCCTCGCGACACGGGCGGCGAACAGCGCCTCGTTTGCCGGAGTTCTCATCGGCGACCCCCTGAATTCTGCTCGTGAGCTCACGGTAGGGCGTAACGGCCGACGAGGGTTGTCCGTGGCGCGAATCACTCCTTCCGCGCCTCGTCGCGGCCGTTCAATGGCCGCTAAATGGCCGCTCGGTGACCTCGTTGGCCGCTCCGCGCGGAGAGACATTGGTTTCTCTCCGGCCGACCTGTCACCCCGAACGTCTGGGGCCAGGCCGCGGCCGACCTGACGAACGCTGCGGAGACACCCATGAGCCAGCCGGTGAGCCCCACCCGCCGCCCCCAGGGGACGACGGATGCGGGAGGACCGACGGTGCCCGAGAGGCCGGCGCTCCCCTCTCGGGACGTGATGGCGCGCGACTGCGCCACGGCCTTGACCTTTTCGGAGTACGGAATCCCGCCCGGCCCGACCTCCGACCTGCTCCGCGCGCGTCTGCGCAGCTACATCCAGGACCACCTGGCCGAGCCGGCCCGGGAGTACGCGGCCTCCCTGACGGACGAGCGAGCCCGGGAGATCGCGGAGAACACCGTCGAACACGCGCTGAGCGTCGCCGCCGACCGGGGCGGCAGCGCGCGCACGAACCTCCGCCTGTTGGGGAAGGCCGCGTGCGTGCTCATGCGGTACACAGCCGGCCGAAGCGAGCAGTGAGCGCTCCCGCCGCCGTGCTCCATGTCGGTCGGTGCGTTATGAGGCCCCGCACCTGAGGAGCGGCAACCGCACCTGGCCTCGCGCGCAAGGGTAGGCCGGCCACTCGGTGGACTCGGCGCTCGCCTTCGCCGCGCGGTTCCCCTCCTGGCGCGATGCGTCGCCGGACGCCCTCCGCGCGCTCGTGGCGATCGTCCAGGTCGGACGCTCAACGAGCCTCTGACCTTGATTTATGAGGGCCTACTTCCACGAGCCGTGGAAGGCTACATACTGATCAGTTGCAGCCTAAGTGTTCATTAATTAGCTAAGCGTCAAGCGTCGTCTCGCCTGACCATGCGCATCGCACGAGCTCTCCGGGCGGCTCAACCCCCGAGGTGGACGGCAGCACGGTGGCCGACGGAGCTGGGGTTTCATGGGCAAGCCGGTGCTGGAGATGCTGCGCCACGCGCGCGAGGAGCTCGGTCTGTCTGCTCGCCCGCTGTCTGGGCGGGCGAGCAGATCGCCGTACTGCGCTGGTGCGTGGAGCAGGAGACTCCGTCGCCGCCCGCAGAGGAGGGCGTGCGGATGCCGCTCGGCCCGGCGATTGCGTGGTCGCTACCGGGCCGGTGGCTTCGAGGCGTCCGCCTGAGCGGTCAGGCCCAGCCGGCGCGCGTCCCGCTCGGGCCGGATGGCGACCAGGGCGATCAGGCCGCAGACCAGCATGACCGCGGCGGACACCAGATAGGCGTGGGTGTAGCCGGCGCCGGGCGAGGAGGCGGAGTCCAGCAGATGTCCGGTCAGGTACGGGGCGGCGAGTCCCGGAAGGGTGCCGGTCGCGGCGACGATGCCGAACACGGCCCCTCGCTGGATCGGCGGGACCACGGATGAGGCGGTCATGTAGTGCAGGGGGAAGACGATGGCGTGACCACCGAACGCCACCGCGAGCAGGACGAGATGGGCCCCGCGCCCGTCGACGAACGGGAAGGCGGCCATGGCCAGGGCCGCCACCGTCACGGAGATCCCCTGCGGGGCGCCGCTCGACCACCGCGCGGAGCGCCCGCGGCGGCGGAGCCGGTCCACCAGCGGGGGCACCGACAGCAGCAGGATCAGGCTGAACCCCGAGATCACGCTGATCAGTGTGGCCGCGCCGCCCGGCGTCATGCCCAGCTGCGTGCGCAGGTAGACGGGCAGCCAGGCATGGCTCAGCGCCAGGGCCCAGGAGGCGCCGAACGCCGCGGCGATGCTGCCGAGGACCGTGCCGTTCAGCAACAGCCGCCGGTACGGCAGCCGCACCCCTGGCGCGGTGGGGCCGGCGGTCGCGGGGGCACGGGTGCCTGAGGTGTCGTCCTGGCGGTACGGGCCGTCGTGGCCCACCCTCCACCAGACGAGGCTCCACACCAGGCTCGTCACCGCGAGCACCACGAAGGCGGAACGCCAGCCGAAATCGGTGACGAGCCAGGTCACGACCGGCGCCGCGATCAGCATGCCCAGCGCGGCACCGCTGATCTGGAGGGCCGACGGCAGGCCGCGACGGTCGGCCGGGAACCACTTGTACAGCGCGTGCATCGACATCGAGGTCGCGGGTCCCTCGCCCCGAGCAGCAGCCTGCCCGCCACCAGCGCGGGCACCGACGCCACGACCAGCACCGGCAGCTGGGCGACCGCCCACAGGGTGACCATCGTGAACAGCAGGACGCGACTGGTCACACGCGCGGAGACGAAGCCGACGATCAGCCCCGACAGGCTGAACAGCAGCGAGAACGAACTGGAGACCATCCCGTACGTGCTGTTGCTCATGTCCAGCTCATCCATGATCGGCACGGCCGCGAGCCCGAGAACGGACTTGTCCGCGTAGTTGATCAGCATGAACGCCACGATCATCGCGGTGAACAGCCAGGCCCTACGGCGGTCGAACGCCGGGCCGGCCGGCGCCGCCGCCCCGGCTGCACGGGGCGGCGCGGGCGAGGAGGGTTCGAGCATGGGCACTCCTGCTGCTCTGGAAGGGGCGCGGAGACGGCGCAGAGACGTCGGCGCGGGCACCGGCCCCGGGGGATCGCGCTGTCGGCACGCAACGGCGGGACACGGTTTTCGCTGACGATGTCTGTCATCCGATGTCCAACAGGTTGTACGTTAACGGCGCAGTTGTTCAAGACCTTGGAGTGAAGGGAGTTGTCGATGAACGCCACGGACCGACTCGGGGACCTCCTGTGGAGCCGCGGCTACACGGACCCCGCCTGGATTCGCCGCTTCACGTCCGCCGGGCGTGAACTCTCCCCAAGCCGCCGGGTGTGGCGGGGCCCTGCTCCCGCCCGGGCTCTGCCCGGCCGGCCGGCCGACCTCGACGCGCTCGACATCGCGCTCGGCGGTACGACGTTCAAGCTGGAGGACCTGTTCACGACGGCTCAGACGGACGCCTTGCTCGTGATGCACCGCGGTGCCGTCGTCTACGAGACGTACCGGCACGGCACCGAGGCGCACACCCCGCACTTCAACGCCTCGGCAGCCAAGTCCTACGTCGGCCTGATGGCGGCGACGCTGGCGCACCAGGGTCTTCTGGACCGATCGGCGAAGGCGTCCGCCTACGTTCCCGAACTCGCCGGCACAGCCTTCGGAGATGCCGCCGTCGAAGACCTGCTCCACATGGGCACCCAGGTCAGCTACGCCGGACGGCCCTTCGACAAGGCGATCGAGGCGCAGCGGTACTACTCCGTCATCGCCCCCCAGCTGCGCCCGTTCGGCTACAGCGGCCCCACCACCATCCGCGAGCACCTGCTGACCGCCCGCGCCACTGGTGCCCCCGGCGCCGAGTTCCGCTACGAGAACGGCAACGTCGAGACGCTGGCCGAGGTCCTGCGCCGGGTCACCGGTCTCACCACATCCGCGCTGCTCAGCGAGATGATCTGGTCGAAGATCGGTGCCGAGGAGGACGCCTACTACATCCTCGACGGCGACGGCGTGGAGGCGGCGTGCGGCGGCTTCAGCGCCACGGCACGCGACGTCGCCCGGCTCGGCGAGATGCTCCGCCGCGGCGGAGCGGTCGGCGACCGGCAGGTCGTACCCGAGGAAGTCGCGACGACGATCACCAGCGGCGTGCCCGACGGCTATCCCCGGCGCGTACGGTTTCCCGCCGCACCGCCCGACTCGCCGGCCACGCTCTCCTACCACGACCTGTGGTGGATCCCGAACGACCCGTACGGCTCCTACCTGGCCAGCGGCATCCACGGCCAGCGGCTCTTCGTCTCACCCGGCCTCGACCTGGTCGCCGTCCACTTCGGCTCCCAGGTCATCTCCCCGGACGTGCCCGTCGCCCCGCTCGTCCAGGCGTTCCTGCGGGTGGGGAGTCACCTCCGCGCGATCTCGTGAGGCGTCCGCGAAGAGGTCCGCGGCGTCTGTGAGCCGTCCGCCGCGGACCCGGTGGGGAGGCTGCGTATCCAGAGGGTTGGCGGCCTGGTCGGCCTTGGTGTGGAGTGGGGGACGCCGTCGTCAGTCGTCCACCCGCTCCTCCAGGCGGACCGTCACCGTGTCCCCTTCCCCCTTGCCGATGGCCTTGCGTACCTCCGCCTTCACGGGCAGTTTGTGCGTGCCGTCGCCCAGGGCCATGAAGGAACTCCGGAACGGATGGCCGTCGATCGTGCCCCGGACCTTGACCAGGCCCCGGGTGCCGAAGAACTCGACCGACTCGGGCCAGACGACGTAGGTCCAGCCGCCCTTGTTCGGGCTCTTCCGCAGGGTCGCGGTGAACTGCTTGTCCATGATGGATACCGCCTGTTCGGGAGCGCTCGGTGAGGACGAGGCGGTGGCGGCCCGGGACGCGCACGGGATGATCGCGCGCATCACGTGCCCCACCTCCTCGGTGTACACCAAGGCAGACGGGTCTCGGCGGGGAAACTCATCGGCGGCCCACGAAGCCCGGCCGAACGAGGCTCGCACAGAGGCGCCGACTGCCGGTCGGCGCTTCAGCCGCGCGGGGGAGCGCCATCTCCCGCGGGCGTGGGTTCGGCGGCGCGCTCCTGCGGACCCTGATCGCCTCCACCGAGGCGGCCGGGATCTGGACGCTCCAGTCCGGGATCTTCCCGGAGAACGCGGCGAGCCTCGCCCTCCACGAGCGTGCCGGCTTCCGCGTCATCGGCCGGCGCGAGCGCGTCCGCCGCCACCACGGCCGCTGGCGGGACACGGTGCTGGAGCGCCGGAGCCGGGGCGTCGGCTAGCCCAGGAGCCCGGCGATGGCGCGGGACGCGTCGCGGGCGGGGCGGCCGACGCCGATGAGGGTGGCGGAGGCGGGGCCGGTCCAGTCGCCGTAGCCGAGGAGGTGGAGGCGCGGCTCGGCGAGGGATTGGGTGCCGGCGGTGGGGACGCGGCCTCGGGGGCCGCGCAGGCCGAGCGGGGCGAGGTGGGCGAGGGCGGGGCGGAAGCCGGTGCACCAGACGATCGCGTCGGCGTCCGCCGTCGTGCCGTCGGGCCATTCCACTCCGGTCGCGGTGAGCCGGGCGAACATGGGCTGGGGCTTGAGGAGTCCGGCGTCGCGGGCCGCGCGGACCGGAGGGACGGCGACGATGTCGCCGAGGGAGGCGACGCCACCGGTGTCGGTCCGCCCTTCGTCGAGGGCCTTGCGGCGGGCCGTGGCGTGGTCGAAGAGGGCGCGGCCGTCGATGTCGTCGGAGAGGTAGCGGGGGTCGCGGAGGGTGACCCAGGTCAGTTCGGAGCCGTACGCGAGGTCGGCGGCGATCTGGGCGGCGGAGTTGCCGCCGCCGACCACGATCACGCGTCGGCCGGCGAAGTCGGTCGGGCGCTGGTAGTCCACGGTGTGGAGCTGGGCGCCCCGGAATTCGGCGCGGCCGGGGACGGCCGGGAGGAAGGGGCGGGACCAGGTGCCCGTCGCGCTGATGACCGCGCGGGCCCGCCAGGTGCCGGTGTCGGTCTCGACGCGGAGGCGTCCGCCGTCGCGGTGAACGCCCGAGACCCGGACGGGGCGGTGGACCGGGAGGTCGTAGCGCTGCTCGTAGTCGGTGAGGTACGCGACGACGTGGGCGGCGCCGGGGTAGGTCTCGCCCGGCTGCGGGGGCATCAGGCGGCCGGGGAGGGACGAGTACGCGGCGGGGGAGAAGAGACGGAGGGAGTCCCAGGTGTGCCGCCAGGCGCCGCCGGGGGCCGTACCGGCGTCCAGGATCACGAAGTCCAGGCCCGCCCGGCGCAGGTGGTAGCCGGCGGCGAGTCCCGCCTGACCGCCACCGATGACGACGACGTCGGTGTCGATGCCGATGCCGATGCCGATGCCGATGCCGATGCCGATGCCGGTGTCGGTGTCGGTGTCAGTCTCGGAGTCGATGGCAGTGTCGATGGCGGCGGTCTGGTGCTGGGTCATGCCGGGAGCCCTTCTCGACGACGGCGCCCCGGCCCGCACGGCGGGGCGGGGCACCTGGGGGTGACGCTGGGGACTGCGCCTACTGCTGGGCGGGGGCGAACTTCCTGCGCCAGGCCAGCGACACGTAGACCAGGGCGACGAGGACGGGCACCTCGATCAGCGGGCCGACGACGCCGGAGAGCGCCTGGCCGCTGGTGACGCCGAAGGTGGCGATCGCGACGGCGATGGCGAGCTCGAAGTTGTTGCCGGCCGCCGTGAAGGCGAGGGTCGCCGTGCGGTCGTAGTGCAGGCCGATGGCCTTGCCCAGCGCGAAGGTACCGAACCACATGATCGCGAAGTAGACGAGCAGAGGGAGCGCGATGCGGGCGACGTCGAGTGGCTGCGAGGTGATCGTCTTCCCCTGGAGGGCGAAGAGGATCACGATGGTGAAGAGCAGGCCGTAGAGGGCCCAGGGGCCGATCCTCGGCAGGAACTTCGCCTCGTACGATTCCCGGCCCGACCGCTTCTCGCCGACGCGGCGGGTGAGGAAGCCGGCAAGGAGCGGGACGCCGAGGAAGATGACCACGTTCAGCGCGATCTTCCCCATGGAGATGTCCAGCGTCTCGCCCTCGCCCAGGCCGAGCCGGCCGGGGAGGATGTCGAGGTAGAACCAGCCGAGCAGGCCGAAGGCGATGACCTGGAAGACCGAGTTGAGGGCGACCAGGACGGCTGCCGCCTCGCGGTCGCCGCAGGCCAGGTCGTTCCAGATGATCACCATGGCGATGCAGCGGGCCAGGCCGACGATGATCAGGCCGGTGCGGTACTCGGGCAGGTCCGGCAGGAAGGTCCAGGCGAGGGCGAACATGACCGCCGGGCCGAGGACCCAGTTGATGACCAGCGACGACACCATGAGCTTCTTGTCGCCGGTGACGGCGTCGAGACGGTCGTAGCGGACCTTCGCGAGGACCGGGTAC
Source organism: Streptomyces sp. NPDC085460 (assembly GCF_044541975.1). Lineage (NCBI taxonomy): Bacteria > Bacillati > Actinomycetota > Actinomycetes > Kitasatosporales > Streptomycetaceae > Streptomyces > Streptomyces sp. NPDC085460. Next base: position 9,333 of record NZ_JBITTO010000018.1, read on the forward strand.
ATCATGATCAGCAGGCCGACGGCGATGGGGAGCGAGATTCCCCCGATCTCGACCTGCGCGAGCGCGTCGTTCAGGCCGGGGATCAGGCGCCCGAGGCCGAGGCCGAGACCCATGGCCAGGAGGATCCAGACGGCGAGGAAGCGGTCGAGCGTCGACAGCTTCGCGACCACCGACTTCTCGGGGCTCGTGATCGTGGGGGCGGTGGGGCTCAACAGGACCTCTTGGTATCGGCGTTGGCGCGGGCAGTGGCGGCGAGGCCGGCGAACTGCCCGGCGAGCGATTCGAGGACCTCGGGCTTCAGCCGGTAGTACGTGAACCGGCCGCACGGCTCGGTCTCCACGACCCCGGCCTCCCGCAGGACCTTGAGGTGGTTGGAGAGGTTGGTCTGCCGGGCTCCCGTCTCCTCCACCAGGTGCGTGGTGCACAGGGTCTCGCGGGCCAGCAGGGTCACGATCTGGAGCCGCAGCGGGTCGGCGAGGACCTTCAACAGCTCAGTGTCGACTGACGTCAGCATGGAGTGATACTTTCACATCAGTGGAGGCTGATGCCAGTCCGGGCTGATGTCTGTCTGCCCGTCTGCCCGTCTGCCCGTCTGCCCGTCTGCCCGTCTGCCCGTCTGCCCGTCTGCCCGTCTGCGCGCCTGCGCGCCTGTCCGTCCGTCGTGAAGCACGAAGGAAGAACCGATGTCCGAGACCCCGCTCGCGTCCGTCCTGTTCGTCTGCGTCCACAACGCGGGGCGTTCCCAGATGGCAGCCGGCTTCCTCCGCCACCTCGCGGGCGACCGGGTCGAGGTGCGTTCCGCCGGGTCCCTCCCGGGTGGCCGGGTCAACCCGGCCGCCGTCGCCGCCATGGCCGAGCTCGGCATCGACATCTCCGACCAGCGGCCCAAGGTGCTCACCCCCGAGGCCGTCCAGGCGTCCGACTACGTCATCACCATGGGCTGCGGCGACGCCTGCCCCTACTTCCCCGGCAAGACCTACCTCGACTGGGTCCTGGAGGACCCGGCCGGCCAGGGGGTCGAGGCCGTCCGTCCCATCCGGGACGAGATCAAGGGACTCATCGAGGGCCTCGTCGCGGAGATCGACTCCACGCGCGCCGAGAAGCAGGAGAGCTGAGCTCACCACGACCACCGAGGGCGAGAACTCCCCGGCTTTCCCCAGGGCATCGACGGCCCGGCCCCCTGGGCAACACGCGAGCGCAGGCCGTGAAGTTCGGCGCCGAGATGATCGACGACGCCATCGTCCCCGTCGACCTCGCCGATGATGTCGAGCCCCCTCGCCGCCCCACCTCTGGCACTGTCATCGCCACCGGCACCCGTCATCGTCACCGGCTACCGCAAGCTCGGCCCCCCCGAGAAGGATGAGCTGTCCGGTCGGGGCGCCTCCTGGTGCGCCACCGCCTTCGTGGGTGCGCTGAACTGCTGATTCCGTATTTGGGGTGCTTCGCGGCCATCCGTGACCCCGACCGTCATGAGGGCGGCCTGCCCGAACCCCCCCCGAGCGCGAGGCGCTGAAGAGAGCCGCCTCCGCCGGCTCGGGCCGAGGCTGCCGCCGGGCTCAGCAGCGCTCCCATCGCCGCGAGGACCCCCGGCTCTACCCGGTAGTACACCCAGGTGCCACGCCGCTCGGAAGTGAGTAGCCCGGCTTCCTTCAGCTTCTTCAGGTGGTGGGAGACGGTGGGCTGGGAGACGCCCACGTCCGAGATGTCGCAGACGCACGCTTCTCCGCCCTCATGGGAGGCGACGGCGGAGAAGAGTCGCAGACGCACCGGGTCGCCGAGAGCCTTGAACATGGCCGCGGTCCGCTCCGCCTCCTCGGCCGTCAGCGGGCGCTCCGTGAGCGGCGGGCAGCACGGCTCGACGGCGGGCTGGAGCAGCGGGAGCGCCTTCGTGTTCGACATACGCCTATGTTGACACACATCAAAACAGGCGCCGGGGCTCGTCGTCGACGCGAGGTTCGGGCTGGGCGGAGGGTGCCGGGTGCCGGGTCGTGTGGTCGAGGCCGCCTCGGGGTTCCGTGACCGCCCGCGTCGTCTGCCTCGGGCCCGCATGCGCCGGAACGGACGGCCGTACGGCCGTACAGGCGCACGGGAACGCTCACAAATTCGATGAACGTCTATGTCGACGTCTATCGATAGTCGCCGCCCGCGCCGTCGTCGACGCCTCCGGCACCTGGGCGGTCCCGAGCCCGGCAGGCGCCGACGGCCTCCCGGCGCTCGGCGAGCGCGCCGCCGCCGACCGGATCTCGTACCGCGTTCCCGACCTCGACGACCCCGCCGTCCGCGCCCGGTACGCGGGCAAGCGCACCGCCGTCATCGGTTCCGGCGCCTCCGCCTTCACCGCGCTCGCTGCCCTCGCCGCCCTCGCCCGCGAGGAGGAGGGGACGAAGGCACTCTGGATCCTCCGCCGGGGCATGACCGGCTCCACCTTCGGCGGCGGCAGCGCCGACCAGCTCCCCGCCCGTGGCGCCCTGGGCCTCGCGGCCAAGGCCGCCGTGGACGACAGCCACGCGGTCGCCGTCACCGGCTTCCGTACGCAGGCGATCGAGCGGGACGGCGACGGCCGCCTGGTCCTGGTCGCCGAGGATGGCCGCCGCCTCGACCCGGTCGACGAGGTGATCGTCCTCACCGGCCTGCGCCCCGACCATTCCTTCCTCGGCGAACTCCGCCTCGGCCTGGATGACCGCCTCCAGGCCCCGACCGCCCTCGCCCCGCTCATCGACCCCAACCAGCATTCCTGCGGCACCGTCTCCCCCCACGGCCACCGCGAACTGGCCCACCCCGAACAGGGCGTGTACCTCGTCGGCATGAAGTCCTACGGTCGCGCCCCGACCTTCCTCGCCCTCACCGGCTACGAGCAGGTCCGCTCCGTCGCCGCCGCTCTCGCCGGCGACCTCGACTCGGCCGACCGCGTCGAACTCACCCTCCCCGAGACCGGCGTCTGCGGCGGCTCCGGCCTGTACGACGCCCCCGAAGCCGCTTCCAGCGATGCCGGCGGCTGCTGCGCGCCCACCCCCCAGCCGGTCGTCGCGCTGACCGCCGCTCCGGTCCTCCAGCCCCTCACCGTCGTGGAGTCGGGCCCGGCGGGCGGCTGCTGCGGCTCGTGACCGACACCGACACCGACACCGACGCGGGTGCCGCAGCCGGCGCACGCGAGGCCGGGACCGGCCCTGCGGACCGGACCCGGCCCCGAGCCGTCCTGCCCGCTCTCTGCGTCACCCAGATCACCAGCTGGGGGATCGTCTACTACGCCTTCCCGGTCCTGAACCCGCAGATCACGGCGGCGACCGGCTGGCCCGCCTCGACGACCATGGCGGCCTTCTCCCTCGCCCTGGTCGTCTCCGGTATCGCCGGCATCCGGGTCGGCCGGATCATCGACCGGCACGGCCCCCGCGCGATCATGACGGCGGGCTCGGTGACCGGCGCCCTGAGCCTGACCGTCGTCGCACTCGCCCCGAACCCGACGGTGTTCTTCGGCGGATGGATCCTGGCCGGACTCGCCATGTCCGCCACCTTCTACCAGCCCGCGTTCGCCGCCCTCACCCGCTGGTACGCCCCCGACCACGTCCGCGCCCTCACGATCGTCACCCTCGCCGGCGGCCTGGCCTCCACCGTCTTCGCCCCGCTCACGGCCGTCCTCGCGAACCACTACACCTGGCGGACGACCTACCTCGTCCTCGCCGTGATCCTGGCGGCCCTCACGATCCCGGCCCACGCCCTCGCCCTCCGCGCCCCCTGGCCGCCGGCCCCACCCGCGCCGACCGCCACCGGCCACACCCCCCGCGCGGTGATCCGCAGCCGTCCCTTCCTCCTCCTCGGACTCGCCCTCACCCTCTCCGCGTTCGCGATGTACGCGGTGGTCGTCACCCTCGTCCCCCTCCTCGTGGAACGCGGCTACACCACCGCCCAGGCCGCCTGGGTCCTCGGCCTCGGCGGCGCCGGCCAGACCCTCGGCCGCACCCTCTACGCCTCACTGGCCCGCCACACCGGCACGACCACGCGCACGGTCGCCCTCATCGCCCTCGGCAGCCTGACCACCGCCGCCCTGGCCGTCACCCCCGGCCCGTACGGCCTGCTGATCGCGGTCTCGGTCGTCGCCGGCATGGTCCGGGGCAACCTCACCCTCCTCCAGGCCACCGCCGTCACCGACCGCTGGGGCACCCGCCATTACGGCCGCCTCTCCAGCCTCCTCGGTGCCCCGGCGACGACCGCCTCCGCCCTGGCCCCCTTCGCAGCGGCGGCCCTCGCGCCGACCGTCGGCGGCTACCCGGCCCTGTTCCTGATACTGGCGGCCCTGGCGGGCGCCGCCGCGGTCATCGCCACCGGCTCCTCACCCAAAGGCCAGGTCGCATGAGATGGAGGAGAACCTCCCGGCGCACGGACGGGTATGCCTCCCGCAGATGGGGGCCGGTCAGACCGCTGTCGGTCTCGAGGCGGCGGGCCATCGCGGCGCGCCGACCGACGGTCGGAGTGTGGGTGTCAGGAGGCATCGGGGCGGCCCTTCCGTGGGGTCGGCATCGTGGTGAGGTGGCGGATGGGCGAGGCCCACAGCAGCGAGGCCGGGACAAGGTAGGCGGCGGTTCCGGCCAGCAACGCGGCACGGACCCCGAAGGCGGCCGCGATCCCGCCGGCGGTCATCGCTCCGAAGGGCCGTGCGCCCGCCACCAGCCACACCGAGGTCTGCTGCGCGCGGGACTGCAGCCGGTCCGGGCAGGTCAGTTGCCGGATCGACCGCTGGGTCGTGCCGGCCGCCGCCGCGGCCGCCGTGCGTGCGGCTCCGGCGAGCGCGATCACCCCGAGCCAGACCGGGCCCGGGTGGGCGATGAGAAGCGGCACCCCGCACACGGCGTACGCCAGGAACCCCGCGAGCAACACGCGGGCGGGCCCGAACCGGGCGACGAGGCGCGTTGCGGCGAGCGCGCCGACCAGGCCGCCGGCGCCGGTGACGCCCATGACGAGGCCCAACCCGGTACTGCCGGCGTCGAGGCGGGTGAGCAGGGTGTAGGCGACGTACGTGACCACGACGGTGTCGGCGTAGGCGTGCGTGGCCAAGGACAGGACCAGTGGCCGCTGGAGCGGGTTGCGCATGACGAACCCGACGCCCTCGCAGATGGCCCCGGCCATCCCACCCCGCCTGAGGGGGGCAGGGGCGGAGGGGCGGATACGGGAAGCGCACCAGGCGCTCACCAGGTAGGAGGCGGCGTCCAGCCACAGCGCGCGGACGGCGCCCGCCACGGCGACCACGAGAGTCCCTCCGTAGGTGCCGACAGCATCCGAGACCGAGAAGACCGAGGCGATCCGCGTGTTGGCGGGGTGGAGCAGCCTCGGCTCGACCAGTTCGGGAACGATCGCGATCGACGCGGCCTGGTGCAGGACCGTGAGCGACCCCAACAGCAGTGCCACGGCGTAGAGGACGGGCATGCTCATGGCCCCGGCCGCCCACGTGGCGGGGATCACGGCCACCGCGGCGGAGGAGGCGAGATCGGTGGCGATCATGATCCGGCGCTTCGACCACCGGTCTCCGGCCACGCCGGCGGGCAGCGCGAGCAGGAACGCGGGCGCCGTCGCCGCGGCGGTCAGCAAGGACACCTGCCCCGGCGTGGCTTCGAGCTCCAGTACGGCCACGACGGGCAGCGCCACGGCGTGAACGCTGCTGCCGGCAAGGGCGCTTCCCTCGCCCAGCCAGTAGGCGCGGAAGGAGCCGTTGCCCCGAAGCGACGCCATAGTGGTAGGCGCCCCGGCGGCCGGTACGACGCTCGGGGCCGTCACGGGCAGCTCCTGTCCGAGGCGCGGGGGGCCAGGGTGTGCACGAGGCGCGCGACCTGCCGGTACGGGTCGCGTGTCGAGGCGGCCCACTCCGTCGCCAGGGCCGACGCGCACTCGTCGGGCCCCGGTGCCCACTCCTTGGCGCGGTGGTCGTTGGGGATGCGCACTCCCTGCCACGGCAGAGGAGTCGGATCGTGCTCGGTGGCGAGGCGGTCGAGCTCCTCGGCAGTGTCTCCGCGGGGGCGGACGCCGAGGTGGCCGACGCTCGCGTCGGAGCCGCTCTCGATCGGGTCGAGCGCCAGGGTGTGCTCGCCGCGCAGCGCCTCACGGATTCCAATGGCCCCGCGGTTCTTCGTCAGGACGCTCAGCACGCCGCGTCTACGCCCGGGCGAGACCATCCCCGCCAGCCGGGCGACCGCGGTCGCCGGTTCGTCCAGGTACGTCAGCACCCCGTGGCGGCACACCAGGTCGAACCTCTCGCCGCCGCCATCCGGCACCTCGACGGCGGCGTTGAGGAAACGGACGCGCGTGGCGAGTTCGGGGCGGGCGGACAGCCGGCTTGCCGCGGCGGCGATCATGCCGTCGGACGCGTCCGCCGCGGTCACCGGGTGCCCGGCAGCAGCCAGGCGGAGCGCCATGTCGCCGGTTCCGCAGCCGGCGTCCAGGACCCGGACCGGCCGGTCCGGCAGCTCGGCCGGCAGCCGGTGGAAGACCAGGTCGTGCCGGAGTCGGCCCCGCCCGCTGTTCGAATGCGCGTCAGATGCGGCGCCGACCGTGGCGAAGTCGCTCATCGCCGCCACCCGAGTTCGGTGTAGGTCCGGCCGGCCCGGATGCCTTCGATCGCCGCCCGTGTGTACGGAACGACCCGCTCGGGCAGGTCCTCGACCCCGAACCACTCCCAGGCCACGCACTTGTCCGGCTCGCGGACCTCCGGCTCGCTCTCCCCGTACCGGGCGCGGAAGAACAGGCCGATGCGCGGAGGGTCTCCCGGCTTGTCGATCATGTGCACGGTGTGGACGAGGTCGAGATCGGCCGGGTCGAGGACCAGCCCGGCCTCCTCGCGAGCCTCGCGTACCAGGCAGTCGGTCGCTGCCTCGTACGCGCAATGGCCCGCGAGTGCGTGCCACGTGTCCCCCGCGTACGCCGAGTCCGGGTGACGCAGGCCCAGCAGGACCTTGCCGTCATGCTCGAGGTAGAGGTGGACACCGATGATGTGGAGCTCGGTTCCCGCCGGCGTGCCCACGACGGCGGTCGCGGTCTTCGCCGACCGGTCGGCGGCGGGGGCGGGGGCCGGACGATCGGCCGCGTGGGTCTCGAGCAGGGCCCGGGTGGAGGGCAGCATGGTCAGGTGGGTCAGCTGCTCGGGAGGGAACCACGCGAGCATGACACCTTCGGTCAGCGCCAGCTCCGACGGGTCCCCGTGCCACTCTCCGGTGAACAGCTCGACCGGAACACGCGTGCCGTCGGCGCCGATGACGGAGTCGACCCGGTACGGCTCCAGGTCCGCCAGGACGAGACCGGCCTCCTCGCGGAGCTCACGGGTGACCGTGTCCCGCAGCGTGGCGTCGTGCGGTTCGCGGCCGCCGCCGAGCAGGTCCCAGCATCCCGGCGCCCAGATCTCTGGCTTGTTCGCGTCCCGAAGATGCAAGAGATACCGGCCCTGGCCGTCGTGGATGACCGCCGACGCGTTCACCGGCGTGATCGTGCCGTCCAGCCCGGCGGCGCACAGTTTCGCGCGCAGAGTCGGCGATCGGACCTCGTCCTGCGCCAGCCACACGGCCCCTGCCACCTCCTCTTCCTGAAGGGCGAGCGCCGGTGCGCCCGGCGTCAGGCGCATGACGAACCGGAAGTCGAAGTGCCGGTGCGCGGGTTCGCCCTTGGAAGGACGCCCCTCGATGTCGTGGACGTCGATGTCGATCGGCACGTGCCCGAACTCAGGCGTGAGCACGAGAAGGGACGCCGGGATGCCCGTCTCCTCCTGGACCTCCCGCAGCGCGGCGCCGAGCAGCGTGTCGTCACCGTCCTCGACGTGACCGCCCGGGGCGAGCAGCAACCCGCTGGCCCGGTGGGAGATGTGCAGTACGCGCCCAGTGGAGTCGATGACGACGGCGCTGCACGTGATGTGCCCGGGCAGCGTGGTCCGGCTGGTCGGGGCGCCGCAGGCGTCGAGAGCGGAAGGAAGTCCGCTCAGAAGGCTCCGCTCTACGGGGTGCCGGTCGAGGTACTCGGCGACCAGGTCGCGGATGTGGTCAGCGGATGGCGGCATGTCGGCACCTCACCGGATCGGGACGACGGAACGGAAACAGCGGACGATGCGGGCATGCCGGGGTGTTCGGGGGTCGGCGGCTCGCGGGGCGAGCGTCAGAACGTGTGCGCACGCAGGATCTCCTCGGCTTCGAGCGGGCCGCGGCATGGGCCCAACGGCCGAACTCCGTGGCTGGAGGTCTGTCCGCCGTCACCGCGTCGGGCACGAACCGGGTCACCGACGGCAGCAGCCCGCGGCCTGTGGCGACGAACCGGTTCGCATCGACCGTGGGCAAGGCGGCCGGGACCGGCACGCGGCACAGGCGGGCGTACTCGCTGAGCCTGATGGCCGTTTCGGCTGTCCACGCGTTCGTGCCCGGTGCGTAGGTCTTGACGAACCACTGTCTGTCGCCTTGCCCGGTGGCGAGGAACTTGTGGGTGACCGTCGTCCCGGTGGGGCCGGCTTCGACAGCGGTCGGGGTGATGCCGGACTCGCCGGCCAGGAGCAGCGTGACCAGTTCGATCCGCTCCCGCGCGCGGAGCGTGGGCGTCATCGGCGTGCCTCCGGCTCGTCGGCGCGGCCGGCTTGGGCCGGCACGGGGGCGGGCTCGAACTGGCGTGCCTGGAGTTCGTAGGCGTCGCGGAACGCGCCGGTCCCGGTGCCGGGGTCCATGAGCTCGGCGAAGGTTCCGCTCTCGACCACGCGGCCTTCGTCGAGGACGTAGATGACATCCGCGTGGCGGGCGCTGGCGAGGCGATGGGTGATCAGGACGGTGGTCTGGCCCTTGTCGGCGAGCCGGTGGATCTGATCGAAGACACGCTGCTCAGCGGCCGCGTCGAGGGCGCTGGTGGGCTCGTCGACGATCAGTACCTCGCCGTGACGGAACCTCGCACGCGCGAGGCCCAGCTTCTGCCACTGACCGCCGGAAATCTCCTGCCCGCCCTTGTAGCCCCGGCCGAGCAGCGTGTCCAGACCGCGTGGCAGCCCAGCGATCACATCGTCGGCGCCTGCGTACGCGGACGCGTCCTGGATGGCTTCGTCGTCCCACTGCACGTCGCTGCGGCCGATGCCGACGTTGACGCGAGCGGTGAAGGGCCAGCGGAAGAAATCCTGGGCGACGATCGCCACCCGGCTGAAGATCTGCGCCCGGTCGGCCACGGTGGTGCTGACACCGCCCCACAGGACTTCCCCGGAGGTCGGCAGCCTCACTCCGCTGAGCAGGCTGACCAGGGTCGACTTGCCCGATCCGTTCTTCCCCACCAGCGCGACGGTCCTGCCACGTGGGATGACCAGGTCGACGTCCTGCAGGGACGGCGTGTCCTTGTCGGGATAGGTGTAGGTGACCTTCTCGAACCGGATCTCGTCCGCCACCTCGGGCAGGTCCTGCCCGCCATCGGGCACCGCACGTTCGATGGCCTCCTCGCAGAGGCGCTCGAGGTCGGCGATGAACAGGGCCTCGCCCTGAACGTCGGTGATGCGCACGACCAGGTCGGTGATGCTGGCGGAGCTGGTACGGATCGCGAGCACCGCCGTTGCGGCGATCGCGAGGTCCATCCGCCCCGACCACAGCAGAAACCCGAGCACGCCGTAGGTGGTGAGGGTCGCCAGTCCGCGGGCGGAGTCCGCGATCAGATGGACGCGCGCGCCCGTCCAGGCCAGCCGGGTCTGCTCGACCTCGCTGGTCTCCGCCATCAGCCGGAAGTGGTCGAGCAGGAGGGGAGCGACGCCGTGGACGCGGACCTCGGCAGCGGCCCTCTGGTCGATCAGCAGCTGGTTGAGCAGCTTTGCGGCCCGGACGTGCTGCACGAACCGGTGCCAGCTCGTGTACTGGTGCCGGGTCATGGTGAGCGAGCCCCACGCGTTCGGCAGGGCCATGAGCACCAGAAGCGGAAGCAGTAGGGGGTGGAGCACGGTCAGCACGCCCGCCGCGGCGATCAGCGAGATCAGGGAGGTCACCACGGCGGTGCAGTAGCCGACCATGCGTCGGGCGGCGTCCGCGCCCCACTGCGCGGTGTCCATCAGCCGGTGGAAGGCGTCGTCCTCGATCGCCTCGAGCTCGACCTTCGCCACCAGTCCGAGGTACCGCTCGGTCGCCACTCGCTGCGCCTTCGGTTCCAGGATCCCGGTGGCCGCGGCCGAGGCGGACGTGCAGACCGAGCCGATCACGGACAGGACCGCGACGACGGCGATGGCCGGCAGCGCGGCTTGAAGTCTGCCGGAGATACCTCCGGACGCGAGGAGCTCCACGAGCAGCGCGTTGACCGCGATCAGGGAGATGGCCTGCGCGATGCCGCGGGTGATCTCGCTGAGCGCGACGGTGACGAACGCCCGGTGGTCGGCTCCCCGCGCGAGACGGATGGCGAGGAGGACCTGCCGCGGCAGCGAGCGGCCCATCTCCCACAGTCCGAGAGCCGCCCAGGCGCCGGAGTGTGCGGCGAAGCCCTGATCGTAGGTGAGCTTCCCCCCGAACAGCAGCTGCTCCGACTCTGACGCGTCCTCTTCGACTGGCCACTCGGTCTCCGTGGTACTCGTCATGCCCCCCACCTCGTATCCGCTCGTGCTGTGCGGAGGGACGTGTCAGCCAGGCGCGCGGACCCCGCCGAGGAGGCGCCGGGCTTGGGCCGATCGCCCTGAGCATGAAAGACGGGAAGAGGGGACATCGCGGTCTCCGAAAGTCGAGTGGGGGTGTCAGGTGGTTCAACGACGCCGGGACGTGCTGCGAGCACAGGTGAATCGGACGGCATTCGAACCCCGGAAATAGGCGAAAGTGCGTTCGTGTGCTGTGCATCGACCCGTACGGCACAGGGGTCCGCCTCGATGCCGGAAGTGGCCGAAACGCCGACATCGAAGAAGGCGTGCCTGCACGGGAGTTCAGTGGCCACGGAGGTGGCGGACAGGGTGTGGTTGCCGGTCATCCGCCCGGCCGTCCCTCCGAGGAGACGACCGTCACGGCCGCAGCCGCGAGGAAGCTCGGGACCTCCTGCCAGGGCATGGCCGGAAGGATCTCCACGCCGGGCAGGCCGGCGGCCGGCGCTCGGCACTCGGTGACCCCGTCGATCCGCATGGCCGGCCAGTACTCGGATCCGGCCTCGGCAGGCACGATCTGCACCGGCCTGTCCAGCCCGGCCGGGTACGCCTTCAACAGTTCGGCGAGGCCCTTGTGGGGCTCGGCCCGGGCCACGATCCGCACCGGGGGTCAGGGGCGGTAGACCAGCTCCAGGAGGACTGCCGCCATGAGTAGCCACGCGCCGGCGCCGAGGAGCCACATGCTGCCGAGGGCCAGCCCGAAGGCGCTCGTGAGGCAGGCGCCGCCGGCGAGCGCGATCGAGCGGCGCCGCACGCGGTGGTCGGAAGGCAGGCGTCCGGCGGGTCGGCTCATGGCCGAACTGTAGGGCTCGGTCGGGCAGGTGGGCCGTTGCCCGTGAAGTCTTCACGCGACCCTGACGCCCCGCGCCGTGGAGGTCGGTGTCAAGGAGCTGTCAGGGGAAGGGCGGGCGGCGCCAAGAACGCGCCAGGAAGGGCAGACATGCCCAGGGCGGGGACGGACGCTGAGCGGAGCCCGATCCGAAGGAGCACGCCCGCATGACCACCCTGACCACCCTGACCACCGAGAAGGACGCCGTACCCGGTGCCGAGGAGCCCCCTGATACCGGTGCGCGGCACAAGTTGACCGCCGTCACCGGTCTGGCCGCGCTGTCGCTGGACGCGATGGCGTCGGTGGCCTACGGGCCCGAGGCCATCGTGCTGGTCCTGGCCGCGGCCGGCGGGTACGGGCTCGGGTTCACGCTCCCCGTCACACTGGCCATCGCCGGACTGCTGGCCGTGCTGGTCGCCTCGTACCGGCAGGTCATCGCCGCTTTCCCGGACGGCGGCGGGTCGTACGCCGTCGCCAAGGCGCACCTGGGCCGGCGCACCAGTCTGGTCGCGGCCGGATCGCTGGTCCTGGACTACGTGCTGAACGTGGCCGTGGCCGTGACGGCCGGTGTCGCCGCCCTGACCTCGGCCTTTCCCGGGCTGTACGGAGACCGGCTGGTCATCTGCCTGGCGGTGCTGGTGCTGATCACGGCGGTGAACCTGCGGGGGATCGTCGATTCGGCCCGCGCCTTCCTCGTCCCCACGGCCGTCTTCGTCGGCGCGATCCTCGTCATGATCGCCGTCGGACTCTTCCGCGACGCGCCCGTCTCCACCGCCACCGCCGACGGACACGCCTCCGTCCTCGCCGACGACGCCACCACGGTCGGAGCCCTGCTCCTGCTCAAGGCGTTCGCCTCCGGCTGCTCCGCCCTCACCGGTGTCGAGGCGATAGCCAACGCCGTGCCGTCCTTCCGTGCCCCGGCCGCCCGCCGGGCGATGCGCGCCGAGGCCGCGCTGGGCGCACTCCTCGGCGTGATGCTCATCGGCCTGTCCGTGCTGATCTCCCGTTTCGGCCTCCAGCCGGTGGAGGGCGTCACTGTGCTCGCCCAGCTCGCCGACGCCTCCCTCGGCCACAACGGGGCTTTCTACGTGGTGCAGTTCGCGACCATGGTGCTGCTGGCGCTGTCCGCGAACACCTCGTTCGGCGGACTGCCCGTCCTGCTGAAGCTACTGGCCCGCGACAACTACGTGCCGCACGTCTTCGGCCTGAAGGCGGACCGGCAGGTGCACCGGCACGGCGTCGTGTGGCTCGCCGTGGTCTCGGCCGCGCTGCTGGTCTTCTCCGGCGGCGACACGAACACCCTGGTGCCGCTCTTCGCCATCGGCGTCTTCGTCGGCTTCACGATCGCCCAGACCGGCATGGTCCTGCACTGGCGGCGGGAACGCGGACCCAGGTGGGCGGGCAAGGCCGTCCTCAACGGCCTCGGCGCCGTCCTGACCGGTGTCTCCGCGATCGTCGTCACGGCCACCAAGTTCCACGACGGGGCCTGGCTGATCGTGATCGCCCTGCCGCTGCTCGTCCTCGCCTTCGAGGCCGTCCACCGCGCCTACGGCCGGATCGGCGAGCGCCTCGGCGTCGGCCGCGTCCCCGAGACGCCGCACCGCGAGCGCTCCCTCGTCCTCGTGCCCGTCTCCTCCCTCACCCGGCTCACCAGCGAGGCCCTGACCGCCGCCGTCTCCCTCGGCGACGAGGTCCGCGCGGTCACCGTCTGCCACCCCGACGCCGAGGACCAGGCGGCCACCGAGGCGCTGGAGCGGGACTGGGCCCTGTGGAACCCGGGCGTCGCCCTCGTCCGGCTGCCCTCCGAACGCCGTTCCCTCGGACGGCCCGTCAGCGCCTACGTCCGCACCCTGCGTACCGCCGAGCCCGGCACCCGGGTCACCGTCCTCATTCCGGAGGCGGAGCCGGAACACCTGTGGCAGCGGCTGCTGCAGAAGCAGCGGGGCGCGGTCGTCGCCCACGCCGTCCGCCGCGACACCGACGCCGTGATCTGCCGGCTGAGGTTCCGGCTCGGGGCCCGCTAGCCGGTCAGTTCTCCTTCGTCAGCCGCGCCTCGAAGCCGTCGAGGATCGTGCCGAGGCCGAACTCGAAAGTGCGGTCGGGGGCCGCGGCGTACTCGGCCGCGGCGCTGCCGTCGAGACGTTCACGCAGGCGGGGGAAGTGCATGGCCACCTCGGTCGCCGCCGCCATGGTGTCGGCCAGGGCCTTCTCCGGGTCGCCGCTCCGGCTCAGGCGCCGGGTCAGTGAGACCTGCGCGGCGGCACCGAGGGCGCTGCCGAGGACGTGGACGAAGACGGTCGCGGCGGCCCGGTCGGCGTCTTCGGGGGCGAAGCCGGCCTTCTCGTACAGGGCGAGGCTGTGGTCGTCGTGGCGCGACTTGCCGGGGCCGTACAGCAGGTGGCTGCCGAAGACCTGGCCGAGCCACGGGTGCCGGGTCAGCATCGCGTGCATGCTGCCGGCCATCGCGGCGGCGGCCGGCCGCCAGTCCATCGTGTCGAGGTCGGGCAGCTCCACCTCGCTCCAGACCGCGTCCCCGGCCAGCCGCACCAGCTCGTCCTTGGTCTTGATGTGCCAGTAGACGGCGGTGGCGGCGGTTCCGAGGCGAGCGCCCAGGCTGCGCGTGTTCAGGCCGTCGAGTCCTTCCTCGTCGAGGAGTTGGAACGCGGCACGGACGATCTGGTCGGGGGTGAGGGTGTTCCTGGCCATGCCCGAACCGTACTTGAACTTAGTACTTGAACATAGTGCAGCTCTGGTTTACGGTGCTCCTGTACTTAGTTCAAGCAGTCGGATGCCAGGGGGAACTCCCGTCATGCAGCAGCACCAGCAGGACCAGCAGGACCGCGCAAGCGCGTTCACCGCGATCGTCGAGGCCCTCGCCGAGGAGCACGGCGTGCCCGGCGCGTCCGTCGGGATCCTGTCGGGAGGCCAGGAGACCTTCGTCCACCACGGCGTGACCAGCCTCGCCCACCCCCGCCCGGTCGACGACCGCACCGTCTTCCACGTGGCGTCGGTGTCGAAGACCTTCACGGCGACCGCCCTGCTTCGCCTGGCCGAGCGCGGCGACGTCGACCTTGCCGCGCCGGTCCGGCGGTACGTGCCCGAACTCGTCCTCGCCGACGAGGAGGCCGCCGCCGGGATCACCGTCCTCCAGCTGCTCAACCACACCGCCGGCTTCGACTGGAACCTGATCGACGCGGAGGACGAGGACGGTTCCCTGGCCGCGTTCGTGGCCAAGCTGGACCGGCTGCCGCTGGTCGCCCCGCCCGGCGCCCGCGCCTCCTACAGCCAGGCCGGCTACAACCTGGCCGGACGGATCGTGGAGAAGATCACCGGCCAGAGCTTCGAGCGGGCCATGGCCGAGCTCGTCCTGGAACCGCTCGGACTCGCCGACACCGTCTTCGACGCGGACGACGTGATGCTTCGTCCCTTCGTCGTCGGCCACGTCCACGACGCCGACGGTGCCCTGAGGGCCGCCCGTCCCTGGAAGTCCCACTGCGCCGGGGCACGGGGCGACAACCCCGGAGGCGGCATCGCCTCCACCACCGCCGACCTCCTCGCCTGGGCCCGCTTCCACCTCGGCGACGGCGATGGCCTGCTGCGCACCGACACCCTCCACGGGATGCGCGACGAGACGGTGGAGCTCCGCGGCAGCACCCTGGGCGACGGCTTCGGCACCGGCTGGTTCCTGCGCGCCGTCGACGGCGTCCGCACGATCGGCCACGGCGGATCCGGCAACGGGCAGTACGCCGAACTGCACCTCGCGCCCGGTCACGACTTCGCCGTCGTGACCCTCGCCAACAGCGAGGAGGGCTATCTCTTCAACCAGGCCGTCGTCCGGGCCGCCTTCGAGCACTTCCTCGGATTGGTCGAGAAGGACCCCGAGCCGGTGCCGTACGACGAGGGCAAGGCGCGCGAGGTCGCCGGACGCTACGAGATCGACGCCATGAACCTCGACATCGCCACCGACGGGGCGCGGCTCACCCTGGCCGTGGAGATCAAGCCCGAGCTCCGGCAGTCGTCCGACGCGGACATGCCGCCGGACATCGCCCCCGCCGCCATGGGCTTCCTGCCCGGCGACGGAGACGAGTACGTCCTCACCGAGGGCGTCCTCGCCGGCCAGCGGGGCTTCTTCACCCGCGACGCCGACGGCCGCGTCACGGGCGTCGACCTCGGAGGCCGCCTCTTCAACCGGAAGGCCGCCTAGTCAGCCGACGTGGACGCGGGGGCGGCGGTCACGGCCCGGTTCCGCCTCGCGGAGCACCTCACGGGTGGTGGGGGCGACCTCGCCCCGGCCGAGGAGGAAGAAGCGGAAGAAGTCGGCGAAGGGGCCGCCCTCGGTCCACGAGAAGGAGACGCGCGGGCGCGCTCCTCCGTCCCGAACACCCCTCGCGGCCCTGTTGCCGAGGTTCGGGCGGGACCTCGGCTACGCGCTCCTTACGCGGCGGCCCGCGGAATCGACGTGCTGCTGCCGCTGACGGCGGCGGGTCCTGTGGTGTGGTGGACGTACTCGCGGTGGAGCCGGAAGCCGGCCGTCCATGCGAGCAGGCGGCTCGCCCGGTTCTCGCGGGAGCAGCTCCAGGTGGCGGTCCGGCCGCGGGCGGAGACGTCGGCGGTCAGGCCCGCGACACACGCCAGGGCGAGGTGCTGCCGACGCTCGCCGGGGTCGGTGGCGCAGGCCACGTCCTCGTACCGGCTGCCGGTGAACCGCGTGCAGGCCACGGCCAGGACGCGGCCCTTGCGGAAGGCGGCCCAGCCGTGTCCGGAACGGGCGAGTCCCTCGGCACCGCCCCAGGTGGCGAAGGTCCAGCCGAGGGCGGGGCCGGCGGCGGCGAGCACCGGGCCGTCGTCGGCGCGCAGCCGGCGGACGGCCGTGCCGCGGGGGACTCGTGCGGCGGCCGGATCGCCCTGGTGGAGGTAGAGCATGCGGTCCCACGGCTGGAGCAGGTCGAACGCGGCCGTGAGGACGGGCAGGAAGCGGGCGGACGCCTCGACGCAGTGACCGGCCAGAGGGGCGAGGCCGGACGGGGCGAGAGCGGTCGGGTCGCCGGCCAGGAG
Organism: Streptomyces sp. NPDC085460; assembly: GCF_044541975.1. Classification (NCBI taxonomy): domain Bacteria; kingdom Bacillati; phylum Actinomycetota; class Actinomycetes; order Kitasatosporales; family Streptomycetaceae; genus Streptomyces; species Streptomyces sp. NPDC085460. Next base: position 25,811 of record NZ_JBITTO010000018.1, read on the forward strand.
GGCGTGGCGGCCGCTGGTGACGGCGACGACGCGGGGTCGCACGGGACGGTCGGTCCACCAGGTGCCGTGGCCCGTGGTCAGGACGTGCTCGGCCAGGGCCGCCGTGCCGGGCGCGCCGACGGGGAAGGAGCGCGCGCAGGACGGGGGCTGGTGGGCGGGATGGGGGATCAGCACGGGGAATCTCCGGGTGTACGGGGGAGGGGCGGCCCGCCGTCACCGCGCGGGCCGCCCCGGGGGCGGGTCAGCGCCGGCCCGGCTCTGACCCGATGCCGACTGAGTGCCGGCTCAGCTCTGGCCGGCCTTGCGGCCGTGGTTCGCCTTCTTCTTGCGGCGGGCCTTCTTCTTGCGGGCGCGTTTCGACATGTCCCGGCCCCCCTTCAGGCGTTCTGGCCGACGAGGAGGTCGGCGAGCTTGGTGAGCCGCTTGACCGTGCGCGGCTCGGTCGCGACCGGTGCGGGGGTGACGCGCTGGTCGCGGTCGTAGTAGGCGCCGTTGACGATCTCGGTGGCGGGGTCGCAGAGGCGTACGACGTGGGCGGCGCCCTCGGCCGGGGCGACGCCCTCGTGCGCGTACAGGGGCAGGAGGCTGGTGGCGCAGATGCCGGGGTGGACGGAGACGGCGGTGACGCGCGGGTCGGCGGCGAAGACGGTGAGGGCCAGCTGTGACTGGGCGTAGGCGGCGAGGCGGGAGTAGCGGCGGACGCGGTTGGGGTCGTTCCACTGGATGGAGCCGGTGCGGTGGAGGACGGAGGAGACGTTGACGACCCGGCCGCCGGGGTCGCTGGTGAGGGCGGGTTCGAGGAGGTGGGTGAGGAGGTAGTGGGCGAGGAAGTTGACCTGGAAGGCGATCTCGTTGCCGTCGGCGGTGACGGTGTGGCGTTCGGGTGCGGCCATGCCGGCGTTGTTGACGAGCACGTCGAGGCGCGGGTGCCCGGCCAGGACGCGGTGTGCGAGGCGCTCGACCTCCTCCAGGCGGGTGAAGTCCGCGCCGAACGGGCACAGCAGGGCCTCGTCGATGTCGGCCAGGGTGACGAGCCGGTCGGTGGCGGCGTGCGCCTCCTCGGCGGTCCGGCCGTGGACGAGGACGGTGGCGCCGCGCTCGGCGAGGAGCCGGGCCGTCTGGTGGCCGATGCCGGAGGTGGCACCGGTCACCAGGACGGTGAGGGAGGAAAGGTCGGAAACGGACATGACTGGTCAGTCCCTTACGGGTGTCGGGTGGGTACGGGTACGCAGAAGGGGCGCCGGACGGCAGAGCCGCGACGCCCCCGGGCCGAGCCGGAGAAGGTCAGCGCAGTGCTGCGGTCTCCGGGCAGCGGGGCTCGCGACGGGGCGCCCGATGGGGCGGCCGGTCGAGCAGGAGCCACGCGCTGTTCATGCTCCCCATCGAAGCGGTGCGGGCGGCCGGCTTCAAGACCGACGGGCATTCCCTGACGCGGCCCTGACGGAACTTCACCCGAGACCGGGGATCGCCGAGACGAGCAGGTCGATGACCTTGATCCCGACGAAGGGGAGGACGAGGCCGCCGAGTCCGTACACCAGCAGGTTGCGGCGCAGCAGGTCGTGGGCGGACGCCGGGAGTGGCGAACGCCCCGCAGGGCGAGCGGGATCAGCGCGACGATGATGAGGGCGTTGAAGATGATCGCCGAGGTGATCGTTGAGGTGATCGCCGAGGTCGGACTGCGCAGTCCCTGGGAAGCCGGCCGTCCGTGCGGCGGAGGCCGGAAAGGGACGGCTGGGGCCACCGGCCCACACCGGGGGGTGCCCGCTGTGCGGGGCACATTGTATGGGGGCCGGGGCGGGTGCCCCGGCCCCCTTGGCGCGGCTGTGGACGGACGGCTCGGTCGCGCGGTGCGGGGGCACGGGCGCCGGATGGGAGGGCGTCCCGCGCCCCCGTGGCCCGGGACTGTCAGGCCACCGACGTCCCCGGTCGGTGAGCGACCGAGGGTGACTCCAGACGCCCGGAGCCGCCGGACCAGGGGGTTGGCGGGGGCTTTGACGAGGCTCTTACGGGGTCTCCGACGGCCTCGTCAAAGGCTCGTCAAAGCGGGCCGACGCGACGTCAGGAGACCGTCAACGACGGCCGGAGCGGGACCGGAACAGGTACACGATGATCACCTCACGGGGGAGCGGGCGAACGTTCGACGGCCCGGGGTGGGAGGGAACGCGCCGCCCGTCGCACGAGGGGCGCGCATGGCCCGTGACCGACGGCCCGGACCGACATCTCGGCGCGATCGACGACGCCGTCCGACGCGAGGGACGTTCCGGCCCGCGGCCCCGAGGGGGTGGCCGCGGGCCGGACGAGTCCGGTCGCACGCTCCGGGCGTGCCCGGCCTTGGTGAGGCAGTGCCCCGTATCCGTCCGCGGGCGTCACTCGTGCATCACGCGTGCGTCACGCGTTTTGGAGCCGTCAGGGCTGCATCAGAGTCCGCCCGCACGGCGACAGGACGTCGTCAAGACCACGGAAGCGGGCCACATCGCCCGGTTCGATGGAAGCAGACATTCGATGGAAGCAGACATCCGCACATCGGCCCAGGCCGGCACTCCAACGGGAGTTGATCGTTCGTGAGCATCGAGAACGTGGTCGGTCTCCTCGTTGCCCACTCCCTCGCCGGCTACCTCGTGGCCGCACTCATCCGCCCGGAGAACTTCTGACCGTGACCCGGCGCCCGGGGACATTTCCTTCCGCCCCGCGCCGGGAGGCGGGCCCGCCCGCCGCACGCCCCGGCCGGCTGAGGGTCCTCGTCGGAGCCGCGGCCGGCGTCGGCAAGACCTACCGGATGCTCGACGAGGGCCACCGCAGAGCGGCGCGGGGCACGGACATGGTCGTCGGCGCCGCCGACTGCCGGGGCCGTCCCCACACCCAGGCCCTGCTCCACGGCCTGGAGCGGCTGGAGCGGCCGGAGCGCCCGGAGCGGCTGGAGCGGCCGGACCGGCCGGAGCACGCGAGCGGGAACCGGCCCGGCGGCCCGGGCGAAGGATCTGGGGATCCCGGCACGCTCGAGCTCGACGCCGCCCTGCGCCGCAGGCCCGAACTCCTCCTCATCGACGACCTGGCACGCACCACCCCGCCGGGTCACCGGAACGCCCGCCGCTGGCAGGACGTCGAGGGACTGCTCGCGGCCGGCATCGACGTCGTCTCCACCATCGACATCCAGCATCTGGAATCGCTCAGCGACGTCGTCGAGCGGATCACCAAGGTGCCCCCGGGCGAGACCGTCCCCGACGGCTTCGTCCGCCGCGCCGACCAGATCGTCCGCGTCGACGTCGACCCCGAGGAGCTGTGCCGCCGGATGGCGCACGGCAACCTCCACCCTTCCGAGATGGTGGACGCGGCGCTCGCCGGCTGGTTCCGCCCCGGCAGCCTCACCGCGCTGCGCGAGCTCGCCCTGCTCTGGGTCGCCGACCGGGTCGACGACGCGCTGCGGACGTACCGCTCCGACCACGGCATCGGCGGCGTCTGGGAGGCCCGGGAACGGGTCGTCGTCGGTCTGACGGGGGCCAGGAGGGCGACACGCTCATACGGCGGGCGGGCCGGATCGCCGCCCGCTCGGCCCACGGCGAACTGTCGGCCGGCCACGTGGCGGGCGGCGACGGGCGTGCGGCGGGAGCCTCCTCCGGGGCGCTCGCCCGCCAGCGACGTCCGGTCGAGTGCCTCGGTGGCAGCTACCACACGGTCGTCGGCGAGGACGTGCCGACGGCGCTGGTGGAGTTCGCCCGGGCGTCGGACGCCACCCAGCTGGTCCTCGGCACCAGTCGGCGCAGCCGGCTGGAACGCCTCCTCACCGGGCGGGGCATCGGCGAGACCGCGGTCACCCTCCCCGGCGGCATCGATGCACATGGTCACGCACGAGCGGGCGGGCCGAGGCCGCCTGCTGCCCTCGCTGCGGCGCACCCACCCGCTGTCCCGACGGATCGCCGGTCCCCTCGCGGGCGTGGTCATGCCCGCACTGCTGACGCTGCTGCTGGACCGGGCCCGGGGAAGCGTCAACCTCACCAGCGAGGCCCTGCTCTTCCTGGTCACGTGGTCGGCGTAGCGTGCTTCGGCTGCATCGGCTCCGCCCTCGTCGCCGCGGTGACGGCCTCCCTGCTGCTGAAGGAAGGCCGCGACGCCTGGCTGGGCAAGGGCTGCTGCGCGCCCCCGCCCGCAGCGGCCGAGAGCGTGGCCCCCAGCAGCGGGCGCCCGCGACTCCGATTGCCGCGACTGAACAGCCGCCGACCGCCCCAGGCCGAGCCGGCGGTGGAACCGGTCCGGTGGGGCAGGCCGGGGGCGGTCAGTGGCCGCGGGGCGCGTACATGATCACGGCCATGCCCGCGAGGCAGATCAGCGCGCCGATGACGTCCCACCGGTCGGGGCGGTAGCCGTCGGCGACCATGCCCCAGGCGATCGACCCGGCCACGAAGACTCCGCCGTAGGCGGCGAGGATGCGCCCGAAGTTGTCGTCGGACTGGAGCGTGGCGACCACCCCGTACAGGCCGAGAGCGATAACTCCGGCGCCGATCCAGATCCAGCCCTTGTGCTCGCGGACGCCCTGCCAGACCAGCCATGCGCCCCCGATTTCGAACAGCGCGGCGACGGCGAACAATGCGACGGAACGAGCGACAACCATGCCGCAGACACTACCGACGGACAGGGCGCCGGGAAGCCGCCGGGCCCTTGCCCCCGGATCCGGCCGCCCTCGTCATCGAACCTTCGTCATCGAACCGCCACAGGTCAGGGCGGCGCGAAGGCTGCCGAGCGTGGCGATCTCGGCAGTCTCCGACCCGGGGCCGCCGCGGCGACCCGCCCACCGCGCCGGCCCACGCTCACCGAGCGCCGTGAGCCGCCGTTCGTGCGGAGAGGGCATCCAGCACGGCCTCATGCGCCGGGTCCACCACGATGTCCAGGAACGTCAGGGCATCGCCGAGCGTGACGGTGAAGGCGAAGAAGGAGCAGCAGGCGGCCTCATCGACGATCACCAGGACGGTGCCGAACTTGGCCTTGAGCTTGTCGAATACGGCCCGCAGCTTCGGTTCGCTGTTGGGCATCGGCTTGTCGAAGACCTTCTTCCCGGCCGGGGTGAGCCCGTGGCCGTGGTGAGCGGTCTTGCCGACGTCCATCCCGAGGAAGACGCCTATGCCTTCGGTGTCTAACATCGCACCCTTCCGCAGGTGTTGACCGTGCCGGCCTCGGGGTTGGCACCGTGCTCGCGCATCCACGTTATGCAGACCTGCCGCCCGCGAACTGCCCGGCATTGCGCCGGGCCGGGCGGTGGCCGGGTCTCTCATCAGCGTCTCCGACGGCGCCTGCCGGGCCCGGCGACACCACCCCCCAGGTCATCCGTTCGACAGAGGGGACACAGTCATACCGGGCCCGGAGGCCAGCGGTCCCGTTGCAGGACCGCGAAAAACATAACGGGGGGCTTCTCAGCCGTAGGTGAGGGCGAACGCCCGGAGCCCTGGTGTGAGGCGGAGTTCGAGGTGCGCTGCGCGCTCGTCGTCGCGGTCGGTCAGGCGGGCAGGGTCATCAGGAGCAGGGGAGTGGTGGTGGGCTGGGGGGATCCTCCGGCGGGTTCGAGGGTCAGTCCGACGGCGCCGGCGTCGCCGGGGTCGCCGGTGAGGATGACGGTGCCGTCGTGGTCGATCAGTCCGGCGGGGCGCATGGTGCCGTCGTGGTCGAGCCACAGCTGGTACGTCTTGCCCGCGCCGGGTGCGGGCAAGCCGGCGGCCGTGAAGACGGCCTCGTTCTGCTGGTCGGAGGAGACGACGGTGGTCAGGGCGCCGTTGGCGGCCTTGCCGTGGACGGTGCGCGCGTCCGGGGCTGCCAGTACGGCGCTGATGGCGTCGAGCTGCTCCTGTGCCTGGCGGGCCTGCTGTTCGAGCTCTTGCCCGTTCTGTGTCTGCCACACGGCGACTCCGCCCAGTGCGGCCGCCGCCACGCTCGCGGCCAGCGCCAGAGGCACCACGCGCCGGCGCAGGATGCCGCGGAGGGCGGGCGCCGGGCCGGCGGCGGGGACGCGCGGGGCCAGCTGGCGTACGCCGTCGATGGCGGCCATGACCTGTGTCTTGGCCGCCGCCGGGGGCGACTGGGAGACGGCCGCGGCGAGGCGTGCCGCGGTGGCCTCGAACTCGGCCGCTTCCTGTCGGCATGCCTCACACGTCCGGAGGTGGACGTCGAAGTCCCTGCCCTCGGAGCCGTCGAGGGCGCCGAGGGCATAGGCCGCGACAAGGGTGTGGAGGTCGGTGGCGTGGTGGTTCATGTGGTCACCCCCATGCAGTCGCGGAGCCGGATGAGCCCGTCGCGCATGCGTGTCTTGATGGTGGGAAGAGGCGTGCGCAGGGCTTCGGCGACCTCACGGTAGGTCAGGCCCCGGTAGTAGGCCAGGGTCACGACCTGCCGTTGGAGCTCGGTCAGGCCACGCAGGCACCGGCGTACCTGCTCGGACTCCAGGCGGCTCTCGACCTGCTCGGCGACCTCGTCGAAGGCGGTGGTGTGCTCGCGGGCCGCCTGGGCGTGCTCGCGGTCGGCCGCGGCCTGCGCCGAGCGGACCCGGTCGACGGCCCGGCGGTGGGCGATCGTCGCCGCCCACGTCCTGACGGACCCGGCCTCGGGCCGATACCGGGCGGCCTGGCGCCACAGGTCGATCATGACCTCCTGGGCGACCTCCTCCGACTGCGCCCGGTCGCGCACCACTTTGAGCACGATGCCGAAGACCAGGGGAGCGAGGGCGTCGTAGAGGGCGGAGAACGCCTGCTTGTCGCCCTGGGCCACGTGCCGCATGCTCTCGGCGAGGTCGCCGGGGTCGGCGTCGGAGGGGCGGCGGGCGCTGAACGGGATCCGTTGGTTCACCTGTGCCGCTCCGGCCGTGGGGAGAAGGCGGAGGGGCGGCCGGGGCAGGCCGTCGGGGGGCGGGGCGTCCATCGCATGCCGCTCCTTGTGTCGTCGCTCGTCGGTCGTCGCTCGTGCAGGTGTGGACCGTCACGGAGACGGCCCGATGGGGGAAATCCGTTCGTGTGCCGCCTGTTCTTCGGAGCGGACGGGTCTGCGGATGGGGTGCGTCTTCGTCACCCGTTCCAGCTACGTCCCGCTCGCGCTACCAGGTCATGATCGCGATGACCTGCTTGCCGCTGTCCGACGGGCTGACGAAGAGGTCCGCGCCCAGCGCGCGGACGATTCTCAAGCCGCGCCCGTTCTCGGCGGTCCGCTCCTCGTGGCCGTGGCCGCAGGACAGATCGGCGGAACCGTCACTGACCGCGATGCCGGCCCGCTCCTCCTCCATGCTGACCGTGAGGGCGTACGGCCCCGCGGCGTGCGTGACGGCGTTGGTGACCAGTTCGGAGACGATGAGCACGAGGTCTTCGGCGACGGGCCGCGGGCAGAGGGACGGATCCAGGGCCAGCATGCGTGCCGCGACCTGGCGGGCGCGCCGCGCGGCCTGAGCACCCGGCGGGAGCTCGATGTGGAGGGTGGCGGGACGCCCGCAGGACACGCGGGTACGGTCCATGACCATTCCGGGGGGCGCGTGATCCGGGGACCTCGGACCGTGCCGGGGGAACAGGGGCGTCGAGTCCGCCGTGGCGGAGGCGCCCGGCATGGGCACGTCGGCCGGTGCGGGCGCGTCGGCCGACATGGGCGCGTCGGCCGGCAGCCGAGCCGAGGCCACCGATGGCACCGACCTCTGTGTGTTCAGAAGTTCGGTCACCGCACTCGCCTCCTCCTTCGATCTTCGATCTCGCCGATCGATCGGGATCGGTGTGCTTCGGGCCCCGTATGAGCCTCACATGAAGGATTCGTGGCGAATCGCCCGACGGATTGCGCCGACGCCGGGCGTTCGCGCTCCGGGCGTCACGATCCACGCCCCTGTTGGCGACACGTCCGAGCGATTCACCCTTTCAGGGGTCGTACCAATCCGCCGGGCGGGTGCCGCCGAATGCCGGGTGTGAGCAGCTTCCGCAACAACCTCTTCCGCGCCGTACTGGGCGCGTCGGCCGGGCTCTTGGCCGCCTTCGCGGCTCTGGCCGTGGCCGCGCTCGCGGCCGGCCTTGTGCGGCCCGCGGCCGGGCCGGTCACGGTGGTGGGGGGCGCGGTGATCGACCGGACGCCGGCCGCGGTGAAGGACTTCGCGATCCGCACGTTCGGGGAGAACGACAAGACCGCCCTGCGGCTCGGGATCCTCGCGGTCCTCGCCCTCATCGCGGTCGCCCTGGGCGTCCTCGCCCTGTCGCACCGGCGAGCGGGATCCGGTGGCGTGCTGCTGTTCGGGGCCGTCGGAGCGGCAGCGGCCCTCAGCCGGCCCGATTCCGCCGGCCTCGGTGACGCGCTTCCCTCGATCGCCGGAGCCGTCGCCGGTGCGCTCGCCTTGTACGTACTGGCGTCCAAGGCCGCACCCGGACCTGTACCCGGACCCGGACCCGTACCCGTACGAGTACCCGTATCCGCACCCGTACCCGAACCCGTACCGACCCCGGCCGATGCGGACGGCCAGGACGACGCAGAACGCTGGAACAGGCGCGGTTTCCTCACGGCGGCTGGGGTGACCGTCGCAGCATCCGCCTCGGCCGGGGCGCTGGGCACGTTCCTCAGCGGCCGGCAAGGCCAGGGAGCCGTGGCCTCCCGCGCCAACCTGATTCTTCCTCAGCCGGCCTCTCCGGCGCCCGCCGTCCCGGCCGGCGCGCGATTGAAGATCCCCGGCGTCACCGCCTTCACCACCCCCAACTCCGACTTCTACCGCGTGGACACCGCCCTGACGGTGCCCAAGGTCGACGCCGGAACGTGGCGGCTGCGCATCCACGGCAACGGCGTCACCCGTCCTCGCACCTACACCCTCGACCAGCTCCTGGCCCGCCCTCTCATCGAGCGCGACATCACTCTGACCTGCGTCTCGAACGAGGTCGGCGGCCCCTACATCGGCACCGCCCGCTGGCTCGGCGTCCCCCTGGCCGACCTCTTGGAGGAGGCCGGTGTCGTACCTCCCTCCCGGGGCGGGGAGGCCGACCAGCTGGTGGCGCGTTCGGTGGACGGCATGACGCTCGGGTCCCCAGTCGAGGACCTCATGGATGGGCGAGACGCGATGCTCGCCGTCGGCATGAACGGCGAGCCGCTCCCGTTCGACCACGGATTCCCCGTCCGGATGCTCGTCCCCGGCCTCTACGGCTACGTGTCGGCCTGCAAGTGGATCACCGACATCGAGCTCACCACCTTCGACGCCTACGACGCGTACTGGGTGAAGCGCGCGTGGGCCCGCAGGGCGCCGGTCAAGACGCAGTCCCGCATCGACACCCCCAAGCCCTTCGCCCGCCCGGCCGCCGGCACCGTCGTCGTCGCGGGTGTCGCCTGGGCACAGCGCCGTGGCATCACCCGTGTGCAGATCCGCGTCGACGACGGCCCCTGGCAGGACGCCGATCTCGCCGCCCAGGCCGGCGTCGACACCTGGCGTCAGTGGTCGTACCGCTGGGGTGCCACTCCCGGCGGACACACCATCACCGTCCGAGCAACCGACGGCACGGGGCAGGTCCAGACCGAGCGACGCACCCGGACCATCCCGGACGGAGCGAGCGGCCGGCACAGCGTCTTCGTCACCGTCACGTAGACCCCCAGATCCCCCCAGACCCCCAGCCCCAGACCTCCAGGCCACCTGGACCACTGGCCGCCAGGACGACTGGCAGGCCGCACCCGACCAACCCTGTCTACACCCCTGTAGAGAAATCCCTTTCAAGGAGCAATCGAGCATGAACACCATCAAGATCCGCCGCACCGCCGTCGCCGCCGCAGCGGTCGCCCTGCTGCCCCTCTCACTGGCCGCGTGCTCGGACTCCGGCGGCGGCAGCGGCACCGAGTCCGCACCGTCGAGCGCGGCGGGCAACGAGGCGCAGACCGGCGGGACGCCCACGGAGGACGCGATGGCCGGCGACCAGCCCTTCGGCCCCGCCTGCGTCGGCGTACCGAAGGAGGGCGCGGGTTCCTTCGACGGCATGGCCAAGGACCCCGTCGCCACCGCCGCGTCGAACAACCCGGCCCTGTCGACCCTGGTCACCGCCGTCAAGCAGGCCGGGCTCGTCGACACCCTCAACAACGCGGAGGACATCACCGTGTTCGCGCCGACGAACGACGCCTTCGCGAAGATCCCGAAGGCCGACCTCGACAAGGTCCTCGCCGACAAGGCCACGCTCACCAAGATCCTCACGTACCACGTCGTCGGGCAGAAGGTCACCCCGAAGGAGCTGGAGAACGGCAGCTTCGAAACCCTCCAGAAGGGCCTGATCACCACCACCGGCTCCGGCGAGGACTACACCGTCAACGACACCTCGAAGGTCGTCTGCGGCAACGTCAAGACCTCCAACGCCAACGTCTACATCGTCGACACCGTCCTCATGCCCAAGTAGCGCCGCCCCGGGCAGCGGCAGCGGCAGCGCACGCCGACCCTGTCCACTCTCAGCGGTCCATCAGCGGCTGCCGCCGGGCCGCGAACGGGTGACGCGGTAGGACTTTTGCGAGCCGACCGGGTGGTCTGCGGTCCTGGCGCCCATCCCTCGCGGGAGCGGGCCCGAAGGACGCGCAGACCCGCCTCGCCGTGGGGCGGGCTGTCAACCGATCGGAGTTCTCTCGTGCGTACTCGCATCGCCGCCGCCGTCATGGCCGCCGGGGTGGCCGCTGCCCTGATGTCACCCGTGTTCGCTTCGGCGCACACGGGTGACGCCGGCCCCTTCGGGCCGGGGAACCGCGCCGCGGATCACGGCCTGATCAGCGTGGGACTGACCTCGGACCAGCGGCTGGTGGGCTTCGACGTCCGCAAGCCGTCCGACACGTGGGTGCTGGGGAAGGTCTCCGGTCTCCGGGGCGACACGATGCTGGTCGGCATCGACTTCCGGGTCCAGAACGGCAAGCTCTACGGCGTCGGCGACAGGGGCGGCATCTACACCCTCGACAGCGGCGCCAAGGCCGTCAAGGTCTCCCAGCTGACCGTCGCGCTCCAGGGCAAGCACTTCGGCGTCGACTTCAATCCCGCCGCCGACCGTCTGCGCGTCATCTCCGACACGGGGCAGAACCTTCGCCACAACGTCGCTGACCAGACGACCCCCACCGCCGTCGACGGGGTGCTCACCAACCCCACCACGCCGCCCTCCACCGCGCTGGGCGTCACGGGCGCCGCGTACACCAACAACGACCTCGACGCGGCCACCGCGACCACGCTGTTCGACATCGACACCACCAACAACCGCGTCTCGCTGCAGTCCCCGGCCAACGCCGGCACCCTCGCGCCCACCGGAAACCTCGGAGTGGACGTCGGCCCCTCGGCCGGATTCGACATCTACTACAAGGCGTCCGACGGCTCCAACCGTGGCTTCGCCGCCCTGTCCACCGACGGCAAGCAGCGCTTCTACAAGGTCAACGTCCTCGACGGCCGCGCCGACCTCGTCGGCGCCTTCCCCGCCGCCCGGCAGGTCGTCGACATCGCCCTGCCCTTGAACCAGAACTGACAGGCACACACCGGATCCGGCAGCCCCTGCCCCCTGCCCTTGCTCCTGCCGCTGCTCTCCTGCCCCCCTGACCTTGCCCGCACCACCGGCCCAAAAGGCCCGCAAGGTGTCGTACCCGGGGGTTCAGGTGCTGAGGGAGACGATGCCGAGGGGCTCGGTGGTGGGCTGGGGCGAGCCCCCAGGGGGCTCCACGGTGATGCCGACGGCCACCGCGTCGCCGAGGGGACCGTCGAGAACCCGCGCCGGCCGGTCGCCGCTGCCCGGCAGCAGGCCGGCCGCGCGGAGATCGCCGGTCGGCTCGGCGTACCAGAGCTCGTAGACCTTGCCCCCGGTCAGCGCCGGAAGGCCGTGGGCGGTGAAGACGGCCTCGGCCTTCTGGCGGGACACGACGACCGCCGCCGCCGCTCCGTCGCTGAGCTCGCCGGTGTGGAGGGTGGCATCGGGAGCGGTCAGCACGTCGGTGATCGCGTCCTGGGCCTCCCGTGCCTCCTCCCGCACCTGCGTGACCCGGGCGCGCGCGTCGTCGGCCTGCGCGTGCTGCCAGGCGGCGACCCCGCCGAGCCCGACCGCCGCCGCGATGCTCGCGGCCAGCGCGAGCCGCAGACCACGCGCCTTGAGGGGCAGGCCGTGCGCGCTGGGGTCGCGCTGCTGCTCCTGACGGGTGTGGGAGACGGCGTCGAGGACACGGGCGCGCAGCTCGGGCGGCACGGGGGCCGTCTCCACGGCGGCGAGCCGGGCTGTGGTCGCCTGGAACCCGGCGACGTCCCCGCTGCACTGCTCGCAGCCGGCCAGATGGTTCAGGAACGCGGCCTCCTCGGCCGGCGGAAGCGCGTGCAGGGCGTACGCGGCGGCGTCGAGGTGGGGATCATCCTCCAGCGGGGTCATGAGCCGGCCTCCAGACATCGGCGCAGTTGCTCCAGGCCGGTGCGCATGCGGGACTTCACGGTGCCTTCCGGCGTCGACAACGACCGCGCGACCTCGACGTAGGTCATACCCTGGTAGTAGGCCAGCGTGAGCGGGACCCGCTGGAGCCGTGCCAGGGAGGCGAGGCAGCGGTAGACCCGTCGCCGCTCGTCATCTCCCTCGACGGCCTCCGCCACCTGGTCGAACGCCCTGTCCGCGGCGAGCGCGGCGGCCCGCTGCTCGCGCTCGGTCCTCGCCTGAGCGCTGCGCACCCGGTCCACCGCCCGCCGGTGCGCGAGGGTGAGGACCCACGCTTTGGCCGACCCGCGATCGGGACGGAACCGGCCGGCCGTACGCCAGACCTCGATCATGACTTCCTGGGTCACCTCCTCGGCCTGGGCGGCGTCCCTCAGGATCCGGCACGCGAGCCCCATGACGGGCTGGACCAGCGCGTCGTAGACGCCGGCGAACGCCTCCTCGTCGCCTCCCGCGGTCCGGGACATGAGCGCGTCGACGGGCTCGTCCGGCTCGGATCCGTGTCGCACTGGCTGTACCCCCTCGTGCCTGTGGTCGTCGTCCTGTCCGGACGGGGCGGCGGACGACCTGTCGCGCGACGTCATCCGCCTCCGACTCTGCCGCCTGTGGCGCGCGGCCGCCGGATCGGGATGCCGACTGGGTGAGGCCGGAGGGGCCATTCGTGCCTCCATGGCGCCTGGTCCCGGGGGTGGCGGACACGGCGAGCGCGCCGCGCTCGGTCCCGCCGCGTGGACGTGACACGACCGTGATCCGGCCGCCCGGACCGCGCATGATCTCCAGGCCGCACCCACTCGAGGCTCGACGGCCCCCGCCACCGGCACCGTGGCACGGCGACTCGCCCCGTGCGGCCGCGGCGCGGCGGGCAGCCGCCGGACTCCGCCGCCCGCCGGGGAGCGCGGCGAGGCGGAGTGTCGTGGTCAGGGACGGGGCGATGATCATCACGAACGCTCACTCCCTCAGGACACGAGACCCGTGCACAGGGGATTCGTAGCCGAGCCGCCCCCGGATGTACGCAGCTCCGCCGACTTCCAGGGCCACGTGACGCCCGAGGGGTGGCCGGAGACGCGGGCACGGCCATCCTGGCTTCCCGGCGCGGGAAGATTCTTCGCGCCTCGGTCATCCTTCGGCGTCCCGGCACCGAATCCCCTGTGTCCGTCCACCGCCGTCAATCAGTCCGAGGGAGGTGTGTCCGATGACCGCATCCACGCGCGCCCGCCGCCTGGTGGCCGGCACCGCCGCGACGGGGCTGCTGGCCGGTGGCGCCGCGTTCGGCGTGTCCGGCACCGCCACGGCGGCTCCCGCGCCCACATCGGTCGCGACCGTCGTCACGGGTGACCCCCACGATCGCCACGAAAGGTGTGAGTGGAAGAAGGGGCACTGGGAGAAGAAGTGGGTGAAGGGTCACTGGGAGAAGAAGGTGACCTACCACAAGAGCTGGCACAAGGGCCATCACGACAAGCACGGCAACTGGCACAAGGGTTACTGGGACCACGACCGCCACTACAAGTGGGTCTACGTCCCCGCCCATTGGGACCACCACTGGGTGAAGGGCCACTGGGACTGCAAGCACCGCTGACCACACTGCCGCCTTCAGGGGCCGGGTCGCCTCGCGACTTGGCCCCGCTCCTCGCCCTCCGCGCAGCGCGGCAACCCCGTCGGGAGACTTGACGTGGCGACCGGTGGCACACAGCGAGGCAGGGACACCGGAACGCGCGGGGCGCTGTCCGGGTCGGCCGGAAGGGCAGGGTTCCGACGGCCACCCGGGTCGGGCGCCGCTGTCGCACCCCTCGCGAAGCACCGTCCGGCCGCGGGCCTGAGCCCGGCCTGACGCGCCCGCCCGAGTTCCGGCTGTCCGCGTCCGACACTCCGACTGCTCCCCGCTCACGCGGGGATGGGTCGAGCACGGGGCTGGCGCCTGTCTCGGCATCCCGGCTTTCCGGAGTGCCGTGTTCCTGGCGGCTGAGGGGGAACAACCCGTTTCCGGAGTGATAGGGGATAGCGGGGTGTTCATGGAGACGGAGCTTGCCGCCCTGGCGGTCGGGGTGCTGACAGGCGCGGCGACGGGCTTGGGACAGGAGACCGTTGCCGCGGTCGTCCGGATGGTGCGTGAGAGTCTGGCCGCGACGCCGCGGGGGCAGTCCGCGCTGGCCGGGGTGGACGCCGCACCGGGCGACGACGGGGCCCGGCGGGAGGCGGAGGCGGTACTTCGGGAAGCCCTTCGGGCGGACCATGGTCTCCAGCAGACCCTGGCGACCCACCTGAACGTTGCGCCGACCCGCATGACGAACGTCGTGATGGTCAACGGCACGAGGATGCGTGGCAGTCAGGTCTCCCTCGGTCCGATCACGTTGCACAAGCCGAACACGACCGCCGGGTTACTGGGCCTGGCGGCATCACTCGTGGTGGTGGCCGCTCTCCTCGTGTACGGAGTGCTCCAGCTGGCCGGTGGGGGACCGGGGAACGACGGGAAAGGCGGTGCGAGAGCGAGGGCGCTGAGCGCGGCTGAGGCCTTACGGATGCTGCCGGGAGTGACCGATCTGCCGGGGGCCTGGGAGACGTCGCGAGCGGCGGATGTGGAGACGAACGTCAACACGAAGTGTCACAACGCCGAGGCGGAATTCGAGTCCGAGGAGCAGGACGCGTCGGGCTTCCGCGACTTGCGGGTGAGGTACTCCGCATACGCCTGCCCGGACTTGGCCACCGCGACCACCGGCTTCGCTGCTCTTACCAAGGAGGGCCGCAATCCCGCCGACCGGAAGGAGACCGTCTTCCCCAGCCGGACGCTTGGTGACCAGAGTGCGACGAGCTCATACGAGGTCAAGGACGAGTTCCTGGCGGCCCCCGGTGATGTCGGTTCCTACCTCACTTGGCGCGCACAAGTCGGCATGGTCGTCATCGAGATGCATTACGGACCGGCCCGTGACGGCGTCGGCTCCGAAAGGCAGGCCGAGGAACTGATGCGCATCATGTGCGACCGCGCTCGCGAGGCACAGACGCAGGGCTGATCCTCGCCTGGCCCACCTCGGCGCCCGCGCGGAGGCTCCAGGCGCCACGGCCGCATGCCCGGCGCCTGGGTTGTCATGAGGAGGGGACGGGTCCGAAGGGGCTCGGAGGTCCGGGTATGGAGCCGGCCGTGGTGGGTGGCCGCGGCGGCCGTTCGGGGAGAGCCGAGGCGTTGGCTGTGGTGACGGCTGTGGGATGCCGGTCCGTGAGTCTGCTGTTCGCGCTCTCTGTCCGGTCGGGCCGGCGGGTCGTGAGGGCCTGGCGGGTCGTCGGGGTGCCGGAGTGCTTCTGACCGCCTGCCTGGTGGTGCGGGGCCTGGCGGCGCCCCGCCTTCGGCATGGGTTCAGTCGGTCCGGCGGGATCGCGGGGTGGGAAGCCGGAAGAGGTCCGGCAGTCTGCGCAGGGCTGCTTCGTCGCCCGTCGCTGTCGCGGTGGCCGCCTCGATCGCGTCGGTCAGGGTCAGCCTGCGGGCGGTGACGTCGACGAACGCCTCCTGCGTCATGGTGACCGTCGCGTCCGGGTACGGTGCCGGCCCGTGGATCGTCTCGACGGTACCGTCGACGACGCGGGCGTGGAGGACCTCGTCGCCGATGTGGAACTCGTACACCGCGCGCAGCCCCACGGCTGCGTCCGGGGCGAAGCAGGCTCGCAGGCCCAGCACGGCCCAGCCGGCGTGGAAGGTCTCTCCCGCACGGCGCTCGTCCATGGCCCATGTCAGGCCCCACCGGGCCAGCGCCAGGACGGCGGGGGCGAGTTCCTCGCCGGCCTCGGTGAGCGCGTACGCGGGGGTACGGGCGGGCGGCGGCAGTGTGACCTTGCGGGCGAGCCCCTCGCGTTCCAGATGCTTCAGCCGGGACGCGAGCAGTCCGGTGCTGAGCCCCCGCAGACCTGCCTGGAGATCGCCGAGAACCGCTTGGGGCCGGTGAGGAGTTCGCGGATGAGCAGGAGGGTCCAGCGCTCGCCGACCAGATCGAGGGTACGTGCCGTCGCGCAGTATTGGTTGTACGTTCGCTGCTCCACTCCCTCATTTTAGACTTCGAACTTCCGGTTCTCGAAGCGCATCGGACGTCCTCGCCCGTCGAGGAGCAGCCTGACGAGCCGTTCGGGATCGGTCAGCATCACGTCGTGCGGGCCGTCGAGCGGGAGCGTCCGATAGCCGAGGGCGGCGGCGAAACGGTCGAACGGGTAGGCCGCGAGCCGGCAGTGGATCGCCGTGCCGGGGACCCGGTCGACGGCGCCGGTCAGCCGTGTCGCCTCGGTGAACGTGCGCAGCGCCTGCGGGACGAGGTGGTCGGCGAGCCAGGCCGCGTCGTCGGTGTCGGTGACGCCGAAGGCGGCCGGTGGCGGGGGAGGGATCCGCCACCCGTCTCCTGACGCCGCCGCCGCGCGGATCGCGGTGACGAAGGCGTCGGGCGCCAGTGCGAACAGGCTCGCCCCGTCGGGTCCGGCCCAGCCGTCCACGAGGACGAGGTGGTCGACGGCGGCGGGCCGCAGGTCCGCCGCCTCCCGGACGACGAGACCGGCGTAGCTGTGGCCGACGAGGACGAGCTTCTCGTCCTCTGGGACGCTGTCCAGGGCGGCGGCGATGGTACGGGCGTCCCCGTGGAGTCCGCGGTCGCCGGACGCGCCGAGGTCGGGAATGAGCATGCGGGCCCCGGTCGCGTGCAGCAGGGGCGTGACGCGTTCCCAGGCCCAGGGGCCGTGCCAGGCGCCGTGGACGAGTACGTACGTGGTCATGGGCGCTCCTCGCACAGAACGGGCAGGACGTGTTCGGTGAACGGCTCCGGGTCCGCCGCCTCGAGGTCGTGGCTGGCCAGTTGGACCACCGGGTGGCGTGCATTGACCGCGCTGCCGGCCGCGCCCGTGCGACGAGCCGCCCCCCGGCGCGTGTGTGCCCCGAGCCTCCCGATCGGGCGCCCGCCCCCAACAGCCGTTCGGCAGCCCGCTGACCTCCCCTTCCCGAGGTCGTGGACCGTCGGCGCATGCGGACCCGTCGACTGAACGTGAACTACCTGATTCTGAAGTGCTGACTTTTAAATCAAGAAGTGTGCCCCGGTCTTCGGATCCGTCCGAGCCGGATCCCCTTCCTGGTGGCCGCCTGACGCGGCGAACTCGCCGCCCGCTGCCGGCCCCCGCGAAAGTGGTCACATTTTCGACTGCGGAGCGGGTAAGAACCCGTCGGCGCATGCCACCCATGGGAGCTCCTCGACGGACCTGGACACAGGACGAGGTGCTGGCCTCGCGCTCGGTATATCGGCTGCCCTTCGATGCCAGGCTGGTGCCCTCGTGGTGTAGTCATCACTGTGCCCCCGCGACGTTGAATGGGGGCGACGGTGATCGATGACGCGGAGAGGTGAAGGTCATGGGGCGAGGCGGACGGCGGCGCGGGCCGCTTGTGGCCGGGATACTGGTCGTGGCGGTGGCACTGGCGGGAGTCGGCCTGTACTGGTTCCAGCCGTGGAAGCTGTGGCAGGACGAGACCGTGCAGGAAGCTCTCCCCGGCCTGGCGGCCCCGACCTCGGCGGCGCCTGAACCGACGGTCTCCGAGGCGGCCGAGTCCGCTCCGGCAGCGAAGCCCACCCCGAAGCCCACCCCGGAGGCTCCGAGAACACTCTCCCGGGGCACTTTGATCAGCCACGAGCACACCACCACCGGAACGGTGCAGCTCATCCGGCTCCCCGACGGTTCGCACACGGTGCGCCTGGAGAACCTGGACACCAGCAACGGCCCCGATCTGCGCGTGTGGCTGACCGATGCCCCGGTCAAGGAGGGCAAGGCAGGCTGGCATGTGTTCGACGACGGGCAGTACGTCAGCCTGGGCAAGCTCAAGGGCAACAAGGGCGACCAGAACTACACCGTCCCCGCGGGGACCGATCTGACCGGCCTGACCAGCGTCGCCATCTGGTGTGACCGCTTCGACGTATCCTTCGGCGCCGCCGCGCTGGCCTAGGTGTACAGCGATACGGGGTGTTCTGCCGGCGCGGCGCGGCCGCGCCATGGCGGAGGACGAGCATGTTCTCTGCGGCGGTCGTGGATGTCCGCGACAGGCTGATCACGGTGCGCTGCTCCGGACCCTACGCCCGGTGGGGTGCATCGCGACCAACGCCGCCGCCAGCGCCGCTGGAGAGGCCGGATTGCCGGATCCGGGCAGGCGCACAGCCTGACACGCTGCTGGGCGCGCGCATGGCTGCCGGTGGGTGACCTCTGGCTCAATCTCCGAGGACGAGAGGAGCCTTGGAATGGGGCGCGGGGGGACGACACGGTCGGAGCAGGCTCCGGCCGTACGGGAACGGGGCTCGGGTGCGGTCATCCGCAGCGAGCGCGCTCGGGCGGTGGTCTGTGCCGTGCTCGGACTGCTGGCACTGGCCGCCGCGACGGGCCTGGGCACGAGTGTTCCCGAGAAGGTCGTCGAGGAAAGGGCGTTCCTCGACGCCCGGCCCTGCGCTGACGGCGAGACGGCCACAGACCCAGCGGAGTGCCTGCGCACGATCCGTGCGACGGTGCTGTCGACGGAAGAGATCAGGTCCGGAAAGTCACGGCACTTCCGGGTTCTGCTGCGCGCCCCGGTACCGGCTCCGGCCGATCGGCCGCTCGACCTCGACACGGACAGTGACCTGTCGGAGGACCTGAAGCCCGGTGACGAGGTCTCGGTCACGGTGTGGCGGGATGTCAGGGTCTCCGTTCGCCACGGGGAGGTGAGCGACACCGTCGATCCGCGCCCCGATGACGAGGTCGGGCCGTTCGCGGGACTCACGCTGGCCTGTTTGTGGCTGGCGGTGCTCGGCTTCCTGGGCGCCCTGGGCGCGGTGCGGCGCTCACGGCGTCGAGCCGATGGAGGGTCCTTCCCCCGGCGGGTGGGGTTCGGCCCGGCGAAGATCGCGGGCGTGCTGGGAGTCCCCCTCCTCCTGGGATTCGTGGCCGGCCGTGTGTGGGACGGCTGGACGGTCGTGGTGATGACGGGGGTCATCTCGGTGCTGGTCGCGGCACAGGCGACGATCTTCGCCCTGCGCGTGGACCGCTGACCGGACCACATGCTCCTTGCCTGCTCCGACGCGTCGCGCCGACGCCCGCCCGGCCGGGCGGGCCTGGTGAACAGTCCGGGCCGTCCCGTCTCCGATGCCCCCGACGGATGCCGCCCGCCGAGCGTCGCGTCCGCCGGCCGCAGTGCAGAAGCGTGCGAACGCGACCGACCGGAAGCCGCCGTCGGTGATGACGAGCCGGGTGCTGTGGAGTTGTGCACCCCGGAAGCTCCACAGGCCGTGACCGGCCGGCCTGCCCTGTCCACTAGGATCGGACGTAGGTGTGCCGGGAAGTCTGGTCGGTGTCCACTTCCCCCTGCCCAGGAGCGCCTGCCGATGTCCTTCACCCTCCCTCTTCTCGTCCACACCGAGGCTGAGACCGAGGCGTGACCGCCTCGATGAGCTGGACCCTGATCGCCGCCGGGGCCGTACTCGTCCTCGCGCCGAGCGTGGCCGTGCTTCTGGGGTGGCGGCCACGGCTCCTTCGACACGGGCAGGCTCCCGTACGGCTTCTCGGCGTCGCCGGACTGTGCATGTACGGAGCCGTGCTGATCGATGAGTCGGCGAGGCTGTCCGGCGCGTCGCAGGGAGTGGTCAAGGTCTGTGCCTACGTCGCGCTGGGGCTGGTCTTCTGCTCGGTCGCCCTGGTGATCGTCTTCGACTTCCTCGGCAGCTCCTCTCGGTCACGCCGGAGCTGACAGCCACCGTCGTCTCCGCGATCTGTCGTCTCCGCGCGACGCACCGCGCCGGGAGATCACCATGGCGAGTACGGGGCCGTGGCGACGGAGAGCGCGGCAGGTCGTCCGTCTTCCCCGGCGGGCGGTCCGGGGGACGTACCCAGGGCCGCCGTGACGACCAGGGCCACCACGGCGATGACGGTCAGTACGACCACGACCACGAGGCGAGGATCGTGTTTCCAGGACCGGGCGTGCCTGGCGGCTTCCGGCTTCTCCGGAAACCGCTGGTTCAGCGTGGCCATCAGGGTGGCCAGGTCGGGATCGTCGCGGGTGAGGCCCCGCTCGATCTCGGTGAGCATGCGCTGGTCATCTCCGGGGTGACTCATGGCGACCGCCTCAGGGCCTTGCACGAGGGCGGCGGGCGTCGGGCTTCCGCGTTCCGCCTTCGATACCAGTATCCCCGTATCGGTCCGTACCGACGCGCCTTGCCGTCAGAGGTGCTCGCCGGGCCAGCCGAGCAGCCGGGCGCCGATGACGGCGGTCTGGAGCGTGTAGCGCTGGACCGGATCGCCCGGATCGGCGCCCGTCAGACGCTGGATGCGGGCGAGGCGGTACGTCGTGGCCCGCACACTCAGGTTCAGGTGCCGGGCCGCCTGCGCGGTTACGCAGCCGCTGTCGAAGTAGGCGGCGAGGGTGTCGAGGAGGGGCTGCGCGCCTCCCCGGGCCTGCTGGAGCGGGCCGAGGACGCTGCGGACCAGATCGGCCATGGCCTGGCGGTCGCGCGTGAGGACGGGGTAGACGAGCAGGTCGGCTGCGTGCAGGACCGGCTCGTTCAGGTCCATGCGGGCGGCGAGGTCGAGGGCGTTCAGGGCTTCCTCGTAGGAGTGGACCACGCCGCCGGCGCCGGCGTGGGACCGGCCGATGGCGACCTGGCCGCCGTCGGTGGCGGCGTACGCCTGCTTGGCGAAGTGGGCCAGCACCTCGGGCTCGTCCGCCGGGGCGACGCAGATGAGCCGGCCGTCCTTGGTGGTCAGCAGGATCCGGCGGTTCCCGAAGCGGGCGACGAGCGAGGTCTCTACCGCGCGGGTGACCGCGTAGCCGTCGTCGTACGGCTCCGGCCCCTGCGCCACCGCGACGGCGTGAGAATGCGACAGGAGCAGCCCGAAGCGTTCCGCTCGCTCGGCGAGCCTGCCGAGGTCGCTCCGACCGTAGAGCAGGTCGTCGATGAACTCCCGTCGTGCCGCCTCCTCTTGACGCATCGCCAGGTGCTGTGCCCGCTCGTGCCCCTCGGCGAAGGCGTCCACGGCCTGGCCGACGGCGGTCAGCAGATGGGCGGCGGCCGCGGAGGACAGCGCGGGCTGCACACGCTGCGCGGCGGAGAGGTGGGACCGGATGAGCGTCCGTAGCCCGATGCCGGCCTCCGCCGCCCGCTCTCCGCGTGACCTGAGGGCCTCCAGTTCGTCGCGGGAGAGCCTGCGGTGCGTCGCGCACACACTGGCCAGGATCTCGGTGTACCCCTCCAGATACTGCTCGGCGGTCTCTCGCTCTGTCACGGCCCCTCCCCGGATGACGACGCGCCCTTGACGAGTTCCTGACGCGTGCCGACCAAGACTGACACGAGGCTGCGGCGTGATCGTCACCGGCATCGTGGACATGCCTTCCGTACACCGTGAGGGCGAGACGGAATCCTGGACATTGCCGGACCCCGGCAGCCGGGAGATCCGCCGGGTGCCCGTCAAGGACCTGTCAATGTTGCGTAAGGAACGTATAAGGTTCGTAGCGGTGTGCCGGGAAGTCTGGTCGGCGAGCAAGGGACACGTGTCTTCTCTGCCGATCGGGGGACTTCCGCCATGGTGCTCGTCGCCGTTTTCGGAGCCGCGCTGCTCGTCGCGGTCCTGCTGTCCGGGCTCGCGGCCCGCACCGTCCTGTCGACCTCGCTGCTCTTCCTGCTCGGCGGGGCCCTCGTCAGCGACGGGTTCCTCGGCCTGATCCACATCACACCCGAGAGCGAGATCGTCGCGGTCACCGCCGACCTCGCGCTGTTCGCCGTGCTGTTCACCGACGGCATGCACGTCTCCTTCGCCAAGCTGCGGGCCAACTGGCGCAACCCGGCACGGGCCCTGGGCGTGGGGATGCCGCTCGCATGCGTCGGGATGGCGCTGGTCACCCACTACCTGGTCGGTCTGGACTGGACGACCTCCTTCCTCGTGGGCGCCGTCCTCGCGCCCACCGACCCGGTGTTCGCCTCCGCGATCGTGGGCCGCAAGGAGGTACCGGCCCGCCTCCGCGAGCTGCTGAACGTGGAGAGCGGCATCAACGACGGGCTCGCCCTGCCGGTGGTCCTGATCCTCATCGCCGCCGCCGGACCGACGTCACCGCACGCCGAGGCGTCTTTCGGCAAGATCGGCCTGGAGCTGGGGCTCGGCCTCCTCTTCGGCGTGATGCTCCCGTTGCTCGTCAGCCTGCTGGTCCGGGTGCGGTTCCTCGGCGCGGAACCCAAGCTCCAGCCGCTTCTGACGCTGGCCACCGGAGTGATCCTCTACGCGGCCTGCCACCTCACCCACGCCAACCCGTACCTCGCCGCCTTCTCCGCGGGCGCGGTCCTCGCCGCCGTCTCGCCCGAGTCCCACAAGGTGTTCGAGCCGCTGGGCGAGTCGCTCGCGGAGCTCGCCAAGTTCGCCGCCCTGCTCGTCTTCGGTGCCCTGCTGACACCGCAGCTGTTCGGAGACCTCTCCTTCGGCGGCTACCTGGCGGTCGTCCTCGCGATCGTCCTGGTCCGGCCGGGCTCGCTGCTGCTGTCGCTGTGGGGGACCCGGATCGACCGCCGGGAGAAGCTGGTGGCGGCCTGGTTCGGACCGAAGGGCTTCGCCTCGGTCGTCTACGGCCTGCTGGTCCTCCAGGCCGGCATCCCGCAGGGACAGGAGGCGTACACACTCATCGCCGTCTGCATCGCCTTCTCGATCATCGCCCACAGCAGCACCGACGTTCCGATCGCCCGCCTCTTCCACGTAGAGGACCTGGTCGAGGCCGGAACCGAGCGCCGGCCGACGACCGGTGGTCCGGCAGCCGAGGAGGCCCGCGCCCATGCACGCACGTGACCTCGCCCGGCCGTGCGCGACCCTGCACGCCGACGCCCCGGCAGCCCGGGCCGCCGAACTCCTGGCCGACGGCGAGGCCGACGCCGTCGTGGTGGTGTCCCGCGGCGGCCACCCCCTCGCGTGCCTGGACGCGCGCGAGATCCTCGCCGGCAGCCTCCCCGGCCTCGTACGGGAGGACGAACTGCGGGCAGCCGTCGCGGGAGACCGCTTCGACCAGGACGTCCGCGAGAACCTGACCTCCCTGACGGTCGCCGACGTCCTGCCACGCCCCCGCCGCGCACCGGCCGTGGTCAGCCCGCACGCCTCGCCCCTGCAACTGGCATCCGTCATGACGCGGACCGGCAGCCCTGTCGCCGTGGTGGTCTCGTACGACGCCGACGACCGCCCGCACCTGCTGGGGACGGTGACGGCGGACGCCGTACTCGCCCACTTCCGTTGAGGCTCAGGGCAGGTCGTCGGCCTCCAGCCGCACGAAGGGGATCCGCTCGCCCGCCGAGCGGTAGTCGTCGGCGTTCCGCCCGGCGCCGAAGCCCATGAAGCGGCAGAGCGCCCTGGCGGCCCGCGGGTGACGCCGGGCGTACTCGGCCATGATCATCCCCCCTTCCTCGGGGCTGGGGAAGCGGGCCGTCACCACCCGGTAGCGGCGCCCCGACTGGATCGTGGCCTGTGGTGTCTGGCGGAGGTTGCGGTACCACTGAGCGTCCGGTCCGAAGCCGGAGGCCACGGTCCAGGAGAGCCGGTCGCTGTCATGGGCGACCACCTCCAGGACCACCTCGCGGGACCTGCCGGACGTCCGGCCGGTATGGATGAGCAGGAGGAGCCGCCCCCCGAACAGGGGACCCAGGCCGGCGCGGAAGAGGTGGATCGGCAGCCGGAGGAGGCGGCGTCTCCAGCCGACGGGGGAGGGAGGGCGCTGGGGTGCGGGATGCATGCGGCGGTTCTCCTGACGCGACCGTGGGCGGGGGACCGGGCGGCTGCGGTTCGACAACAGCTCGGCGCAAGTGCTCCTCGCCGATACATACAGAACCATTGCATAGTCTAAATGTGGGGCCGAGAGCACGACTGAGCGAGAGGCTTCTCGGCGCCGCCTGATCGGGACGGGCCGGCCCCAGGTCGTCTCGGCGGTCGCGCACGATTCCGCCGGGAACCCCGCGTACTACCTGCCGGCCGGCCCCGGGCCCCTGCTGCGCGGACTCGCCGGGACGGCGATCATGCTGCTCGTGTTCGCCCTGCTCTGCTTCGTCGCCGTCGTACGGTCCTATCGGGTGCCGTCCGCCGGGTCCGACCAGCCCAGCGGGTGCGGGTCCGGGGCGCCGGTGTCGAACGCCGGTTCCTGCCCCGCCGTGTTGAAGGCGTCGAGCGCTGCGATGAGGGCGCTGCGCTGAGCGGGTACCAGACGGCGCAGCACGGCCGTGATCTCGTTGCGCCGACGGGCCGTGACGTCCTGGACGACACGGCTTCCCTCCTCCGTGAGGCTCAGCACGGTCTCGCGGCGGTTGCCCGGGTTGGTGCGCCGGCTCATCAGACCGGTGGCGATCAGCCGGTCCACCATGCGCATGGCGGTGGACGGCTGGACACCGAGGTGGTCGGCGAGCGCCACCAGCTTCGACGGGCCGTGCGTGGAGAGGACGACGAGCATCCGGAACTGGGGCAGGGTGATGCTCTCCTCGACGGTCGCGAGCGACCTGGCAGAGACCGCGACGAGCAGCCGTGACGCCGTCATGACGGCCCGGGTGACCGCCTCGATGTCGTCGGCGACGGGTTCGGTCTGCTCCTGCTCTCCCATGAGGACCTTTGTACCGCGTGCCGCCCCCGGCGTACGCGACTGGGGCCGGGGAACGGCACGCCGCCGTCCGCGGCAGGACAAGCCTCGTCGGCCATGGCCACGAGCCGTCCGGTTTCTCCGGCCGCCACCTCGTCAGGAGCGGTACCGCAGGAGCAGCATCGCCGCGTCGTCCCCGAGCGGCCCGCCGGCGTGCTCGACGATGTCCCGGTGGAGGGCGTCGAGGGCACGCTCCGGGCTGTCGACCCGCAGGAGATGGAGCCGGGAGTCCAGGGGGTAGAACTCCCCTCGTCCGTCGCGGGCCTCGCTGACCCCGTCCGTGTAGAGCAGCAGCTGGTCGCCCGGGTGGAACGCCGCCGTCAGCGTCTCGGGGCCCTCCGCGCCGTACACACCGAGCCCGAGCGGCAGTGCCCGCGTCGGCGGCGTGAGGAAGCGGGCCGTGCCGTCGGCGTGGACGAGCAGAGGAGCCGGGTGGCCGTAGTTGAGCAGGGCCACGCTCCGGTCCTCCCGGATCTCGGCCACGACCGCCGTGACGAAACGCTCGCCGTCCAGGCTCCGGTTCATGGCCCGCTCCAGCCGGGCGCTCACACCAGCGAGATCGGGCTCGTCGTGAGCCGCTTCCCGGAAGGCTCCGAGCACGTCGGCGGCCGTCTCCACCGCGTCGAGGCCCTTGCCCTGCACGTCGCCGACGATGACCCGTACGCCACCGGGGAAGGTGACCACCTCGTAGAGGTCCCCGCCGATGCGGGCCTCCGCCACGGCAGCCGTGTAGGAGACGGCGGCGCTCAGCCCGCCCGCGGTCCGTGGCACCGGGCGCAGCAGAACCCGCTGGGCCACCTCGGCGATCGAGCGGACGCTGGCGAGTTCCGCCTCACGCCGCTGGCGCATCACGGCGGCCACCAGCCCGGCCGCGGTGACCCCGACGACCGAGACCAGGGCCGTCGTGCCCCGCCGCCCGGGGAACAGCCCGTCGTACCGGCCGAGAGCGAGGCAGAGCACCACCGCGAGCAGCCCGATCAGCGCCGTACGGCGTGGGCCGCCGGTGAGCCCCGCGAACGCGGGGCCCAGGGCCACCAGGGGGAGAAGACCGACCGTCGGGCCGGCGGTGACGTCCGCGACCGCCGTGACGGCCATGACGACATAGGGGAGCAAGGACAGCGCACGGGTGCCGGCGGGCTGTTGGTTGGACAAGGTGCTCCCCGATGGTTCCGATCCGTGTGCGCCTTCCGTCCGGCCTGTATGGGGGCGGGCGGACGACGGAGGCGCCCAGCTTATGTTTAGCCTATGCAATGATTCTGTGTGCGTGGAGGGCTTCGCCTTCCGGTTACCGAATCGAATCGGTATCGGTCGGGCCGGCCTCGCCCCCTGGGGGAGCCTGAGCCGACGTCCGGTCCGGACCGCTGGGCCGATTCACCGAGCGTGGGCGTGAGTTCCAGCCGTCGACCAGGACACCGACCGCCGTGTGGTCGTAGACGTGCACGGCCGGTATTCGCGTTTACGGCCGGGAACGCCTCGGCGACGTCCTGGGCCGCCTGGCTGGCCGATCCGACTTCAGGTAGCCGTGGCGACCGGCACCGATCCGGCCGCCGATCCTCCTATGCTTCTACACGAGTGTAGACGGCCGGTCGATCCGCGGCCGAAGTGCCGGACCGCACAAGCCATATGAAGGAGTGAACGCCTGATGGTGTTCAAGCGTCTGCTCGGCTCGCTCGGCGTAGGGGGCCCCTCGGTGGACACGGTGCTCGATCCGGCCGCCGTGGCGCCCGGTGGAGTCGTCACCGGCCAGGTACACCTCCAGGGAGGAGGTGCCGACTTCACGATCGAGCACATCACCCTGGAGCTCGTCGCCCGGGTCGAGGCGGAGTACGGCGACGGCGATGCGGAGGGCATGGTGGCCTTCCATCGGCACGTCGTCGCGGGAGGCTTCCGCCTCGTAGAAGGGGAGCACCGCAGCGTGCCGTTCTCTCTCGCACTGCCGTGGGAGACGCCGATCACCGAGCTGTACGGGCAGGACCTCGGCATCGTCCTCGGTGTCCGTACCGAACTCGGCGTCGCCGGCGCCAAGGACAAGGGTGACCTCGACCCGCTCGCCGTACGCCCCCTGCCGGCTCAGGAGGCCGTCCTGGAGGCTTTCGGGCAGCTCGGCTTCGGCTTCAAGTCGGTGGACCTGGAGCTCGGCCGCATCAAGGGGACGGGTCAGCAGCTCCCCTTCTACCAGGAGGTCGAGCTGACACCGGCGCCGCGGTACGCCCATCAGGTCCAGGAGATCGAGGTGACCTTCCTCGCCGGCCCCACCGGAGTGGAAGTGGTCCTTGAGGCCGACAAGCGCGGTGGCTCCTTCTCCGAGGGCCACGACGCCCTGGCGCGCTTCACGGTAGGCCACCATGACGTCGAGCAGACGGAGTGGAACACCGAGGTCGAGGGCTGGATGCGGCAGCTCGTCGAGCACCAAGCCTCGTACGGTTCCCACGGCGAGTACGGGCAGGCCGGGGGCGCGCTCTTCACCCAGGGCGGTCACGGCGACCAGTACCACGGCGGTCACCACGGCGACGGTCACCGTTCCGGCCCGGGTGCGGGGACGGCGATCGCCGCCGGCGCCGCGGGTCTGGCCGCCGGTGTGGTGGGCGGCATGGTGGCGGCTGAGGTCGTCGACGAGGTGGGCGACTTCTTCGAGGGCGACGACGAGGGCGACGAGGGCTGAGGGGCGAAGGGCCGCCGTCGACCCGGACGCCGGCGGGGCCTCCTTGTGGCTCGCGCTGTTGGTCGGCCACGACCTGAGGGCGCTCTGAGGGTGGACCGCGCACCACGCCTCAGCGGCCCGCCGGGGCAGCGGGAAGCCGGAAATGAAGGACGCGTCCACCATCGCCGACGCCGCCATCAGCTGTCCACGATCCGTCAACGCCGCGGCATGCGAGCCGATACGGTCCAACATCCGGGGCAGAGGGGTTTCTCCTCTGCCCCGGAGGCGTTCCCTGCAGCCGGACCATCACGATCGCGAGTCCTGAGCCGGCATTTCCGCATTCCACGCAGTCAAACCCACAACTCATCGTCGATGGCATAACGTTCCGATCGCGAACATGGCACTGTGCAAAGACGTTATGAATTCGTTATCTGACGGGCATTTACATCGTCTTGAACCCATTTGCTCAAACATCTTGTTGACCTTGTCACTTTGCGAGGTGTGAAGGCGACTCTGGCGATAGCACTCCCCATGAGCCCCGTGCAAGGCATCCGGCTCATGCGTTTTCGCTTTCTGGTCGGTAACTTCGGCCCGCATGACCAGCACCTGCCCTCCGACCGACCGACGGTGCCGGCCCTGGGGGAGGTCCTGTCCTGGTGAACCCCGCGGCCCGCTGCCGTCTCGCACCGGCGATCCGCCCCGCGTTTCCGGCCGCCCTCTCCTCCAGTGACTCTCCTGGCGGCGTCCCGGCACGTGCGAACCCGACCCCCTCAAGCGCAGGGACGTCGGCGTGGACCCATCCGAAGCAGAAAGCCCTGACTGTTGTTGACACGAACGACCATTCACACGGACGGCACCTGGCGTGCCGCGCTGAACGGCGAGACGCGAGACGTCCTCGACCCCGCGGACGGCCGACCGTTCGCGGTGGTGGCCGAGGGCGGCGCTGCCGATGCCGATGCCGCCGTGGCCGCGGCGCGTGCCGCCTTCGACTCCGGTGCCTGGCCCGGCACTTCGGTGGTCGAGCGGGCATCGCTGCTGCGCCGCGTCGCCGCGCTCCTGGTCCGCGACCGGGAGGACCTGGCCCTGCTGGAAAGCCGCGACGCCGGCAAGACCCTCAAGGAAGGGCGCGTCGACGTCGACTGCGTCGCGGAAGCCTTCCGCTACTTCGCCGACCTGGTCCAGGCGGAGGGCGCGGGCCGCGTCGTCGACGCGGGCAGCGACACCGTGCACAGCGTCGTCGTCCACGAGCCGGTGGGCGTGTGCGCGATGATCACCCCCTGGAACTACCCGCTGCTGCAGGCGAGCTGGAAGATGGCCCCCGCTCTGGCAGCGGGCAACACCTTCGTGATCAAGCCGAGCGAGATCACCCCGCTCAGCACCGTGGCACTCGTCGCACTGCTCGCCGAGGCGGGGCTCCCGCCCGGTGTCGCGAACCTGGTCACGGGCCCCGGCCACACGGTCGGCGCCCGCCTCGCCGAGCACCCCGACGTCGACCTGGTGTCCTTCACCGGCGGTCTCACCAGCGGAGTGAAGGTCGCGCAGGCCGCGGCGCCCGGCGTCAAGAAGGTGGCCCTGGAACTCGGCGGGAAGAACCCGAACGTGGTCTTCGCCGACGCCTGCGAAACCGCCGACGGCTTCGACACCGCCGTCGACCAGGCCCTCAACGCCGCTTTCATGCACAGCGGGCAGGTCTGTTCGGCCGGCTCCCGGCTGATCGTGGAGGAGTCGGTACGGGAACGCTTCGTGACCGAGCTGAGCCGCCGGGCCGCCCGGATCCGGCTGGGCCGAGGCACCGAGAAGGACGTCGAGTGCGGCCCCCTGGCCTCGCAGGCCCAACTGGACCGCACCGAGCGGTACGTGGCGTCCGCGCTCGCCGAGGGCGCCGTGCTCCGCAGCGGCGGACGCCGCCCCGAGCCGTCCGCCACCAGGCCCGTCGGCGGGTACTTCTACGAGCCCACGGTCCTCGACCGCTGCAACCGCCGCATGCGCGTGATCCGCGAGGAGATCTTCGGCCCCGTCCTGACGGTGGAGACCTTCCGCACCGAGGACGAGGCCGTGGCACTCGCCAACGACACCGAATACGGGCTCGCGGGAGCCGTCTGGACCGCCGACGCGGCCCGGGCCCGCCGGGTGGCCGGACGGCTGCGCCACGGCACCGTGTGGATCAACGACTTCCACCCCTACCTTCCGCAGGCCGAGTGGGGAGGCTTCGGCAAGTCCGGTGTCGGACGCGAGCTCGGCCCCTCCGGTCTCGCCGAGTACCGCGAGACCAAGCACGTCTACCAGAACCTGGAGCCCCGCCCCGTGCGGTGGTTCTCCGGCTGACCTCGCGGCTCACGGCGGTGCGACGCCCGCACCGCCCGGGAGCCGTACCCGCACGCACCCACCCCACGCCTTCTGGAGTGACCTCAGCATGTCCGACCGCACCTACGACTACGTCATCGTCGGCGGCGGCACCGCCGGTTCGGTGATCGCCTCCCGCCTCACCGAGGACCCCGGCGTCACCGTCGCCGTCATCGAGGGCGGCCCGTCCGACGTCGACCGCCCCGACGTCCTCACCCTGCGCCGCTGGATGGGCCTGCTCGGCGGCGAACTGGACTACGACTACCCCACCACCGAACAGCCCCGAGGCAACTCCCACATCAGGCACAGCCGCGCCCGCGTCCTCGGCGGCTGCTCATCGCACAACACCCTGATCGCGTTCAAGCCCCTGCCGTCCGACTGGGACGAGTGGGCCGGGCTTGGCGCCGCCGGCTGGGACGCCGCCTCGATGGACCCGTACTTCGGCAAGCTCCTCAACAACATCGTCCCGGTGGACGAGAAGGACCGCAACGCCATCGCCCGCGACTTCGTCGACGCCGCGCAGGGCGCCCTCGACGTGCCCAAGGTCGAGGGGTTCAACCGCACGCCCTTCCACGAGGGCGTCGGCTTCTTCGACCTCGCCTACCACCCGGAGGACAACAAGCGCTCCTCCGCCTCCGTCGCCTACCTGCACCCCTTCCTGGACCGCCCCAACCTGCACCTGCTCCTCGAGACCTGGGCGTACCGGCTGGAGCTCGACGGCACCCGCGCCACCGGCGTACGGGCCCGCACCCAGGACGGCGAGGGGCTGGTCCTGCGGGCCTCCCGCGAGGTGATCGTCTGCGCCGGCGCCGTGGACACCCCGCGGCTGCTGCTCCACTCCGGCATCGGTCCGCGCGAGCAGCTGACCGGGCTCGGCATCGACGTCCGCCACGACCTCCCCGGCGTCGGCGAGAACCTGCTCGACCATCCGGAGTCGGTGATCGTCTGGGAGACCCACGGACCGATCCCGGAGAACTCCGCGATGGACAGCGACGCAGGCCTGTTCGTCCGCCGCGACCCGGAGTCGGCCGGACCCGACCTGATGTTCCACTTCTACCAGATCCCGTTCACGGACAACCCGGAACGGCTGGGGTACGAACGGCCCGCGCACGGCGTGTCGATGACGCCGAACATCCCCAAGCCGCGCAGCCGCGGCCGGCTGTACCTGACCAGCGCCGACCCCGAGGTCAAGCCGGCCCTGGACTTCCGCTACTTCACCGACGAGGACGACCACGACGCCCGCACCCTCGTCGACGGCATCAGGATCGCCCGGAAGATCGCCGCCACCGAGCCGCTGGCGTCCTGGCTCGCCCGCGAGGTCTGCCCCGGCCCCGAGGTCACCGGTGACGAGGAACTGAGCGAGTACGCCCGCAAGGTCGCGCACACCGTCTACCACCCCGCCGGCACGTGCCGGATCGGCGCCGCGGACGACGGCCTGGCCGTCGTGAACCCCGACCTGACCGTCCGCGGTCTCCAGGGCATACGGATCGCCGACGCCTCCGTCTTCCCGACCATCCCCGCCGTCAACCCGATGATCACCGTCCTGATGGTGGGGGAGAAGTGCGCCGACCTCCTCGCCTCGGACGCCACCCCGAAGGAGGCCGTCTGATGGAAGGCCACGATCCCGTCTTCTCGGTACGCGGCCTCTGGAAGGTCTTCGGACCCAAGGCCGACCGCGTGCCGGGCGACCCCCGGCTCACCGCCCTGCCGACCGCCGAGCTCCGCGAACGGACCGGCTGCACCGCCGCCGTCCGGGACGTCTCCTTCGACGTCCGCCGCGGCGAGGTGTTCGTCGTCATGGGCCTGTCCGGCTCCGGCAAGTCCACCCTGGTGCGCTGCCTGACCCGGCTCATCGAGCCCACCGCCGGCGAGCTCGCCATGGACGGCGAGAACGTCCTGGCCATGGACCGGGCCCGGCTGCGCGAGCTGCGCCGGCACCGCGCCGCGATGGTGTTCCAGCACTTCGGCCTGCTCCCGCACCGCACCGTCCTGGACAACGTCGCGTACGGCCTGGAGATCCAGGGCGTGGCGAAGGACGAACGGCGGGCCAGGGCCCGCGAGGTCATCGCGAAGGTCGGCCTCGCCGGCCTGGAGGACCGCCGCCCGAACCAGCTCTCCGGCGGCCAGCAACAGCGGGTCGGCCTGGCCCGCGCGCTGGCGGCGGACCCGGAGGTCCTCCTCTTCGACGAGCCGTTCAGCGCGCTCGACCCGCTCATCCGCCGGGACATGCAGGACGAGGTGGTCCGGCTCCACCGGGAGGAGGGCCGCACGATGGTGTTCATCACCCACGACCTCGCGGAGGCGCTCAAGCTCGGCGACCGGATCGCCCTCATGCGGGACGGCGCCATCGTGCAGCTCGGCACGCCCGAGGAGATCGTCACCCGCCCGGCCGACGAATACGTCCGCGACTTCGTCCGCGACGTGCCGCGCGAGCAGATCGTCCCGGTGTCCCGGGCGATGCGCCCGGCCCTAGGCGACGAGGCGGACCGGGGCGCGGTGCTCACTCCGGACGCCACGGTCGCCGAGGGCATCGCCGCGGTCGCTCGCGACGGCGTACCGGCCCGGATCGAGGCGGCGGACGGCGAACTCCTCGGCGTCGTCGACCACGCGCGACTGCTGGCCGTCGTGGCCGGACTGGAACCCGGCGACGAAGGCACGGACAGGGCCACGGGTGCGCGTGCGCCCGCCGTCCCGGGGATGCGCACGGACCCCGACGCGGAAGCGGGTACGCGTACCGACGCCGACGCGCGGACCGCTCAGGCCGCGTTCACGGACGCGCCCGCCGCCAAGGATGGGCCGACCGGCCCCGACCCGCACACGGCGACCGGCCCCGGCTCGGACGCCGCGACCGGCCCCGACCCGGACGCGGTGACCGCATGAGTACCGCCACGGCCGGCCGCCCGCGCGTCGACACCGAAAACTCCCCGGGGCGGGCCGAGGCGCCACGCCGCCGGAGCCGGTGGCCGGCCCGCCCCTCCGTCCCGGTGCTGCTGCTCGTCCTGGCGCTGCTGCTGCCCACCGCCGCACTGCTCGCCGACGGCGGCTGGCCGCAGGCACTGCGCGTGGACCTGCTCCCCGGCCTCGACTCCTTCGCCGACTGGGTGGTCGACAACCGCGAGACGCACCCCTTCTTCCTCTACTTCCTGCTGCACCTGGCCAACGCGGCGACCGACTCCGTCGCCTGGGTCCACGACCTGCTCACCTCCGTCGGCTGGGCGGGCGTGCTCACCGTCGCCACCACACTCGCTTGGTACGCGGGCGGCGCGGGCCGCAAGGGCGCGGGCCCCGCCCTCGTCGCCCTCGGCTCGCTGGCCGGCTGCGGACTCCTCGGCCTGTGGGAGCAGACGACCGAGACGCTCGCCCTGATGCTCGTCGCCGTCGCCGTCGCCGCCGTACTCGGACTGCTGCTCGGACTGGCCGCCGGGCTCTCCGACACCGCCCAGCGGCTGCTGCGCCCGCTCCTCGACACCATGCAGGTACTGCCGTCCTTCGCCTACCTGCTTCCGCTCGTCCTGATCTTCGGCATCGGCACCCCGTCGGCGCTCATCACCACCGTCATCTACGCCGCACCCCCGATGGTCCGGATGACCGCACTGGGCCTGCGCGGCGCGGACCCGGCCGTCCTGGAAGCCTCCCGCTCCCTGGGGGCGACCCCGTGGCAGCGGCTGTGGACGGCCCGGCTGCCCATGGCCCGGCCCCAACTCTTCCTCGGCCTGAACCAGACCATCATGATGGCCCTGTCGATGGTGGTCATCGCCTCCGTCGTCGGCGCCGGCGGCCTCGGCGAGAGCGTGTACCAGGCGCTGAAGACCCGCGACTTCGGACAGGGCCTCACCGCCGGACTGGCCATCGTCCTCATCGCCGTATGGCTCGACCGCACCACAGCGGCCGCGGGTGCCCGGGGCGGCGTCCCCGTCGGCCGGCGGGACACCGGGATCGCCCTCGTGGCGGCCGGACTGGGCCTGCTGGCAGGCTCCAGCCTGGGCAAGTGGCCCGAAACGGTCACGGTGAACATCGCCGCACCGCTGAACACCGCCGTCGACTGGCTCGTCGACAGCGTGTACCAGGACGTCCCCGTCCTCGGCGGCACCTCCGCGTGGGCCGGCAACGTCACCACCTGGGTGCTCAACCCGCTGAACGACGGCCTCCAGGCCCTCCCGTGGTGGTCCCTGCTGCTGCTCACCGCCGCCCTGGCCTGCCTCGTCGGCACCTGGCGCGGCGCCCTGACCGCCGTACTCGCGCTGACCTGCACCGGAGTGCTGGGCATCTGGGACAAGTCGCTCTACACCCTGTCCCAGGTCCTGGTCGCCGTCGCCCTTACCCTCGTCCTGGGCTTCGCCATCGGCATCCTCGCGGCCCGCGTCCGGCCGGTCGAGCGGCTGCTGCGCCCGGTGTTCGACGCCATGCAGACGCTCCCGCAGTTCATCTACCTCATCCCGGTCGTCCAGCTCTTCAACGCCGGCCGGGTCGCCGCGATCACCGCGGCCGCCGTGTACGCCCTGCCCGCCGTGGTGCGGGTCACCACTCAGGGCCTGAAGCAGGTCAGCCCGGACACCCTGGAGGTGTCCCGTTCGCTGGGCGCCACCACCTGGCAGCAGATCCGCGACGTGCAGTGGCCCCTCGCCCGACCGGCCCTCCTGGTGGCCGCGAACCAGGGTGTCGTCCTCGTCCTCGCCGTCGTCGTCATCGGCGGTCTGGTCGGAGGCGGAGCACTCGGCTTCGACGTGGTCAAGGGCCTCACCGCGGGCGAACTCGGCACCGGCCTGATCGCCGGCGCGGGCATCGTCTGCCTCGGCGTTGCCCTCGACAAACTCACCCAGCCCGCCGACCGAACCCTCACCACCGACCCCCGGCACTGACCAGCCGCAGCCACCCTTCACCACCCACCACCGGAAAGGCAGTTCGCCATGCCCACACAGGCCCACGCCGACCATGCCGCCTTCGACCCGCGCCCCCGGTCCCGCCGCACCAGAACGGCACTCGCGGCGACCGGAGCCCTCGCCCTGCTCGCCGTCGGCGCCTGCGGCGCCGCCGACACCGGTGGCGGCGACGCCAAGACCGTCAGCCTGCACACCCCGTCGTGGGTCGGCGCCGAGGTCAACACGGCCGTCGCCGCATACCTGCTGGAGCACGAGCTCGGGTACGAGGTCAAGACCCAGCAGATGGACGAGACCCCGGCCTGGGACGCGATGAGCCAGGGCAAGATCGACGCGATCCTGGAGGACTGGGGCCACCCCCAGGAGGTGAAGCGCTACGTCGAGGGCAACAAGTCCGTCGTCCCAGCCGGCGACCTGGGCGTCACGGGCCACATCGGCTGGTTCGTCCCCAAGTACCTGGCGGACGAGAAGCCCGACATCACCGACCACAAGAACCTCAACACGTACGCGGACGTCTTCAAGACCCCGGAGAGCGGCGACAAGGGCCAGTTCATCAAGGGCGACCCGTCGTACGTCTCGCACGACAACGCCCTGATCAAGAACCTCGGCCTGAACTACAAGCCGATCGAGGCGGGCGCCGAGGCCACGCACCTGGCACAACTGGAGCAGCTGTACAAGAACAAGAAGCCCTTCCTCACCTACTGGTGGACCCCGCAGTGGATGAACGCCACCATGGACCTGGTCGAGGTGAAGCTGCCGCCGTACAAGGACGGCTGTGACGCCGACAAGAAGGCCGTCGCCTGCGCCTATCCGGACGTCCCGCTGAAGAAGTGGATGAACGCGGACTTCGCGAAGGAGGGCGGCGACGCGGCGGAGTTCCTGAAGAACTTCCACTGGACGACCGAGCAGCAGAACCTGGTCGCCAAGTACGTCGCCGCCGACAAGATGACCGCCGAGAAGGCGGCCGAGAAGTGGGTGAAGGAGAACGAGTCGGTCTGGAAGGCGTGGCTGCCGAAGAAGTGACCCGGCGGAAGGCTGGAGGACACACCGGCGCGCGCCGGAGATCGCGACCGGAGGCGACACCATGCCTCACGGACGTGTACGTCGCGA
Organism: Streptomyces sp. NPDC085460; assembly: GCF_044541975.1. NCBI lineage: Bacteria > Bacillati > Actinomycetota > Actinomycetes > Kitasatosporales > Streptomycetaceae > Streptomyces > Streptomyces sp. NPDC085460. Next base: position 61,793 of record NZ_JBITTO010000018.1, read on the forward strand.
TCGAAGCCTCCTGAGACCCTTCCTCCCCACGTGACGGCTGGGACCGCCGTGGCTCGCCGGCCGTACACCGAGCCGCGAGCGGTCCCGACGCGGGCGGGACGGTCTCGCCGGGCGGGCGCCTCGTCCACCCGTTCTCGGCCGGTGTCGCCGTCCCGCTCTTCGCCCATTTCGCCGCGGGCGTCACCGTCTCGGGCGACGCCCGCGGCACGTCTTCACCGACCCCGAGCCCCTCGCGGTCCTCATCCGCCTCGTCGTCCCGACCTACGTCACGGCAGGCCCGCATACCTGCCCTGGGCTCTGCTCGCCGCCCTGCTGCTCGCGCAGGTCATCTCGGAGAAGCGCTGACCCCGCACTCCGCACGGTCAGACGCGAAGATCCCGTCGCCGATAGCCGACCGCGCCGACAAGCGCGGCGAGGATGCCGACGGACGTCATCACCATGGCGGCAAGCCAACCGACAGGGGCGTCGGGTACGGCCGCCAGATGCGCGAAAGGAGACGCTTGTCCGATCCACGTCGGCCATCCCCAGGTGTCGGCGAAAACCTCCAGCAAGAACCCTCCCACGGCCGGGACGCATCCGGCCAACGCCACCGCGCGCGGAGCCCAGGCGAGCGCGAGCACCCCCGTACCCAGGCACAGGACGACCACGGGCAGAACGTTCCACGCCCCGGACAACGCGGCGAGAAGGCCGAGGCCGGCACCGACCACCCTGGCTCCGGCCCAGGTGGCGAGGCCGGCGACGGTCGTGAGCACGACGGCGCCCCCGATCGCGGTGGTGGCCTCGGCGGCGAGCAGCCTCACCCGGGTGACAGGCTGAGCGAGGAGCAGTGTCAGCCGTCGCGAGGATTCGTCCTGGGCCAGGTCGGCGAGCCGGACCGAGACAAACGCCCCGACGGGGACGGCCAGGAGCGCGAACAGCGCCGCCACGTATCCCTCGACGGTGGCCAGCCCGCCGAAGCCGGCCTGCGCGGCGAGCTCGGCGAACCGCGGGTTGGCGGTGAGGAATGCCGTCATGGAGACGGCAAGCACTCCGATGAGGAGGAAGTAGACACCGATCCCCACCGACCAGGCGGCCAGCGGCCGCAGAAGGCGACGTACGGCGAATGCCTGCGCCGAACCGAGCAGGACCCTGCGCGGCGCCCGGCCCGAAGGAGACGGCAGGTGGCCGCCGCGGATGTCCCGTCGTCCTGCCGAGGCGGTGGCGACGACGGCCAGCAGCGCGCAGACGGCTCCCAGGACCGCCAACGGCCCCACGTGGTCACCGTCGTAGGGGCGTGCGAGTGCAGCCATGCCGAAGGGCGAGAGCCAGCGCAGCCACTCCAGATCCGCGATGCCGTCTCCGACCATCTTGAGCAGCATGCCGACGCCGAGCACCGCCACCGCCGCCCCGCTGGCCGGTGTCCGCGCGGCGAACACCTGCGACGTGAGCGTACCCAGGGCGGCGAAGAACACCCCGCACAGGGCGAGACCCGTCGCGTGCGCCGCCGCGCCGCCCGCGGCCGCACCCGCGGCGACGAGACCGGTGAACGCGGCCACGCCCGCCAGGAGCACCCAGGCCACGAGGGTTACGAGGTGGCGCCCCACCACGCTCCTGACCGGCACACGCCCGGCGAGCAGGACGTCCCAACGGCCGGCGTCCTCCTCGCCCCGGGTGATCCGTGTCGCGGCGAGCAGCCCCCACACCGCGAGCAGCACCGAGAGCACGGTCCCGGTTCGCCACACGGCGAAACCGCCGGCGTCGTCCAGCGCCACGGGTTCGCCGAACAGCGTACGGATCGCCGGATTCTCCGCCAGGGCGGCCAGACCGGCGGCATCGGACGGGCTCGCGACGGTACTGCGATAGGCACCCACCGCCACCACGGACATCAGGGCCGTCAGCGCGATGACGACAGCCGCTCCCCGGTGAGTCTGACGCAGCGCCAGGCCCGTGACCGCCCACCTGGCGGAAGAGGCGGTTCGCGAGCCCTTCCCCAGTGCCGTCTCCGTGGCTGTCACCGCTCCTGCCCGCCGTAGTAGCCGAGGAAGATCTCCTCCAAGGACGGTTCACGCACGGCCAGACTCAGCACGTCGGCGGCCGCCAGTGCGTGCAGGGCCGGACCGGGCGGGCCGGTGAGGGCGAACCGGACCGTCGTCGCGTCGGTCGCCTCGACGTCCTCCACGCCGGGGATCCGGGTCAGGTCCGGCGGAGCGGTGGCGAAGACCGCCGTCACCTCCGTGCGATGCAGCCGCCGCAGCTCTCTGACGGTCGCGACGTCCACGAGCCGCCCCGCGCGCAGGATCGCCACCCTGTCGCAGACGGCTTCGACCTCGGCGAGCTGGTGCGAACTGAGGAAGACCGTCTGGCCGTTGTCCCGGGCCTCACCCACCGCTCGGCGGAACTCCCGTTCCACCAGTGGGTCCAGGCCGCTGGACGGCTCGTCCAGCACGAGCAGAGGGGCCCTGGTGGCGAAAGCCGCGATCAGCGCGACCTTCTGCCGGTTCCCCGTGGAGTACGTCCGGCCCGGCTTGGACGGATCCAGACCGAACCGCTCCACCAACTCGTCCCGGTAGACGAGGTCGGTGCCCGGCCCCGTCCGCGCCAGCAGTTCGAGCGTCTCGGCGCCGGTCAGCCGGGGCCACAGTGCTACGTCGGCGGGCACGTAGGCCAGACGGCGATGCGTCACGTCCACGTCGGCCGCGTCCGTGTCGAAGACCCGTGCCCGGCCGGCGGTCGGCCGGGCCAGCCCGAGCAGCAACCGGATGGTAGTGGACTTGCCGGCGCCGTTCGGCCCGAGAAAGCCGAACACCTCGCCCTGCGGGACGCTCAGATCCAGGCTGTCCAGCGCTGTCATGCGGCCGTAGCGCTTCGTGAGGGCTTCCGTACGGAGGGCGGGCGGGACCATGCGGCCTCCACGAGAGGAACGGCGGGCACACGGCCCCTGACCGCCGACCAGACTTCCCGGCACACCAGTCGTGAACGTACTCCCGCTCGAGCCCGCTGGACAAGAAGCAAGCACGGGCCGCCGCCGACGACATCAACGGGGCGGCGCGGGCCGACGGCCCGAAGATCCTTCGACAAGCACCGCTCCAGCCCCGTCTGACACGGCCATCACCACCTCCGGCACCTCGAGGAGACACGTCTACCGGGGGCCGACCGGTCGCCGTCCGGAGCCGGCTCAGGGGACCGGGGCCGTCATCACCGTGCCGTCGCCGAAGGTCAGGAAGTAGGCGCCACCGGACACCAGCACCGTGGTCGGCTGGGCCTTTTCTCCGGTGAGGGAACCGGCTCCCCGCGGCCAGTTCCGTACGGTGCTCAGGGAGGCCTGCGGAGTACCGTCGTCCAGGGCGAAGGCGCGCACACCCGCGGCGCCGAAGATCAGCAGCCTGTCCCCGGCCACCACCACGGAGTCTCCGCGGGTCCAGGTCGCGGCCCACTGCTCGTTCCCGCTGCGCACGTCGACCGCCTGGAGGTACCGGGAGCCCTCGCGGCGGCCGTCCCCCTCGGCGAAGAGCAGTCCGCCGCGGCTTACGGCCTCCGGGATGCCCGGGTGGGCGCCGTTCACCTGCCGCAGGGTCCTCGCGTCCACGATGCCGCCGCCGCAGACGTCGTAGGGGGAGTTCCGGATACGGCGGTCGCAGTTCCAGGGGGCCTCGGCCAGGGTCTTCCCGGTCGCCGGGTCGAGTGCGAGGGTCGCCTGGCTGCCGGTGAGCCACAAGCGGTCGCCGACGGTGTCCAGGCTCGACGGGAACGCCCAGGGGATCACCCGTTCCCATATCTGGGCGCGGTCGTCGGCGTCGTACGCGCGGAAGAGCATGTTGGCGGCGTGGCCCGCTCCGGCACCGCCCGCGTACGAGGTGAAGATCCGCCCGTCGCGGACGCGGACCACCGACGGGCTGTACCCCGTGCGGCCCGGCAGCCGGGCGACCGGCTTTCCGTCGGACAGGCTCAGCACGTCGAAACCGTCCCCGTCGGCCGCGGTGACATAGGCGTGCCGGGCGTCCACGTCGAGGCCGCCGACACCGAGGAGGCCGGTCGGCTCCCCCTCGGCGGGATAGCGCCACAACCATGAGCCGTCGGAGGCGTCCCGAGCCTCCAGCCGCGTCAGCCGTGTCGCCTCGTCCCGGATCCGGCAGACGAGTACGTCGCCGCTGAGCGCGCAGTCGTCCGCCGCGCCGGGCCCTTCGAAGGAGACCGCCCAGGGGCGCCAGTCCGCGGGCTGGAGGGTCCGGTCCAGGGCCTCGGGTCCGAAGTCCGCCATACCACTGGTCACCCTGGGCGCGGTGCGTGGCGCCGGCGTGGCAGAGGATCCGGTGGTTCCGCCGTTCGACCCGGCACTCCGCTCCGGTGCCGGACCGGCGTTTCCCGGAGCCTTCCGTCCGGGGGCGTCCGGGATGAGCAAAAGGGCGGTCGTCAGTACCCCGGCGAGCACCCCCGCGCCCGCGATGGCCAGGCGCAGCCTGCGGCCACGTGCCCACGCCCGGCTCCCGGTGCGGATCCGCCCGGGAGAGTCCCCGGCCGGGGTGGGGTCCGGGGCCGTCCGGGGCATCGGGGGAGTGGCCAAGGCGGCCGCGACGGCGGTCTCGTACGTACGGATGAGCTCGCGCACGTCGCCCGGCCAGGGGAAGGCCGCGGGGGCCGGCGCCGGGGGGACGCCCGGCCGGCCGGTGAAGGATGTGTCGAGCGTACGGATCAGCTCGGCGGTCGTCGGCCTGCGGTCGGGATCCCGGTGCAGGCAGGCGGTCACGATCTGCCGCAGGTCCTCCGGCAGACGGGAGAGGTCGGGCCGCCCCTGGGCGACGCGGTGCACGATCGCGGCGAGTTCGGTGTCCTCGAAGGGCCCGCGGCCGGTGGCGGCGAAGCAGAGCACCGCCCCGAGGCAGAACACGTCGGAGGCAGCGGTCACCGACCGGTCGGCCGCGATGTGCTCGGGCGACATGAAGCCCGGCGAACCCACCAGGACCCCGGCCGCCGTGAGCGCCGTCGCGTCGTACGCCTGGGCGATGCCGAAGTCGATCAACCGCGGTCCGCCGGCGCCGAGGACGACGTTGGCCGGCTTCAGGTCCCGGTGGACGAGCCGTGAGCCGTGCACGGCCGACAGCCCACGGGCCAGGGCAGCGCCCAGGTCCCGGACGACCGGGACGGGCAGCGGGCCCCGCCGGCGCACCGCCTCCGCCAGCGAAGGACCGGCGATGTACTCGGTGGCCAGCCATGGCCGTTCGGCCTCCGGGGCGGCGTCGACGAGAGCGGACACGTACGGGCCGCGGACGGCACGCGCCGCCTCCGCCTCGCGCCGGAAGCGGAGCCGGAAGTCGCCCTGCTGCTCCAGGTCGCCGCGTACGGTCTTCAGCGCGACCAGGTCCGCGGCACCACCGCCGGGCGGGACCGCGAGATGGACCGTACCCAGCCCGCCGGAACCGAGTTCGGCGAGCAGCCGGTACGGGCCGATGTCGTACGGGGCGTTGGCGTCGAGCGGGCGCAGCACGGGGCACCTCTCCGGTTCGGTCTGTCGTCACGGGTGTCGGACGGGTCTGGGTCGGACGGGTCTGGGTCGGCCGGTTCTGCGGACGGCGCGCGCAGGCTGTGCCGGCGGTCAGCGCCGCACGTCAGGCGGGGAGTTCGATGGACCGGACGGTGCCGTCGTGGAAGACGAGGTACAGCAGCCCGCCGAGTGAGATGACCTCGGGCGCCCAGACCTTGTTCGCCACGTCGTCGAACTCCCCGATGCCGTCGGCTCCGCCACCGGAACCCTTGGGCGGCCCGTAGCCGGGCGCTCCCTCGACCTCGTGCCGTTCGCTCCCACCACCGCGCAAGGGCAGGGTGTACAGAATCCGGTTGTCGGCGAAGAGAGCGGTCGATCCGACGATCACCGGCTCCGAGTGGAGGGCGCCGCCCTTGGCCGACTCGGCCTGGTCCGCCTCCGGCCCGGGCAGCGCTCCGACAGCGCGCGGGGCCCGGTCGGCGCCGGCGGCCGAGAGGTCGGTGAGTTCCACCGCGCCGGCGGCCGCGTTCGGTTCCAGGCCGTACTCCCGGCCTCCGGCGGCGACGACGCCCCGCGCCCGGGGCGGACGGGCATCGGGGTCCTGGTCCGCGGGGACCAGGCGCAGGGTGACCGCGTCCAGCACCGCGGTGTCCTGGCCCTCGATGTCGCAGTAGACCTGGCCGCCGTGAACGCGCATCGCGGAGCAGCTCTTGCCGCCCGGCACGGTCACCGGCGTCCGCTTACCGGTTCTGGCCTCGAACGCGACCACGCCGCCGTCGGTCACGGCGAGGAGCCTGCCCTCCACGAACGCCTCGGCACGGTACAGGCCGTAGCCGGCCATCGGCGCGTCGTGCGAGGTGAGTTCCGCCTCCCACAACCGTTCGCCGGTGCGGACGTCCACCGCGTACACGCTTCCCGGGCCGCCCAGGGTGAAGAACGCGACCTTGTCACCGAGCAAGGGATCGCCGTAGAGATCGGTCTCCCCGCCACCGCCCGTGTCGCGCTCCCAGAGGACCGTGCCGTCCGTGGCCGAGCGGCCTCTGACCACACCGGCCTCCATCGTGACGACGACATCGTCCTGGATCAGCGGGCTGCTGCCGCGCCCCGGGAGGACGACGCCCCGGTTGCCGGTCACGGCACGCTCACCGGGGGAGGGGGAGGCCGCCTTCCACAGCGGTTTCCCGTCGTAGGGGCGCACGGCCTCCAGTCCACCCGCCAGAGTGCGGCAGACCAGTACCTCGGGGCTGAGGGCACAGCTCCACGGCCGCTCCTCCAGCGTTCCCGACCACGGCTTCCAGCCTGCCGGGCGGGCGGCAGGATCGGCCGGGAAGTAGCGGCTGCGCTCGACACCGAGCCGGTCCAGGCCGGTGACCGCGGCGTCCTCGGCCGGCGGTGAACCCGACGTCGAGGGCGACGAGGAGCCGGCCGTCCCGGAAGAGGCCCCAGGCCCTGGCAGGCCGCCTCCCGCCTCGTCGCCGCTGTCGTTCTGCAAGGCCCTCAGGCCGAAGGCGCCCAGCACTCCGACGGCGAGGACCGCCGCGACCGCGGTGACGATCGCGCGTCGGCTCGGGCCTGGACGACCAGCGCCCGGAGCGGCGGGGGCCGTGCCGGGGGACGGCACGGAACCCTGCCCGTCCGGCGGGCGCGTGACCGTTTCGGCGCTGTGGACGGGAGGGGCGCCCGGCATCGTGGGCGCGGGAGTGGTCAGGGGGCCTGCCGCCGCGATGACCGCTTTGAGTTCGGATTCGTGGGTGGCCACCAACTCCCGGACGGCCGAAGGCCAGAGCGTCCGGCTCACGTCCTCCTCACCGGGCGAGGCGCCCCCCGGCACGCCGGACACCGCCCAGGCCGCCCCCACCTCACCCGCGTCACCGGACACGCCCGCCGAGGCCCCGGCATCCGCCCGCACCGCTGCCCGGAATCGCTCTTCCAGGGCCGCCGAGTCGGGCCGGTGGCCGGGGTCGAGGGACAGGCAGTCCTCGATCAGCGCGCGCACCGCGTCGGGCACCGCGCGGAGATCCGCCTCCGCCTGCGAGATCCGGTAGAGCACGGCGGCCAACGGGCCGGTACCGAAGGGGGATTCGCCGGTGGCGGCGTAACACAGCACCGTGCCCAGGCAGAAGACGTCCGACGCCGCCACCACATGCCGACCGCCCAGCACATGCTCCGGGGACATATGTCCCGGCGAGCCCAGCATCGCCCCCGTCGCGGTCATCGTGCTGGCGCCGAAGGCCCGCGCGATACCGAAGTCGATCACCTTGGCGCCGTCCCGGCCGAGCAGGACGTTCGACGGTTTCAGATCCCGGTGCTGGACACGGGCGTGGTGGATGCCACGCAGCCCCCGCACGAGATCGAACCCGAGGGCCCGCACGGTCGCCACGGGCAGGGGACCCGCCGTGCGGACCGCGTGATCCAACGTGGGCCCGACCACGTACTCGGTGGCCAGCCACGGCCGCGCGGCCTCCGCGTCGCCGGTCAGCAGCCGGGCGGCGAAGCGGCTCTCGACCGAGCGGGCGGTGTCCATCTCTCGGCGGAACCGGTCGCGGAACGCCTGGTCCCCGACCAGCTCGGGCCGGACGGTCTTCACCGCCGCCAGCCGCGGCCCGGCACCTCCGGCAGACGGGCGGGTGTCGGCACCGAGGAAGACCTCGCCCATGCCGCCCGAGCCGAGACGGGCGAGGATCCGGTACGGGCCGATGAGCCGGGAAGCCCGCTCCGGCAGCGCACCGAGCACGCTACGGCGCCTCCCGTACCCGTCCCACCCGTCGACTGCCATTCCTCACACCCCCGTTGACGTGTGGCGGTCCCTCACCGCACTCCCGACGATCAAGCCTGGCATCCGGCCACGCTCCGCGCCACCCTCGTCTGCGAGCGGCTCCGTACGCCCTGCATGGACCGGCGCAGGTTCGCTGAGCAGGAGGCGCCGGCCGGGCGGCGGCGACCGCCGAGCCTTCTGGGTCTGGGCCGACGCATCGTCCAGGGCGGCGTCGGATACGTGCCTCTATCGCGCGGCGGTAGGCGGCGGACGGACCGGGGCGAGGGAGCGGCGGGCGCGGGCGGAGGCAGCGCAGGCTCCTCCTCGGCTGCCTCCCCGCTGCTGATGCCGGCCGGCGCGGCGAGCGGCAGTGCCGCTTCCTGCCATCCCGAGGCAACGCGGCACGGGCGCCGGCGGCGCGAGCGTCGACTCCTGCGGCCCCTGACTCCCGTGCGGTTCAACCGCCGACGATTCATGCGCCCGGCCCGTACGAGGGTGAGGGTTGCGTGCCCGGCCGCGCCCGCCCATGTCGCCCCATCGCTGAGGCCACTGAACGCGTTCTCCACCAGGAACCTCGCCTGGCCGACCCACTCCACAGCGACCGGCGCGGAGGGCTGCTCCTGCTCAACGGTCGACGGCGTCAGCGGCAAGCGCCCTTGCTGAAGGTCGCGTGGGAGACGTAGAAGTCGAGCATGTCGGGGCCGGGCGGCGGCAGGTCCTCGGTTCCCTGAAAGACCACGGGTGGCTCCGGGTCCGGAGTCAGCGTGACGCGGACGCAGTATTCGGTGTCGGTGTCCTCGGTACCGACGGTGTAGCCGTCGCCGTCGTCCTCCTTGTGCGTCTCGACGCCGTATCCGGGTCCGATACCGCTCTCCTCGATCGCCTCGGCGATCAGGAAGCCACGGTCGCCCGAGAGACTCGTGTAGTGCCCCTTCCCGTCCAGATCCGCGACGCCCTTGTGGACGGCGTCGCGGATCTCGCCCTCACTCCACGTCGACTCGGCCCGCATGCCGAACAGCCCGCCGAGCGCGATGAGCGACGCCAGGACGATCAGTGCGAGACCTGCCGGATTGCGGGGGTTGTAGACGTACCGGCCCGTTCCCCACCCACTCCTGACGAAGACCGGTTCCTCGCTCACCATGACTCCGATCCGTGATCGGCCCGACCGGGCCCTGTCCGCGCGGCGTTCACCCGCAGCCCGCGCTGCGTGCGAGGTTCGTGGCCGCCTCCCGAACGACTGCCGCGCTGTTGCGCATCGCTGCGTCGCGTTCGACGAGCTCCTACTGCTGCTCCTCGCCCTTCGACGAGGGCGCGATGAAGGCCACGGTGATGCACTGGGGCGGGTCGAGTCCACGCGGGCGGCGCAGCCGTCGGGCAGCACCGCCTCGGCCTCCTCGGGGGAGCGCCCAGCGTGGGGAACCAGGCGAAGGACAACCGCCTGACCACCCCTTCCTACGTGCCGCCCGTTCCCGCAGCGCCCCGTCACTTCGCGATCCCGAGTTCCGCGCGGCGCAACTCTCCAGCGGTCAGGGCACCACATGCTGCCCCCACGAAGAGCACGCCCGGGATCGCGAACATGCTGCGTTGATCACTCTCCAGGACGGCGCCGACCACATGGAGCGTCGGTCTGCTCGCGCCAGCATCAGGCGTGCGAGGGCAGCAGCGAAGATCGGGAAGAGCGATACCGCAATCGCCGCTACCGGCCATCCCGAGTCAGCCAACGGCAGCGTCCCCGGCAGCCATGTGAGCCCGGAAAGCACAAGAAGTGCCGTGCCCAGTCCGGCCGCGAGACCCCCATTCAGCTTGAAGCTCCACCCCATGCATCACAGACTGGCACAGGAGCCGAACCGTGTAATTGCCGTCTCCCGGCAGAGTTCCAGCTCGCTGCGTTCCAGTAGACGCGGGTTCGCCGGGCCTCGGAATCGGCGAGCGAGTGCCTGCCGCATCGGATCCGACAGGATCCGAAGATCTGGCCGAGACTGCCGAGGACGTTGGCCCGATCGCCGACGAACCCGCCCTTGCTGCCCAGCTGAACCCTCGCTGGGACCGCCGGGCCAACTCCTCGAGCGACCCCCAAGAGATGCTCAGGCTCTGGTCCACCGAGGAAGGCACCCTGCCCAAAGAGCAGCGTGATGCCGCCCGGGCCCAGGCCGATAGGCGAGCCACCCGGTCTACGACGCCTACGTGGGCGAGGACACCCCCGTGGACTCGGCCCGGAACCCGATCACCTCCTTCGACTCGCCACACGACACCCGCCTGTGCGGCTGCGGCGAACCGGTTGCCGACGGCTGGTTCCTGGCCGGGCACGACCAGAAGGCGCTGCACGCCGGGGTCGCCAAGATCGGCTCCGTCCGCGAGTGCCTCGACTGGTTCGACAACACGTACGTCAAGCCAACGGCCGAGTAGCAGCTGAGCTCGCACCCCGCCATACCGCCGGAATCCGCTGAGACCCGCCGCACGCGACGGGCCTCAGGCCGTTCCTCCGCCCAGCTGTCTGCAACAGCCGCGGCCAACACCACGTAGCGCGACGCTGACTGACCACGATCCCGATCGCAAGTCATGGACACGCCACCGGCGGTCACGACGCCGCATAGATCTTCGTGATGGACTTCCCTGCCCCCGACGAGGGTTCGAGCCGAGCTGGTGACCGCGAAGATCTCCTGCCGCGGACGAGGTCTCAGCAGTCGCCCTGTGCGACCTGCACAGTCAGACTGACAGTGGCGGTCTTCCCCACACTGCGCGGCGGCTCGGGGGGAGAGAGGCGCATGCAGTAGGTGTCGGGCAGGTGTGCGGCGCCGATCTTGAAGCTGTCCTCCGTCGCGCTGCCAACCGCACCGCTCAGAGTGCCGTCGTCGGTGGGGCTGATGACGAGGTCGGAAACGGGACCCTCGTCCGTCGCCTCGATGGCGTCCCTGATCAGGCTCTCGTAGATGAAGTACACTTTCCGCGGCTCGGCCTCCAGATCGCGGGCGGCCCCGTGGACCGCGTCGCGCAGCTCGGACTCACTCCACTGCCCCTGGTCGGACACGTAGAGGTAGGAGCCGACGAGGCCGGCTACGGTCAGGAGCATCAGTACCCGCGCCACGGGGTTGCGCGAGTTGTAGACCCATCGGCCCCTCCGTACGAACACGGGCTCGCGGTCGTGCCACGCCACGCTCTCTCCTGTCGCTTTCGTATTTCTTCGTGGGCTCGGATGCCCGGGTTCCTGCGTATGCGCCGGCTCGCGGACTCGGGCCGCGTCGCGGGGCCGTACCCGCCGTGTCCGGGCGAGGCCCGTCCGGGCAGTCCGGGTACGGCGGGGTCGTGGATGCCTGCCGGGCGTCAGGCAGTGCAGCCGAGGGCCTTCTTCACCGCCGGTACCAGCCCCACGGCGAACGCCTGGAGGGTCGCGGCGCCGTACGGAGGCATCGCCGTCCACCGCGCCGTCGACGGTGACCAGCACACTGAGGTAAGCCGCTCCGGGCGCCGTGCACCCCGTGTTCACCATGGCCGCGGCGTCACCCAACGCGACGTGCTGCCCTTGTCATTGGATGCCCGCCACTCCCTCGGCCCCTGGCTAGGAACACGAGCGCAGCCCCGCCTCCGCCGAGAAGTCCCACTCCACCTCTTCACTCATGCGCCGTACTCGACCAGAGGCAGCGCGGCTCATCCACGGGGCACCGGTCAGTCGGATCAGAGATGATCTGGAACGTGACGAGCCGGGATGCGCGTCAGGCTTCGACTTCGCGGTACGCGGCGAGTGCGCTACGTTCGACCTTGGCGAGGAGCCCCTGCTGCGTGGATTCGTCCATGTTCCGCCGCTCCGCCCACAGGCGGGTCATGTCGACGCCTTGGGTGCGCAGACGCTCGTACCGATCGGCCTTCGGGGTGCTGCCCAGACTGTCCAGCCAGGTGGCCGCGAGGCCCTCCTCCGTCGCGGCGCGGCCGGCGCTGAGCCCGCCGAGTACAGCCGCGCGCCACTTCTGTGCGTCCTGCTCGTCCAGGTCCCGGGTGACCGAGTCGGCGATGCCGTCGAGAACGCCGAGCGCGCGGGCGCCCTCGGTCGGGGGCACGCTGAGGCCGTACCCCTTGGCGCCGGCGGGAACGCCCGCAAGGCGCTGTCCGCCGGTCCGGGTCTCTGCCAGACGGAGCGTCGCGTAGGCGTCGGGGTCCTGGGCGATGGCACGCAGGACGTTGTGGAGGGTGCCGGTGAGGACGGTGAGGTGGTAGGTGCCGTCGGACTGCCACGGCGGCTCCTGAGGGGCTGCCTTGGTGACGAAGTCCGGGACGGCGATGCCGCTGAGCATCGCGTGCAGGTCGGGTGCGTAGTCGGTCAGAGCGACGGCCAGGGGGCGGCGCAGGGCCGGGTCGACGGTGGTGTCGCCGGTCCCGTGTTCTCCCAGCGTGGTGAGGACGTCCTTGAGGGCCTGCGCCTGGGCGAGGGTGTGCTTGCCCTGACCGTCGCCGGCCGTGGCCTTCACGATGGCCTCGCCGAGGGCCTGGCAGCTCATGCCGGGCCGGACGCCCTCGCCGACGGACTTCTGGACACGGGGGTTCTCCGTCAGGTCGCCGCACGGAGGAGCCGACTCGCGGCCGAGCAGCAGCCATGCCCCGATACCGCCGAGCAGCGCCAGGCATATGCCGAGCACGATCACTGCTGTGGCCGCTCGGGGGCGGCGGGCTGAGTCCTTGGGCATGGTCGACTTCCTCCGTGGGCGGCCGGGTCAGTTGGTGGTGTCGGTCAGGTACTTCTGCGTGGTGTTGGTGCCCCGGTCATGGCCGTCGAGGATCTCACTCTTGAGCCCTGCCCTTTCGTCGGCGTCGATGTCCTGCCGGCCGTCGGCCCATGAGTCGACCATGAGGTTCATCTGGTTGTTGGCGTTGAGGTAGTGGTCGGCGATGCCCGCGTTGGCCGTGGTGTCCGCTTCGGCCTTCAGGTTGTTGCCCATGACCCAGGCCCAGGTGTCGACGCCGCGCTGGATCGAGTCGCCGAAGGCGATGGAGACCCCACCGGCGGTGGTGAAGTAGAGAGGGGTGACGGCCCCGCCGACGACGTGGTAGGCCATCTTCGACTTCCAGTCCGCCGCGCTGTAGGCGGACATACGCTCGTCGTTGATCACGTCCTCCCGGATGGCGCTGTAGGCGCCCAGGGTGGCCCCCGCGTTGCTGAGGGGGTTGCTCTGGGTGAAGCCGTCGGCGCCCTTCGGGATCTTCTCCATCTCCAGGCTGATGTACCGCGACTCCGCCTTGTGCAGCGTCGCGTACGCCTCCGGGTCGTCCGACAGGCCGCGCATGAACTGCGCCAGGTCCTTCTGGCTCGCCGCCATGTGGACCTTGTCGCCGTCGCGGAAGAACCCCTCGCCCGTCGCTGCGGTGACGTACTGGCTGCTGCCCATGCCGCCCAGGATCTGATGGGTGTCCTCGGTGTACGAGGCCAGGGCACGGGAGAGGGGCTCCCGCATGTTCTCGTGCACCTTCTGATCGGGGCCGAGGCCGGTGATCACGTCGTGCATGATGCGGGCCTGGCCCTCCGTGTGCGGGGTCACGGGCCAGGGGTCCTGGTTCGGTCCCAGAGGCGGATGACCCGTGGTCGACGACTCCAGGATCAGGCCCAGACCCGTACGGACGTCCCGCTCCTCGCTCTCGCGGTCGGCCTGGGTCTCGATGTTGCCGCGCCACTCCGGGGTGTCGACGAGGTTCCAGTCGCGATCCTTCAGCAGGTACTGCAGGTTGTCGTTCTTGCCCTCCGGCCCGGGATCGAGGTACGAGGTCGCGGCATCGGGATCCTTGGCCATGAGGCCGAGCACTCCGTCGAGCGGGTCGTTGGCGAACCACCCGCCGTCCTTGCCGCTGAAATCACCCTGCAGGTCCCAGACGCCGGGGTCACCGCCGCGCTTCTTGTCCTCGGCCGTACGGATGTCGTCGGCCAGGTCGTGCAGGAAGGAATCGGAGTAGCCGTCGCCCTGCTGCATGAGCGTGACCAGGCTCTGATAGCCACGGACCTGCTGACCGTGACCCCGGCTGATCACGTTCGGACGCTCGCCGGCCTCCTTGAGGTCGAACTTCTCGGTACCGGCCTGCTTCAACTGCTCACGGAAGTCCTTGTAGAACGCCGACTTCGGGTCCCGCATGGCGTTCGAGAGGGAGTTCGCCAGCCCCTTCTCCAGACCGAGGTAGGTCTCCCGCTGCTTCTTGTCGTCGTGATAGGCGAGATCGTTCAGCCGGTTCGTGAACCTCAGGGTGCCCTGCGCCCCCATCCCGTTCAGGAACGTCTGGGTGAACTCGGGCCGGGAGGAGTTGTCACGGAAGGACCGCTGCAGCTCTGCCAGGTCCGCGGCCGAGACCTTCTCCCCGCCGTTGATCCGGGTGGCGATGTCCTCCGCCCGATCCGCCTCGTACAGTTCGACATCGCTCTTCGCGCCCGCGTTGAAGCCGTCGAAGGTGCCGTCGAGCGGATTGCTGTCCACCACGACCGCCTCCAGGGCGATCCGGACGCCGTCGTCGGCGTCGGCCACCGCCTTGACGGCTGCGGTGATCGCCGCGTTCCACTCGCCCACCGACGAGCGGACCGAGTCCTGGTAGCTGGGGTCGTGGATGTAGGCGCTGCGTTCACTGTCATTGAGCCGGGCGGTGTCGAACGAGACGTGCCCCTGCTCGGACACCGCCATCCCCGCCTTGACCGCGTCGTCCCGGACGCCGCGCACCTTGCCGCGCAGGTCGACGAACTGGGCGTGCGCGTCGCGCAGCAGCGCCGCGATCGCCTTCGCCTCCTTCTGCGCGGCCTTGTACTCGCTCAAGGTCACGGCGAACCGGGCGTTCGCGGCTTCCGCGCTCTGCCCCTGCCAGGACGGAGCCAGGGATATCCCGTGGACGTCCCGCTCGTACTGCTCTTCCAGCTTCTTGAACTCACCCGCCATGTCATCCCACTTCGACGCGGCGGAGGTGAGCTTGGACAGGTCGGTGGTCATCACTTCGTGGTACGTCGGCATGCTTCCCCCAGGCCGTCACGGACAGTTCGGTTCCCAGCCGGCTCAGAGCTTGTCGAGTCCGGACGACTGGCGCGTCTGCAGACCGACGCCCACGTCGGTGTTCCGCAGCAGGAGCGACGTGCCGCGCAGGGCACTCTTCTCCGACCCCAGCCGTCCCATCAGCCCCTTGACCTGCCGCTCCCACACCGCATGGGCCTTCTTCAGCGCCGGAGAGGTGTCCCACCCTTCTCCGTCCTTGCCACTGAACTCGCTGACCGCGGCGCTCGTGGTCGACTCGGCCGTGTCACCGGCCTTCTTCGTGTCGGGCTCAAGGTGCTTCTCGATGGCGTCGGCGGCGGCCTTCTTCTGCGCCGGCGTCGACACGAGATTCGCGGAACCCCCACCCCCGGCCGCCGATGCGACCTGGTTCAGCAGCATCTGCTGCCCACCCGCCTCTGCTGCGCCCTGCCCCCGTTCGGCCCAAGCCACGCTGCCGCCCCCCGTCGATGAACTGTTGTACGTCGGTCCAAGATCACTTTACCCATCGCGATCAGAAACGGTCAGGCAGGATCGAAATGAGGGAGCCGCCCTTGCACAGCCCCGGCCCCTGCCCCCCCGGCCCGGTCATCACGTCAGGCAGCAACGGAACGCTTGCCGGAGCACCTTCGGCCAGGAGCCCTCGCAGCTCTCCAACGGCCCCGGCGGCGGGGGAGGGGGAGGGGGGAGGGGGCGGCACCGAACAACAGAACCCCCGCGCGTGCGGGATCGGTCCCCGAGAAGCCCGCCCGCCCCCGGGGAAAGTGCGGCGTTCCGCTCTCCGCGCCGGCGCGGAGAGCGGAACGCCGCATGGTGAAGCTGTTCTGGGCGAGACGGCCGCCTCGTACACTCACGCAAATGGAGGACCACACGGTCACCGGGCTGGCCGCACGTCCGGCCCCCGCATTGAGGGACTACGTCGACTCGTACGTCGGCTTCGATCTCCGCGGACTCCCCGCGGGAGTGCACTGCGGCCCGCCGAGCCGCGCGCTCACCGCGGTGATCAGCCTGTCCGACCCCCTGGAGGTGGCGGCGGGCGTGGACGACGGGTCACCGGTCACCCCCTTCGGCGGCGTGGCCGGCGGTCTGATGTGCCGGTCCGTCGCGATACACCACGACGGACGCCAAAAGGGTGTCCAGGTGTCGCTGACACCGCTCGGAGCCAGGGCCGTCTACGGCATGCCCGCCGCCGAGCTCGCCCACCGCCTGGTCCCCCTCGACGACCTCCTCGGAGCGCTCGCCGCCGAGGTCGTCGACCGGCTCCGATCGGCGACGACATGGGCGGCTCGGTTCACCGCGCTGGACGAACTGCTCCTCCGGGCTGTCGGCAATGCCGCCGCCCGCGACCACGCGCACCGGGTCCGCCCCGAGGTGGCCGAGGCATGGCGCCGCCTCGTCGCCGCGCGGGGCCGCGTCCAAGTCGGCACGGTCGCCGCGGAACTCGGCTGGAGCCGCCGGTACCTCACCGAGCGGTTCCGCGCTGAAGTGGGCCTGTCGCCGAAGACCGCCGCCCGCGTCCTGCGCTTCGAGCACGCGCACGAACTGGCGGCGGCGCGGGATCCGCTCCCGTGGGGCGACGTGGCAGCCGCGTCCGGCTACGCCGACCAAGCCCATCTGGTACGGGACTGGCGCGAGTTCACGGGCCGCTCACCGACGGCCTGGCGCCACGGCGAGGTCCTCCTCGGAGCCGGGTAACCCGCCGCCCGTCCGCCCACCGCCCGTCCGCCCACCGCTCGTCTGCCCACCGCTCGTCTGCCCACCGCCCGTCCGTCGGCCCATCCATCGCGCCGGCTCCTCTTCCCATTTCTTCAAGACCGCCCGATCGCCGCAGTGGACGATCGTCGGCATGAGACTCGTCGACAACGAACGCAAGAGCATGGACCTCCGGACCACCCCCGTGCACCTCGGCCGGGGATCGACAGCGAAACCCGTCGAAGGCTTCGCATGGCACCCGGACGTGCTCCAGGCATACAGCGCCGCGGTCGCGTCAGACGGCGCCGAAGGCCGGATGGTGATGATCTTCGACGGCGACGGACTCGGCGACCACGCGGAGCGCCACCCCGCGGGCGACGAATTGGTCGTCTGCCTCAGCGGGTCCGTGACGGTCACCCGTGACGTGGACGGGCTGCCCGACCGAGTGCGGCTCGGACCGGGCGAGGCCACCATCAACCCGGCCGGCGTATGGCACGTGGTCGACATGGAGGGGCCGGCGTCCATCCTGGCCATCACGGCGACCCTCGGCACCGATCACCGTCCCCGGACCGACCTCCGCCCGACCGAACCGGTCGGCGCGCCCCATCCAGAGGAAGCGCCGTGACGACACGCATCGCCTGCCTCGGGGACAGCATCACCCGAGCGCAGTTCAGCGCCGACTACCTGGCCCTTCTCGGACGCCGCCACCGACACGACCGACACGACCCGCACCACCGAAGCCACCCTCCCGTCGACGTGCACCCCACCCGCTTCGGCGTCAACGGCGACTTCGCCTACAACCTCCTGCAGCGCCTCGACGCCGTCGTCACCAACCCACCCGATGCGATCACCATTCTGATCGGCACCAACGACGCCCGAGCGAGCCTTCCCGGCTACCCCGTCGAGCAGGCCATGAAGCGCAAACAGCTCCCCGAACGCCCGTCGCCAGACTGGTTCCAACGGTGCCTGAGCGACGTCGTCGCACGGCTGCGAGCGGAGACCGACGCGAGGATCGGTCTGCTCTCGCTCCCGGTCCTCGGCCAGCAACTCGACGGAGCGGCGGCACAGGCATCGCAGGCGTACAGCCGGATGATCGCCGAGGTCGCCGCCACCCACGAGGTGTCCTACCTCCCGCTCCACGAACGCCAGACCGAGGAACTCCGCCGAGCGGACCCGCCGCCGATCCCCTACCGGGAGGCGACACCCGCAGCGGTCATCGGCGTCCTCGCCCAGCACACACTGCTGCGCCGCAGCCTCGACACGATCGCGCGGCGGCGGGGTCTCGTCCTCACGACCGACCACATCCACCAGAACAGCCGCGGCGCCACCCTCATCGCCGAGGCCATCGACACCGGTCTCCTGACCCAGAGCACATAGCCACTTCCGGCTCCCGGCCCCGCTTCCGGCCCCCGCCCCCCGGCCGCCACATCGTCCGCGGCTACTTCACGGGGGCGCTGTAGGAGGTGCCGCATCCGTCCTTGCGGTAGTACACCTTCACCGCGTCGATCTTGCCCTTGACGGTGATGGTGCCGTTGGCCTTCTCGCCCTTGAACAACTCGACGGCGCGCAGGTCGGTCTCCCCTCCGAAGACCTCGGTGTTGTACTTCACCCCGTCGGCGTCCTTGACCTCGAAGTACAGCGGGTTGACGGAGATCTTGTCGTCGGTGTTGTTGGTGACGGTGACCTTGAGCGACGTGTAGTCGTCGCTGTCGTGGAACACGGTCTTCTTGAAGGGGCCTTGGCCGCCGTGATGGTGACGGGCAGCGTCTCGGTGGCCTTCGGCTTCGGGTCCTCGGCCGGCTTGCTCGCGGGTGCGGCAGCCTGGGACTTGGCGTCGGACGACTGGCCGGCCTTCGGCTTGGCGTCGGCGTTCTCGTCGCTGCCGGAGGAGTTGACGACGTTGGCGGTGCAGGAGACGAAGAACAGCCCACCGAGAACGAAGGTGGCGATCTTCCAGCCGTTGCGCTGCTTCTGGGGCGGAGGCGGACCCCACTGCGGGGGCTGCTGGGGGTAGCCGGGGCCGGCCGGCTGCGAGGGCGTGGACACGCGTGACTCCTGGGAAACGAGGGTGTGCGCGCACAGCTAGGCCGGTGTCAATCCGTGCCACTACTGCACAACAAGACGTCAGCGGAACGTCCCGATCGCGGGCGTCGAGAGCGACGAATACACCAACCCCCGCCGAATCCTGATCGCACGGGCCGGCGGTCCCGCGTACCAGAGCCGGCCGCGCGCGAGGGTGCGCGCGGCCGGCTTGAGGGAGGTTCGGTCAGCTCAGAAGAGGTTGCCGAGATAGAAGCGCTGCTCGACCGAGTCGGACTGCCGCGGGGCGAGGGGCATCTTCCACTGGCCGGTTCCCCGATAGAGGTGCAGGACGGTGTCGTCTGTCATACGTCCGTTGGACGCGAGGAGGTCGTTGCGGCCGTCTGCGTCGACGTCGCCGATGCCGATGATATCGTCGTACGTGTTCCAGCCGCCGCCGATGCGGGTGCGGGCGGAGAAGGTGCCGTCGCCCTTGCCGAGGTAGAGCCACAGGACGCCGGCGCGGTCGCGGGCGACGAGGTCGCCGGCGGGGCCGCCGGCGAGGTTGCCGGTGGCGGTGAGCTGGTTGTAGATGCCCCAGCCGCCGCCGATCCGGGTGCGCGGGGCGAAGGGTGCCTTGTGGCCGCTCTTGCCTACGTAAACCCACAGCACGCCGCTTTTGTCGCGGGCGACGGTGTCGCCATTGCGGGTACCGCCCAGGTCGCCGGCGGCGAGGATCCGGTCGTACGCGTTCCACCCGCCCCCGATCGGGAGCGTATACGGAGACTCGTACGCGTCGAGACTCCACACCTGCCGGATGTCGTACGAGGAGAGGTTGCCGTTCCGGTCGCGGGCGAGGACGTCGGGGGAGCCGTTGTCGTCGAAGTCGTGCGGGCGCGGGGCACGGGTGAGGGTGAAGGACCCCTTGCGCTCGACGGCCGGCCCGATGCCGTTGGAGGGCGTGGCCGTCATCGTCCAGGTGTAGGCGCCGTTGAACGCCGGAAGGCCGTCCTTGTACAGCCCGTCCCACGTGAGGGAGTGGGCGGTGACGCCGTCGCGGGGCAATTGGTCGAGCTTCACGGTCCGGCCGGACGCCGTGTGGGTGAGGGTCAGCGTCGTCGAGGCGTTGAAGCGGCTGAGGGTCCAGCCGGCGGTCAGCTTGCCGCCCGCGCGGTCGAAGTCGAACGTGCCGGTCGGCGGAAGGGTCTGCTTCACCACGGCGAGGCCGGTGGGCCGGTCGGAGGAGCGCACCAGGGTGGCGGTGGGCTTGCCGGTGACGGGGTCGGGGGCGATCCGGTACAGGCCCTCGCCGTGGGCGAGGGTGCCGCCGAGGACGAGCAGGCTCCCGTCGGGACTGTTCGCCACCGAGCCCGCGTGGTCCAGCAGCCGCACCTCCGCCCCGCCGTTCAGGGAGCGCGCGGTGAGCGGCGTGTACGGGTGCGGGGAGGTGGCGGTGCCTCCGCCCGGCTTGACCAGCGTCACCCAGTCGCCCACGTGGTGCACCGTCAGACCGTTCGTCTCCCGGCGGATCAGCGGCGTGGTGGATACGGGTGAGCCCGTGGCACGGGAGAGCACCTGCAGCTGCGGGTCGGTCCCGTACGGATTGAGAACCCAGGTCAGGTGGGTAGGCGTGACGGTGATCGCGGTGTGGTTCGCCTCGGGAAGGAAGTCATGGGACGCGGTGACCGCACCGGTGGCGATGTCCACCGTGCTGAGCCGAGCCCGGTAGTACCCGTTCGCCATCGGCTCCCCGTAGGAGACGGCGAGGCTGTCCGGACCGGAGGAGTAACTGAACATCAGCCTCGATCCCACGGCCAGATCGACCTTCCGGTCGGTGACCTGACCGTTCTCGCCCCGCGAGACGAGGTGGAACTCCTCGGCTCCACCCACGGTGGCCGTCATCAACAGCGACTCGCCCACGACCCGGTCCACCACGTACGGGGTGGCGGCGGTGTTGAACGCCGAGGTGTCGATTACGACCGGCCCGACCGCACCGCTCATGTCGGTGAGCGTGTACACGGCCCCTTTCTGCGACACGACCAGGTCGGTACCGGCACTGCCCCAGTAGGACCCAGCCGGCAGGGCGGTGGTGACGCCGTCGGCCAGTCGCGTCCACCGGTGGACGGCCGAGGCACCGGTACCGGTGCGGCTGAGCATGCCGGTCTCCCCGGCGCTGAGCATTACGGAATCGGTGGGTATGGCCAGCGGCGCGACCGCTTCCGCCGCCACCCCAGTCTCTCCCTCCGCCGTCGGAGCCGCGAAAGCCGGTGTACTCAAGCCCCCAGCGCTCACGGAGAGAACGAGGGCTACGGCCGGGCCGAGGTATTTCAAAGGAGGGAAGACCTCCGTGGTGTGGTGTGGTGCGGTGTGGGCGACGTTCACCTCACCCACACCAGACTCGTCACGGCCGTTCAAGGTTGTACGGCTCTGGCCAGGATCCTGCGCACCCCGCCCCCGGAACCCCCATCGCGTGTGTTCATGGCGGGGGCGAGGTCAGAACAAGCGGTTGAACTCGCCCCAGCCGCCGCCGATCGGGGTCCGCCCGGTGAACGGTGCGGTCGCCTTGCCCGTGCCCTTGTACAGCCACAGGACACCGGCCCGGTCGGTGGCGACCGCGTCGGCGCGGCCGTCGTCGGTGAGGTCGCCGGCGACGACGAGCTGGTCGTACCCGCCCCAGCCCGCGCCGACGCGGGTCCGGCCGGCGTACGGAGCGCTGCCGCTGCCGCTGCCCTTGTACAGCCACAGCACGCCGGACCTGTCGCGGGCCAGCAGATCGGCGCGGCCGTCGCCGCTCAGGTCGGCGCCGCCGGCGAGCCGGTCGTACCCGCCCCAGCCCGCGCCGACGCGGACCCGGGTCTTGAACCGGTTGCCGTCGACGAGCCGGCCCGTGCCCTTGTACAGCCACAGGACGCCGGCCTTGTCGCGGGCGAGGAGGTCGACGTACCCGTCCCGGTCGAGGTCCCCGGCGCCGTCGAGGCGGTCGTAGATGTTCCAGCCGGTGCCTACGCGGACGCGGGGCGCGAAGGGCTTGTCGGTGCCGAACTGGCGGTCGTAGTACCAGAGCGTGCCGGAAGCGTCGCGGGCGACGACATCGCCCAGACGGCGGGTGACGGCCGACGGCTTCACGGCGCCGGGATAGTAGGGGGCCTGGGCGGCGGGGGAGAGGGAGGTGAGGGCGGTGTAGGTCTGCCAGCCGGGCCCGATCAGGTCCCGGTAGGCGAGGGGCGCGTCGGCGTCGCGCGTACCCGAGTACTTCCACAGCCTGCCGGTGGTGTCGCGGGCCATGAGCCCGTGGAAGGGCCGGACCGTGCTGCCCTGGACGGCGAACGGGGCGCTGGTGTGCCGGACAAAAGCCTCGGGAGGCGTGGCAGCGGTGTAGAGGTCATAGCTGGTGTAGGCCACGTACTTCTGCGCGTACTGGCCCGGCGCACTGGTGAGCTCGTAACCGATGACGTGATCGCCGGGTTCGAGCTCGCAGTGCAGAGTGGCCCCGGCCGCACCCGAGTCGAGTTCGGGGATGGGCACGGTGCACTCGGCGCCGGCATCGGGAGTCGGCTTGCCGAGGCGGATGACGGTTGTGACCCTGATCAGCTGGCCCGGGGCTTTGGTGAAGCGCAGGGCGAGCCGTCCGGCGTCCGCCGCGTGGACGCGGAGCTGCTGTCTGACCGTTCCGCCGTTCGGGACAGCCGGAGTGTCGAAGGCGACGGTGTTGAGTGCGGCGGAGGCAGCGGACTTCACCGTGACCTTGGCGGTGCCGCGCCCGCCGGCGGCGGGGAGACTGCCGGCGCTGCGGGCCTCCTTCACAGCCGCGGCGAGGTCGCCGCCGTCCGGCATGTAGGCGAAGCCCCAGTACAGGGTGGTGTCGGTGGCGTCGACGGGCACAACGGCGTCGGGATCGCCGGTTATCGGTGTTTGGCAGACGAAGACGCCCGTGTACCCGGCGGCCTGGGTACAGCTGTTGGCGCGGGCGACGTAGCCCTTCGGAAGGCCCGCCCCGGCGCCCGCCGGGTCGGTCATCGGCTTCGTGCCGACCGTGACGACGACCTTCCCCCACAGGGTCGTGCCGGACTCGACGATCGGGAAGAAGCGGGGCATGGAGCCCGGCCCCGCCACCACGTCGTACCCGGACAGCTTCAGCTCGTCCGCCGCGGAGGCGGTGGTCGGAGCGAGGAGGGTTCCCGCGGTCAGGAAGCCGGCGGCTGCGAAGAGCGCGGCCGTCCGACGGATGTGACGTGTCATGGATCCTTCAGGGTGAAGTAGTGCGTGGTCAACGACCTTGCAATGCAGCCGAGTTGGCTGCGCAGAGGTGACAGGGTGTGAGCACGATCGGTTCATCGGCCCGGGCGCATCCCGTGTGACGGCGGGATGGCGGGCCGGTCAGGAGGCTGCCGCTCACCGGGCCCCGATCCGCCTTGTCGCCGATTAAGACACGCCTGGTCGCCGAGGGACAAGCACTGGGCCCGCCGCCCCGCGATCGCAGACGCACGGGCAAGCGGTGGCCGTACACCGCCGGCTGGGCGACCGGAGTAACGCGCCCCCGCCCACCCGCCCCGGCCGCCCAACCACCCACCCGCCCCGCCCCGCTCGCCTGCGGGGGAGTGGGCCCGACGGTCAGGTGACGTGGTTGTAGGCGCTCGCGGAGAACGCCATGCCGGTCTTCGTACGCGGCTTGAACAGTCCGGTCGTGGTGCCGGTGCTCTTGTACAGGTACGTGGTGCCGGTCGAGTCGACGGCGAAGACGTCGGCGCGACCGTCGTTGTCGGCGTCGCCGATACCCGTCACGTGGCGGTAGGAGCCCCAGTCGCCACCGACCTGGGTACGGGCGGTGAAGCCGCCACTGCCGTTGCCCTGGTAGAGCCACAGCACCCCGGACCGATCCCGCGCCAGCAGGTCGCCGGCGGCCGTACCGACAAGGTTCCCGGTGGCGGACAGGTCGTTGTAGACGCCCCAGCCGCCGCCGATCCGGGTCCGGGTGGCGAACGGCGATGTCGCGGACCCGGTGCCCTTGTACAGCCACAGCACACCGCTCTTGTCGGTGGCCAGCAGGTCGGCCCGCCCGTCGCCGGTGAGGTCGCTGCCGCCGGCGAGCTTGTCGTACGCGTTCCAGCCGCTGCCCACCCTCACCCGGGTGGCGAAGCCGGTACGGCCGTTGCCCTGGTACAGCCACAGGACACCGCTCTTGTCCCGGGCGAGGAGGTCGGGATGCGAGGCGCCGGCGACGTTCCCGGCGACCTCGATCCGGTCGTACGCTTCCCACCCCAGACCGACCGCGGTGCGATAGCCGGTCATCTGCGGCGCGATCTGCGTGATGTTGGAGCTGTAGTGCTCCAGCTTGCCGCCGCTGTTCCTGGCGAGCAGGTCGGGGGAGCCGTTGTCGTCGAAGTCGTGCAGCCTCGGCTTGCGCACCACGGTGAACGAACCGGTCGCCGTGGTGGCCTGCCCGCCGTACGGGGTGACCCGCAGGCTCCACGTGTAGGCGCCGTTGAAGGCCCGGTCACCGCTGTCGAGCAGACCGCTCCAGTTCATGCGTGCCCGCACGATGTCGTCGTCGCTCCGGGTGGGCGGCTCGAGCGACACCGTCTTCGTCTCACCCGTCCGCGTGTGCCGCAGCGTCGCGGACACCGAGACGTCCAGTCGCGTCAGCTTCCACTCCAGGACGGCACGCCCGCCCGGCGTGTCCAGACTGACCTGCGGTCCGAACAGCGCACCGCTGACGATCCCGTCCGCCACCCCGGCACGCGGCGCGGCCACGGACACCGGCGCCGACACCGTCAGACACCCACCCGCCACCGCGAGAGCGACACCGGCCGCAGCCACCACCCGACGGCTGGAAACAACACCCTGAAACACCGCGAAAACCCTCCCCTGAAAACAGCTGTGCAGCAACCAGCACAGCTCTGACCTGCGCAGATGCCGCCCGTTCCCCCTCCAGGACGGATCTGCATCAAGGTGCAGCGGACCTTATCAGCCACCACCGCACCCACCAGAATCGGCCGCCTCGGAGGCAGCAGCTGAGACCGGGCAGAGGCAGGAGGTGGTTGCCCGCACGACGGAGACGTCGCAGGTCTTCGCCAACCCGAACGGCACGTTCACCAAGGAGATGAACGCCGCTCCCGTTCGTGCTCAGAAGGACGACGGGTCGTGGGCAGCCATTGACACGACGCTGGTCCGTGCCGGAGACGGCGGCGTCGCGACCAAGGCCACGGTGAACCGTGTGGAGTTCTCCGGCGGCGGTTCTGATCAGCCGATGGCGACCGTCTCCAAGGCGGGCAAGGAATTGTCTCTCGACTGGCCTGGCGCTCTGCCCGAGCCGGCTCTGGACGGCAGTACCGCTACCTACGCCGAAGTCTTTCCTGGTGTGGATCTGAAGCTGACGGCCGTCGAGAGCGGCTTCACGCAGACTCTCGTCGTCAAGACCGCCGAGGCGGCCAGGAACCCGTCGCTGGAATCTGTGCGCCTGGGCGTGGAGAGCAATGGCGTGCGGTACACGCCCGGTCACGACGGTGGCATGCGCTTCGTCGACGACGACGGCAGGACTGTCTTCGAGAGCCCGAGCGGTCAGATGTGGGATTCCTCCGGAGATGCCCAGAGCTCGGCCGAGGTGCCGGTGAAGACGTCCGACGTTCAGATGCGCGGCATGGCTGTCGAAGAGCCGAGTCCTACGGCACCGCCGGAGGAAGCGCATGACGGCGGCAGGGAGGAACCCTTTTCCTCCCCCAGCATCGGCGACAAGACCGCTGACGTCGCGGTGGAGCTCAGCGCGGACACGCTGGAGATGAAGCCGGACCTGGGCCTGCTGCGCAGCGAGGAGACGGTGTACCCGGTGTACATCGATCCGCCGGTGACGGGGCTGGTGCTGACGGATTGGACGGCTCTTCGGTCGGACGGCGTGCGGTACTGGGAGTTCACGGGGGACAAGGGCGTGGGGCGCTGCTCCAACTACGCCGGCTATTTGTGCTCCGAGACCCCCTACACGCAGCGGATGTACTTCGAGTACCCGATGGTCTCGCTGTACAAGAAGAAGATCCTTGACGTGACCTGGGAGGTCTACCAGACCTGGAGCTTCACCTGTACCCAGCACAACTACCAGCTCAACCGTGTCGACGAGGACAAGGGCATTTCCAGCTCCACGACGTGGGGGACCAGGCCCGCGTATGTCGACATGATGGGGGACCGGTGGTCGGCGCAGGGCCGTGGAGACCTGTGCAGTCCGGCGCAGCCGGCGAACTGGCTGCGTTACAGCGACAACGTGGCCGGTGGCGAGACGGAGGAGAACCTCACCCCCACGCTGCAGTCCTTCGTGAACGACCAGAAGCCCACTCTCACTCTGGAGCTCCGCGCCGAGGACGAGTCGACGACCGCCGCGTGGGCACGATTCCGCAACGACGCCAAGCTGTCCGTCACCTACGTCTCCCAGCCCGAGAAGCCCACTGCGGTCGGCGTGCGCTACGGCACGACGGGCAGGGCGTGCAACGCGTCAACCACGCCGCTCGTGACGAGCAGCCGGACACCGAAGCTCACCGCCGTCGTGCAGTCCCCTGATGGTGCGAAAGCCCAGCTCAGAGCCCTGTACGAGGTGTGGAAGGCGGACGGTTCGCAGAAGATGTTCTGGGCGCAGTCGCCCACCGGTGGGGCTCACGTGACGGACAATGACGTGACCCAGACCACCTCGCCCGCGCTCGCCGACAACACGACGTACCGGATGCGGGCCCTGACGGAGGCATACTGGGCGACCGACCGCGGCGCTTCCGGGCACCTGCAGTCGTCCTGGTCGACCTGGTGCTACTTCCGTGTCGACACGACCGGCCCCCCGCCGCCGATCATCACGAGCGACGACGGCCTGTACCCGCCGGCAGAGGACGGTGTGCCTACCGGAGCCGTCGGCAAGGCGGGCAGGTTCCGCTTTACGCCTGCGGACACGAACGCGAGCCTGTCAGGCATCCAGTCGGATGTCACCTCCTACAAGTGGCGGCTGAACAGCGGTCCCCTCTCGGCGCCGATCAACGTGTCCACCGGTGCCTCAACCACGTTGTGGGTGACTCCGAACCAGGACATGGAGAACACCCTCCAGGTGTGGGCCTACGACGCGGCCATGCACAGCTCGATCACGGCCTACTACAGCTTCAGGGTCAAGCGGGCAGAAGCCCCGGTCGGGATGTGGTCCCTTAACAACAGCGGCGCCGACTCGACGACCGCCGCGACGAAGCGGCCCCTCACACTCGGCGGTTCCGCCGTGTACAGCACCAAGAGCCGCGCGGGCTCGCACGCACTGCAGGTGAACGGCACCACCGCGTACGCAGCCACGTCCTCTCCGCCGATGAACACGCTGTACTCCTACAGCGTCTCCGCGTGGGCCAGGATCAACCCCGGTGCGCCCGGCGGAACCGTCGTCGGGATCAACGGCAAGGTCTACAGCGGTTTCTACCTCGCCTACGACAAGGGGCACTGGTCCTTGCTGTCGTCTCCCGTCGACTCCACGAGCGGGAGCATCTCGGATCAGGTGGTGGTGTCCAAGCAGCCGGCCACAACGGGGGTGTGGACGCACCTCACGGCGGTGTACGACTCCGTTGAGAAGGAGATCCGCCTCTACGTGAACGGGCGCCTGCAGGGAACGCACGCGGTGCCGGCTTCTTGGACGGCCACAGGTGGCCTGCAGATCGGGCGGGGTCTGTGGCAGTCCGAGTACCACGGTTACTTCGACGGATCCGTCGACGAGGTGTACACCTGGTCCCGGGCGCTCTCCGGTGACGAGGTCGCCAAGACTGCGACCCAGGAGGACGAGGACGCCAGCGACGGTTACGCGGGGGACCCCGTCACCGCCAACGTCGCCTCGTGGGACGCCACCACGGCGACCGGCACCAGCATCCAGGACACCTCCGGGTACGGCCGCACGATGACACTCCACGGCGACGCCACCATCGGGATCGACCCGGCCACGGCCGACAACCCGGCCTCGAACCAGCCCACGAAGAACGCGATGGTTCTCAACGGTGTGTCCGGCTACGCCGGCGCATCGGGTCCCGTCGTGGACGACACGGGCTCCTTCACCGCCACCGCCTGGGTGCGTCTGGACAGTGAGGGGGTCAAGGACACGTCCAAGGGGTACCTCCGCCAGGTCCTGGGCCAGGCAGGCACGTCGAACTTCTCCTGGGGTATCTGGTACGAGCAGCCCGCCGGATCGTCCGCCGGCAAGTGGCGGCTCGGACGTTCCAGCAAGGACGCCTCGGGTTCCGCATGGGCCTACGGCTCATCCCTGCCGGCGCAGAAGGACAAGTGGGTTCGACTGACCGTCGTCTACGACGCGCAGTACGCGGCCACCTCCGGAGATGGCGACGAAGTCAGCCGCGGCGCCATGTTCCTCTACGTCAATTCGTCGCAGGTCGACGGAGATGACGGTGTGGCCTTCACGGTTCCCTGGCAGGGCCGCGGGAAGTTCGAGATCGGCCGGGGCATCGTCGACGGCACCGTCGGACGCTACTTCCCGGGTCACGTGGGGAACATCCGTGTGTGGGCGGGCGCCATGTCGCCGTCCGCAGTGGGCGATTCCTACGCGAATGAGAAGGACCAGTTCGAGTAACACCACGCCGGTGGCTCGCCGCATGTGCGGCGAGCCACCGGTGCCCCTTTTCCCAGCACCACTTCTGTGCTGGTTTCCCAAGCAGAATGGAAATCCCGATGTCAACTGCCCCGAAGGGCAGACGACGCCGAACCTCACTGCCCAGATGGTTCGGCCGAGGCGCGCTTGTGCTGTCGATAACCTTGCTCCCGCAGATCGCCATCCCCGACGGGATCGATCTCACCACCAGTGCCGCCGCTTCAGCACGCGACTTCTCCGAGCCCGTCAAGCCGAAGATCGACCGTGTCGAGGACTTCACACGGACGACGTCCGGGCCCGTCGACGCCACAGTCGCCGCTGTCAAGGCGACGAAGGAGCGTCTGGCCAAGGCGCACTGGCCGGCGCCGGGCAAGACCACCCTCACCCTCCCGGCCGACCGCACGACGGAAGCGTCCGTCGGAGGTCTTCCCGTCACGCTCGCTCCAGTCGGGAAGAGCGCGAAGCGGTCCGCAGGAAGCGGCGGCCGGCCGGCAGGCCAGGCCGAGGTGAAGGTCCTTGACCAGAAAACCGCGCGTAAGGCGGGCGTCAACGGTGTACTCCTTTCCGTCCTCCCGGGTCAGGCGGCGGACACAGCGGCCCCCCTACGCTTCTCGCTGGACTACGCGTCCTTCGCCGATGCCTACGGTGGCAATTTCGGCGCCCGTCTCCACCTCGTCCGCATTCCCGCCTGTGCGCTGACCACACCGGACAAGGCGGCCTGCCGCAAGCAGACCTCGCTCTCCTCGGAGAACGACACCAGCGAGCAGACCCTCAGCGCCGACCTCGCGGGCGGCACGCTCCGCGCTGCCCAGCCGATGCTCCTGGCAGCCACGGCGGGAGCCTCTTCGACGCAGGGTGACTTCGGTGCGACGCCGCTGTCGTCCTCCGCGACTTGGTCCGCCGGTGGCAACACCGGTGACTTCAACTGGAGCTACCCGCTGCGGATGCCGCCGGCCACGGCCGGCCCTGGGCCCTCGCTCGCCATCAGCTACAACTCCGGCAGCGTCGACGGCCGCACCGCGAGCGAGAACAATCAGACGTCCGTGATCGGAGAGGGCTTCTCCCTCACGGACTCCTACATCGAACGCAAGTACGGATCCTGCAAGGATGACGGCCAGGCCGGCAAGGGCGACCTGTGCTGGAAGTACGCCAACGCGACCCTCGTACTGAACGGCAAGGCGTCTCAGCTCGTCAACAACTGTGCCGATTCAGCAGCCTGCACCACGGCGGAACGCTCCGAAGAGGCCGGCGGATCGTGGCGGCTGGCAGACGACGACGCGAGCAAAGTCGAGCACCTCACCGGCGCCCCGAACGGGGACAACAACGGTGAGTACTGGAAGGTCACCACGACCGACGGTGTCCAGTACTTCTTCGGCAAGCACAAGCTCGAGGGCTGGAGCGACAACGGCACAGAGGCGGACGACCCTGTGACCCACTCCACCTGGACCGTGCCGGTCTTCGGCGACGACACCGGCGAGCCGTGCCACGCCAGTACGTTCAACACGTCCGCGTGCACCCAGGCGTGGCGGTGGAACCTCGACTACGTCGTGGACCCCCACGACAACGCCATGACCTACTGGTACGGCAAGGAAACCAACAACTACGCCAAGTCCGGCGTCGACAGCCCCGGCACCCCCTATGTTCGGGGCGGCTACCTCAAGCGCATCAACTACGGCCAGCGCTCGGACAGCATCTTCACCAAGCCGGCCTCCCAGTCGGTTGCCTTCGTCTACTCGCAGCGCTGCACCGCCACGGACTGCGACAGCCTCACCAGCACGACCAAGGCGAACTGGCCCGACGTCCCGTTCGACATGATCTGCGACACGGGCAAGGCGTGCACCAACATCATCGGGCCCGCGTTCTTCACGCGATACCGAATGACCCTCATCAGCTCCTACGTCTGGTCGGGCACCGGCACCGCCATGCGGCTCATCGATTCCTGGACGATGGAGCACGACTTCCCCGCCACCGGCGATTCCTCGTCCCCGAGCCTGTGGCTGAAGTCCATCCAGGCCCACGGCAAGGCCGGCACTACGATCAGCATGCCGAAGACCACTTTCGGCGGCATCCAGATGCCCAACCACGTCGAAGGCGGTACCAACACCCTGCGCTACTACAAGTGGCGCGTGCGCGTGTTCGCCTCGGACACCGGCAGTAAGACCACGGTCAACTACTCCGACCCACAGTGCGTCCGCGGCACCACCATGCCCGCGAGCGAGGACGACAACAATCTGCGTTGTTTCCCCGTCTACTGGTCGCAGTCCGGCGGAATACCAGAGCTTGACTGGTTCCACAAATACGTCGTGGACTCCGTCGTCGTCACAGACCCCACCGGCCACGCCGACCCCCAGGAAACGCACTACACCTACGCGGGTGGCGCCGGCTGGGCCTTCGCCGACGACGACGGCATCACCAAGGACAAGTACCGCACGTGGTCGCAGTGGCGTGGCTACTCGAAGGTCACCACCGCCACCGGCGTCACCACCGGCACACAGAGCAAGACCTTCACCCTGTACATGCGGGGCCTCGACGGGGACAAGCAAAAGGACGGCACGGTCCGCAAAGAGAAGGTCATAGACTCGACCGAACGTGCGATCGACGACTCTCGCCAGTACAGCGGCTTCGTCCGGGAAAGCATCAGCTACGACGGCGCCGAAGAGGTAAGCGGCAGTATCACGGACCCATGGTCCTACAGGACCTCCAGCCACGAGTACAGCTGGGGCACACCTGAGTCCTGGTTCGTCAAGCCCGGCACCGTACGAACTCGGCAGAAGACGTCGACCGGAACTCGCACCGTTTCCAGCACCACCACGTACGACACCACGTACGGCATGGCCACCAAGGTGGACGCGGCCGGAGACATAGCCAAGTCCGGCGACGAGACGTGCACCCGCTCCACGTACGCCCGTAACACAGGCGCCTGGCTGGTCCAGTTTGCCTCACGCATCGAGACGTACGCGGTGGGCTGCTCCGTCACGCCTTCGCTCCCTGCGGATGCGATCTCCGACCTGAAGACCTCGTACGACGGCAAGGCCGCCGGTGTCGCGCCCACCAAGGGCGACATCACCGGGTCCTACCGTCTGTCGGGCTACACGTCAGGGGCGCCCGTCTACCAGACCGTCTCGACGTCGGCCTATGACCTGCTCGGCCGACCCACCTCGGTGACCGACTCGCTCGACCGCACGACCAAGACCAGCTACGAGCCCGCCGTCTACGGTCCGCTGACCAGGCAGACCGTCACCGACCCCAAGCTCTACACCGCCACTACGGTCATCGACCCTGCCTGGGGCAAGGCCACCAAGGTCACCGACGCCAACAGCAACACCACCGAATGGGAGTTCGACGCCCTCGGCCGGCTCACCTCGGTCTGGAAGCCCAACCGCATCCGGGCCATGGCGAACGCCGCGAGCATCGTCTACACGTACAACGTCAGCAACACCGCAGAGACCTGGATCCGCACAGACACCCTGAAGTCCGACGGCAAGACCTACAACAGCTCCTACCAGATCTACGACTCCCTGCTGCGTCCTCGCCAGACGCAGGTCCCCGCACCCAACGGCGGGCGGGTCATCTCCGAGACGCTCTACGACGACCGGGGCCTGGCCACGATCGCCAACGGCGGCATCCACGACAACAACGCTCCCAGCGGCACCCTTGAGAACACCTTCGAGGGCTCCGTCCCTGCATCCACCAAGACCGTCTTCGACGGAGCCGGCCGCCCGACCGAGGCACACTTCCGTGTGTACAACCAGCCGAAGTGGACGACCTACACCGCCTACGAAGGTGACCGAACCGCGTTCACCGCGGCACCCGGCGGCACCGGCACCCTCACCTTCACGGACGTCTACGGAAAGACCACCGAGCGCCGCGAGTACCCGGGCACGACCCCGACCGGCAGCGCGTACACCGCGACGAAGTACACCTACACGCCGGGCGGCCAGATCGAGACCATGACCGGCCCCGACGGCGCCAAGTGGACCTACACCTACGACCTGCGCGGCAGGCTCATCGAGTCCACCGACCCCGACAAGGGCAAGAGCACCAGCACATACAACGATGCGGACCAGGTCCTGACCACCACGGCCTCCGTGAACGGCCAGGCCAAGACCCTCATCCGCGAGTACGACGTCCTCGGCCGCCAGACCGGCACCTGGGAAGACGTCAAGGACAACGCCCACCAGCTCACCAAGAACCTCTACGACACTGTAGCCAAGGGCAAGCTGTCGGCTGCCATTCGCTATGTCGGGGGCACCACGGGCCAGATCTACTCCAACGTGGTCACCGGCTACGACATGATGGGGCAGCCCACGGGGGTCAAGACGGTCCTGGCGGCCACTGACCCGCTGGTCGTCGCTGGAGCACCGCAGACCTTCACCACGTCTACCGCCTACAACCTGGACGGCACCGTCCAGAACACCATCCTTCCCGCCGTCGGCGGACTCCCCCTCGAGACCGTCGCCTACAGGTACAACGGCCTCGGCATGCCGACGTCCGTCGAAGGCATGACGGACTACGTCCGGTCCATCGGCTACACCCAGTATGGCGAAGCTGAGGACACCCGCCTGGGCACATCCACCACCGCCAAGCACCTGCAGGTGGTCAACCGGTACGAGGACGGCACCCGGCGGCTGACGAACAGCCACGTCGTAGACGAGACCAGCGTCGGCTACCTCAGCGACGTCGACTACAGCTACGACGCCAGTGGCAACGTCACCTCCATTAAGAACAAGGCCGGCACGGACGACAACCAGTGCTTCACCTACGACGGCTACCGCCGTCTGACCCAGGCGTGGACCCCCGCTTCCGGTGACTGCACCGCATCGCGGTCCGTCGCAGCGCTGGGAGGACCGGCCCCGTACTGGCATAGCTGGACGTACAAGCCGGGCGGCCTGCGCGACACCCAGACCATCCACACCGCCACCGGCGACACCGAAACCAAGTACACCTATCCACCCGTGAACGCGTCCGGTGCCGGACAGCCTCACACCCTGACAAGCACGGTGTCGGAAGGCGTCACCGCGAACTACGCCTACGACTCGCTCGGCAACACCACCAAGCGGCCCGGAGCCACTGGCGACCAGAACCTCACCTGGAACATCGAAGGCAAGCCGGCCACACTGACCGAAGGCACCAAGACCACCACCTACCTCCACGACGCCGGCGGCGATCTCCTCATCCGCCGCGGCCCGACGAAGACGGTGCTCTACCTTCCCGGCGGCCAGGAGCTCCACTACGACACCGTCACCAAGGCATTCTCCGCCCAGCGGTACTACGGAGCCGGAAGCGGCAAGGCCCTGCGCACGAACAAGGGCCTCAGCTGGATCGTGGACGATCACCACGGCACCGCCTCCATGAGCGTCGACGCCACGACCCAGGCGGTCACCCGCCGCTACACCAAGCCGTTCGGCGAAGCCCGCGGCACCACGCCGACATGGGTCGACGACAAGGGATTCCTAAGGGCTGTCCCGTAAAGATCTTGGCTGCGGGTCCGGAGCGGTCTGGACAGCTGGTGGGGTGCTCAGCTGGTGGTTCGTGAGGTGCTCAGGG
>NZ_JBITTO010000019.1:0-93414 GCF_044541975.1 Streptomyces sp. NPDC085460
GCTACCGCGGTGGGGGCCCTCCCGCCCGCCCGGGACCTGCGGCACCGGCGCCGCACATCCAAGATGGGCCCCGCCCCCACCGTCGTGGACCTGGAGAGCGGGGAGGTGCTCGCCGCGCGCGGCGAGCACCTCCCCCTCGGCTGGCTCGACCAGGACGTCCTCGTCGGCGAGCGGGCCCTGACGCCCCGGATGGTGCGGCTGGAGACCGGCGACGTCCGGCTGATGACCATGGCGCTCCTCGACTGGGCCGACCGGCCCCAGCAGCTGCTGATCGCGTCGAGCAGCCTCTCCGTGCCCGCCATCAACCTCGGCCCCTTCCGCAGCATGTCCGTGGTGGCCGAGGACGGAGAGGTGCTCGCCACCGCCGGATTCGAGCAGGCCGAAGCCCTCAACTCCGACCAGGAGCGCAAGGAGCTCTCCTTCCTCCACCAGCAGATGACCCGCCTCGCCGACCAGGCCGCGGTGCGGACGGAGGAGCATCCGGTCCGCGCCAAGGAGCCCGGTTCCCGTGGCTACCCGGGCGTCAGCGGCACTCTGGCCGGAGGCGAGTACAACGGCCGCGTCGCTCTCGCCGGCTACGCCTCCCTGGCGTCCGCGGACCCGGAGGACGAGCCGAGCGTGGCGGCGGGGCTCGGACTCACGGTCGTCGCGCTGCTGCCCGTGGTCGAGCAGCAGCCGGAGGAGCCCGGCCGCCGCCTCTTCGGGCTCGCGGCCGCAGGCGCGATCGTGCTGCTCGGTCTGGTCGCGGCCACCGTGCTGTGGACTACCGTCCAGCGGCCGCTGCTGCGGCTCTTCCTCGAATCGCGCCGCCTGGCGCGCGGGGATCTGAGCCGCCCGGTCGCGGTCCCGCGGCGAGGCGAGGCACACCGCGTCGGCGTGGCGCTGGAGCGCCTGCGCCGCCGGCTGAACGGCGAGGAGGAAGCCTCCGTCCCCACCGGGAGGGTCCGGATCGGGGCACGCGGACCGCTCGTGGTCACGGGCGTCCTGCTGCTGCTCTGGTGCGTGCCCGTCGGCCTGCTCCTGAACCGCACGGACGGGTCGGTGAGCGTCCCGGCCACCATGGTCAACGACCAGCGGGAGCGTACGGACCTGATCGCCGACCGGCTCCGCCGGGCGCTCAACGAGGCGCAGGCCGACCTCGTCTCCACCTCCCGCCTGCTCGGGGCGGGCGGCGACGACGCGGCCTCCCGTCTCCTCGAGGAGACGCTCGTGAAGCACCCCCGCTACCAGGCCCTCTCCCTGGTCGCCCCGGACGGTACCGTCACGGCCCGCGCCGGCGCCGAGCCCCACCCGTGGAGCGGCGACGAGAAGCAGCCGCTGGTCCGGGTGTCCGGTCAGGGCGGCAAGATGCCCGTCGTCCAGGCGGGAGCCCCCGTGCCCGACGGCGACGGGAAGGCCCTGGTCGGGGAGATCCGGGTGGAGTTCCTCAACTCGCTGCTCGCCCGGCCGGGCCTGGGCGAGGTCCGTGTCGTGGACGCCGCCGGACTGACCATCGCCGCGAGCGAGGGATTCCGGGCCTTCGAGGAGCTGCCCGGGGAGGCGCTGCGCGGCCTCGTCCGCGCGGCCGGGGTCCGGGTCGGCGCGGGGCCGGTGGAGAACGGGCTGCTCCTGCGTGAGGGCGGGCGGGTCACCGTGGCCGCGGCCGCCCCGTTCTCCGGCGGCGGCGTCGCGGCCGACATCGGCTGGACCGTCGTGAGCCGGCAGGACGCGGCCGGTTTCCAGATCACCCCGTACGAGCGCGAGGACCGCGGGGTCCTCGCCGGGCTGCTCGGGCTCGCCGCCGCCATCCTCAGCCTCGGCTGGATCCACCTCGTGGTCGTACGGCCGCTGCGGGCGCTGGCGACCGGCGCGGAGCGGCTCGCGGACGGCGACCTCAAGACGGTCCTGTACCCCCGCTACCACGACGAGGTCGGGGCGGTCGTCCGCAGCCTCGAACTCCTGCGCCAGCGGGCGCAGTCCCTCCGACACGACCAGGCCCGACGGTCCACGGACGCCCCGTCCGCGGCCGGCGCGGGCGGAAGGTGACCAGGCGGTGCTCTACCTCTACTTCGTCCTGCTGATCAGCTGTGTCTTCCTGCTGATCGCGGGCATCGTGGAACAGCGCAGGCACTACGCCGCCCTCCACGTCATCCCCGCCCGGGTCCTCGTCAACGGCATCCGGGGCAAGTCGTCCATCACCCGCTTGTGCGCGGGCGCCCTGCGCGGCGGCGGTCTCGTCACCGTCGCCAAGACCACGGGAACGGCGGCGCGGTTCATCCACCCCGACGCGACCGAGGAACCGGTCTACCGCAAGTTCGGCATCGCCAACGTGGTCGAGCAGATCGGCATCGTGCGCCGCGCCGCCGCCTACCGGCCCCACGCCCTGGTCATCGAGTGCATGGCGGTGATGCCGGCGCTGCAGGAGGTCAACCAGAGCAAGCTGATCCGCTCCACCATCGGCGTCCTGTGCAACGTCCGCGAGGACCACCTCGCCGAGATGGGCCCCACCCTGGACGACGTGGCCCGGTCTCTCTGCCGCTCGATGCCAGAGAACGGCATCTGCGTCACGGCGGAGAAGGAACGTTTCTCCATCCTGCAGGAAGAAGCGGACGCCCGGAACTGCCGCCTCGTCTACGCCGACCCCGACTCGGTCACCGACGCGGAACTGCGGGGCTTCAGCTGGTTCACCTTCAAGGAGAACGTCGCCATCGCCCTCGCCGTGGCCGAGCTCCTCGGCGTCGAGCGGCAGGTCGCCCTCCAGGGCATGTACGACGCCCCGCCGGACCCCGGCGTCCTTTCGGTGGAACGGTACGCGACCCCCACGGGAAGCCGCCTGGCCTTCGCGAACGTGTTCGCGGCCAACGACCCCGAGTCGACCCTGATGAACGTCAACCAGCTCCTCGACCTCGGCGCGATCAGCCGGCCCCTGAACGTCGTCATCAATTGCCGCCCCGACCGGGTCGAGCGCAACGGGCAGATGGGCGAGATCATCCCCGACCTGAAGCCGGACAACGTCTTCGTCATCGGGCATCCCGCCAAGAGCGCCATCGACGCCATCCCCGCGGACTGGCGGCACAAGGCGGTCGACCTCGGCGGCGAGCGCCGCCCCGCCGAGGAGTTCATGCCGGCCATGCTCGCCGCCATGCCCGACGGCTCCTCGCTTGTCGCCATCGGCAACATCCACGGCCAGGGCGAGGAACTGCTGGAGTACCTGGCCGAGCTGCCGGCCGACGACACCTCCGCCGCACTCTCTGAGGAGGTACCGGCCGAGCTCCCCGACCCGGGGGACGCACAGGACCCGTCGACGGCCTTCGCCCCGCCGGATGCCGCCTCGCCCGCCGCGTACACCTCGCACCCGACGGCGTACGAGGAACCCCGCGACGACGTCCACACCTTCGAGTTCCCGCGCCCGCGGATCCCCGCGCGGGGCACGGAGGTCCCGCATGCGGCACCAGCGTCCGTACCGCTACCGGCGTCCGGACCCGTACGGGCGTCCGGACCGCCGCCGACGCCTGTTCCGCCGCCGGCGTCCGTTCCGCACGAGACCGGCGCCACGGTGCGGCAGCAGCCCGCCGAGCGGCCCGACACGCC
The DNA here is from genome assembly GCF_044541975.1 of Streptomyces sp. NPDC085460. NCBI lineage: Bacteria > Bacillati > Actinomycetota > Actinomycetes > Kitasatosporales > Streptomycetaceae > Streptomyces > Streptomyces sp. NPDC085460. The sequence continues at coordinate 3,571 of NZ_JBITTO010000019.1, forward strand.
CGAGTCGTTCGGCTGGTTCCAGCCGCAGGCCGACGGGGACGAACCGCCCCGCTCGCGCCCGTGACCTCGCCGCCGCCCTCCCGCCTCCTCTCCCGTACCCGCGCCCGGAGCCCCCGTTGACCACCGCCGCACTGACCCCCGAGATGGCCGCCCTCGGCATCGCCATCGGGCTGCTCTTCTCCCTCCTGTGCTACCTGACCACCAACCTCTCCCCGGGCGGCATGATCACTCCGGGGTGGCTCGCCCTGACCCTCATCGAGGACCTCCAGCGGGCCGCCATGGTCGTCGGTGTCACCGCCCTGACCTACGCGGGCACGAAGCTGATGCAGAAGCTCGTGATCCTCTACGGCAAGCGCCTCTTCGCCGCGGTCGTGCTCCTGGGCGTACTGCTCCAGGCCACGGTGATGATCGTCCTGTCGATCGAGTTCCCGCTCCTCTACGGAAACCAGACCCTGGGCTTCATCGTCCCCGGTCTCATCGCCTACCAGCTGGTCCGCCAGCCCAAGGGTCCCACCCTGCTGGCCACCGGCACCGTCACGCTGACGGCCTACATCGTCATCGCCGCCGGCCTGCTGCTCGGCGTCATGCCCGCGGTCTGAGCCCCGCCGAGAAACCGAGGAAGAACCATGCCAGGGAAGAAGAAGTCCCGCCCCGTCCTCTCGGGCCTCGTCGTCCTGGGGCTCGTCGCCACCTCCGGCTACCTCACCCTCGAACTCCGCAAGCAGGAGGAGCGCGGCGCCACCGAGGTCCGCAACGTCGGCGTCCTCGACGGAACAGGCGGCAAGTCCACCGGGGCGACGACCATCACCACCGCCGAGCGGTGGACCCGGCTGGAGAACCCCGCGCGCAGCGTGCTCAGGGGAGCCGACGGCCGGGTCAAGGCCGTCCTGACGGACGGCGCCCGCACCGCGACCCTCAAGGGTCCCGCCCGTACCTTCGCCGAACCGGCCGCGACCGCGTCCAAGGTCTCCACGACCGACTGGGTCCGCCTCATGCCGAAGCCCTGGACCAAGGACGCCCAGAACGCCCGGTGGTTCAAAGACTGGTACGCCGAGAACGCCACCAGCAAGAAGGACGACGTCTTCGCCGTCGCCTTCCAGTACATCGCGGGAGCCCCCCAGCGCAAGGACGCCCAGGGCCTCGTCATCGCGGGCGACGCGCAGTTCGGCCCCCTGAACACCTCCGGTACCCGGAACGGCGACCTGCGCCTCGAACAGTCCGACTTCTACGACTTCCTCGGCACGCCCTACCCCTTCCGGGACGGCACCGTCGGCGCACCCGAGACCATGCGCGCCCGCTCCCTCGACTGCTCCGGCTACATCCGCATGGTCTGGGGCTACCGCGCCCGCTACCCCCTGATGTCCTCGGACACCGCGGGCGACGGCCTGCCCCGTACCGCCAACGGCATGGCCCGCTCCGGCGAGGGTGCGGACATCCTCCCCCTCACGGGCATCACGGCCGGGGACCGCCCCACCACCATCGACCAGCTCCAGCCGGGCGACCTCGTCTTCTTCAAGCTCGACACCCGCACGGGCAACCGGCTCGACCACGTGGGCATGGTCCTCGGCCACGACACCGAAGGACACCTGATCTTCATCTCCAGCCGGGAAGAGGTCAACGGACCCACCATCGGCGACATCGGCGGTGTCTCCCGCCTCGACGGCAACGGCTACTACGCCAAGACCCTCCGCAGCGCCAAGCGCCTCTGAACCGCGCGTGGTGGACGGCCGAACCGCCACCGAGCCCCGGGGACCGAGCCCCCGGGGCCGGGTCGTCAGCCCGTCAGGGACGTCCACAGGGTCAGCGGGCGGTCCTCGACGGTGATCTGGTCCTCGTGGCCGCGGCCGTCGCGGATCACGATGATCCGGTACTTGTCCTGGTGGAACACCCAGAACAGGCTCATGCCGTTGATCCGCTGCATGTCCGGTACCGCGAGGAACTCGTCGACCCGGGTCACCCCGGCGAGCGATCGCCACAGGTCGAGCCCGCGGTCGCCGCGTTCGATGACGTCCTGGTGAGCGGCGCCGTCGGCGACCGAGACGAGCCGGTAGACCTGGGTGTCCACCAGGGAGTGGAACACCCAGTACCAGCTCTTGCCGTTGACCCGTTGCAGATCGGGTACCGGTAGGAAGGCGTCGACCCGTTGCACGCCGGCGAGCGACTGCCAGGCGCCGAGGGAACGGTCGGGGCGGTCGATCCGGCCGGCCCGCTCGGGCGGGAGGCCGGTCTCGGCGCCGTCGGCGATCGAGATGAGCCGGTACACCTGACGGCCCGCGACGGTGTGGAACAGCCAGTACCGGCTGCGCCCGTTGATCCGCTGCTCGTCCGGGACGGGCAGGATCGCGTCGACCTTCGTCACCCCGTCGTAGCAGGGCCAGGCGCTCAGCGGCCGGTCGGGGCGCTCGCGCACGTCCGTGTGCGCGTCGCCGTCGGCGATGGAGAAGGTCCGGCAGACCGGAACGCCGTCGTTGCCCGTCCCGTACGCCCAGTACCAGCTCTTGCCGTCCGTCCTCTGCAGGTCGGGGATGGGCAGGAAGGCGTCGGTCGGCCGGACGGCGGCGGGAGGTTGGTCGGTGAGCCGGCCGTCACCGAGCAGGCGCAGCAGGGTCAGTGACGGCGCGAAGGCGTAGACGGAGCCCTCGGTCACGACGAACTGGCTCAGGGTCAGGGGGGTGGTCTTGCCGGGCGTCTCGAAGCTGAGCGTGCCGGCGGCGCCGACCATGCCGTCAGGGCCCGGCTTGCTGGTCCGGTTGGGCGGGAAGTCCGGGCTGTCGATCCACGCCCGCTGGATGAACTCGAACTGCTGGACGAGATCGGACTGGTAGCAGACGAACAGCAGGCCGCGCTTCTCGTCCGGCCCGCCCGGCCCCTCCGACGCGGGGTCGAAGGGCGCGCCGTACGGGGCGCCGCGGCGGATGATCCGGCGGCGGTCCATCACCGGGTTCTCGTCGAACGGGGGATCGCCCGGCCTTTCCTGGAGGCCGTCGCGCGGGTTGGTCTTGCGCAGGTGCGAGAAGAGCGGGGTGATGAAGCCCTCGGGGTCGTTGCGGAAGCCGAAGTCGTTGTCCTCGCCGGACAGCGCGTTGGAGGGCCGGTCGGCGTGGGGACAGGTGGCGACGGGCGTACCCGAGCGCCATCGGCCGACGAGGCGGGCGGCCAGCCATTCCACGGTCGCCTCGGGCGGCACCACCTTGTCCTTCTTGAGCGCCTTCAGCTGTGTGGCGACCTGGGACCAGAAGCCCGGGACGTCCTGGCCGAGCCGGCGTACCACCTGGAAACTGCCGTGGTCGGCCCACGCGGGGGTCTCGTGCGGGACGCCGCCGACCCGGTCGAGCCCGACGACGAACTCGCCGGGCGGGATCAGCCGGGTGCCGGGGTGCCCCTCGACGTACTCGGGCCTGACCGGGTCCGGTGCGTCGAAGCCGATCACGCCCGGCTCGCTGACGCCGTCCTTGAAGCCGAAGTGCTCCTTGCCCCTCCGGCTGCCGGGAAGCGTCGCGGCGTCCTGCTGGAACACGATCACGATCTTGCTCGCCGCGCACGCCTCGCGCTGCTGTCTGACCGTCGCCTGAAGGTCCTGGACGGTGTCGGAGGCGATGGTGAGCACGGCGTGGACGACCTGGCCCTTGCCGTCGCCGAAGAGCCACAGCTCCGGCGAGCTGTCGCCGGTGTCGCCGATGGCCCGCTTGTCCGAGCCCTGCTTGAACGCCTCCAGGCCGCTGCCCGGCCTGACGGAGGGCAGCGGTTCCTTCCCGATCAGCTCACGCAGGCCCGCGTAGGTGAAGCTGACGTTGATCCAGGTCGCCTTCAGCGACTTGGGGTCGTCGCCTTCCGACGCCTTCCGGGCCTTGCTGAAGGCGGCGTTGAACGTCGCGACCTGCCTCGTCGTGGAGATCTGCGGTTCCAGCGACTTGACCCAGGTGCGCGCCCTCGCGGCGTCCTCGAACGCGAGGAACAGCAGGGTCACCTGGTCCTTCTTGAAGCCGGCGATCACGTCGCCCTGGATGTCGTCGCTGTCACGCAGCTCGAGATCGTCCACCATGCTCTCTCCAGAAGATCGACACCTCCGCGACGGTTGCGCAGAGTAGTGAAAGACTTGCGCGTCTCTGTATGCCCTTCCAGGAGGAGCTCGGTGGATTGAGCCGTCCGCCGCCTCCCTGCCACCCGTTTGTCGCCGTAACGAGGCAGGTCAGCTGCTTTCTGAGGGGGCGTCGTCGCGGGGGTCACCCGCCTGCGTGTCTCCGGATGACAGCTGGATATCCCGCCGCGAAACTGAAGATCGTCACCTTACGTAACGGTTCGGTGATTCCGGCTCGGCCCCAGTCCCCCCGACCCCACCGGTCGGAAGCGGCCGTGTCCGCATCCTCCCCAGGCAAGGAGTCCGATGTCCCGCAGGAATCCACCTCCGCCCCCACGCCGGAAGCTCGCCACGGTGCTCTCGCTCAGCGCCGCCACGGCGATGGCCGCCTCCATGGCCCTGACGTCGGCAGGCCCCGTACGCGCCCACACCGGCCCCGGAGAGGAGGGCGACGCCTTTCCCTACGCGCCCGCCTCCCGGGCCGCGACCGCACAGGTCACCCTCGACAAGGACGAGGCCGCGACGCTCGGCGAGGAGCACGCCGAGGAGCACGCCCGTACGCGCATGGCCCTGGCCGACGTCGGCGAGTATCCGCAGACCACCAGGACCGAGCGGCTCAAGGCACTGACCGCCTCGCAGGCGAAGCACAACGCGTCCTTCGACGCCGCCGAGTTCGGCCGGTTCCGGGAGTACTTCCAGTCCCCGGACTTCGCGGCCCACATCGCGCTGCTCCCCACCGGCAAGGTCCTGCTGTTCTCCTTCGAACGCATCCAGGACAACCCGCAGAAGGAGCCCGCCCCCACCGACACCATCGGCAAGGAGAACGCGGGCCGCGCCTGGATCTGGGATCCGGCCAAGGGCACCGGAGCCGGCGCGTTCACCGAGAAGAAGCCGCCGGTCATCGACATGCCCGACGGCAAGAACGAGCCCCGGCCCGCCCCGTTCTTCTGCGCCGGTCACTCCTTCCTGCCCAACGGCATGCTCGGCGTCTTCGGCGGCAACCTCGGCGGCAACGGCGGCAGCGGCGCCAAGCTGTCCCTGGTGTTCGACCCGTGGACGGAGCAGTGGTACCTGAACCAGGACATGGCCGTCGGCCGGTGGTACCCGACCGTGGTCACCGGCGCCGACGGCCGACAGGTGATCATGTCGGGCCAGTCGGAGCTCGGCTGGGGCACGCCCACACCGCTCGTCGAGCGCTTCCCCGCGGCGAACCATCCCGTGCCCTTCGACAAGGCGGTCAAGCCGATCGGCTGGGCAGTGGACCGGCTCAGGACCGAAGCCCCCTTCAAGTGGGACTACCCCCACCTGTTCTCGCTGCGCGACGGGAAGATCTACGGTCTCGGCCGCTCCGTCGACCAGCAGTGGATCTTCGACACCGCCGCCGACACCCGGACCGACCTGCCGAACCGGCCGGACATCAACAAGCACAAGCCCGGCCCCGACGGCGGCGAATGGCGGCGCAACTACGGCTCCGCCGTCCCGCTGCCCGCCGGCTTCCGCGGCCCCGACTCGGTCCTGGTCCTCGGCGGCGACCGCGACGACCCCAACACCTACCGGCTGGCCGGCGGCAAGTGGAACACCGAGAAGCCCCGCGCCCTCGGCCGTACGCAGGACGACACCCTGCTCCTGCCGAACGGCAACCTGCTCACCGTCAACGGCGCCTTCGACATCCGCGACTACGGCAACGGCCCGTACAACCCCAACGCCGACCTCAAGTACCGACAGGTCGAGCTGCGCGACGAGAACGGCGACTGGAAGCTCGGCCCCGTCCAGCGGCTGCCCCGCGGCTACCACTCCAACGCCGTGGTCCTCCCGGACGGCCGCGTGATGGTCACGGGCGACGAGCTCCAGCAGCTCGCCAACGACCCCGACATCACCGACAACAACTACGGCAGCATCGAGATCTACGAACCGGCCTACCTCCACCAGGGCAGCCGCCCCTCGCTCGGCCTGATCTTCAACCCCAGCGTCGGCTACAACGACAAGATCACGGTGAGCACCAGCACGCCCGGCGAGGTCACGCGTGCCGTGCTGCTGGCGCCGACCACCGCCACCCACTCGGTCAACACCAGCCAGCGCCACCTCGAACTCCGCATCAAGAGCCGCGGTGGCAACTTCCTGGAGCTCCAGGCCCCGCCGAGTGCCGCCGCCGCCCCGCCCGGCTACTACATGCTCTTCCTCCTCAACGAGGAAGGCGCACCGAGCACGGCCGGCTGGGTCCAGCTGAAACCGACGGGAGCCGCCTCCGCCGACGTGAAGGCGCGCGATTGACATCGGGCGGGCTCAGGCGCCCATGTGTCCGGGTGTAGAAGCCCGCTCCACAGGGTGGCGACCACCTGCCGGTAGCCGGTGGTCTGAAGGGCGTGGGCGAGTGTGATCGCCTCATCGGGCGCGTCCACTCCTCCGGTGGCCGTCGCGCAGGCGGACAAGTAGGCGCGTTCCCCAGGCCCTTCGGTCCTGACGGTGGCGAGTTCGGCCACCGTCAGGACGCCGTCGTGCAGATACAGACCGGCGCGGGACGGCTCCCCGCAGTCCTGGCTGCTGTGGCAGGCGATGTGCGTCTTCGATCAGCTCATCCCACGCGCGGGCCGGTGCCGCGCGGTGGTCCGCGGCGTCGTGGTGCTCCAGCCAGGCGGAGGACGACGCGAGGTCCGGTGAGGGCGTACCCGCGAGAGAACCGTCGGCGAGGGGACTCGAAGGCGGCGGGGCGGGGGCTCCGATGCTGTCGGGTGCGTCCAGGACGTGACGGACCCGCTCCAGCCGGGCCGTCGGCACGGGCAGCCGGGCCGCCCGCTGCCAGGCCGCGATCGCCTCGACCGCAGTGCCTCGACTTCAGTGCCTCGATCGCGGGTGCGCTGGTGGCGCGCGCACAACAGCTCGGCGAGCGCTGACAGGTGGCGGCCGTACCCGGGGCTTCCGTCCGGTTCCGCGGCCACCGCCTCCCGCAGGACGGCTCCGCTTCCCGCGCGTCACGAGCCGCGCCCGTGTGCTGGTACCGCCGGCGCAGCGCCGTACCCCGATTGGCCAGGCACATCGACCGCTCGGCGCGGGTCACTCGCGTGGACGATCCAATCGGCGGATCGCGGGTGTCGCGGCGGCGCCGTGGAACACGACGGACAGCAGGACGGTGAAGGCGACGATCGCCCAGAGCTCTTCCGCCTGTGCGTCGAAGTCGTCGCTGTGGCCGAGGACGTAGGCGAGGTAGTAGAGGGAGCCGATGCCTCGGATCCCGAACACGGCGATCATCAGGCGTTCACGCGGCTCGGTGTCGCTGCCGAGCAGACCCGCGTACCCGGCGGCCGGCCGGATCAGCAGGATGAGGAGCAGCCCGAGCAGCGCGCCCTGCCAGGTGAGGGAGGGCAGGCCGTGTGCGACGAGGTAGACGCCGAGCAGGAAGAGGAGGAGGGCGGTCAGGAGGCGTTCGATCTGTTCGGTGAACTCGTGCAGGACCTTGTGGTAACCGTGGCTGCGTTCGGCGGCCCGGATGGTGCAGGCGGTGACGAACACGGCGAGGAATCCGTAGCCGTGCAGCAGTTCGGCCGCGCCGTACGCCACGAACGTGGCGCCCAGGGCGACGAACCCCTCCATGTGCTCGGACAGGCGCAGCGCCGGGGGCCGTGCGTGGAAGAACATCCACCTCAGCAGCCGGCCGGTGAGGATGCCGATCACGACACCGATGGCCGTGCGGGCCAGTACGTCGACCAGGAGCCACTCCGCGGTCCAGGACGCCGTCCCCGCCGGCGCGGCGGCGAAGGCGAGGGCGCCCAGGACGAAGGGGAAGGCGAGTCCGTCGTTCAGCCCGGCCTCGGCGGTGAGGGAGAGCCGGACCTCGTCCTCGTCGTCCGGATCGTCGGTGGGCTCGCCCACGCGCACCTCGGCGGCCAGCACCGGATCCGTCGGTGACAGCACCGCCGCGAGCAGCAGGGCGGCCGCCAGCGGCCACTCCAGGAGCATCGCGGCGGCGGCACCCAACGCCGCGATCGTGAGCGGCATGCTGATGCCCAGCAGCCGCCACGGTCCCGCCCACCGGCGCAGGCCGACAGGTCTGTTCAACGCGAGCCCCGCACCCATCAGGGACACGATGACGCACAGCTCCGTGGTGTGTTCCACCCACAAGCGCGCGTCCACGGGGTCCACGGCCGGCACGGGGAGGAAGCCGAGGAGCATCCCCGCCGCCAGGAACACCATCGGCATCGACAGCGGCCTGTGCAGCACGAGCCGGGGAACCACCGCCGCGCCCAGAGCGGCGATTCCCGCAGCCAGGTACACGGCGTCGGACAACGTCACGTGTCCCATCCTGTCCCAGAAGCCCGATTCGAACCCGCAACCACGTCGGTCACGGAGCGCCGACGGCCGACGTGCCGCCGGCGGTCGTGATCCGTGGGACCCGACGGCGCTCTCTCGCGTCCACGAGGCCCCCCGCCGCCCACCGTGAGCGACACGCCACCGGCCGCCGCCCCACGGGAGCCGGTCCGACCGCCCCGGGTGCACCTATCGTTCCGCCATGAGTGACATGGTCGTGGCCCGGGCTCCCTCCCTCCGCATGCTCCTGTCCCGCTTCAGGCAGCACCTGCGCGACACGTTCTGGCTCGCTCCGGCTCTCGCGATGGTGGGGGTGTTCCTCATCTGGCTGGCAGCCGCGGAACTCGACTCGCTCGTCGTGGAGGAGCTGAAGCAGAGCGGGGAATTCGACATGCTCGTGGAGCTGCAGAGGTTCACCGACGATGCCAAGGGTGTCGTGAGCACGGTGAGTTCCGCCATGATGACGTTCATCGGCGTCGTCTTCAGCATCTCGCTGGTCGCCGTGCAGATGGCGAGCGGCCAGCTCACACCCCGGGTGGTGCGTCTCTTCGTCCGCAGCAGGATCACCAAGGCCACCTTCGCCGTCTTTCTCGCCACGTTCGTCCTGACCCTGCTGGTCCTGTCCTCCTACGACAGCGCACCTGACCCCAGCGCCCTCGTCAGCGTGCCGCTGGTCCAGTCGGTGCTCACCCTCCTGATGGTCGCCCTCAGCCTGCTCCTGTTCGTCCTCTACGTGAACGCCACCCTGCGCCTGATGCGGGTGGGCCACGTCGTGGCCCGCATCGCGGACGAGGCGCAGAGGGCGATGGCCCACCTCCCGGAGACGACCGACCGGGAGGCGGCGGACGCCCTTCCCCGATCCAGGGTCCTCGTCCACGAGGGCCGGGCGGGCGTCCTCCAGGGCGTGGACACGGCCCGGCTCGTGGCCCTCGCCCGCAAGCAGGGAACGGTCCTCCGTGTGATCCCCCGCATCGGCGACTTCCTCGTCCCCGGCACACCTCTGCTGGCCGTTCCGGACGGCTCCACGGTCTCCCCGGGATCCATGCGTCACATCGTGTCGGTGGGAGCCGAACGCACCGTGAACAGCATGGACCTGGGCTTCGGCCTGCGCCAGCTCTCCGACATCGCGCTGCGCGCCTTGTCCGCGGCCGTCAACGACCCCACCACCGCCGTTCAAGCGCTGGACCGCACCGTCCAGCTGCTGGCGGTGTTCAGCCGTCTGCCGCTGGGAGCAGCCGTCCACAGGGACCGCTCCGCGGAGGTCCGGCTGCTGCAGCCGCTCCCCACCTGGACCACCCTCGTGGATCTCGGCTTCGCCGAGGTACGCGTGTGCTGCGCCGGCAACCCCCAGGTCTCCCGTCGCGTGCTCGCCGGCCTCGACGACCTTCTCAGGGTCACGCCCCCCGACCGCCACCCCCCGCTGCGCCGCCACAGGGAACTGCTGAGCGAGAACGTCGGCAACGCGGCACAGACAGATGCCGATCGAGAGTTCGCCCTGAGACCGGACCGGCAGGGAATCGGCTGACCGGCGACAGACTTCCGATACGGATCGCCCCTGACCTGATCTCCTCCCCGTACCGGCGCAGGCCGTGCTGCGTGTCCGGAAAGGGCCGGCTCGACCCGTGGCGCCGTCGACACGGGGTGTCCCGGCCGTCACACTTGCCGTGGAGGTGACGCCTGTGGCGGAATCGGTGGACATGCGGGCAACCGTGCGGGAAACGTATGGGCCGGCCGACCTCAGCTCGGTTCCGGTCTTCGCTGGAGGCTTCATCAACTTCGGGTCCTGGAGTGCGATCGACCTCGCCGGACCGATCTCGGTCGACGATCGTGTCCGCAGCCAGCAGGACTTGTACCGGCGTGTACTCGACGCGGTTGGGCCGCTCGACGGCAGGAGGGTGCTCGAGGTCGGCTGCGGGCTCGGCGTCGGGTGCGCGCTGGCGCTGCGCGAGTACGAGCCCGCACACATCACGGGCATGGACATTCACCCCCAGCAGCTGGACCGCGCACGCAAGACCAACGCGGCACTGCTGGACGCCTCTCCGCCGAAGCTCGGGTTCGTCCGGGGCGCGGCGGAGGACATGCCCCTCGGGGACGGCGAGTTCGACCGCGTGTACAGCGTGGAGGCGGCGCAGCACTTCGACGACCTGGTCGCCTTCGCCCACGAGTCGGCGCGGGTCCTGGCCCCCGGCGGGCGGGTCGCCGTCGCGAGCTTCTTCACCCCGGACGACGACCCGGCCCACGGCGCCCGACTCGCGGATCTCCTCGCGTCGTACGCCGACGGCCTGGACATCGCCCGCCCCGTCACCCTGCTGGCGGAGGCGTTCACCCGGGCGGGTCTGACGGACGCGCGGGCGGTCTCCATCGGCCCGGAGGTGTGGGAGGGCTGGGACCGCTGGCTGTCGGACCAATGGAAGCCGGGCACGTGGCCCCGGAACTTCCTGAAGGCGTACCGGGAAGGCGCGCTGGACTACTACGTCGTCACGGCCTTCCGCGCCCCAGGCTGACCGCTCGGTCGGGCCACCCGCCTCGCGGGCAGGCCCGACGAGGGTCGTCAGCGTGCGCGGAACCCGGCTGTGCCCGACGTCGGCGAGATGTCGGCACGCCCCCGAGTGTACGTTCGTACGCTCTACGGGGTATCGTGGTCGTCATGCCGACGGACTACTTCGCGCACGACCCCCGCACCAACCTCGAACGCATGCTGGCCGGGGACCTCTACATCGCCGACGACCCCGAGATCGCCGAGCGGCAGCAGCGCGCCGTGCGTCTGGCCGCCCGCTACCAGGCCGCCTACGTCGAGGACGCGCGGGCCGCCGAGCCGGTGCTGGCCGAGCTGCTGGGTTCGGTCGGGCCTGAGGCGCACGTACGGCCACCGCTCCACGTCGACTACGGCAGCAACATCACGATCGGCGCCCGCACGTTCGTGAACTTCAATCTGACCGCGCTGGATGTCGCGTCGATCGTCATCGGCGAGGACTGCCAGATCGGTCCGAACGTGCAATTGCTGACCCCCACGCACCCGTTGGAGCCGCAGCCGCGCCGCGACAAGCTGGAGGCCGCGCGGCCCATCACCATCGGGAACAACGTCTGGCTCGGCGGCGGCGTCATCGTCTGCCCCGGCGTGACGATCGGGGACAACAGCGTGATCGGCGCCGGCGCGGTCGTGACCAAGGACATCCCCGCGAACGTCGTCGCCGTGGGAAGCCCCGCACGGCCGATTCGCACCCTGTGAGGTACGGCGCGTGAGCACCGGACACACCGACCCGCAGCGCCGCGAACGCATCCTCGTCGCCACGCTCGACCACGTCGCGGAGGAAGGCGTGGCCGGGGTCTCCCACCGCAAGATCGCCACCCGTGCGGGCGTTCCCCTCGGCTCGATGACCTACCACTTCAGCGGCAAGGACGAGCTGCTCCGTGAAGCCTTCACACGGTTCGCCGACCAGATCGTGGCCGTCTTCGAGCGGTACCTGAGCGGGGCCGAGACCCCTGAGCAGGCCCGGGAAGCCGTGACCGACCTCGTCCACGCGGTCTCCGAGGGCGCGCGGCGCGACCTGGTCCTGGCACAGGAGCTCTACACTCTCGCCGCCCGGCGCCCGGAGTACCAGGAACTGACACAGGCGTGGATGCGCCGCAGCCGCGAGCTGCTGGAGCGCCACTTCGACCCGGACACCGCCCGCCAGCTCGACGCTCTCATCGAGGGCCTCACACTGCACCGCGCTCTGGACAACGGCCAACCGCACCCCCGCGCCCTGACCGCCGAAGCGGTCCGGCGCATCACCACGGCCTGACGGCCGCCACCCGACCGGCCCGTGGGGCGCGCACCTGACAGCGCGCGCCACGGGCCTCCGCGCGCCACGGGCGATCGCGCCCCTCGCGCTCCACGGGCCCTTCGCCCGCCACGGGACCTTCGCGCCCGTCGCGCTCCACGGGCCCTACGCGCGCCACGCGCAGAGCGGCGCGCATGCTGGGGGAGGCCCGGCGGTCGACGGAACGGTAACGACGCCGATCCCGACCGCTTGGACCACTGAACCGACCGCAGAGGGAGGCCCCTTCCCGTGTCCGCCCGGCACGGCGCCGGACACGGGCACGCCTGTCGTCGGACCGGCGACGGGGTCTACACTCCGCGACCATGATCGATCTCACGCCCGCGAACGGCGATCCGCGTCTCTTCGACATCATGTCCACCATGCGTGCCATGCGCCGCATCAAGCCCGACCCGGTCTCGGACGAGCTCGTCGAGCAGCTCGTGCAGGCCGCGGTCTGGGGTCCCAGCGGTGGCAACATGCAGCGCTTCGAGTACGTCGTCGTCACCGACCGGGACGTCATGGCCCGTCTCGCCCCCTTGTGGAAGCGCTGCGTGGACGCCTACCTCGCGACGACGGGCGCGCTCGCCCCCGCCGGGATGGACGAGGCGGCCTACGGCCGGATGGTCGCCGCGATCGAGTACCAGCGTGACCACTTCGCCGACACCCCCGTACTGGTCATCCCCTGCTACCAGTTCCCCGCGCCGAGGGTGACCGAGGAGGGCTACCTCGCTTCCGCAGAGGCGCTCGGCCCGGCGGCGACCAAGCGCATGATGGAAACGCAGGAACGATTCATGGCCCTGGCGGAAGGATCCTGCGTCTACCCCGGCGTACAGAATCTGCTGCTCGCCGCCCGGGGCCTCGGCCTGGCCGCGAACATCACCATCTGGCACCTGATGCTGGAGGAGGAGTGGAAGGACGCCCTCGGCATTCCCGAGGACATGCGCACCTTCGCCGCGATACCCGTCGGCTGGCCGATGGGCAACTTCGGCCCCGTACGCCGCCGTCCGGTCTCGGAGGTCGTACACCGCGACCGCTGGTAGCCCAGGAGCCCGACACGACACGCACCGATCCGCCCGCGATTCCGAAGCAGGGAGCCGACTGCTTCGGTCCGTCGGCTCCGGGCGAACGGTGCGCGTCCGACCCGAGGAGAGCGCGGGCCCTCCCACGGGCGCTACTCGAAGAACTTCAGACTCCACCCGGTGTCGGAGGTCGGTCCGGGGACGTTCGCGCGGCGGTAGGTCGTGTCGCCCCACCAGCAGAAGGTGCCGGTGTACCAGTAGCGGTTCTCCCAGGCGTACGGGGTGCCCTTCGGTACGGCGTGGAACATGAGCGGGAACCGAGGTCCGGCCGGCGGGCTGGTGGCGATGTCCCCGTCGAGCAGGACGAAGGTGTGGTGGCCGGGGCCGTCGACGTGGAGGGTGGGATCCCAGCCGGCCATCATCGTGTCGCGGTGGGAGCCGAAGAGGCAGCCGTTGGACTTGTACCAGTCCCAGACGTGCGTGGGGTCGCCGCCGGCCCGGAGCCGCAGGTCGGCCAGGCAGTAGCTGTCGCTCCAGCTGCCGTTGGCGGAGTAGACGATGTGCAGCCGCCCGTCAGGGTCCTTGACGGGTTCGGGTCCCTCGTTGATGTACGGGTCGCCGACGACCCGTTCCCAGCTCTCGCGCGGCTGGGAGATGACGTACCGGGCGCCGGTGGCGGTGGTGGGACTGCTCATGCGGGCGATGTAAAGGTTCTGCTCGACGTCGGTGTCGCCCGCCCATCCGGACCAGACGAACCAGCGCTCCCCGCCGTAGGTGAACAGGGTGCCGTCGATGGCCCACTTGTCGTCCGGGAGGGCGAGCCGGGTGGCGGAGGTGTATCCGCTGTCGGGAGCCGTCGAGCTGATGACGTACATACGGTGAGCGGCGCCCTCGCCGGCGGCGAAGTAGACGTAGTAGCGGCCGCCGTCGCGGACGATCTCGGGCGCCCACACCTCGCCGAGCCCTCCGCTGTCGGTCCAGACGGTGTGGGCGGGCGCGGTGGCGAGTCCGGCGGTGGTGGCGGCCTGGCGTACGACGATCGAGCCCCCCGCCGCCTGGACGGCGACGTACGTGGAGCCCACCCGGAGCACACTGGGATCGGCGGCCCGCAAGAGTGTCTGCTCCGCCGCGACGGGGGCGGCGAGCAGAGGGAGGAGCAGCGCCAGGACCAGGGGCAGGACCAGGACGAGAGCCGGGACCAAGGGGATGGGCATTTCGGATGCCTGTCGAGCACGACTCATGATGGCTCCCGTCAGCGGATCGGCGCGTTGTACAACGACGTATCCCGCGTGGCGAAACTCCGGGGGAAGCCGTCCGCCTCGGAGACGTGCCAGTCGGCGTCCGGCTGGACGAGGGCGACGCGACCGGGCGTGGTCTCGGCGAGCACACGCGGAGCGAGCGTAGTCGTGACCGCGACCGTGACCGTGACCGGGACCGGGACCTCGGCGGGCGCGCCGCCGGCTTGGCCCTGCACTGGAACTCGGAGGTAGCAGAGGCCCCGAGCACACGACAGTGTCCTCCCAGCTCAGTGCGGACTTGGCCCCGTACCGCACCCGCCCGATTGCCCCCCGCCTCCAGTCAGCTGAGGAAACCTTTCGGCAGCTACAGTCGTAGCGGCCGAGAACGTGACCGGAGTTGAGGAGGGCGCATGCCCACAGCAGTGCAGGTTCGGCGGACCGGAGGCCCGGAGGTGCTCGAGGTCGCGGAGGTGGCGATCGGCGCGCCAGGCCCGGGTGAGCTCCTGGTCGACGTGGCGGCTGCGGGTGTGAACTACATCGACACCTACCAACGGGCTGGGCTTTACCCGGTCCCGCTGCCGTATTCTCGGCGCCGATCTCGTACGCGTCCTGGAAGTACTCCGCGTTGTCGTCGTCCAGGTGCGGTGCCGGGTAGTAGACGCGGCCGAGCTTGCCCTCCTTGCGGATCTCCACCTTGGCGGCGACCGGGTGGATGAAGGCGGTGGAGTCGTTGATGTAGCTGATGGACCCGGTGGGAGGGACAGCCTGGAGGTACTGGTTGTAGATGCCGTGCGCCTGGACCGCCCCCTTCAGCTCCCGCCAGTCGTCGCGTGTGGGAAGGGGGATCCCGGCTTCCGCGAAGAGGCCCCGTACGCGTGCGGTTGCCGGCTCCCAGGTGCGGTCGGTGTACTTGTCGAAGTACGAACCGTCGGCGTACGCGGAGCCGGCGAAGCCGTCGAACGCCGTTGCGCGCTCGATGGCGATCCGGTTCGAGGCGCGCAGGGCATGGTAGGCGACGATGTAGAAGTACATGTCCGTGAAATCCACTTCCTCCTCGCTGCCGTAGTGGATGCGCTGCGAGGCCAGGTAGCCGTGGAGGTTCATCTGACCGAGGCCGATGGCGTGGGACAGGTCGTTGCCGCGGGCCACGGAAGGCACGGCGCCGATGTCGGACTGGTCGGAGACGGAGGTCAGGGCGCGCACCGCGGTCTCCACCGTCGCCCCAGGTCTGGGGAAGCCATGGCGGCGGCGATGTTGAGGGAACCGAGGTCGGGATCCCCGGAACCGATCCCGATCACCGCGATGTGTTTCGTACCGTCCGACACTGCTCTCCCCTTGACTGCGATCGATTCCCACCACCCAGCGGACCGGTCGGGTACGCGGGGCCCGATCCGGCGACGCCAGGGCGACCGCTTCCGGAACGGGTCCGGTCAGGGCGGACCGGGCCAGGTTGCGGGTGGCCCGCGACGGCCGCTCGGCCGGTGGGGTGGTATGCGGGAGAACGCGAGGGAGGGCGGGAAGCCTCCACGCTTCCCGCCCTCCCAGCACACGGCACCGGACCCTCACCCGGTGCTCGCGCGCCGCCCAGGCCCCTCAGCCCGGACTACCGGGTCTCTCCTCCCGGTCGTACCTGTGGAACCCGCGCCCCGCCTTCCGGCCGAGCAGCCCGGCCTCCACCATGCGCATGAGCAGGGGCGGCGGCGCGTACAGGGGTTCCTTGAACTCCTCGTACAGCGACTCGGCGATGGACGCGACCGTGTCGAGGCCGATCAGGTCGGCGAGCTTGAGGGGGCCCATCGGGTGGGCGCAGCCGAGTTCCATCCCGCGGTCCACGTCCGTGGCGGTCGCGAAACCGGACTCGGTCATGCGGATCGCGGAGAGCAGATACGGGACGAGCAGGGCGTTGACCATGAAGCCGGCCCGGTCGCGCGACTGGATGACGGTCTTGCCGAGGGTGCGGGTGGCGAAGTCCGTCACGTCGCGGGTCACCTCGGCGGCGGTGTGCAGGGTGGTGACGACCTCGACGAGGGGGAGTACGGGTACGGGGTTGAAGAAGTGCAGTCCGACGACCCGGTCGGCCCGGCCGGTGGTCATGCCCAGGCGCATCACGGGGAGGGAGGAGGTGTTCGTGGCCAGGATCGCGGCCGGATCCTCCACGATCTTGTCGAGGGCCGTGAACACCGCCGTCTTGACGTCGCCGTCCTCTGTGACGGCTTCGACGACGAGTTGCCGGTCGGCCAGATCGGTGAGTTCCGCCGTGGTCGCGATCCGGTCGAGGGCGGCTTCGGCCGAGGACCGGTCGAGCTTGCCGCGCTGCACGGCGCGTTCGAGGGAGACGGCGATCCGCTCGCGGGCGGCGGTGGCTGCGGGGCCGGTCGCTTCGCAGAGCAGCGTGTCGAGACCGGCTCGCGCGCACACCTCGGCGATGCCGGCGCCCATCTGACCGCCACCGACGATCCCCACACGGCGGATGTCGGCGGCGCTCATGCCATCGCCTCCGCGGTGGCGGTCTGGACGAGATGGCGCGTGTAGGCCTCGGGGGTGAAGAAGAGGGGTAGTTCGGCGGCGAGCGACGTGCGCTCGAAGAGCCCGCGGATCTCGTCGAGCGCGGCCCACGGGTACTCCGCGCCGAGCCGGGTCAACTCCTCGTCCAGGACCAGGAGCACGTCCTCCCGGTCGATCACCCGGTGCCGCAGCCACTGCCAGATCTGGACGCGGGCGATCTCGGCGGTGGCGGCGTCCTCCATCAGACCGTCGATGGCCACGGCCCCCTGACCGCGCAGCCAGGCGTCGAAGTACCGCAGGGACACGGCGATGTTGGTGCGCACCCCCTCGGCCGTGGGCGGGCCGCTGATCCGGCGGACGGAGAGCAGGTCGGCCGCCGTGGTCTCCACGTCGTCACGCGTCCGGTGGATCTGCTCCGGAAGGTCGCCCAGGACACCGTCGAAGACCTCCCGACACACGGGGACGAGGCCCGGGTGGGCGACCCAGGAGCCGTCGAAGCCGTCCTCGGCCTCCCGCTCCTTGTCGAGCCGCACCTTGGCCAGAGCCGCCTCGTGCGCGGCCGGGTCCTTGCTGGGGACCTGGGCGGCCATGCCGCCGATGGCGTGCGCTCCCCGCCGGTGGCAGGTGCGGACCAGGAGTTCGGTGTACGCCCGCATGAAGGGTGCGGTCATGGTGACCTTCGCGCGGTCGGGGAGCAGGAAGTCGGTGCGGTGGCCGAAGGTCTTGATCAAGCTGAAGAGGTAGTCCCAGCGGCCGGCGTTGAGACCCGCGCTGTGCTCGCGCAACTCGTGGAGGATCTCCTCCATCTGGAATGCCGTGGTGATCGTCTCGATCAGGACGGTGGCGCGGACGGTGCCCCGGGGGATGCCCAGGAGCTCCTGGGCGAGGAGGAACACGTCGTTCCACAGCCGGGCCTCGTAGTGGTTCTCCAGCTTGGGAAGGTAGAAGTACGGGCCGTGTCCGGCGTCGATCTGCCGCTGCGCGCAGTGGAAGAAGTACAGGCCGAAGTCCACCAGCGAGGCCGGGACCGGGCGGCCGTCGAACTCCAGGTGCTCCTCGTCGAGGTGCCAGCCGCGCGGCCGGACCATGATCGTGGCGAGGTGCTCCCCGAGGCGGTACTCCTTGCCCTCCGGCGTGGTGAAGTCGATGCGCCGCTCGATCGCGTCGAGCAGGACCAGCTGCCCGCCGATGACGTTGTCCCAGGTGGGCGCGGTGGCGTCCTCGAAGTCCGCCATCCACACGCGCGCTCCGGAGTTGAGCGCGTTCACCGCCATCCGGCGCTCGGGCGGGCCGGTGATCTCGACCCTGCGGTCGGTCAGGCCCGGCGCGGGCGGGGCCACCCGCCAGGCGCGGTCCGCGCGGACGCCCGAGGTGGCGACCGGGAAGTCGAGCGGGGAACCGGTGGCGAGCCGGATGGCCTGCCGACGGCGCTCCTTCAGGACCCACCGGCGGCGCTCGCCGAAGGCGGCGGCCAGCTTGCCGACGAAGTCGAGGGCGGCGGGGGTGAGGATCTCGTCGTGGCGGTCGCCGGGGGCGGCCAGGACACGGACCTGACGGGTCGGGGCGCTGGTGGTCATCGGACTCTCCTGGGCTGAGAGGGGAACGGGGGCGGGCGGAGACGGTCGCTTGCCCCCGTTCGGCCGGGACGCGAACTGTCCGGTCGCGGTGGTGCTTAGTGGAACTGCTCTTCCTCGGTGGAGCCGGCCAGCGCGGTCGTCGAGGAGGCCGGGTTGACCGCGGTGGACACCAGGTCGAAGTAGCCGGTGCCGACCTCGCGCTGGTGCTTGACGGCGGTGAAGCCCTGTGCTTGGGCGGCGAACTCGCGCTCCTGGAGGTCGACGTAGGCGGTCATGCCGTGCTCGGCGTAGCCGCGGGCCAGGTCGAACATGCCGTGGTTGAGGGAGTGGAAGCCGGCCAGGGTGATGAACTGGAACTTGTAGCCCATGGCGCCGAGTTCACGCTGGAACTTGGCGATCTGGTCGTCGTCCAGGGCCGCCTTCCAGTTGAAGGACGGCGAGCAGTTGTACGCCAGCATCTTGCCCGGGTAGCGGGCGTGCAGGGCCTCGGCGAACTCGCGGGCCTGGGCGAGGTCCGGGGTGCCGGTCTCGACCCAGATCAGGTCGGCGTACGGGGCGTAGGCGAGGCCGCGGGCGATCACCGGGCCCATGCCGTTCTGGACGTGGTAGAAGCCTTCGGAGGTCCGCTCGCCGGTGACGAACGGCGCGTCGCGCTCGTCGATGTCGCTGGTCAGCAGGGTGGCGGCGAGCGCGTCGGTGCGGGCGACGATCAGGGTGGGGACGTCGGCGATGTCGGCGGCGAGCCGGGCCGCGTTGAGGGTGCGGATGTGCTGGGCGGTCGGCACGAGGACCTTGCCGCCGAGGTGGCCGCACTTCTTCTCGGAGGCCAGCTGGTCCTCGTAGTGGATGCCCGCCGCGCCGGCCGCGATCATGGCCTTGGTGAGCTCGAAGGCGTTGAGCGGGCCGCCGAAGCCGGCCTCGGCGTCGGCGACGATCGGCGCGAGCCAGTCCGTGGTGTCGGTGCCGCCCTCGGCGGTGGCGATCTGGTCGGCGCGCAGCAGCGCGTTGTTGATCCGGCGGACCACCTGCGGCACGGAGTTGACCGGGTAGAGGCTCTGGTCGGGGTACGTGTGCCCCGCCTGGTTGGCGTCGGCGGCGACCTGCCAGCCGGAGAGGTAGATCGCCTGGAGCCCGGCCCGCACCTGCTGGACCGCCTGGCCACCGGTCAGGGCGCCCAGCGCGTGGACGTAGTCCAGGTCGTGCAGCTGCCGCCACAGCCGCTCGGCGCCGCGCCGGGCGAGGGTGTGCTCCTCGCGGACGCTGCCCGAGAGGCGTACGACGTCCTCCGCGGTGTACGTGCGCTCGATGCCGGCCCAGCGGGGGTCCGTCGCCCAGCGCGCGGCCAGATCCGCCGCGGCCGCCGTCGTCGTGTTCGTGTCTGCCATGACCGTCACCGTCTCCTTCGGTCGTCCTTTGCCAATTCCGTCAACTATCTGCGCGGCCTGGCACTAAGTGTCCTGTCAAAGGGTGCGGCCCGCCGGGTGCCCGGACGGGCGGAGGTGAGCAATCTGTGCCGATCCGGGTCTTCAAGGCCAGGATTGCCGAAGTCAGGGCATGATCGGGTCCCGGTCCTGCCCTGGACCTGTCGGGTCCGGCGGGCCGCACTCAGACTTTGGCACTGGCACCCAGTGCCATCAACCGTGGATCCATGCCAATTTTTGCGAATCAATCCGCTGCACTTTGCCAACCTTGCTAATGGTGTGGGCGTGTCCGGCTGGCATACGCTGACGCCGAGGGAGGTTCCGAACGATCGGAGGAGCGAGGGTGAGCAAGACGTACGCGGGGGCACGGCTGCGGCGACTTCGCGAGGATCGCGGAATGAGCCAGGCGGAGCTGGCGCGCACCCTGGCCATCTCGCCCAGCTACCTCAATCAGATGGAGCACGACGCCCGAGCGCTCACGGTGCCCGTGCTGCCGCGCCTCACCGAGGGACACCGGCCGCCTCGTCGCGGACCTCCGTGAAGCCCTCTCCGGCGAGCTTGCTGCGGCCCGGGTCTCCCCGTCCGACCTCGCCGACCTGGCCTCGCGGATTCCGGCGGTCGCCCGGGTCCTGGTCGACCTGGGGCGGCGCAACCAGCGTCTCGCCGAACGGATCGCCGACGCGGCGGACCCGAGGGGATCGGATCCGGAGCTGCCGCGCTCCCCGCACGAGGAGATCCGCGACTTCTTCTACCGCAGGCAGAACTACCTGCACGAGACCGATCTCGCGGCCGAGGCGCTCGCGGCGGAGATCGGCATCCGGCCCGGCGAGATCATCAGTGCCCTGAGCGGGCGGCTCTCCGACCGGCACGGCGTCCGTTTCTCCACCGAGACGGGAGACCGGCTGCACTCCTACGACGAGAAGACCCGCATCCTGCGGTTGTCCGCCCGCCTCCGCCCCGGCCAGCGCGCCTTCCGGCTCGCCACGCAGCTCGCGCTGCTGGAGTACGGGGACGGCCTGGACCGGCAGGCGGCCGAGGACTTCCCCTCGGACGGCCCGGCCCACCAGCTGGCGCGCATCGGCATCGCGAACTACTTCGCCGCCGCGCTGATCCTCCCCTACACGGCGTTCCACACGGCGGCAGAGGAGTTCCGGTACGACATCGAACGACTCACCGACCGCTTCGGGCTCAGCTACGAGACGGTCTGCCACCGCCTGAGCACCCTCCAGCGCCCCCGCCTGCGCGGCGTCCCCTTCTCCTTGGTCCGCGTCGACCGGGCCGGCAACATGTCCAAGCGGCAGTCCGCCACCGGCTTCCACTTCTCCCGCGCCGGCGGCACCTGCCCGCTGTGGAACGTGTACGAGGCGTTCGCCGCGCCGGGCCGCATCCACGTCCAGATCGCCGCCATGCCCGACGGGCAGCGCTACCTGTGGACGGCCCGCGCCGTCACCCGGCACCGGGGCGGCTGGGGCGAGCCCGGAAAGACCTTCGCGATCGGCCTCGGCTGCGAGATCCGCCACGCCCACCGGCTCGTGTACTCGGACGGACTCGACCTCGACAACGCGGCCGCCGCCACCCCGATCGGCATGGGCTGCCGCGTCTGCGAACGCCTAGACTGCCCCCCAGCGCGCGGCCCCGCCCCTCGGGCGACCGCTCAGAATCGACCAGAACGCGAGCACCTTCGTCCCGTATCCGGTCGTCGACCCCTCGGACTGACCCGGGGATCAGGGGAGCGGGAACGCCTCGGCCGTCGACACGGGGTCCCCGGCCCGGACCCCGTGGAGGACGTGCGCGAGAACCTCCGCGCCGCGCACCACCCGGGGGCCCGGCCGGTTGAAGTAGGCGGGCCCGTCCAGCACCCACACCGCGCCCGACCGTACCGCCGGCAGATCGTCCCAACCGGGGAGGGAGGTCAACAGGTCGCGCTCGCGCACGGTCCGTTCGGGCGGGAAGCCGCACGGCAGGACCAGGAGGACGTCGGGGCGGACAGCCTGGACGGCCTCCCATGTCATCGGCTTCGTGTGCTCTCCGGGAGCGGCGAGGAACGGTTCGCCGCCGGCGCAGGTGATCTGTTCGGGCACCCAGTGTCCCGCGGGCCACAGCGGATCGAGCCACTCGACCGCCACGACCCGGGGCCGGGGCCGGCCCGCCGTGAGGCCACGTACCGCGGCCAGCCGACCGCGCAGCTCCTCGCGCCGCCGCTCGGCCCGCTCACGCACGCCCAGGAGCTCACCGACCGTGACCAGGCAGTCCAGGACGTCGTCCAGGGTGCGGGGCTCCAGGCTGAGGACTCGGGAACCGCCGTCCAGGACGCGCACCGCGCGTGAGACAGCCTCGTAGGACACCGCGCAGACATCGCACAGGTCCTGCGTGAGCACGACATCGGGCGCGAGAGCGGCGAGAGCCCTGGCGTCGAGGGTGTAAAGCGAGGAGCCGCCGTGCGCCGCGCCGCCGACCGCCGCGGAGATCTCCCGGCTGGTCAGGTCCTCGGACGAGAACCCGGCGGTGGTGACCACCGGCACCCCGGCCACGTCCCGCGGCGGCCAGTCGCATTCATGGGTCCGTCCCACCAGGTCGGCGGCCAGCCCGAGCTCGGCCACGATGTCGGTCGCCGCGGGCAGCAAGGAGACGATGCGCATGGTCCGAGCCTATGGGGTTCCTCGCCGGTCACGCGGGCTCGCGCGGTCGACTGTCCAGACGTCCTGGCCGTGACGGGGTGGGGGTGGACTTACTAGGACGTCCAACTATATGTTCGTGACGAGCCCGCGGTGCAGGGAAGCCGGTGTGATTCCGGCGCGGTCCCGCCACTGTGACCGGGGAGTGTGCTCTTCCAGCAGGTCAGGCCACTGACGGAAACCATCCGTCGGGAAGGCCGGAGAGCATGCGCTGATCCGGGAGTCAGGATACCGGCCGTGGGGTGTTCCGTGTTGTCCACGAGGATGGAGCAGACACGCATGGCACCGGTACGTGACCACGGCCCTGGTGATCCGGCGGAGTACCCGAAACCCGAGGCCCTGTCCCCGCGTTCGTGACTCGACGAAGGCGTCCCCGCCTTCCCCTGTCCCGCGGCGGCACCCGCGTGCGCGCATCCCGATCGGTGCGTCCTCGCGGTCCTCGCCGCGCCTTCCTCGGATCCGTACCTGACGAGAGCAGGCTTCGATGGTCCGCGAACTCACCCATTTCATCGGCGGCAAGCACACCGTCGGCACGTCCGGTCTCTTCGCCGACGTGTACGACCCCAACACCGGCGCCGTCCAGGCCAGGGTTCCCCTGGCCGGGCGCGCCGACACCGAGGCGGCGATCGCCGACGCCGAGACGGCCCAGCAGGAGTGGGGCCGGTGGAATCCGCAGCGACGTGCCCGCGTCCTGCTGCGCTTCCTCCAACTCGTGGAGGGGGAGCGGGACTCCTTGGCCCGGCTGCTCTCCGCCGAACACGGCAAGACCGTCGCCGACGCGCACGGCGACCTTCAACGCGGCCTGGAGGTCGTCGAGTTCGCCGCCGGCATCCCGCACCTCCTCAAGGGAGAGTTCACCGACAACGCCGGCACCGGCATCGACGTCCACTCACTGCGCTCCCCGCTCGGCGTCGTCGCCGGGATCACCCCCTTCAACTTCCCGGCGATGATCCCGCTGTGGAAGGCCGCACCCGCCCTGGCCTGCGGCAACGCCTTCATCCTCAAGCCGTCCGAGCGCGACCCCTCGGTACCTCTGCGGCTCGCCGAGCTGTTCCTGGAGGCGGGCCTGCCGCCGGGCGTGCTGAACGTGGTCAACGGAGGCAAGGAGGCCGTCGACACGCTCCTCGAAGACCCCCGCGTCCAGGCTCTGGGCTTCGTCGGATCCACCCCGATCGCCGCGCACATCTACGCCACCGCCGCCGCGCACGGAAAGCGCGCCCAGTGCTTCGGCGGCGCCAAGAACCACATGATCGTGATGCCCGACGCCGACCTCGACCAGGCCGCCGAGGCGCTGATCGGCGCCGGCTACGGCTCGGCGGGCGAGCGCTGCATGGCCATCTCCGTGGCCGTCCCGGTGGGGGAGGAGACCGCGGACGCGCTGGTGGCGAAGCTGAAGGAGCGCATCGCCTCCTTGCGCATCGGCACCTCCGACGACCCGGACGCCGACTTCGGGCCTCTCGTCAGCCGGGACGCCCTGGACCGGGTGAACCGCTACATCGGCATCGGTGTCGACGAGGGAGCGGAACTCGTCGTCGACGGGCGGGGGTTCACCTTGCCCGGCCACGAGAACGGCTTCTTCGCGGGAGCCTCCCTCTTCGACCGCGTCACTCCGTCCATGCGGATCTACCAGGAGGAGATCTTCGGCCCGGTGCTGTGTGTCGCACGGGCCGCCGACTACGAGGAGGCCCTGCGGCTGCCGAGCGAGCACCCGTACGGCAACGGCGTGGCGATCTTCACCCGGGACGGGGACACCGCCCGCGACTTCACCCGACGTGTCGGCGCCGGCATGGTCGGCGTGAACGTCCCGATCCCGGTCCCGGTGGCGTACCACACCTTCGGCGGCTGGAAGCGCTCGGGCTTCGGGGACCTGAACCAGCACGGCCCCGACTCGATCCGCTTCTACACCCGGACCAAGACCGTCACCTCGCGCTGGCCCTCCGGGGTCAAGGAGGGCTCGAGCTTCACCATGCCGACGATGGGATGAGCGCCGTGACCACCCTCACCGAGGACCAACTGGCCCTCGCCGAAGTCACCCTGGACTTCGCCCAGGAACAGCTCGCCCCGCACGCCGTGGCCTGGGACCAGGACAAGCACTTCCCCGTCGACGTCCTCCGTAGGGCCGCCGCGCTCGGCCTCGGCGGCGTCTACGTACGGGAGGAGCACGGCGGCTCCGGGCTGACCCGGGCCGACGGCGTCCTCGTCTTCGAGACCCTGGCCACCGGCTGCCCCTCGATCGCCGGCTACCTCTCCATCCACAACATGGTCGCCTGGATGATCGACCGGTACGGAAGCCCCGCTCAGCGTGCCCGCTGGCTCCCGGACCTCTGTGCCGCCGAGACCCTGGGCAGCTACTGCCTCACCGAACCGGGCGCCGGATCGGACGCCGCCGCCCTGCGCACCCGCGCCGAACGGGATGGCGACCACTACGTCCTGACCGGCGTGAAGCAGTTCATCTCCGGCGCGGGCACCTCCGACCTGTACATCGTGCTGGCCCGCACCGGCGGAGGCGGCCCCGGCGGGATCTCCGCCTTCGTCGTCGAACGCGGCGACCCGGGAGTCTCCTTCGGCGCGAACGAACGCAAGATGGGCTGGAACGCCCAGCCCACCCGCCAGGTGGTGCTCGACGGCGTGCGCATCCCCGCCGACCGGCGCCTCGGCGCCGAGGGCGAGGGCTTCCGCATCGCCATGCACGCGCTCAACGGCGGCCGCCTCGGCATCGCGGCCTGCTCCCTCGGCGGCGCCCAGAGCGCCCTCGACCGCAGCCTCGCCCACCTCGCCGACCGCGAGGCCTTCGGCGCACGACTGCTCGACGCCCAGGCCCTCCAGTTCCGCCTCGCCGACATGGCCACCGAACTCACCGCCGCCCGCGCGCTGGTGCGGCAGGCCGCCGACGCCCTCGACCGCGGCGACCCGGCCGCGGTGCAGCTCTGCGCCATGGCCAAGCGGTTCGCCACCGACACCGGCTTCTCCGTCGCCGACCGGGCCCTCCAGCTCCACGGCGGCTACGGCTACCTCAGTGAGTACGGCATCGAGAAGATCGTCCGGGACCTGCGCGTCCACCGGATCCTGGAAGGGACCAACGAGATCATGAACGTCATCGTCGCGCGCGGCCTGACGGAGAGCCTCCGATGACCGACGACGTCCTCGTCAGCACCGAGGGCCGCACCGGCCGCCTGATCCTCAACCGGCCCCGGGCACTGAACGCGCTCACCCATCCCATGGTGCTGCGCATCGAGGAGGCACTCACCGCCTGGCGGGACGATCGCGCCGTCGAAGCGGTGGTGATCTCCGGCGCGGGGGAGCGCGGACTGTGCGCGGGCGGCGACATCCGCGCCATCCACGAGGACGCACGGAACGGCGGTACGGCCTCGGCGGACTTCTGGCGGGACGAGTACCGGCTCAACGCCCTCATCGCCCGCTACCCCAAGCCCTACGTGGCCCTCATGGACGGCATCGTGATGGGCGGGGGCGTCGGCGTCTCGGCCCACGGCACCGTACGGATCGTCACCGAACGCTCCCGGGTCGCCATGCCGGAGACCGGCATCGGCTTCGTCCCCGACGTCGGCGGGACCTACCTGCTCGCGCTGGCGCCCGGCGAGCTGGGCACCCACCTCGCCCTGACCGGGGCGCCGGTCGGCGCCGCCGACGCCCTGCTGTGCGGGCTCGCCGACCACTTCGTACCGTCCGGACGGCTCGACCGGCTGCTGGAGGACCTCGCGCGGACCTCCGTGCACGACGCCCTGGCTGCACACGTGGGCCAGGTACCACCCGGTGAACTGGCCGCCCGCCGGGAGTGGATCGACCACTGCTACGCCGCCGGCACCGTCGAGGAGATCGTCGACCGGCTCGTCGCGAGTGGTGTCCCGGCGGCGAAGGAGGCCGCCACCACCCTGTCCGCCAAGTCACCGACCGCGCTCAAGGTGACCCTGACCTCGCTGCGCCGCGCCCGTGGTCTCGGCCCGCTGGAGCGCGTCCTGGAGCAGGAGTACCGCGTCTCGTGCGCGGCGCTGACCTCGCCCGACCTGGTCGAGGGAATCCGGGCCCAGGTCATCGACAAGGACCGCGACCCCCGCTGGTCCCCCGCCCGTCTGACGGCCGTTACCGACGAGGACGTGGCCCGCTACTTCACCCCGCTCGGCGGCGACCGCGAGCTGCGGCTCCCTTCCCCCGACCCGCTTCAGGAGGTGCCCTGGTGACCCCCGTCATCGGCTTCATCGGCCTCGGCCACATGGGCGGCCCCATGGCCGCCAACCTCGTCGCCGCCGGCCACCGCGTCCTCGGGTTCGACCTCGTCCCCGACGCGCTGGTGACCGCCGCCGCGGCCGGAGTGGAGACCGCCGACTCGGCACGGGCCGCGGCCGCCGGAGCGGACGTCGTGATCACGATGCTGCCCGCGGGCCGCCATGTCCTCGCCCTCTACCAGGACGAGGGCCTCCTGGCCGCCGCCCGACCCGGAACCCTCTTCGTCGACTGCTCCACCATCGACGTCGCCGACGCGCGCGCCGCCCACGACGCCGCCACGGCCGCCGGACACCGCGCCCTCGACGCCCCCGTGTCGGGCGGGGTCGTCGGAGCCGAAGCCGCCACCCTCACCTTCATGGCGGGAGGCGGAGAAGCGGAGTTCCACGAGGCCGAACCACTCCTCGCGACCATGGGGAAGAGGGCCGTGCACTGTGGTGGCGCGGGCGCCGGGCAGGCCGCCAAGATCTGCAACAACATGATCCTCGGCATCTCGATGATCGCCGTCAGCGAGGCCTTCGTCCTCGGCGAGAGCCTCGGCCTCTCCCACCAGGCGCTCTACGACGTCGCCTCCACCGCCTCCGGCCAGTGCTGGGCCCTCACCACCAACTGCCCTGTTCCCGGCCCCGTACCGACCAGCCCCGCCAACCGCGACTACCGCCCCGGCTTCGCCGCCCCGCTCATGGCCAAGGACCTCGGACTCGCCGCCAACGCCCTGCGCGCGGGCGGCATCGACGCGGGGCTCGGCCTGCGAGCAGCCGAGATGTACACCGCCTTCGCCGAGGGTTCGGGAGCGGCACAGGACTTCTCCGGGATCGTCCATGCCCTGCGCGCCGCCGCCGAAGCACCGAAGGGAACGACCACCGCATGACCACGACCGACTACGAGACGATCACCGTGGAGCGTACGGGCAGCCGTACGGCACTGCTCACCCTCAACCGGCCCAAGGCGCTCAACGCCCTGAACCTCCAGGTCATGGAGGAGGTCGTGGCCGCCACCGAGGCACTCGACCGGGACCCGGACGTCGGCTGCGTCGTCATCACCGGCTCCGCGAGGGCCTTCGCGGCCGGCGCGGACATCAAGGAGATGCAGCCCCAGGGGTACATGGACATGTACCTCACCGACTGGTTCACCGCCTGGGACCGGCTCGGGAGCCTCCGCACCCCCACCGTCGCCGCCGTCTCCGGCTACGCCCTGGGCGGCGGCTGCGAACTCGCCATGCTCTGCGACATCCTGCTGGCCTCCGACACGGCGGTCTTCGGGCAACCGGAGATCAAGCTGGGAGTCATCCCCGGCATCGGCGGCTCGCAGCGCCTCACCCGCGCCGTCGGCAAGGCCAAGGCCATGGAGCTGTGCCTGACGGGCCGGACGATGGACGCCGCAGAAGCGGAACGTGCGGGCCTCGTCTCTCGTATCGTCCAGGCCGACGACCTCCTTCCCGAGGCCCTCGCGGTCGCGGCGACCGTGGCGGGGATGTCGAAGCCAGTCGCGATGATGGCCAAGGAGGCCGTGAACCGCGCCTTCGAGACCACCCTCGCGGAAGGAGTCCGCTTCGAACGCCGCCTGTTCCACGCGGTGTTCGCCACCGCCGATCAGAAGGAGGGCATGTCGGCCTTCGTCGACAAGCGGGCCCCGGACTTCACCCACCGCTGACCCGCCCGGCCGCTTCCTCGCGCCACGGAGAGGAAGCGGCCGCCGGCGACGCACCTGGCTGCCGGTCAGGAGGCGGCCGTGAGCGTCGGTCAGGAGACGGACTCGGCCGCCCGTCAGGGGGCGGACGCGAGCGCGTGCGCGACCCTGACCGCGTCCGCCGTGGCGCGTACGTCATGGACCCTGACGGCCCAGGCACCCCGGTGGGCGACGATCGCGGAGAGGGCGGCCGTCGCGGCGTCGCGGTCACGGGCGTGGGGAGGCGTGCCGTCCGCGCCAGTCAGGATGTGGCCCAGGAACCTCTTGCGTGACCCTGCGACCAGGACGGGGTAGCCTAGCGCACGGAGCTCGGCCAGCCCTGCGACCAAACGGAGATCATGCTCCGGCTGCTTGGCGAACCCCAGCCCCGGGTCCACCACGAGCCGTTCCCGGGGAACGCCCGCGGCCACCACGGCCTCCACCCGGGCGCCGAGTTCCGCGACGACCTCGCGCACCACGTCCCCGTACACCGCTCGTCGGTTCATGTCGCGGCTGAAGCCCCGCCAGTGCATGACGACGAAGGGGACGCCGCCGGCAGTGACGGCGGGGACCATTCCGGGGTCTGCCAGACCCCCGCTCACGTCGTTGACGAGGACCGCGCCGGCGTCGATCGCCCGGGCGGCGACCGACGCGCGCATGGTGTCGACGGACACGAGCACCCCTTCGGCCGCGAGCGCGCGCACGACGGGCACGACGCGCCGCAGCTCTTCCTCCTCATCGACCCGGGAGGCACCGGGCCGAGTCGACTCGCCACCGACGTCGACCAGGTCGGCGCCTTCTGCGACAAGATCCACCCCGTGCTTCACCGCCGCTGCCGGGTCGAACCAGCGGCCACCGTCGGAGAAGGAGTCGGGGGTCACGTTCACCACCCCCATGACGGCGCACCGATCCCATCGAGGCAATCCGGCGACGATGCCCATGCCTTCGTCCTCGTGCTGCCGAGGTACGCCCGTCCGGGCCTGGAGCGCGCTCACGCCGAGCCCCCCGTAGGGCAGATCAGGCTCCGCCGGTACGTGTCCGGAGTCAGCAGAGGCGGCAGTTCGTCCTCCAGGAGGGTCCTTTCGAGGACTCCCCGGGCCGCGGCGACCAGCGCGCCGGGGTGTTGGCGGGCCATCGCGGCGGATGCGACGTCGATGAGGGCGTGGAGGTCGGACGGGGAGACCAGACGCTGTCTGCGCCACTGCCACAGCCGGGCACGGGTGAGTTCGGCGGTGGCGGTTTCCGTGAGCCGCCTGCCGGGAACAGCCGTCCCCCGTCCGCGCAGCCAGGTCTCGGTGTGCCGCAGCGCGAGGGCCACGGCGGACCGGAGCTGCTGCCTTGAGGGCGCTTGCGCCGGACCCGGCGGGCGTACGGCCAGCAGGTCGGCGGCGCGCACCGGCGCGTCGTCGGTCACAGGGGTGATCTCGGTGAGATCGCCCGTTGCGCGGGCGTTCCTGCGCTCGCAGGTGCGGACGATGAGCGCGGCGTACGACCGCATGCAGGGCGCGGTCAGGGAGGTATCGGACCCGTCCGGAAGCAGGAAGGGGGTCCGGTGGCCGAAGGCACCGATCACGCTGAAGAGGTAGTGCCAGGGATCGGTGGCGAGTCCGGAGCTGTGCTCGCGCAGTTCGTAGAGGATCTCCTCCATCTCGAACGCGGCCGTGACCGTGTCGATGACGACGGTGGCCCGGACCGTGCCGCGCGGGATGCCGAGGAGGTCCTGGGCCAGGAGGAACACGTCGTTCCACAGGCGCGCCTCGAACCGGTTTTCCAGCCCGGACAGGTGGAAGCAGGGGACGGAACCAGCGGAGGTCAGGAGCCGCGCGCAGTGGAAGAAGTACAGGCCGAAGTCGACGAGCGTGGCGGAGACGGGAGGGCCGTCGCCCCTGAAGCGTTCCTCCTCCAGGTGCCAGCCGCGGGGGCGGACGACGAGGGTGGGGGCGGTGCGGCGTCGGCAGACGTCGAGGAGGGTGCGCTGACCGGCGAGGATGTTCTCCCGGAGCGGGGAGGGGACCTCCGTGAAGTCGGCGATCCACACGTCGGCACCGGAGGCGAGGGCGTGCGCCGCCGCTCCGGCGTTCGGCGGCCCCGTGAACTCCCTTTGCCGGCCAGTCAGGCCCGGCGCCGGCGGCGCCACCCGCCAGTGCGGATCGTCGCGGACGGCCGAGGTGGCACGGGGGAAGTCCAGCTGACGACCTGAGGCCAGGCTGTCGGAACGGTGACCGCGCGCCGTGAGGATCTCGCGGCGACGGCGTGCGAACGCGGCGTCCAGCCGCGCCACGAAGTCCAGCGCCTCGGGGGTCAGGATCTCGACGTGGTGGTCACCAGGGGGGCCGGGGACTCCGACGTGTTGGCTCGTATCAGGGGTGGACATGCTGTGTTTCTCCGTCATCAGGCCGCTTTCGCGGGATACCAGGACGCGCCGCAACGGTCTCGCCGCTGGGTCCAGGCCGTCACCGCCTCCTCCGCAGTCCCGCACGGTCGCGGCTCTTCCCGGCCACACGATGGGCGCGCGCGATGAGGTCGGGTGCCGAGGAGAGCAGCGCGGTCACCGGACGCCCAGCGTCCGCGGCCGGCCCGCACCCGGTGACGCGCTCCGCTTCGAGTGCGGTGACCAGCGCCGACAACAGGTCGTTCGTGACCTTGAGCGTCTCGCGGACGATACGCAGCCGGGATCCCAGCGCCCCGACCTGACGGCGCATGGACAGGAGGGCGGCGTATTCCTGGGGTGTCAGCGCCACCATGGGCTGCCCGTCGACGGTGATGTGCCGGGGTTTCGGCTTCGCCACGTGAGCACCCTTCGTCACCCGCGTTTCGTGATGGCCAGGCCGTGCCGCTGCTGTCCGGCGGGTCGCCCGGGCCGGACGGCGAAGCGTCCGGTCCGGGCTTGCGGGGGTGTCAGCCGTTGTCGGCGGTCAGTCCCGCCCTGACCTCGCGGGCGGCGGTGACGAGGTTTTCCAGAGAGGCGCGGGTCTCGGTCCAGCCGCGGGTCTTGAGTCCGCAGTCGGGGTTGACCCAGAGCCGCTCGGCGGGGATGGCCTCCAGGCCCTTGCGCAGCAGCGCGGCGGCCTCCTGCGTGCTGGGGACGCGGGGGGAGTGGATGTCCCAGACACCCGGACCGGCCTCGCGCGGGTAGCCGTGCTCGGCGAGTTCACCGGCGACCTGCATGTGGGAGCGGGCGGCTTCCAGGCTGATGACGTCGGCATCGAGGTCGTCGATGGCCTGGACGATGTCGCCGAACTCGGCGTAGCACATGTGCGTGTGGATCTGGGTGTCGGGCCGGACACCGCTGGTGGAGAGCCGGAAGGATTCGGTCGCCCAGTCGAGGTAGGAGGCGTGGTCGGCGGCCCGCAGGGGAAGCGTCTCGCGCAGGGCGGGCTCGTCGACCTGGATGACCGAAGTGCCCGCGGCCTCCAGGTCGTTCACCTCGTCGCGCAGGGCGAGGGCGACCTGGCGGGCCGTGTCGCCGAGCGGCTGGTCGTCACGGACGAACGACCAGGCGAGCATGGTGACCGGACCGGTGAGCATGCCCTTGACCGGCTTGCTGGTCTGCGCCTGCGCGTAGGTGGTCCAGCGCACCGTCATCGGTTCGGGGCGGGAGATGTCCCCGGCGAGGACCGGGGGCCGGACGTAGCGGGTGCCGTACGACTGCACCCAGCCGTGCTGCGTGGCGACGTAGCCCGTGAGCTGCTCGGCGAAGTACTGCACCATGTCGTTGCGTTCGGGCTCGCCGTGGACCAGGACGTCGATCCCGGTTTTCTCCTGGAAGGAGAGGACCTCGCGGATCTCGTCCTTGATCCGCTCCTCGTATCCGGCCGTGTCGATCCGGCCTGCGCGCAGGTCGGCGCGGGCCACGCGGAGTTCGTCGGTCTGCGGGAAGGAGCCGATGGTCGTCGTCGGCAGCACCGGAAGGCCCAGGTGGGCGCGCTGGGCGGCGGCCCGCTCGGCGTACGGCTGGGAGCGGCGGCCGTCCGCGTCGGTGATCGCGGCGGTGCGGGCGCGTACGGCCGGGTCGCGGGTGATGGCGGAGCCGGTACGGGAGGCCAGGTCCGCCCGGTTGGCGGCCAGTTCTGCGCTGATCGCGTCGGTGCCGCCCGCGAGGCCGCGGGCGAGGGTGACGACCTCGGTGGTCTTCTGGCGGGCGAAGGCGAGCCAGCGACGGATCTGCGGGTCGATGTCGCGCTCGGCGGTCGCGTCCAGAGGGACGTGCAGGAGTGAGCAGGAGGCAGCCACGTCGACGCGGTCGGCGAGACCGAGCAGGGTGGCGAGGGTGGCCAGGGACTTCTGGTAGTCGTTGATCCAGATGTTGCGGCCGTTGACGATGCCCGCGACCAGGCGCTTGCCGGGCAGTCCGCCGACGCCCGCGAGGTCGTCGAGGTTGGCGGCGGCGCGGTCGGTGAAGTCGAGGGCGAGGCCGTCCACGGGGGCTGAGGCGAGCACCTGGAGCGCGTCGCCGAGCCGGTCGAAGTAGGAGGCGACGAGCAGCTTGGGCCGGTCGGTGAGCGCGCCGAGGTCGCGGTAGGCGCGGGTGGCGGCGTTCAGTTCGGCCGGGGTGCGGTCCTGGACGAGGGCGGGCTCGTCGAGCTGGACCCACTCGGCGCCCGCCGCGCGCAGGTCGGCGAGGACCTCGGCGTAGACCGGGAGCAGCCGGTCGAGGAGGGTGAGCGGGTCGAAGTCGTCGGCCACGCCGGGGGCGGGCTTGGCGAGGAGGAGGTAGGTGACGGGGCCGACGAGGACCGGGCGGGCGGTCAGGCCGAGGGCGAGCGCTTCCTTCAGCTCGGCGACCTGCTTGGCGGAGTCGGCGGTGAAGACCGTGTCCGGGCCGAGTTCGGGGACCAGGTAGTGGTAGTTGGTGTCGAACCACTTGGTCATCTCCAGTGGCGCGACGTCCTGGGTGCCGCGGGCCATGGCGAAGTAGCCGTCGAGCGCGTCCGCCTCGACGGCGGCGCGGTGGCGCGCGGGGACAGCGCCGACCATGACACTGGTGTCCAGGACGTGGTCGTAGAACGAGAAATCACCGGTCGGAACCTCGTGGATGCCGGCGTCGGCCAGCTGCTGCCAGTTCGAACGGCGCAGGTCGGCGGCGGTGGTCCGGAGGGCGTCGGCGGTGATGCGGCCCTTCCAGTACCCCTCGACGGCCCTCTTCAGTTCGCGGTTCTGACCCTGGCGGGGGTAGCCGTACACGGTGGCTCGTGCTGCCGCGGCTGCGGGCTTCGCTGTCACGGAACTCTCCTTCGCGAGATGTGTCCAGAAACATCCCGGATGACGAGACGCGGACGCGAAGGGAACGACAAAACGCGCGGACCATGTCACGGGAAGACTCCGTGCACGCCGCTCGCTGTGTACGCCGACCCGCCCACGAGGTCACCGGAATGGCCGCGCGCGGAATCGTCCGCGTGCGGGCAACGGGCAGGTCTTCGGACTCGCGGGCACGCTCTCCTCCCGGAGGGCACCTACTGGCCGTCGCTTCCCAGGACCGTTGTCCGGTCCCAGTGCGTATGACGGCGGTCGTTCCCGCTCACCGCTGCGGGGCAGTCCCGGATTCCCACCGGGTTCCCTCTTACGACGCATCCCGCCTGGCGGACGGGGCGAACCAGCTGCCCGGCCAGACTAGGGTGCCGGTCTCCCAGCGGCGAGCCCGTGTCCACCATACGGACGATGAAATGAGACAGATGGCCGGAGTGAGGAGGGACGCCGGGCGGCGAACCGCACGGTTTCAGCGCTCGGACACCACCGGGTACGGCACCAGGGCGCGCCGGTCGGGGTCGACGGCGAGGACACCGCCGGCGGGCGGCCGGGCGCGCTGGGCGCAGTCCTGGCGTTCGCAGATCCGGCAGCCCAGACCGATCGGGGTGGCGGCGCGGGGGTTGTGCAGGGCGATTCCCTCCGCGTAGACCAGGCGTGGCGCGTGGCGCAGCTCGCAGCCCAGCGCGACGGCGAAGTCGGCGCGCGGCGCGTGGTGGCCGAATCCTCCCCTGGCCACCGTCCGGGCGATCCAGAAGTACTTCTTGCCGTCCGGCATCTCGGCCACCTGGGTGAGGATCCGGCCGGGCGCGGAGAACGCCTCGTACACGGTCCACAGCGGGCAGGTGCCGCCAAGACGTGAGAAGTGGAAGTCGGTGGCGGACTGCCGCTTGGAGATGTTGCCCGCGCGGTCGGCCCGCAGAAAGGAGAAGGGCACCCCGCGGCGGCCGGTGCGCTGGAGCGTGCTCAGCCGGTGGCAGACCGTCTCGAATCCGACGCCGAAGCGTGCCTGGAGCAACTCGATGTCGTAGCGGAGCTCTTCGGCCGCCGTGTGGAAGGCGGTGTACGGCATGAGGACCGCGCCGGCGAAGTAGTTGGCGAGGCCGATGCGTGCCAGACCCTCCGCCTGGGGTGAGGTGAGCGCGGCCGCGTCGACCAGCTGGTCGAGGAGCGCCCCGTGCTCCAGGAACGCCAGCTGCGTGGCGAGTTGGAAGGCGCTCTGCCCTTCACTGAGCCAGGGGGAGATCAGGAGTACGCCGCTGTCCGCGTCGAAGCGACGGGCGTCGGCCGACCGCTCCGGGCCCGACCGGAGCACCTTGATGCCGTGCCCGACTGTGAGACGTTTCGTGAGGGCGTCCGCCGCGCGGCCCGCGCGGCCGATGCCGAGGGCCTCGGCGATCGCCTCGGCCTCCGTCTCCAGGGCGGCGAAGTGGTTGTGGTGGGCGTAGAAGAAGTCCCGTACCTCGTCGTGGGGTTCGGCGGGCAGCAGCCCCGCGGTGTCCTCGGGTGAGGCAAGGGCCGCCACCCGTTCGGAGGCGTCCCGGTAGCGCTGATGGAGGGTGACGAGGGCGCGGGCCACCTCCGGATGGTCACGGGCCACGTCGGCGATCTCGTCCTGCGCTATCGGGGCGCCGCAAGCCTCGTCCCCGAGGGCCGCCCGCAGGTCCGTGGCCAGACGCTCCTCCTCGGCCTCGGAGAAGAACTCCGGATCGATGCCGAACACCTCGGCGATCCGAAGCAGCACGGGCGCGGTCAGCGGACGCTGGCTGTGCTCGATCTGGTTGAGGTAGCTGGTGGACAGACCCAGGGTGCGCGCGAGCTCGACCTGGTTCATGCCCCGCTCGCGACGCAGCCTGCGCAGTTTCGCGTGCGCGTAGATCTTCCTTCCGGCGGCCCGTCCCATGCGAATCAGGCTCCTCTCCTGCTGCCCCCTTCATGTGAAGGTAGCATCCGCAGATTTCGCAAGATTCGCAGTTTCGCAGCTGTGGCATGGACGGATTACGCACAGTGGCTCCCTCGATCCGCCCCCTGTCGGCGGGGAAGACTCGCTGACGTACACGCCATCCACCGCACCCGCCGCGAGGAGTCCCGTGATCGACCACCAGGTACGCGTCCACCCCAGCGCCGACCGCCTGCCCCGCGAGGAGCAGCTCGCCTGGAAGCTGGCCGTCGTGGCCACCGGCACCCAGGAAGCGCCGGACCTCGACGCCGAGGCATCGGAGATGGTGATCAACCGGATCATCGACAACGTCGCGGTCGCGGTCGCGTCGCTGCGCCGCCGCCCGGTCGCGGTCGCCCGAACCCAGGCCGCCGGCCACCGGGCGGCTCCGGGCGCCTCGGCCTTCGGACTCCCGGCCGGGACCCTGCTCTCCCCCGAGTGGGCGGCCTGGGCCAACGGCACCGCCGTACGCGAGCTGGACTTCCACGACACCTACCTGGCCGCCGACTACTCCCACCCCGGCGACAACATCCCCCCGCTCCTCGCGGTCGCCCAGCACACCGGCCGCTCCGGGGCCGACCTGCTGCGCGGCATCACCGCCGCCTACGAGATCCACGTCGCCCTGGTGAAGGGCATCTGCCTGCACGCCCACCGCATCGACCACGTCGCCCACCTCAGCGCCGCCACCGCCGGCGGCGTCGGAGCGATGCTGCGCCTGGACACCGAGACCGTGTACCAGGCCATCCAGCAGGCCGTGCACACCACGACCGCGACCCGGCAGTCCCGCAAGGGTGAGATCTCCAGCTGGAAGGCGTTCGCCCCGGCCTTCGCCGGGAAGGCCGCGATCGAGGCCGTGGACCGGGCCATGCGCGGCGAGGGGTCGCCCTCGCCGATCTACGAGGGTGAGGACGGCTTCCTCGCCTGGATGCTCGACGGCCCCGAGGCCTCCTACACCGTGACGCTGCCCGAGCCCGGCGAAGCGCGCCGCGCGATCCTCGACACGTACACCAAGGAGCACTCCGCCGAGTACCAGGCCCAGGCGATCATCGACCTGGCCCGGGGACTGCGGGAGAAGGCCGGGCCGCTGGACAAGGTCCGCTCGATCGTGCTCCACACCAGCCACCACACGCACCAGGTGATCGGCTCCGGCTCCGGCGACCCGCAGAAGTACGACCCGACTGCCAGCCGCGAGACCCTCGACCACTCGGTGCCGTACATCTTCGCCGTCGCCCTGGAGGACGGCGGCTGGCACCACGAGCGCTCCTACGCCCCCGAGCGCGCCCAGCGCCCGGAGACGGTCGAGCTGTGGCAGAAGATCTCCACCGTCGAGGACCCCGAGTGGACCCGCCGCTACCACGACCCCGACCCGGCGCGCCGGGCCTTCGGCGGCCGCGCCGTGATCACCCTCGACGACGGCACCGTGATCGAGGACGAGCTCGCCGTCGCCGACGCCCACCCCGCCGGCGCCCGCCCCTTCGACCGGGCCGGCTACACCGCGAAGTTCCGCACGCTCACCGACGGCATCGTCACGCCCGCCGACCAGGACCGCTTCCTGGAGACTGCCGCCCGCCTCGCGGAGCTGGACACCGCCGGACTGGCCGACCTCTTCCCGGCCGTCGACACGGACGTCGTCGCCGCGTACGACGCGGGCCTCCCGAAGGGCCTGTTCTGATGCTCCACACGCACACCACGCCCGCGTCCCGCCGCCGCCACTTCCGCGAGCAGCTCGCTTCCGGTCGGCTGCTGCGGATCCCGGGCGCCATCAACCCATACTCGGCCAAGCTCATCCAGGAAGCCGGATTCGAAGCCGCCTACCTCTCCGGAGCCGTCCTCGCCGCCGACCTGGGTCTGCCCGACATCGGCCTGACCACCTCGACCGAGATCGCCGCCCGCGCCGCGCAGACCACGCGGGTCACCGACCTGCCCGTCCTCATCGACGCGGACACGGGCTTCGGCGAGCCCATGAACGCCGCCCGCACCGTC
Organism: Streptomyces sp. NPDC085460; assembly: GCF_044541975.1. Taxonomy (NCBI): domain Bacteria; kingdom Bacillati; phylum Actinomycetota; class Actinomycetes; order Kitasatosporales; family Streptomycetaceae; genus Streptomyces; species Streptomyces sp. NPDC085460. The sequence goes on from NZ_JBITTO010000019.1 coordinate 41,262, forward strand.
CAACTCCTGGAGGACGCGGGCCTGGCGGGCCTCCACCTCGAAGACCAGGTCAACCCCAAGCGCTGCGGACACCTCGACGGCAAGACCGTCGTGCCGAGCGACGAGATGATCCGGCGGCTCCGCGCCGCCGTCGACGCCCGCCGCGACCCGGACTTCCTCCTCATGGCCCGCACCGACGCCCGCTCGATCGAGGGCCTCGACGCCGCCATCGACCGGGCCAAGGCCTACGTGGACGCCGGCGCCGACGCGATCTTCCCCGAAGCCCTCGCCGACGAGTCCGAGTTCGAAGCCTTCCGCAAGGCCGTCGACGTACCCCTGCTCGCCAACATGACCGAATTCGGCAAGAGCAGGCTCCTCGACACGGCCACCCTCGAAAACCTCGGCTACAACATCGCGCTCTACCCCGTCACCTTCTTCCGTCTCGCCATGGGAGCCGTCGAGGACGGCCTGCGCACCCTCGCGGCCGAGGGCACCCAGGAGTCCCTGCTGCCCCGCATGCAGACCCGCTCCCGCCTGTACGAGGTGCTCGGCTACGAGGACTACAGCACCTTCGATTCAGCCGTCTTCGACTTCACCCTTCCGCCCGGCAACTGACCCGCACCGGAGGCCACCATGACCGCCACCGCACCCGAGATCCACCGAGGTCTCTCCGGTGTCGTCGTCGACACCACCGCCATCTCCACCGTCATCCAGGAGACCAACTCCCTCACCTACCGCGGCTACCCCGTCCAGGACCTCGCCGCCCGCTGCACCTTCGAGGAAGTCGCTCACCTCCTGTGGCACGGCGAACTGCCCGACGCGGAACAGGTGCGCGCCTTCCAGGCGCAGGAGCGCGCCCTGCGCCCCCTGGACCGCACCACCGCCGAAGTACTCGCCCGCCTGCCCGAGACCTGCCACCCGATGGACGTGCTGCGCACGGCCGTCAGCTTCTTCGGCTCGGAGGACCCCACCGAGGACGACGGCAGCATCGCCGCCAACCGCACCAAGTCCCTCTCTCTGCTGGCCAAGCTCCCGACCGTCGTCGCCGCCGACCACCGGCGCCGCCACGGCCTCGCCCCGCTCCAGCCCGACGCGTCCCTCGGTTATGCCGAGAACTTCTTCCACATGTGCTTCGGCGAGGTACCCGATCCGGCTGTGGTCCGCAGCTTCGAGATCTCCCTCATCCTTTACGCCGAGCACAGCTTCAACGCCTCCACCTTCACTGCCCGCGTCGTCACCTCCACCCTCTCCGACCTGTACAGCGCGGTCACCGCGGCCATCGGCGCCCTCAAGGGCCCGCTGCACGGCGGCGCCAACGAGGCCGTGATGCACATGCTGAACGAGATCGGCGACCCGGAGAAGGCGGGGGAGTGGCTGGACGACGCGTTGGCCACCAAGCGCAAGATCATGGGCTTCGGACACCGTGTCTACAAGAACGGCGACTCCCGGGTCCCGATCATGCAGGAGGCCACCGACCGCCTCGTCGCCCGCGCCGCCGCCCCCGACGTGACCCGCCTCGCCACCCTCCACGCCGCCCTGCGCCACGAGATGATCAGCCGCAAGGGAATCCATCCGAACCTCGATTACCCGGCGGGCCTCGCGTACCACCTCATGGGCTTCGACATCCCGATGTTCACCCCCATCTTCGTGATGAGCCGCATCACCGGCTGGAGCGCCCACATCACCGAACAGCTCGAACACAACGCCCTGATCCGCCCGCTCGGCGCCTACAACGGCCCCGGACAGCGTCCCCTCCCCGGCCACTGACCCAGGCGTGACGGCCCCCGCAGCCTCGGCTCACGCGGCTCCAGTCGCAGGGCCCCGACCGCCTCTCACCGCACCGGGGGCCGGAGGGTGAGGCCGCGTACCCCTGCCCGCCCACCCGGGATGCTGACCCTGGCGGCAGCGACCGGGCGCCGCGGAACCCACCGGCCGAGTACCTTTTTGCATATCACTTGTAATTGCGTGAGATAGGCGAAAGAGGTCGGCGTCGCAGCTCCGGTAGTGCTCGGGATCGAGTCTTCGTGCGATGAGACGGGCGCGGGCATCGTCTCCGGCGGGAGACTGCTGGCCCACGTGGTGGCGACGAGCATGGACGAACATGCGCGCTTCGGCGACGTGGTGCCGGAGACGATGCCCGCGCGCACCTCCAGGCATTCAACCCGGTCGTCCAGGAGGCGCTCGACCAGGCCGGGCTGCGGCTGCGCGACATCGACGCCGTCGCCGTCACCACCGGCCCCGGCCTCTCGGGCGCACTCCAGGTCGGTCTGGCCGGGGCGAAGACCTTGGCGTACGCGGCCGGTGTACCCCTGTACGGCGTGCACCACCTCGCCGGGCACGTCGCCGCCGACACCCTGGAACACGGCCCGCTGCCCGATCCGTGCATGGTGCTGATCGTCTCCGGCGGCCACACCTCCCTGCTCCTCGTACGCGACCTGGTACGCGATCCGATCCTGCACCTGGGCGACACCATCGACGACGCGGCCGGCGAGTGCTTCGACAAGGTCGCCCGGGTCTTCGGCCTGCCCTACCCGGGCGGCCCGGCCATCGACCGCGCCGCCCGCGGCGGCAACCCCGGCCCGGTCGCCTTCCCGCGGCCCCTGCTCGGGTCGAAGGACCACCCCTACGGCTTCTCCTTCCCCGGACTCAAGACGGCCGCCGCCCGCTGGGCCGAGCAGCACCACCAGAGCGGTGCGCGGCTCCCGATCGCCGACGGCGCCGCCTCCCTCCAGGAGGCGGTCGCGGACGTCCTGACCCGCAAGGCGCTCGCCGCCTGCCGGGAGTACGACGTGCGCACCCTCGTCGTGGTGGGCGGGGTGGCCGCGAACTCCCGGGTGCGGGCCCTGGCGGAGGAGCGGTGCGCGGCCGCGAGGGTCGAACTCCGGGCCCCGCCCATGACCCTGTGCACCGACAACGGCGCCATGATCGCCGCCGTCGGCGACCTCCTCGTCCGCGCCCCCTCGCCGCCGACCTGGGTCTGCCCGACATCGGCCTGACCACCTCGACCGGTCGGTTACGACGGCGTCGGAGCGGCGCGCTCGAGCCTGGCCAGGAGTTCGCCTTCGGCCAAGGCGAACTCGGCGGGGAGCCCGGGCAGCAGGGCAAGGGCGGCAGCGATGAATTCCGCCGTCGCCCGCGGGTCCTCCCGGACCGCCCGGAACAGCACTTCCGCGTCCATCGGGACCAGCCGCCAGCGCCACAGAGGGTGGGCGTGCGTCGCCGCGTAGTGGTCGGTCAGGGTCTCGACGGGCGACAGTGCGGCACCGCACCGACGCAGGAACATCGCCAGGCCGTACCGGTTGATGAGGTCACAGATCTCCCCGGGGTGGGCCCGGTCGCGGTGGTGCGCGTCGTGGATCTCGTAGATCACGGCGTACACGAGTGCCAGTTCCCGGTCTGTGTGTGGCAGGGGAAACGGTTCGTCCCGCAGCAACGCCTCCACATCGGCCGGGCTGACGAGGGGGCGACGGCCCGCGCCGCTGGTGGGCGAAACCGCGAGACGGACGGCGCCGAGTGCGACGGCGCCCTCCGACAGCACGCGCACGTACCGAAGGCCCTCGCCCGCCTCCGGTTCGGCCTCCCGGCAGGCCGCCATGACCTGCGACACCGTCGGCCCGTCGGTCCACGTGAACGTCCACTCCTGCGCCGAGCCGGACCACGTGGCCTCGACCACCCCCAGCCGCCGGTGGTCGAGGTCGAATCGGTCGGTGAGCGTACGAGCGAGTCGGCGAAGGCGCGTAGCGCGGGTTGAAGCCATCGGACCTCAGTATCCACCGGGCCCGGGGGACCCGCGTAACAGCCCGGTCATCTCGCCGACCAGAACGAATGTGGAGCACGACGCCATGGCGCCTCGAAATGAGCCGGCTCGGCGGCCTGAGCAGCAACTCAACAAAGTACGGCTTCATCAAGCCGCTCGACGAGGGACCGATCTCGTTGGCCGGCGGACGGCTGGTCATCGGTGATGCCATGGGTGTGACGTGCTTCGTGAGCCTCATCAGTGAAGCGGGCAGGCAGGCAGCGGATCTGTGTCGCGGCCATCAGGTGCGGACGACGGTCTGTCGCGGCTGGTGGCGTGTGGTCCCCGGAGCCCGCTTGGCTGCTTCCCCCGACAGGAATACGGACGGGCGGGCGCATTGCTTCCCCATGTCCGTCGGCTGTTTCGGCAGATTGGCGGGCATGCTGAGAGGCCATGGTGAGTTCGTGTTCCCCGCGGCTTCTGAGTCGGCCTGATGTGTGACGGGATCGGTTGATGCCTCCGACGGCGGGGTTCCGTGTCAGGTGGCGGTGACGGTGGCGGTTTCCAAGGCCACGACGACCATGACCGGGAGGTCCGTGTCGGGCTGGATGACCCCGGCTGTCAGGATCCGGTCGTCGAGGGCCCATTTCTTCAGCGCGATGAACTCGTCCTCGTCCTCCAACGTCTGCTCGGCCTCGACGAGCTGGCCGGCGAAGGAGGACCGCTCGATCTCGGGGAGGAAGTCGGCAAGGACCTGCTCTCCTTCCTCGTAGACGGCGTCCAGATCGTCGAAGTAGCCCGACTCGTCCACGTCGCGGATCCACACGCTGAACGAGACGGTGACCGTCGCGCTGCTCCACGTCCGGATCCAGGCCCCGATGCCGTCCCTGTCCCAGGAGGTCTGCACGCCGTCACGGGTCTTGCCGCCGGGCGTCCATTCCTGGTCCGCGAACCGCGCGGCCGCAGCTTCGGCGGTCAGCGGGGCGACGGCCCCGAGCTGTTCCAGCATCGCGATCACCGCAGCCATGGACGACTCATCCCACTCGCACTCCCACTCATGCTGTTGCTGCCGGGCACGTGATACGCCCTCAGCTCGTCACGAGACTCGGAACGGGTCATGGCCATCACTCTGACACACCCTCTCCGCGCGTACGGCCGGCCATCAGGCAATCGCGGTCGGAGCCGATCTCAGAGATCGTCGGCGGGGGCATGCCCCGCCCCAGCCCAAGCCTCGGCCCAGCCCCGCCCCCACCCCAGCCTTGGCCCGGGCCGGAGGCCCCTGGTTCGGTGTCCGCGGCGCTGTGGCCGGCGTTGAAGAGGGGCCGCGGTGATCGTGTTCCGGGCGGCGCGCAGTCGGCCGATCCCTCGCGACGTCGCCGGGTGGGCCGTGATCGGCTGGGGGCTTGCGGGATATCCCCCGTCGGGCCGGGTGTACGCGAAGTGAGAATTCCGACCGGAGTCCTGTCACATCGCGCCGGGTCCGTCCGTCAGTCCAGTGAAGACACCGACCAGACAGATCTGAAAGCGAGCCCGCCATGTCGAACCGCAGCACCTCGATCTCCCGCATGCCGAACCCGGGCGAGTTCGTGCCCGAGCTGGCGGACATCTCCGCCGCCCTCTTCCGCGCCACCGGCAACAAGTCGGTGCCCCGCACCACGATCAACCTGATCCACCTGCGCGCCGGGCAGATCGTGCACAACACGTACCTGACCGTCCTGAACACCAGCTTCCTGCGGAAGGCCGGCGAGTCCGAGGAGCGCATCACCGCCGTCTCCTCCTGGCAGGACGCCCCCTACTTCACCGACGCCGAGCGCGCCGCCCTCGCCCTGGTCGAGGCCACTGTCCAGCCTGCCCCGCACGGCCGCGAGCGCGTCACCGACGAGGTGTACGCCGAGGCCGCCAGGCACTACGACGACAAGGCCATGGCGACGCTGACCGTCGCCATCGGCCAGATCAACTTCTTCATCGCCCTCGCTCTCATCGGCAAGCCCCAGCCCGTGGCTTCCCTCGCCGACGAGCAGTGGGACTAGGACTGCCCGACGGGCGTCCAGGCGTTCTTCGGCCTCTACGGCGACGGCACCGAACCGGCTGTGGGGGGAGAGGTCCGCAGGTAGGTGTTGAGGTGCCGGAGGTGCGTGGGAGGCGCGGCGTGGGCCGCGGCGAGGATCTCGGGGGGTAGCGCGATCGGTCGGTCGAGCCGTTCGAGGGCCTCGTGGGCCTGGCTGCGGGCCCGGGCGGCGATGGGCTCGGTGTCGAGGAAGTACGGCAGGCGCATCCCGTACTCGGCGGCCGTCTCGACCTCGTCGGACACGAACAGGTCGATGGACTCCTCGACCGTCATCGTCTCGATGGGGTCGCGCACCGGGGCGAAGGGAGCCAGGAGTTCGGGCAGGGGGCCGGGGTCGAGGATGGTGTCGGCCAGGTGACGGGCGATGACGGGCGAGCTGTGGAATCCGTCGCGGTAGGTGCCGGTCGCCGCGTACAGGCCGTCGATTCCGGTCGGGCCCAGGAGCGGGAAGCGGTCCAGGGGGACGGGGCGGCCGGCGTAGTGCCAGCCCTGGACGGCCGACATGCCCAGACGGGTGTCGAACTGGTCGGTGGCGAAGCGCAGCAGGAACTGGGTGACGCCGAGGCGCGGTCCGGGGGGTGGGGCGAAGGACACGACGTTGGTCGCCCCGAGGTACTCCACGCCGCCGCCCAGCGGAACCAGGTGCATGCCGCACGCACCGGAACGGGTGGGGGTGCGGATCACCCGGTCGAAGCCGGGCCTCGTGTGGCGCAGGGTACGCACGGCACATCCCGTGCCGTGCAGCATCGGCGGGGTTCGGCCGGGGAGTAACTGGTCGAGGAGGGGACCGGAGGCCGTACCCGCGGCCACGACGACGGCGCCCGCGGCGATCTCGGTGCCGTCGTCCAGGCGCATGCCGGTGCACCGGCCCCCGGCGGTCAGCAGGTGCGTCGTGCTGCCGTCGGTGACGGTGACACCGAGACGGCGGCCGCAGGTTTCCAGCGACTGGAGGACTGCGCGTGCGTCGACGGCGCCCTCGCGTTCCAGGTAGAGCGCGCGGAGAGGGCGTTCGTGGGGCACGGGCCGCAGACCGGGGATGTCCGCGGCCTGGACCTCTTGGTGCGGTTCGGCGTGCTCCTTCAACGCCTCCTGGACCGCGTCGAAGTTCCGTACGGCGGTCGCGGTGGCCTGGGCGCCCAGCACCACGAACGTCCCCGGCGAGGCAAGGGAGGGGCCCTTCCCGGCTCCGTCGCCGAGGGCGGCGAGCCAGTCGGGCCACGCGTCCAGTGCCGTCCGGGCCATCGCGAACTTGGCGCGCGAGGCCGGATGGCGGTGCGTGGTGTCGGTGACCTCGGCGAAGCAGTTGAGCATCGCACCGGCCGCGGCCGTCGCCCCGCCCGGCCGTGACGCCGGCCCGACCAACACCACCCGGAGCCCCGGGGCGCGGCGTTTCAGTTCCACCGCGAGCGACAAGCCGAGCACACCATTGCCCGCCACCGCGACATCCGCCCTCATCCGCCGCACCACACCAGCCCTTCCCGCCGTCCGCGTCGCGGAAGCCTCCCCCACGACGGCCTCCCTCAAGCGGGGCGGCGACTCCCGATCAGCGATCGCGCGACGCCGATCGACGCCGGCCGCCGCCGTCTCGTGTGCCGAAAGGGTGTGATCTTGCCCGCACCGTCGGCGCCGAGCAGGCCGACGATCTCACCGGGGCGAACGTGCATGGTGAGGCCGCGGCAGGTCGCGGCGGCCGGGAAGTCCCCCGTGACGCCGAGGCGTTCGAGGGGCTTCATGGTGGCGACGGCCGTGGACGGGTGGACGGCGTCGTTGACGCGGGTGGCGGAGAGGGCGGCGCGCGTCAGGAGTTCCTCGGGGCGGAGTCGAGGCGGGCGGCGGCCGCGTCCCAGGCGGCGGTGTCGCCCCGGGGGGTGTAGTGCCGCAGGTGCTGGGTGGAGGCGATCAGGCGGCGCATGTCGGCGAGATCCCCGACGAGTCCGGCGGCGCGGGCCTGGACCAGGATGTTGCCCAGGGCGGTGGCCTCTGTGGGGCCCGCGACGACGGGCAGGCCGGTGGCGTCGGCGGTGAGCTGGCACAGTAGGTCGTTGCGCGATCCGCCGCCGACGAGGTGGATCCGGCTGATGCCGCGGCCGGCCAGTTCGGCGGCCTGCCGCAGGGTGCGGCGGTGGGCGAGGGCCAGGCTCTCCAGGATGCAGCGGACGACCGCACCCTGGCTGCCGGGGACGCGCTGGCCGGTGCGCGCGCAGTGGTCGCGGATGCGGGCCGGCATGTCGCCGGGCGCGAGGAACTCCGGGGCGTCCGGGTCGACGAGGGAGGCGAAGGATTCGGCTCGGGCGGCGTCGGCGAGGAGCGTGGGGATGTGGGTGGGCAGGTTCTCCTTCTCCCAGGTGCGCCGGCACTCCTCCAGGAGCCACATGCCCATGATGTTGCGCAGATAGCGGATCGTGCCGTCGATCCCGCGCTCGTTGGTGAAGTTCGCCGCCCGGGACTCCTCGCTCAGCACCGGGGCGTCGAGTTCGAGGCCGGCGAGTGACCAGGTGCCGCACGAGATGTAGGCGAAGTCCGGCTCGGCCGCGGGCACGGCGACGACCGCGGAGGCGGTGTCGTGCGAGGCGACCGTCGTCACCGGCGTCCGCACGTCGAGCCCGGTGTACGCGGCCACGTGGGGCAGCAGGGTGCCGGCCGGGTCGCCGGGGGAGCGCAGCGGCGGGAAGAGGCCCGGGTCGAGGGAGAGCCGGCTCAGGAGTTCCTCGGACCAGGTGCCGGTGCGGGCGTCGAAGAGTCCGGTCGTGGAGGCGTTGGTCTCCTCGGCGCCGACGGACCCGGTGAGCCAGTGGACCAGCAGGTCCGGGACGAGCAGCAGGGTGCGGGCGGTGTCCCGCTGGACGGTTCCCTCGGCGGACGCCAGCTGGAAGATCGTGTTGAACGGCAGGTGCTGAAGGCCCGTGATGCCGTACAGATTCTCGCGGCCGATCTCGGCCCTGACACGTTCGGCGACTTCGCCGGTCCGCTCGTCGCGGTAGTGGAAGGGGTGACCGAGCAGGGCGCCGTCCGCGTCGAGGAGACCGTAGTCGACGGCCCAGGTGTCCACGCCGATGGAGGCGACGCCGCCGGATCGGGCGGCCTCGCGCAGTCCGTCGAGGATGCCCTGGAAGAGTGCGAGCACGTCCCAGCGCAGCCCGTCGGGGAGTCGCACGGGTGTGTTGGGGAACCGGTGGACCTCGGTGAGGTCGAGGGTGTCCGGCCCGACCCGGCCGACGATCACCCGTCCGCTGGTGGCGCCGAGGTCGACGGCGGCGAACGCGGAGGAGAAGGCGGACGACGGGGGAGTAGTGGTCACGGGGCATACCTCTGTGGTGCGGGCGGCTCGTCAGGGAACGGCAGGAGAGGTGGAGCGACCGGCGCCCGGCGGGCACGGCAGGAGGGATGGGGGCGGCCGGCCGTGCCCGGCGGGCACGGTGTCGGGGCCGGTTCCCGTACGGCATCACGCCGCCGGTCAGCTGGGGGCACCTGGAGCGGGTGCGTCAGTCACCCGCCCCAGGTGGGATCAAGGGCCGTCAGCGCAGGAAGGCGGCGGCGACGCCGGCGTCGACGGGGATGTGCAGGCCGGTGGTGTGGGTGAGGTCGCCGCCGGTGAGGGCGAAGACCGCGCCCGCGACGTGCTCGGGGAGGACCTCGCGCTTGAGGAGGGTGCGCTGGGCGTAGAACTCGCCGAGCTTCTCCTCCTCGATGCCGTACGTCGCGGCGCGCTGGGCGCCCCAGCCGGCGGCGAAGATGCCGGAGCCGCGGACGACGCCGTCGGGGTTGACGCCGTTGACGCGGATGCCGTGCTCGCCGAGTTCGGCGGCGAGCAGGCGGACCTGGTGGGCCTGGTCGGCCTTGGTGGCGGAGTAGGCGATGTTGTTCGGGCCGGCGAAGACGGCGTTCTTGGACGCGATGTAGACGATGTCGCCGCCGAGCTTCTGCGCGGTCATGATCCGGGCGGCCTCGCGGGAGACGAGGAAGGAGCCGCGGGCCATGATGTCGTGCTGGAGGTCCCAGTCGCGCGCGGTGGTCTCCAGGAGCGGCTTGGAGATCGAGATGCCGGCGTTGTTGACGACGAGGTCGACGCCGCCGAAGGCGAGCACGGCCGCCTTGAAGGCGGCCTCGATCTGCTGCTCGGAGGTGACGTCCACCGTCACCGCCACGGCCTTGTCCGGGCCGCCCAGCTCTTCGGCGACCGCCGTGGCGTTGTCGCCGTTCAGGTCGGCGACCACCACGCACGCGCCTTCGGCGACCAGCCGCTGCGCGATGGCCCTGCCGATGCCCGAGCCCGCGCCCGTGACGAGCGCGACGCGGGTGGCGAGCGGCTTCGGCTTCGGCATGCGCCGCAGCTTGGCCTCCTCCAGCTCCCAGTACTCGATGCGGAACTTCTCCGCCTCCTCGATGGGGGCGTAGGTGGAGACGGCCTCGGCGCCGCGCATCACGTTGATCGCGTTGACGTAGAACTCGCCCGCGACGCGCGCGGTCTGCTTGTCCTTGCCGAAGGAGAACATGCCGACGCCGGGGACCAGCACGATCGCCGGGTCCGCGCCGCGCATCGCCGGGGAGTCGGCGGTGGCGTGCCGGGCGTAATAGGCGGCGTACTCCTCCCGGTACTCGGCGTGCAGCTCCCGCAGCCGGGTCACGGCCTCGTCCAGCGGCGCGCCGGCCGGGAGGTCCAGGACCAGCGGGCGGACCTTGGTGCGCAGGAAGTGGTCCGGGCACGAGGTGCCGAGGGCCGCGAGGCGCGGGTGCCGGTCGTGGGCGAGGAAGTCGAGGACGACGTCGGAGTCGGTGAAGTGGCCGACCTGCGGCCGGTCCTGGGAGGCGATCGCCCGGATGTGCGGGGCGAGTGCGGCGGCCCGCTCCCGGCGTACCTCCTCGTCCAGTGCCCCGTAGCCGTCCAGAGGGGCACCGAACGGCTGCTCCTCGCCCCGCTCGGCGAGGAAGGTCTCGGCCGTGCGGATCATCCACAGGGCGTTCGTCTCGCACTCCTCGGAGGTGGCGCCCCAGGCGGTGATGCCGTGCCCGCCGAGCACGACGCCGACGGCGTCCGGGTGGGCCTCCTTGATCGCCGCGATGTCCAGGCCGAGCTGGAAACCGGGGCGCCGCCACGGCACCCACGCCACCTTCCCGCCGTAGCACTCCGCCGTCAGCTTCTCGCCGTCGGCGGCGCAGGCCAGCGCGATGCCGGAGTCGGGGTGGAGGTGGTCGACGTGGGCCGCGTCGACCAGGCCGTGCATGGCGCTGTCGATGGACGGTGCCGCGCCGCCCTTGCCGTGGAGGCAGTAGTCGAACGCGGCGACCATCTCGTCCTCGCGCTCCACACCCGGGTACGTGTCCTTGAGCGCCCGCAGCCGGTCCAGACGCAGCACGGCGAGGCCGCTCTCGGTCAGCGTGCCGAGGTCGCCGCCGGACCCCTTCACCCACATCAGCTCGGTGTCCGAGCCGGTGACCGGGTCGGTGACGGTGCCCTTCGCGGAGGCGTTGCCGCCGGCGTAGTTGGTGTTGCGCGGGTCGGAGCCCAGCCGGTGCGCGCGGTCGAGGAGCGCGGCGACTTCGGGAGGGGTGGGCATGTGCGATCAGTCCTTCGCGGGTCGAAGAGTCAGGGGGAGGGGGCACCCGGGGAGGGGGCACCCCGGGGGGCACCCCTTGGGGGTGGGTGCCCCGTCAGGGCGCGGGCACCGCCAGGGCGCGGTGCCTCGTCGGGCGCGTCGGTCAGGCGCCCCAGCCGGCCTGCTCGCCGCCGACGCGCTCGGCCGCGATCCGGTCCTGCCACCCGGAGGCGGCGTACGCGGCGACAGGGTCGGGGTGCAGGCCCCGCTCCTCGCGCACCTCCCGCAGCAGCGGACGTACGTCGGTGTTGTACGCGTCCATCAGCACGGCGTTGGCGCCGAGCACGTCGCCGTCGCGCTGGGCGGCGGCGAGTGCGTCGGTGTCGACGAGGAGCGCCTTGGCGGTGGCCTCCTGGACGTTCATCACGGAGCGGATGACGGCCGGGATCTTCGCCTCGATGTTGTGGCACTGGTCGAGCATGAAGGCCACGTTCGTGGCCGGGTCCAGGCCGCCGTTCTTCGCGACCTCGTGCATGATCCGGAACAGCTGGAACGGGTCGCTGGACCCGACCATCAGGTCGTCGTCGGCATAGAACCGCGAGTTGAAGTCGAAGCCGCCGAGCTTCCCCTCCCGCAGGAGGAAGGCCACGATGAACTCGATGTTGGTGCCCGGGGCGTGGTGCCCGGTGTCCACGACGACCTGAGCCCTCGGACCCAGCCTGAGGCAGTGGGCGTACGAGGTGCCCCAGTCCGGCACGTCCGTCGTGTAGAACGCCGGCTCGAAGAACTTGTACTCAAGCAGCATCCGCTGGTCGTCGCCGAGCCGCTCGTACACCTCGGCCAGCGCCTCCGCCAGCCGCTCCTGGCGGCCGACGATGTCGTCCTGCCCCGGGTAGTTCGTCCCGTCGGCGAACCACAGTTTCAGGTCCGTCGAACCCGTGGTGTCCATGATGTCGACGCACTCCAGGAGATGGTCGACGGCCTTGCGGCGCACCGTCGCCTCCGGGTGGCAGACGCTGCCGAGGCGGTACTCGTCGTCCTGGAAGGTGTTGGAGTTGATCGCGCCCAGCTCCAGACCGCGCTCCTCGGCGTACGCGGCGAGGGCGGCGTAGTCGTCGACGCGGTCCCACGGGATGTGCAAGGAGACCTTCGGGGCGACGCCGGTGAACTCGTGGACCCTCGCCGCGTCGTCGAGCTTCTCCCACGGGGTCCTGGGGACACCGCCCTGCGCGAACACCTTGAACCTGGTGCCGGAGTTCCCATAGCCCCAGGAGGGGGTCTCGATGCGCTGGGTCTTGAGCGCGGCCTTCACGGCGTCCCGTACGACAGTCATTGGGCAACCTCGGAACCTGGGCCGCGCTGTGTGCGTCGGCGTATGAATCGTTTCAGCCACACAGAAGCATGGCTTCTGGTAGACGGTCAAGAGGGTGATGTGAACGGATGTGAAAGGATTCAGTCAAAGGGCAGGTGCTGCGACCTGCGACCTGCGACCTGCGGTGGCGAGGCGCAGGCCGCCCTTGGGGCGGTCGGCCCCCGCGTTCACGCCGTGACGTCATCCACGCAGGGGAGGTAGGTCTTTTGGCATAGCTATATCTTCATAGTTGAATGCTGTCATGCTCCCCTCCAGCGAGTCCGCGCAGGACCTCGACCACACGGCCGCCGGCCTCGTGGCCTGCCTGCCCGCGCTGGGCCGAGCACTCGAGCGGTACGTCGACCAGGACTACCCGTACCCCAAGCCCTCCGAGGCTCAGCTCGCGCTCCTGCGCTACGTCTCGACGCACGACGGCACCACCGTGCGTGCCGCCGCCGAAGCGCTGCTCATGAAGCCGAGCAACGTCAGCGCCCTGGTCACCCAGCTCACCGAGCAGGGGCTGCTCGAACGCCGCCAGGACCCCGCCGACAAGCGCGTCGCGCACCTCCACCTCACCGCGGTCGCCCAGCGGCGACTCGGCGAGGTCGCGCAGATCATGAGCGCCCGCGTCGTCCGCGTCCTGCGCACCATGACCGACGGTGAACTCGACGCCCTCGGCTCCGCGCTCGGCGCCCTGAACAGCCTCGACCAGCGCCTGCACGCCGCGCACTGACCCGCCCCGCCCGCATGGTTCGAGCGGGCCCGGCCCCGTCGCGGCCTCTCCTCTCACCTCCTGCACCTGCGCATGCACCCGTGCCGGCCGCCGCGCCCCCCTGCTCACGGCCGCCGCGCCGGCATGCCGTGAACCGAAAGAACTCGACACAGCCATGCCCTCCGCCGGCACCCTCGCCGAAACCTCCCACCGCCCGCCCAGCAGCCCCCCCGCCCGCGAGCGGCGCTCCAACCCGTGGCTCACCCTGATCGCCGTCGCCTTCGGCCTCTTCATGGTCGGCCTCGACGGATCCGTCGTCGCCATCGCCAACCCCGAGATCGGACGCGACCTCCACGCCTCCACCTCCGACCTCCAGTGGGTCACCAACTCCTACCTGCTCGCCCTCGCCGCCGCCCTCATCCTCGGAGGCAAGCTCGGCGACCGCTTCGGCCGCCGCACCCTCTACCTCGTCGGCGTCGCCGGCTTCACCCTCGCCTCGGTGGCCATCGGCCTCGCCGGCTCCATCGAAGGCGTCATCGCCTTCCGCGCCCTCCAGGGCTTCTTCGGCGCCCTGCTGATGCCCAACACCCTCGGCCTGCTCCGCGCCGTCTTCCCGCCGAAGAAGTTCGGCATGGCCGTCGGCATCTGGGCCATGGTCTCCTCGGTGTCCACCGCCCTCGGCCCCATCGTCGGCGGCCTCCTCGTCCAGCACGTCGACTGGGAATCCGTCTTCTACATCAACGCCCCCATCGGCGTCATCGCCCTCGCCTTCAGCGCGGCCGTCCTCCCGCAGAGCCGGAACAAGGCCGCCGCGCAGGAGAAGTTCGACGTCCTCGGCGTCGTTCTGCTCGCCGCGGGCACGCTCCTGCTCGTCTTCGGGGTGGTGAAGGGCGAGACCTGGGGCTGGGCCTCCGGCGGCACCCTCGGTGCCATCGGCTCCGGCCTGCTGCTCCTCGTCGCCTTCGGCTGGTGGCAGACCCGCGTCTCCTCGCCGCTGCTGCCGATGCGCCTGTTCCGCAACCCCGCGCTCACCATCGGCACCGTCATCACCGCGCTGAACTTCTTCGTCCTGCTCGGCGTGATCTTCTTCGTCATGATCTACCTGCAGAACGTCCGCGGCTTCACCCCCGTCGAAGCCGGCGTACGCACCCTGCCGCTGAGCCTGGCCTCGGTCGTCGCCTCCCCGCTGGGCGCCGCCCTCACCGACAAGTTCGGACCCCGCCTCACCATGCCGCTCGGCATGGCACTCCAGGGCATCGCCTGCTTCACCATGCTCAGCTGGGACGCCCACTCCTCCTACGCGCTCCTGTGGCCGCCGTTCGTCGCCCTGGGCCTGGGCGTCGGCATGGTCATGGCCTCCTCCTCCGACGCCATCGTCGGCAACGCGCCCGTCAAGGACGCCGGAGTGGCCGGCGGCCTCCAGGCGACCGCCCTCCAGATCGGCGGCGCGCTCGGCACCTCCGTCCTCGTCTCCCTCATCAGCAGCAGGGTCGGCACCACCCTCACCGGCGAACTCGCCACAGCGGGAGCACCGGCACCCGTCGCCGACGGCCTGCTGGAGGCCAAGGACGCCGTCGCCATGGGCATCGCCCCCGTCTCCGACACCATGCCGGCCGCCCTTCGTACAGCCGTCACCGAAGGCAGCCACCAGGCATTCATGAACGGCGTCCACACCTCCGTGCTCGTCGCCGGCACGCTCTGCGCCCTCGGTGCGATCCTGGCCGCCGCAGGCGTGAAGCGCTCCCCGGACGCCGTCCGGCACTGAATCAGTCCTCAGGCACGCGGACCATCGCGAAAACTGAGCCCCGCCCGTGAGGCGATGCTGTGCACTGCCTCCTTGTACGCGAGCCGGCCGGTCCCGCGGGTGCGGGACCGGCCGTTCTCACGCCGAGGCGTGGGGCCTTCTCAGAAGTCCGTCCACATGGCGCGCGTGTAGGCGCCGTGGTCATCCAGGAGTCCGTGCTCCGTCTCCGGGTTCCGTGTGATCGATCCGCCGCCGTTCTCCAGCATGACGATGGAGGACAGCAACAGGCCGTGAAGGAGTCCGTGCAGGACGAAGTTGCTGGTGTTGAAGTACCGGTCGTACAGCTTCTGAGTGAACCGCTGGAACAGGACCAGGTCCACCTCGCTGCCGCCCAGGCGCTCGGCGTAGGTCAGCCCTGTGGGCACCTGCAGCAGGGCGCCGGTCTCGGCGGCGAGGGCGGCGTAGGTCTGCCCCACGCCGATTCCCGGATCCCAGATGATCTTCGATCCTTCAATGTTCCGGAACGGGTAACTCATCAGTTCCACCTCGTCTGGATCGGGATCTCCGGATACTTTGCCCTGAGTTTCTGAAGCTCGGTCTCGATCAGCTCCACGAACCGTGGATCCTGGTTCGGGCGGGTGAACCAGAAGCCCATGGGTGCGTCGTGGTAGAACTCCGGCAGCTGCGCACGGGCAGCGATGTACTTTTCGATCTTGTCTTCCAGGTGTGTGAGCCATTCGGTCTCGCCCCAGTAGCCTAGGACGCTCTTCTCCTCCCACAGGACGTCGCCTTCGAAGACGTCGATGTCGGTGATCCGATTCCCAGTCGTCGGATCGTAGACCGGGTGATTGACCTTGCCTTCGAGGCAGCCCCTTCCCACCGGCCCGCCGGCCACCGCCTGCACGCCCATCATCGGCGTCATGTCGGACTGAGCCGACATCGTGGCCGCGCCGAGGGCCTTGCAGCCGCGGCGGATCAGCTTGAGGCTGTCCCATGCCTTGTTGAGCGCCTTCAGCTTGGCGCCCAGCAGAACATCGACCGCCAGGGTCCCGCAGTCCTCGAAGTTCTTGTTGTCGAGGCATGCTTCAAGATTTCCGAGGCCGGTCACCGCACTGGTGAAGGCGTGCAGTTCCTCCATGGCCTGATTGAACTCGGGGCCCATGGAGATGATGTCGCAGCCGATTTCGTTGTGCTGGCACCATCGGGCGAATTCCTGCGGGTCGCAGGGAACGATCGCCTGGCCGCACCGGTAGATCTTGCGCGCCTGGTAGCCGGGGTCCTGCTCGGCCTTCAGCTTGGCTTCGAGGGCGGCCTTGCGGCGGGCCTCTTCTTCCTCCCGGTACTTCTTCACCGAGATGACGAAGGTCTCCTGCGCTGCCTTGAGGGCGGCGTCCGCGTCCTGGCCCGCCGCGACGGCCGACTCCCGCGCCTGTTCGGCGTAGGCCCACGCGGAGGACGCGGAGGCCTGGGCCATCTCGGAGGACAGGGTCGCGTCGGAAGCGGAGAGCGCTGCGGCCTCGGAGGCCGTGTCGGCCTCGTTGGCCGCCTTGCGCGCGGTGGCCGCCGAAGCGGCAGCGCTGGCGGCGGAAGCCTCGGCGTCCCGGGCGTACTGGTCCGCCTTGACGGCGCTTGCCAGTGCTTCCTTTGCAGCGGCGTCAGCCTTCAGCGCCCACTGGTTGGCTTCGGCGGCGGCCTTGCGGGCGGTGGCGGCGACCTTCTGCGCGGTCGCGGCGTTTCTCTGTGCCTCGGCCGCGATCTTGGCGGCGTCCGCGATCAGCTTCTGGACCTGCGCCTCGTGCGTGGCGTCGAGGTGGTCCTGGCGGGCGGCCTTGTGCTGGCCGGAGACGACGAAGGCGTGGACCGTCTGTGGGGAGCCTTCCAGCGCGATCCGGGCGGCGGCCTTGACCTCGTCCCCGCCTGCGCTGAACAGCTGCGCGGAACGTACGCGTTCGTCCTGGGTACGAGCGGTGAACTGCGTCGTGACCAGGAACTGGCTGTACTTCTTGGGGTCTTGGCTGTTCAGAGCCGCCTGCGCGGCGTCGGAGACTGCCGGGCCTGCTCCGGAGGCGACCTGTGCGACAGCGACGCGCATGCCTTGCGAGGCGGCCTGGTACTGGCCGTCGTCGATGAAGGAGGTGACGGCTGCCGCGTCGCCGTCGAGCGCGGCCTCGGCCGCCGTACGGACCTCAGGGGTTGCGCTCTCTTCGGCGAGTCGCTCGACGTAGGAGCGTTCGTCCTGCTCGCGGGCTGTCTTCCAGCCGTTCTTCAGGTAGTCGATGACGACCTCGTCGGGGCCTGCCAGCGCCGCGTCGGCCGCCGCGCGTCCCCAGGCCGTGCCGTTCTTGGCCGCCAGCAGGGCCAGCTTGCGTCCCTCGGTGGCGATCAGCGCGAGATCGGCTCCGGGCTCGGCGAGCTCGGCCACGAGCCGGTCGCGTTCGGCGTCGCGGTCCTTGACGGCCTGCATCCGCTGGACTGCCTTGGCCGTGTCGGCGGTGTAGTCCGCCTTCTGGTCCCGGGCCAGCGCGATGCCGGCGTTGGTGCGACCCAGCAGGTCCTCGGCCTCCACCTCACGGGCGAGGGCGTAGACCTTCTGGGCCTCCGCCACCGCCTCCGTCGCGATGGTCGCGGCTGCGCTGGCGGCGTTGGCGTGCGCGGTGGACTTGGATGCGGCAGTGGCCGCATCGCCCGCGTGCTGAGCCGCGTCCTCGGCTGCCGCCGCGGCGTTGGTGGCGTGGGTCGCGGCCTTGCGGGCGGCGTCACGGGCATCACCCGCGGCCGTCGCCGCCTTGCGGGCCAGGGCCCCGGCGGCGTTGGCGGCGCGGTTGGCCTCCGTGGCGTGACGCTTGGCGGAAGCAGCGGCGGCACGGGCCTCCGCCGCGGCGTCGCTGGAGGTTCCGGCGTAGCCGCTGGCGTCCATCGCCGCGTTGGCGGCCGCGGTGGCGTCAGCGCCCGCGGCGACAGCGGACTCCGCTGCCTCACCTGCAGCGGTGGCGGCCTTGGCTGCCTGATCTGCCGCGTCGGCGGCGAGGTTCGCGCCCTTGGCGATGTTGCGCGCGTTCTCGGCGGCCACGCGTGCTGCGTCGGCCTTGCCCGCATCGGTCGCGGCATCGGCCGCAGCCGACTGCGCGCGTGTCGCGGCCTGGGCCGCGGACGCCGCCGCGGCCGCTGCCCGGGAGGCGGCGTTCGCGGCGACACGCGCGGATCTCTTCGCCGCGCCGGCCGCGTCGATTGCCTTCTGCGCCGCGGTGGCGGCCTGGGCGGCGGCCTTCGCGGCGTCGGCGGCGGCGCGAGCCGCCTTGCCGACTTCACCCTGGGCCGCCGCCGCCAGTGCCTTGGCGGCGAGCGCGGATTCCTTGGCCAGCCGGGCCGAGTCCACGGCCTTGGCCGACTGGGCCTTGGCGGCCTCCGTCTCCTTCGCGGCCTGTCGACCGGCTTCCTGCGCCTGCGCCGCGAGCTCGGCGACAGTGGCGTGCTCTTCGTCCTTGTTGCGTGCGACGAACTGGCCGACCTCCAAGAACTCCCGGCGGTCGTCCGGTGTGCCGTTCATTGCGAGCTGTCCGGCGGCCTGGAGGTTGGTGCCGCCCACGCTGATGATCTGGACGACTTGAAGGCGGTCGTCCTGCTCACGGGCGGTGTACTGCCCGTTCCGGAGGAACGCCACGATGTCTTCCGGACTGCCGTTGAGCGCAGCCCGCCCGGCGTCCGCTTCGACCTGCCGCGCGGTGCTGACGATCTGGGCGACCCGCACACGCTGGTCCTGTCGCAACGGCTCTTCCCAGCCGTCGTCCAGGAAGTCCTCCAAGGCGAATCGGCCTTCGGCCATCGCCGTTCGGGCTGCGGCCAGGAGCTCCGTGCCGCCGATGCTGCCGAGCTGTGCGGCACTGACCCGCTTGTCCTGGAGGTCCAGGGCCTCGACGACGGACAGGAAACCTTCGACGTCGGCGGCGCTTCCGGTGAGCGCCGCTTCCGCGGCCGCCTTCACGTTCGGACCGCCGTCCCGCCAGTGATCCACCACCCGGCCGCGGTCCGCGGGGGTCACTTCCTGCGAGGCCGCGAGCCGGACCGCACCGGTGTGCCCGCCCGCAGAGGCGGAGGCTCCCAGCAGGCCCAGGGTGAGGGCCACGGGCAGCATGCCGAACATGGAGGCGCGTATCGCGCGCCTGATTCTTCCCGGGCGTCGAGGCCCGTGGAGTGTTGGTTTCACCAGACTCTCATCTCGTTACCGGCGACTCACGTCGGCGGGACGCGGGCGTCGGCCCGCGTCCCGCCTGGATGTCACTCTGTTGTGGCGTTCGGTCAGTTCATCCCGGCCAGTTGCCCCCCTCGGGCCCGTACGGGCACGCTTCCGCGGACCCGCGTAGGTCGACCGGAGGGGTGTGCGTCACAGGGTGATCATCAACGTGCCGCTGTTGAAGTAGCTGCCCATGTTGGTGCGCACGGATACCTTGCCGTTCGCGAGCTCGTAGATGACCATGTCGGCCTTCATGTCTCCGGTTGTGTCCCCGAAGCTGAGGTGTCCGAGGTCGGTGCCGGTGACGAAGCGTCCCCATCCTGTGGTCCAGTGGGTGCCGCCGTCGAAGTAGGTGCCCATGTTCTTGCGGACGTTGATGTTGCCGTCGGTGCCGTGGACGATGAGGTCGGCCTTGTTGTCGCCGGTGATGTCGGCGAAGTAGAGCCGGCCGAGGTCGGTGCCGGTGACGAAGCGTCCCCATCCTGTGGTCCAGTGGGTGCCGCCGTCGAAGTAGGTGCCCATGTTCTTGCGGACGCTGATGTTGCCGTCGGTGCCGTGGACGACCAGGTCGGCCTTGTTGTCACCCGTGATGTCGGCGAAGTACAGCCGGCCCAGGTCGGTGCCGTCGAGGTAGCGTCGCCACCCCGAGGACATGACGGTGCCCGCGCCGAAGCTCGTGCCGAGGTTGCGGTGGACCGTCACGGTGCCGTCGGTGCGCTGGACGACCAGATCGTCCTTGCCGTCGCCGTCGATGTCGGCAGGCGTCGTCCGGTCGCGGGTGATGATCGACCGGACCCAGTCGGAGACGTTGTCCGTCCTCACGCCGTGGGCGCCCACGGCGGTGCCCGCGTTGCCGAGGCATCCGGCCTGCTGCGAGCGGCTGCCGATGCCCACCAGGGTCGCGTTGCCGTTCACGACGCGCAGGGCCGGGGCTCCCGCGTCTCCCTTGCAGACCGTGGCGCCGGCGGACGCGGAAGCGGCCAGGTCGAACCCGTCGGCCACAGTGGCCCCGACGGTGAACTCGGCCGCGTGGAGCACGTTCGGCGTCCACGCGGTGCTGGTACGGCCGAATCCGGCCACGGTCAGCTTCTCACCGGCAACCGGAGCCGTCGTGCCCAGAGCGACGGGGGTGACGGTGTCGGCGGGCGTCTCCAGACGGGCCATCACCAGGTCGCGGTCCGGGTGCGGCACGACCTCGCTGATGCCACTACTGTGCAGCCCGCTGGAGGAGAGGTCCGAACGGCCCAGCAGCAGGGTGCTCCTGAGCTTCGGAGCGCCCTGGGCGACGTTGTTGTCCACCGCTGGGTCATCGGCGAAACAGCTCTTGGCCGTGACCGCCCAGTTCCGCGCGACGAGCGTCGCCGTGCAGGACCGGAAGTCCCCTACGCGCAGTCGGCCGGCGTACCCGTACGTGGTGTCCCCGGACAGGGCGGGAGCCGTTCCGCTCGGACCGGTGACCCGGATCTCGACCAGCCGGCTGCGGGTGCCGCCCGCGACGCCCTCGCCGACCGGCGCGTAGCCGCCCTTGGGGATCGTGATGGTCTTGTCGGTGCCGTCCTCGGCGGTGAGTGTGGCGCTCATCGGCTGGTCGGCCGCGTCGATCCAGAAGGCCCGGTTGAGGTCCAGAGTGAGCAGACCCGTGTCGGCCCGGGAGACGAAGCAGTACATCTCCTGCTTGTTCGCGGGCGCACCGACGACCTGCACGCGTATCTGCGTGGCGTCGAGGTCGCAGTCGGCGAGCGTGATGTTGCCGTCACCGCGGATCAGCTTGATGCCCTTGTCCGCCTCGATCCGGTCGGCGTTCGGGTACGCGCCGTCCTCAAAGGCGTACGGCATCACCGCCTCGGTGGTGTCGGCAGGCGCTGCCTGTGCCGCGAATGCCTGACCGGCCGCGGGAATGGTGAGGGCGGCGACGGTCATCACCGTGACGCCCATTCTGGTGGCACGCGTGTGCACCTGATCGTGTCCTTCCGGAGGAAGTGTTGTTCGAGGGCCTCGCGACAACCGCGGTAGTGCCCCGTGCCTGCCCTGAACCGATCCGGGCAGAAGGCTCACGCTAGGACCGCCGCGAGCACCGCTCCAGGGACACCACGCGCCAATACGGGACTGCAGGCGCCATCAGGGGACCTCAGACGCCGAGTTGGGGACTCCACGTGCCTCGCACCGGCAATCACCTGGGAATTTGCGCTGCTCTATGCTCTGCCCTTGTGCAATCACACTCGCATCCGGGGACGACCTCGTCCGCCCTCACCCGGCTGTCCGTCGAGGTCATCCGCATGACCGGCGCGGACCCGAACGGCTACGCGCACCTGCCGGGCCTGGCACCGGAACACCTCCACGGCAACACCTACCGCACCCCCGCCGCCACGACCGGGCGCCTGGCGGACCTGACCACCGTTCACGTCCCGTGGACCGACATGGCGGTGCTGCTCGTAGGGCAGTCACACATCGGCGCCCTCGGCGTCTGGGACTACCTGATCACCGCCGCCCCCACCCCCCTCGAAGGTATCCAGGACGCCGCGGCCTACTTCGCCACCGTCGTGGACACCGCCACCGAGTGCCTGCACATCGCCGAGGACGGTGACCACGTCACCATCAGCCACCGAAGTCAGGCAGACGTCACCCACGAAGCCGCCTGCGCGATCCGCGCCTACGCCCTGGGAATCCTCCGGCAGCGGCTCAGCCAGGCAGCCGGCCGCGCCCTCGTTCCCCTCCGCGTCAGCCTGGCGGCCCGCGCACCCCGACGGCACGACATCCTCTCCGAGCTCTACAGCACGCGCGTCATCCATTTCGAGGCCCCCGACAGCTCGATCACGTTCCGCGCCGCCGACCTGAAAATTCCTGGACCCCACACCCAGCCCGGTCTGTCGACCGTGCTGCGAAGACACGCCGATCAGATCCTCGCCACGGCGATACCGCTGCATGACTGGCTCAGCCTCTTCCGCACCCATCTGGCCGCCGCCCACGACGAAGCCGCCCCCACCTTGGCCGCCGTGGCCCGACGCATGGCCCTGAGCACACGAACCCTCCAGCGACGCCTCGACGAACACGACACCACTTGGAGCGGCGAACTCGAAAACCTGCGCCAGACACAGATCACACGGCTGCTGGAGACCACCGACCTCAGCATCGACTCCATCGCCACCCGAAGCGGCTACGCCAACGCCCGCGCGCTGCGCCGAGCAGTCCAACGCTGGTACGGAACGACCCCCGCCGCTCTCCGCAGCAACAGCCGCAGAACGTTCATGACCTGGTAGACGGGAAGCTGGTCGTGGGAGACGAACCGGCAAGGCCGTCGAGTACGCATCCGGAGTACGGGGCTGGTGACGCGGTTGTTGTCGGCGCCTCTATGCGTCGAAGCGTCGCCAGGGGAAGGTGTAGGTCTTCAGGGGGGCGAGGGTTTCGCGGTGGCGTGCTGCGAACACCGCGTCCGCCTGGGTGCCGTCGGAGCTGATGGCTGCCAGCAGGCCAGGGGCCGCGTAGAAGAGATGGCCGCCGTAGTCGGGCATGTAGGGGCCGAGGGGGATCGGTCGCAGGAAGTTCCGCAGCGGTTCGAGGCGCTCGACGGGCATGAGGTCGGTCCAGGCGCTGAAGGGCGCGAGGCCGGACGCCTCCTTGAGGGTGAACTGAAGGAGGAAGCGGCTGAGGGGTTCCGTTTGCAGGTGGGTGTCCGGGTTGTCGTTGTCGTAGTCGTAGGGGCCCTCGGTGTGCCAGACGGGTGGGTCGTCGTCTTCGGGACCTCCTCGGGGTGGCCAGGGGATGGTCCAGTCGCTGCATCCCTGGTTCTCTACGGCGAAGACCATGCGGGCACCATCCGGTCTCGTGACGTGCTGGGGGTGCAGGAGCATCGGATGGTTGAAGCGGTAGAGAGCGGGCCGCAGGCGGGCCAGCCGGTGGAAGGCGGCGAGCGGCGGCGGCAGGAGGGCGACGGCGTCGTCCGTGGGCGCGTCGGGGTCCGGCGGCGAGTCCTCGGCCGGGTACCAGCCGAGGACCAGCAGCTCCAGCGCGCGGATCGGGTCCGTGTCGACGTGGTCGATCCAGTCGACGGCGGGCAGCGGCTGCTCGAAGGACGCGTCAGGGCCGGGCCGGGTCCGGGACGCCGAGAACCAGGCCGTCCGGGCCGCATCGGCCAAGTCCGCGGCCGTGCCGGCGCCGAAGGGGCCGATCTCCTGTGTACCCATGCTGCGCTCCCTGCCTCCGTGTTTTCGTTCGAATCCTTGCATCGGGTACTGACAACGAGATCGCGGGACGATGGCCCCGCAGTCGCCGGACATACGCGGGCGATCGTTTCGCGTCCGCTCCCGTTTCCGGTCGTCGTACCAGGAGAGGTCTGCTCCCCATGCCGGGGTGGCCCCGGCGTGAACGGCCGCTTGTGGTCTCACCACGTGGGCTCTGCCTGCTGCGGAGCACACGTGCGGGCGGAACGAAGCAGCTCTGTGCCTGCGGAAACCTCCGGGGCGAGCAGGTTCAGGGTGGGGACGGTCCTTGGCTCTGGCAGCGTCGTAGAGTCCGGCCAACTCGGCGATGGCGCGGGCCATTTCGATGCGGGCCTCGGGAGGGCTGACGATGTGGACGTCAGTGCCGAACGGCATCAGGTGGCGGACCGCCTCGACGACGCGGTAGACGACGTCCACTCGTAGCCACTCATCGCTGTGAGCCTCGGGAACGGGCGGCGCGGTGAAGTAGC
Source organism: Streptomyces sp. NPDC085460 (assembly GCF_044541975.1). Lineage (NCBI taxonomy): Bacteria > Bacillati > Actinomycetota > Actinomycetes > Kitasatosporales > Streptomycetaceae > Streptomyces > Streptomyces sp. NPDC085460. Next base: position 65,304 of record NZ_JBITTO010000019.1, read on the forward strand.
CGCCGGCGATGCGCGTCACCATGTCCAGCCGCTCGCGGCGCAGCCGGACGGTGACCCTCGCGCCGATGCCGCGGTTTTCCACCGCGCGGCGCAGGTCGTGCCAGACCTGGGTCAGCTCCACACCGGGGCGGCGGCGTGCTTCGACCTGAAGGACGCTGACCCGCGGCAGCCGGTCCGCGGGGATGGTCCCGAGGCGCTGATGCGCGCCGAGTCGACGTCCACCTGCTCCCCGCTCGCCAGGGAATAGACCCGAAGCCGTGTAGCGGCCTTGATACGGGGTCACCCGGTTCCCCGCCCCTGCGGGGCCCGCCCTACAGCCGGCCGACCGCCCCCGGCGAGTGCGTCAGTGCCCTGTCTGACGCCTCCCGGCCCAGTCGCGTGGTGACGTCTCGTACGTACAGGGCAGCCGCGATGGCTGCCCCGACGACCAGGAGGTGTGCCGGGAGGCTGAGCCAGGCTTGCGGTGTTCCGTCGTACCGGTAGGTGTCGCTTGCGACCTGCTCCCTGCTGAGCAGGTTCGTGAACGGCGTGAAAATCAGCGGGCCGGCCAGGAACGTCGCCACCCACAGCGCCCACCAGACGTGCACCCGGGCCGCCGGCGACGTGCGTGCGGAGTCGGGAGCGGAGGCCCGCCAGATGTCGTCGGCGATCTGCTTGGGGATCACGAGGTTGGCCAGGGGCAGGAACCAGGCGGCGGCGGCCATTCCGGGCCGGTAGCGGATGCTGCCGGTCTGCCTCAGTTCGGCGGCGGTCCGCGCGCGGGCGAACCAGAGGACCCAGCACGCGACCAGAGCGGTGGTCAGCACGATCTTGCCGCTCAGCAGCACGTAGAACACGGGGTCGTCGGCCCAGGCGTCAGGGTCGATCAGGCCCTCTCCTTCGGGAAGCCGCCCGGCGTAGCTGTAGGTGCGTGCCTCTGGATCGAGGGACGCGTAAGAGACGGCGGACGCCAGGCAGGTCAGTGAGAGCAGTGCGAGAAGCCAGTACACGACAGCGGCGCGCCGGCCGAACGTCGTGGGGGAGGTCGTGCTGGGGTGGCGGCGGGCGGGAGGCGGGGCTTCATCTGGGGACGAGGACGGGGCCGGGGCCGGGGCCGGGGCCGGGGACGGGGCGGGCGGCATTGGCTGGGCGGTCCGCGTCGTCGTCCCAGGGCCGTCGGGGGTGGCCTGCGAGGGTACGCGGGTGGGTACGTAGGTGTACGGATCGTCCCGGTGCAGGAGGCGGACCGCGTCCCGCCCGAGGCGGGCGAGTACCTGAGCGGGAAGCCACGGATCCCCGAGGCTTCGGGCGTCCGTTTCCACCCGGCGGCGCAGTTCGGGAAGGGACGGGCGGTCTGCGGGGTCCTTGCGAAGGCAGTCCTCGATGAGGCCGCGGATGCCGGACGGGACACCGGTGAGGTTCGGGCGTCCCTCCAGGACCTGATAGATCAAGGCCGGCAGTTGCCCCTCCATCGCCGCGAACGGCAGGCTCCCCGTGGCGGTGAACGCCAGGACGGCGCCCAGTGAGAAGACGTCACTGGCCTGCGTCAGCGTCTCGCCCCGGATCTGCTCCGGGGACATGAAACCGGGCGAGCCCACCATCACACCGGTCGCCGTCAGGTCATCGGTGGTAGAACCGGCTGCCCGCGCGATCCCGAAGTCGATGACGACGGGCCTCTCGATCGTCACCAGGACGTTCGACGGTTTGAGATCGCGATGGACGAGCTCCGCGGCGTGCACGTCCTCCAACGCTCGGATCAGGCCCGATGCCAGGGCCCACAGGGACTCCTCGGGAAGCGGGCCGTGGTCCTTGACCACCTGATGGAGCGTCGGCCCGGCCACGAACTCCGTCGCAACCCAGGGCAGCACGGCGTCGGGGTCCCCCTCGACGACGGCGGCTGTCCACTCCCCACCGACGCGCTGGGCCAGAGCGACCTCCCGGCGGAAACGCAGACGGAAGTCGGGCATGGCGGCCAGCTCACGACGGACGGTCTTGACCGCCATCATGCGCCCCCGAGGGCCGCGTGCCAGGTAGACCACTCCCATGCCACCCTCGCCGAGGCGGCCGATCAGGCGGTAGCCGGCGATCCGTTCGGGATCCCCGCCCTGTAGTGCCTCCACTGCCACCTCTCCCTCCCCAGGACTCCCTACACCCCGGTCAGGCTAGCGGTGAATCCCGAGCGGTTCGGTTCCGCCGCCCGGGCCTTGTTGTGGTGGAGCTGGTTCCGTTCCGCCGCCCGGTGTCGGGAGGGACGGGAGTGGTGGGAGGGGAGGGATGGGTGGGATGGGGGGAAGTGGGGGGATCGGGAGGGGAGGTGGCAGGGGTATGCCGGATGATTCCGGGTCCTTCGGTTCGCCCGGCTGGTTTCCTTCGCCCGGTTGTTGATCCGGGGGGCCGCTTCCCGGGGGCTGGGGCTCAACTGACGGTGGAGGAACCGGTGGTGGGGCTTCCGGGGGTGCCTGGGGTGGGAGGCCGCCGGGGAGTGAGGGTTCCTTGGGGGGTGGTTCGGCAGCGTCCGGGGGATCTGGAGGTTCTGCGGGGGGTTCCGGGGTGTCGGGTGCCGGTTGTTTCGGTGGTTCCGGCGGGGCGGCCGGGCCGGGGGGTACGCCTCCTGAGGAGGATTCGTCGCTTCGGGATGGCGGGGGGTCCGCCGGCGGGGTCGGTGGGGGAGCCGGGGGCGGTGGGGGTACTCCGCCGGCGGATGACTCGTCGCTGCTGCTCATGAGGGCTCACCTCCCGTCGGGGTGTTCTTCGCGCCGTTTCCGGCGGTTGCGGAGTCGGCTTCCGCGAGGAGGCGGTCGGCGATCCAGCGGGCCGTACCGGGGACCTTCCGGTCGTCCGTCGCGAGCATCTGCTGGGCGAAGCAGAGCGCGACGCGATCGGCCGCGGCCGCGACTCCTGTCCGTTCGGGCTCGGGGATGCCGGGGTGCGGCTGCTCGAACAGCTCGTAGGCGGCGCCCCGCGCGGTGTTCCAGGTCTCGCGCCGGAGCCGACCGCCGTCGGTTCGGGCGTCGGTGTCCTCGGCCCGCTGCCAGCGGGCGTGGTGGCGGCGGGATGCCACGAGGTCGCCGGCCGCGGACCGGTACAGGCACAGGGGCGCGTGGTCGCAGACGCGGTCGCAGTCCGGGTAGGGATCGACGTCGCGGCGGTGGAGTTCCCGCATCTGTGCCTGGAACCGGCCGCGTACCTCGTGATCCGTGTCCTCGCGGCCCCCTTGCGCCTTGCTGATCAGGGCTGCGCGCAGGGCTGACGCCAGCGCGTCCGTCGCTTGGTAGGACCAGCCGGCCTGGGCTCCGCGCCGCTCGGCGTACCAGTCCGCGGCGTGTCCGGCGAAGGCCGTCAGCAGCGGGCGCTCGGGCACGGGGGAGGTGCGGCGGGCGCGGAGGACCGCGACGATCTCCGGCCAGAGGCGGTCGAGGGCGATGGTGTGCTCGGCGGTCGAGAGGACGAGTCGGGCGACGGTCTGCCGGACGTAGCCGTCTTCGAGGAGCGTGCGCGCCAGGGCGCAGGCCCAGGGGGCGTCGGCGCAGGTCTCCGTGCAGTAGGGCCTCGCCTGGTAGAGCCCCTCGATCCGGAGGTCCGAGCGCCACCGTCGCATGGCCTCTGCCACGTCGGCGTCCTGGGGCGACCGGCCGCCGTACTCGGCGCGGGGCACGGCGACGAGGAGCGGCGCGTCGTCGCCGTCGCTGAACACGGCCGCCCGGCCGATGCCCAGCGTGCTGACGTAGCGTTCCTGTGCGTCGCTCATCGACATGGAGCCGCCGAGAACGGCCCGGTCGTCGGCCGCAACGACGCGGTGCGCGATCTTCAGGTTGGTGTTCTTGACGACGTCGGGAGCCAGGCGTACGGGTACCTGGTCGGCGATCACCACGCCCTGGCCGTACGCCCGTATCTCCGACAGCAGGTTGGTGAAGGTCTCCACGGCTTGTCCGCGGGGGTTGGCGACGTACTCCGAACCGCCTCGCGTGACGTTCGAGATGAGCCGGTGTGCCTCCTCGATCACCAGGAGGTGAGCGAGATCGTCCGCCGGCCCGCCGGCGCGACGGTGTTCGGCGAGCCGGATCAGCAGCAGGCCGATGAGGAACGCCTTGTCGTCGTCGTCCCCCATCCCTTCGAGTTCGATGACGGCGGGTGCGTCGAAGAGTTCCCGGTCCGGTACGGACAGGGGGGTGTCGAGCGTCGCTCCCTTGCCGCCGCTCCGCATGGAGTCGAGCCGGGTCAGCAGCGCGGCCTGGATGTCGTCCTGGGTGCGTGGCTCGTAGCCCAGGCGGGGGACGACGTCGCGCACCTTCTGGCCGAGATCCGTCAGCGTGGGGAAGGCGCGCCAGGAGAGTCCGGCGGCGGATTGCGGTTCCAGGCGCCGGTTGGTGCTGGCTCTGAGATCCCAGCCGCGGTCCTCGTACACCTCGTGCAGGCACCGTTCGAGGACCTGGGGGAGTGGTCCCCACATCGCGAAGCTGGCCCCGAACACGGCGCGCAGCAGATCGAGATGCTCGCCGATGCCGATGTGGGGCGGGACTTCCAGGGGGTTGAGGCGCAGCGGGGCGACGGTCTCCTTGCCCGGGGTGAAGACGCGCAGTCGCCCGGCCAGCGCCGGATGGCCCGACATCGCGCGGTACTCGGTCTTGCTCGGTTCGATGACCAGGAAGGGAATCGACCTGCGGTCGATCTCGGTGAGGAGGTGGATGAGGGTGTTGGTCTTCCCCGACCCCGTGACTCCCGCGACGAACGCGTGACGGGTCAGGCTCTTGGGTGTGACCGCGTACGTCGCGCCGGTTCTGCGGCCTCGTTGCATGATCTGTCCGAGGGTGATGCTCCGCTCCTGTGTGACGTCGGCCGGCACGACGTCGAAGGCCGGCGCGGTCCGGATGGAGAAGCCGTCCGTCTCGAGGTTCGGCAGGTGGACGTAGGCGGCGAGCTGCGGCGAGGTCAGCAGCGTCTGGTGCTGGAACGGCTGCCGGTACGAGCCCGGGGCCGAGGTGTCCGGTTCGGGATCGCACATGGCCCAGGCGGACGCCAGACCGGGCACGTCGTCCCGGTCCCACACGCGTACCGCCTCCGGCAAGGAGGAGGCGCCCGAGTACACCCCCCGCCACAGGCTGGCCAGTTGCGGATAGCTCGCGTCGTCGCCCAGGAGGTACACCGCGGTACGCCACGCGCCGGCGCCCTGGGCATCCGTGAACGCCTTCAGCTGCCGGGCCATCAGCTCCAGGTAGTGCTGGGTCAGCGGACTCGGCACGCCACCGAGCGTGCTCGCGGTCTGCGCGATCCGCATGTCGTTGATGAGCCGCAGCTTCAGGTCCCGGACCAGGCCCTCTCCCACCGGCTGCGCCAGCACGAGCGCCGCCCAGTCGAACTGGTGAAGTGCCCGCAGCAGACGATCCAGTTGGGCGGCGCCGTCGGTGGGATCGGGAGGCTTCGGGGTGGGGATCCCCATGACGAGGCCGCCCCGCTGCCAGCCCCGGGGAGGCCATACGTCCGTGGAGGGACCGGGTGATTCGTCCACCAAGTCGACTGAGGGGTAGAGGGTGTTGAGGGACGTGGTGAGGAGTCGGCCGTTCTGGTCCGACGACTGGCTGGTGCTCTCGGCGGGCAGCCACGTGCCGATGCGTATCGCCGCCCGACCAGGCTCGGCGCTGACCAGGAACGCCAGCGGAACCATGTAGTTGTACAAGGACACCAGGAGGTCCTTGGCGAGGGGCCGCCGGCCGCCGGCTGCCGCTGGCGAACCGGCCGGACCGCCGAACTCTCCCGTCGCGCCTTCCTGCTCCGCGTTCGCATGCAGCGTGCCCGCCCGCATCCGACCGCTCACGCGCACCCAGTCCCCGTCGTGGACCGACCCCTCGAAGCGGAGGCCCCGCATCTCCACGGGAACGAGCATCACCCGCCGCCCGGCGTCGTCGTAACGCTCCAGACGGAACAGCAGCACCGACCGTATGTCGTCCTCGCTGCGCTGCTCGGTGCGCATCTGCACTCCTCGCACCATGCCCTCGACCACCTCACCCCGCCCGGCGGCGGTGGTCGGGACCGCGGATGCCGGGCCGGCTGTACGGTGCTCGCTCTGGGCGTGTGCCTGTGCCTGGTGGTGCCCTTGTTGCTGTTGCTGTTGCTGTTGCTGTCCCTCGCCCTGCCCCTGCCCCTGCGCTCGGCCCTGTCCCTGTCGCTGCCAGTGGGGAGTCTGATGCTGTGATGGCTGTTGTGCCTGTGGCGAGGGGTCCCAGCCTCCGCCGCCGATGCCGGAGCCAGGGGGTGCCGACGAGGGTGGGGGAGTGGCGGGGGGAGCGGGAGAGGACGGCGTGGCTCGGCCGGAGGGGTCCATCGCCTGGCCGGAGGGGTCCATCGTCTGGAAGGTGCGCCCGCACCGATCGCATCCTTGAGAACCGGCAGCCACCTGCGCCCCGCAGTTCTCGCAGATCCATGTACTGGCCATCCGGGACCTCCGGCGGTTCGCACGTCACGCGCCGAGTCACCCCGCCCCTTCCAGCAGACACCCGTCGTGCGGCTCGGGCAAGTGCGGCGCTCGTCCATCCACGCGTAAACGGGCGTGCGCTGCGTGTCCCGAGAGCCTTTCGGCGTTCCGGAGGGAAGTCGGCCCTTGCGCTGAGGATCGGTCCTGGAGAATTCGTTCAGTGATCAACGTTCCGGCGATACGGCGCCAGCGACGCATGCAGCGGGTGGCGCGGGCCAATTGGGGTGCGAGCTGTGCCGGGGGCGCTTAGGGTCCTGATCTCATGTCGTCTTCTTCGTTCCGTCCCCGGCCGCTTCTTTCCTCCGATGAAGTCCTTCACCGCCTGCGGACGGGCTTTCCCGCTGCTGAGGTCGAGCTTGCCATGACGGCCGCGGGTGTCGAGGTCCTCGGCCTGCGCGTGCCGCGCGCGCAGGCCGGCGTGGTGTGGGAGGAGTGGCGTGCCAGGCACGACGAGACGGGCTGGTGGCCGTACGTCACCTTGGGCTCGCCGACGGATATGGCCGACGGCCGCGGGGAGTTGGGGTGGGATGCCGACGTGCTGGAGTGGGTCGGCGAGGCCGTGGCTCAGGATCACGACGCGCGGGCGGCGTCCGTCCTGGTGTCGGCCTGCCGGTGGGCGGTGGAGGAGGTCGCCAATGTGGACGACGACCTGGACCTCTGGCGGTCCGACTACGACCCCGACCGGCTGGCACCGCTGCTCGCGCCGGCGGTGGAACGGCCGCTGCCCGGGGTGTCGCAGTGGGCGACCGGCACCCGGGACTTCTTCGAGAAGGACTGGCGGTGGGTGCATTTCGTGGCCGCGCGCGGCGGCTACGAGGTCCCGGTGCTTCTCCCGTTCGTCTACACGACGTGGAACTGGTCCGGATACGGTGACCGTGGACTGACACCCCTCGACGCTTCCGCGCTCCTGCGCCGCTGGCACGAGCAATGGGGCGCCGAGCTCTTCTTCGCCACCGGCCCCTACCTGGAGCTGGTCGTGGACCGGCCGCCCCTGGATCCGCGCGGCGCCGCGCAGGCTGCCGCGGAGCTGCACGCCTACTGCCACGACACCGTGCAGGATCCGGTGAGGACCGGCGACACGATGGCCCGGGCGACGATGTGGTCGCTCTGGTGGGACTGAACCAGGCCGCAGGCTCTCGCGGGGTGGTGCGCGGCTGAGTGCCGCTCACTGCCGTCGGGTCAGCGCGGCAGGTCTTCGGACGGGAAGCAGATCTTCCGGTCGCTCCTGCAGATCTCCGCCTCCGGGTCGATGGGCCCGTAGGCACGGTCGAACGTCAGGAAGGTGACCATGCGACCGGACGGGAACCTCGCCACCGCCTGATGCACCGGCCCCGTCCCCTTACTGCGCTTGACGTGGTCGAACCGTGCCGGACCGCCCTCGGCGATCACGAAGCCCACCATATTGACCTCGTCGAGATTGTCCTCGCTGGGCGCCCGGTCAGGCTCTCCCCAGACGGTGAAGAGCAGACCAGGCGCCGGTGCCTTCTCCGGGAGCTGGCCGCAGGTGTAGGAGCTGTAGCCTTCCCGGATCTGGCCGTAGCAGAAGGTGCGCCCGTCCGCCATCCACGCCAGCTCGCCGTTCTTCGCGTCCAGGCGACGGATCACGACCACCTCGTCAGCCGGTGGAATCTCGTGTCCTAGAGGTATCTGGACCGCGAACGCCGCCTGGAGGAAGGCGTGGTCACGGCTGCCGGCCGCCGCCTCGCCCAGCGGCCGCGCCGGCGTCTTGTCGTACGGCCGTTGTGTGACGGCCGGTCGGGTAGCGGCCGAGGGCCTCACCGTCGTGGGCGTCGAGGAGTCCCGAGGCTGTTGCGTACCCGACGTACAAGCAGCCGCCGTCACCAGCAACGTGGTGACGGCGGCGCTCATGAGAAGCCGCTCTCTCACGGCACACCCCCCCGGCGTACGGATCTTGTCCCGCAGACGATAGCGCCGATGAGACGATGAGCAGTCCGGTCTTTTGACTTCCCATGGGTTCGGGGGGGCGAGGATGTCTCGACCGGGGTGAATCTCCCGTGGGGCTGCCCAGGGGCGCGGTGGACCGCTACCGTGAGGGCATGGCACGGGAAATCCGCATCAAGATCAGCGACGAGGCGTACGAAGCGCTGCAAAGGGCCGCCGCGGCGCATCACGTCGCCGCCGAGGACTACGCCGGGCACGTCCTGCACACCGATCTCATCCGGACCCGTTTCGTCGAGGGCGCCCGCTCCTTCGTCCAGCTGCACAGCGACGCCTTCGCGGCCCGCTACGGCCGCCCCGCCGCGTGCGGCACCGGCGCCGCCTGATCCGGGGGACCGGCAGGTGATCCTTCAGGTCGACCTGACCTGGCTGCTCGACATCGCCCAGAACGAGATCCCCGGCGACCCGGAGATCACCGACTGGGGCTCGCTCGAGGCCGCCCGCGCCCGGCACGCCTTCCGTGTCATGGACACCCCTGTCTACGACCGGCCTCACCACCGGGCCGCGGCGCTCCTCCACCAGCTGGTACGGGTCCCCGCCCTGGAGCACTCGAACGAGCTGTTCGCGGTGGCCGTCGCCGCCGCCTATCTGCACGCCTCCGGCCACCCGGTCTCCGTCGACAGCGAGGACGCCATCGCTCTCGTCGACCAGGTCCTCGCCGGCAACGCCGACGTACGCCGGATCGCCGCCGACCTGAAGAGCTGGTCGCCGCCGCGCTGACCGCTCTCGGCTGATCAAAGACCGCGGATACAGCGAAGCCTCCGCTGACCATAGAGGGGGCGGAGGCTTCGTGTTGGGGTCAGAAGACCCCGTTCAGACCCCACCAGTCCGTGGCTTTCCGGGAGGCCGGTCCGAGCTTGCCCGTTCCGGTGCCCGGGTAGACGAGCAGACAGCCGTCTCCCGCGGGGCACAGCGTGGTGGAGGTGCCGAGCCCGGTGATCGCGACCAGGTCGTTGCGGCCGTCGCCGGTGTAGTCGGAGGGTGCGAAGAGCGAGGCCATGGAGTTCCAGCCGCCGCCGATGAGCACGCGGGAGCCGTAGGCGCCGGCCTTGCCCGGGTAGAACCAGAGCTTGCCCGTGGACGCCTCGCGGGCGACCAGGTCGGGACGGCCGTCCTGGTTCATGTCCCCGACGCCGGTCAGGGCGTTCATGCCGTTCCAGCCGCCGGTGCCCAGGAGCTTGCGGGCGCCGAGGGTGCCGGTGGCCGTGCCCGGGTAGAGCCAGAGCTTGCCCGAGGCTTTCTCGACGGCGACCAGGTCGGAGCGGGTGTCGCCGTTCAGATCGCCGGTGCCGACCAGTTGCCCCATGACGTTCCAGCCGCCGGTGCCGATGAGCTTGCGGGCGCCGAGGGCGACCGTGCTCAGGCCCGGGTTCTGGCCCGGGTAGAGCCAGAGCCTGCCGGTGGACGCCTCGCGCGTGATCACGTCCTCCTGGCCGTCGCCACTGAAGTCACCGTGGCGCACGAGAGCGTTGAAGGCGTTCCAGCCGCCCGTGCCGAGGAGGTCGACGGTCCTGCCGCCGGGAAGGAACCAGAGCTGTCCCTGCTTGTCGCGGACGAGGACGTCCGGCGTCCAGTTTCCGTTGAAGTCGCTGAACCCGGCCCCGCCCGTGTCGGTCGCGGTCCACGTCGGGACGGACCTCGGGTGGCAGTCGTCCTCGGTCGGGACCAGCCTCACCGAGCCGCCGAAGCCGCTGACCATCCCGGTCTCCTTGGAGCCGGGTGTCAGCACCATGTAGCTGGAGGCGTTGTAGTTCGTGCCGCTGAACAGGCAGGCCCACTTGGACGTGCGGTTGTTGACCGCACGCAACGTGCCGTTCCAGGTGCCGAGCGAGAGTGCGGCCGACGTGGTCTTGTACATCGAGCCCGTGGCGTTGCCGGTCTTCCAGCCGCAGAAGTGGCCCGACGGGCAGTCGCCGATCGCGGCCTGCGCGGGCGACGTGCCCGCCCCCAGCAGACCCGCGGCGGTGAGCCCCAGCGTCGTGGCCACCGTGGCCAGGCGCCGGAGGAGTGACGTGCGCAATTTCCCTCCCTGAGGTGGCGCGGAGAGAGGTCTCGACGCGCCACGCGGGCACCGTACCTTGTCATGCGGCGATCATGACGAGCAGGTACGTCTCCTTCAGCGGCAGCGGCAGCGGCAGCGGCAGCGGCAGCGGCAGTGGCAGCGGCAGTGGCAGCGGCAGTGGCAGCGGCAGTGGCAGCGGCAGTGGCAGCGGCGGAGGCGGTGCCGGGCGCGGCGAGGGCGAGGCGCAGGTGGTTCAGCCTCTGATCTCGTCCGCGCGGTACCGGATGAGGTCGGCGAGGACGTCGTCGGGGAGGGGATGGGCCGGGGTGAAGCGGACGGTGCCCTTGGACAGATCGAAGCCGGTCAGCCGGTCACGTACCGCGTCGACCGCCTCGGGGCTGAACGGGAAGACGCTCAGGTGCTCCTTGGCGGCCCGGAAGCCGATGAGGGGCTTTCCGTCGAGCCTCAGGGCGGCCATGCCGTAGCTCCTGCCGTCCTCGGCGTCGGGAGCGATCCGCAGCGCGACCGTCCGTACGTGCTGGAAGGCGTCCCGTGAAGCCGCGTCCAGACCGGCGAAGTACTCCTCGACCTCCGTCATGTGCGTGCTCGCTCCCTCTCCGTGGGCTCGTCCACGGCGCCTGACCGCGCAGCGGGAACTCGAAGACGCCCGACGTTCCTCGGAGGTGGGACCCAAGCCGTCCGCGTGCGAGGCGAGGAGGGGCCGGTCCCCGCGCACGTGCGGGGACGCGGGGACCGGCTTGACGCGGAATGCCCGTCCTGTGGGCGTCCACCCTGACCTTAGGGACACCTCGGGCTCGCCCGCAGGTTCGGCTCGGCCGAACGAGGGTGAGGGCCGGCCGCCGAGTCCTCCTCGCGCCGCGCTCCGGCGACTTGAGCATCGGCGCTCCGGCGACTTGAGCATCGGCGTTTCGGCCACGCACGGCATCGGCGACGACCCGTCTCCCGCACGGATCGGCGTACACGGAACGAACTCATTTTCGCTTACCCATGGGGTTCGAACGCCGTCCGAATCGGATGTCCTCGGTGCCGGGCGTCGGCTCGTTGAGCAGCCCGACACGCCAACTCGCCCGACTGGAGGCCGTGATGCACCCGGAGCCTGCCCTCGCCCCTCCCACCGTCTCCAGAACGTCCTTCACCGACGTCCCCCTCGCCACCGGCGCCCTGCGTGCCGACCTGGTGCGGCGTCTGGAGGCCGACGGAACCCTCACCGACGCCCGCCTGCGCGCCGCCTTGCTCTCGGTACGCCGCGAGGTGCTGCTCCCGTACGCCTACGTCCGGGAGAGCGGGCCGGGCGTCGAGCCCATCGACTGGCGCCTCCTCGACGGGGCTCATCCGGACGACCGCGAGGAGTGGCTCGACCTGATCCACAGCGACGCGTCGATCCTGCTCCAGCGTGACGGCGAGCCCCTCGACGCACTGCCTCGCGGGCCTGTGCGCGGGCCTGTGCGCGGCGGACACATGACGTCCATGTCCACTTGCACACCGGCCTCGGTCGAGGCCCTCCAGGCGATGGAACTCGGGCCCGGCCTCGGCTACCTGGAGCTGGGGACCGGCCCCGGCGTCTCGCTGGCGCTCGCCGCCACCGTCACCGGCCGAGGGCACGCCGTCGGCGTCGAACGGGATGCCCACATGGCCGCCTTCGCCCGGCGGAACCTCGACCGGCTCGACCTCGGAGCGGAGATCGTCGAGGGCGACGCCCTCGAAGGGCATGCTGCCCGTGCGCCGTACGACCGGATCCACTCCGGCATCGGCGTCCCCCACGTACCCGCGGCCTGGGTCGACCAGCTCGCCCCGGGCGGGCGGATGCTGACCACGCTCGCGACGCGCACGCCGAGCTGGCCCGGGCAACTCCTCGTCACCCGCACCCGCGCGGGCCACGTCGAGGCGGAGCTGCGCGGCAGGCCCACCGGATACCGTCCGCTGCTCGGCTACCGGTGGCTCAGCGCCGTGGAGCTCCGCGCCCGCGTCGCGGCCGATCCCGGAACGGAGCGTGCCACGCGCCTCGCGCCGCCCCCGGACGACGCCCACGGCTTCTGGCTCGCCGCCGCCTACCTCGCGCCCGGCCTGGTCAGGGACTTCCAAGCCGGGACGATGACCATCGTCGCCCCTGAGGACGGGGCATGGGCCGTGCTGGGCCCGGACGGCGACACCGTACGCGTCCACGGGCCGCGCGACGTCTGGGCGGAGCTCGAAACCGTGCACGCCCGCTGGGAGCGGGCGGGGCGGCCCGACACGTACCGGGTCGACCTCGCCGACGGCGCCGCCACCCAGCACGTGACCTCCGACGCGGGTCCGAAGACGCTGCACTGGACGCTGCCGCCGCTCGGCAACCTTCCGGGGCAGGCGTTGTGAGCGCACCGGAGGAGGGTGGTGTCAACCGCTCTGGTGGTCGACGGCACACGGTCCCCATCGACGTGCACCTGCTCGCCGTACGGGACGGGGCCGGCGGGCGGCCTGAGGTCCTGCTCTCGCGCCGCGCGGGCGACGTCTACGCGGCGGGCCTGTGGCACCTTCCCTCCGGTCATGTGGACGGGCCCTTCGAGGCGCTCGACACGGCGCTGATCCGGGAGACGGCCGAGGAGACCGGCCTCGTCGTCGCTCCCGCCGACGTGCGTGCGGCGGTCACCGTGCACCACCGCGCGCCGTCCGGCGGGGCCAGGATCGGGGTCCTGTTCGAGGTCCGCCGTTGGGCCGGCACACCCAGGATCATGGAAGCGGACGTCTGCGACGGGATGGACTGGTTCGCGTTCGACGCGCTGCCGGAACCGATGGTGGCCTACTGCCGCGCCGGTCTGGACGCCTACCTGGCCGGCGCCGCGATGGCCCTGCACCTCCAGGAGCCGGGTGACCCGATCCGCCATGACCCGAGCGTCGACCGGCTACGACTCGTCCACGCCTCCGTAGCCCGCGGCGGCGGTCCGGCACCCGACGCGGAGGTGCGGGCCTTCGCCGAGCGGGCCGTGGGCCGGATCACCGACTGGTCCGACAGGTCCTGGGCCCGGGACGCCAGCAGGGTGTGGCGTACTGTCGGCCGCGACGGCGGCGTGTGGTTCGTGAAGGTGCACCAGAACGCCCGGTTCCACGCGAGGGAGACGGCCGCCCTCCGCGGGTGGGTGCCGGGTCTGGGCGGCGCCGCGCCCCGCCTCGTGGCCGCCGATCCCGCGCTGAACGCCGTCGTGGTGACCGCCGTCGAGGGGCGGCCCTTGCACGGCGCGGTCCTGGCCGCAGCCGAGGAGCGCTCCGTGTTCCGGGCGATCGGCGCGCTCGCCGCGCGTATCCACGCCAGTCCGCCACCCGCCGCGCTCCCCGCCACGCTCCCCGTCGCACAGCGCGCCGACGCCTTCGGGAAGCTGGAGCGTCACCTGCGCGCCGCCCGGCCGCACCTGGCGCCGGGGGACGAGGAGCACGCACGGGCCGTCGTGGAAGGGGCGAGGCGACTGGCCCCGCTGCCGTCGGTGGTGACCCATGGCGACCTCCAGCCGCGCAATCTCCTCCTCGCCGGCGACGGCACCCTGCGTGTGCTGGACTTCGAACGCTCCGAACCCCAGCCGGTGGTGAGGGACATGGCCCGACTCCTCGACCACTTCGAGGGCCGCGACGACCTCGCCGACGCCTTCTTCGCCGGCTACGGCCGGCCGCTCGACGACCTCGAACGGGCCCACCTGGCCCCGGCCGCCGTCCTGGACGCCGTGTCCGGCATCGCCTACGGCCACGCGGCCGGCGATCCGGAACTCGTGGAACGAGGCCGCCGCACCCTGCTCCGCAGCCGCGCCGGCACGCTCCTGCCTCCCCGGCCGTCCGCCCTTGCCGCTCCCGACGCCACGCGTACCCGGACGCGGTCGTGACATCCGAAGAGAAGGAGATGCCTGATGTACGTCGTGCGATCGGAATGGGAGGACCACTACGCGGAGGGGAGAGGCTTCCAGCCGCTGAGCGCCGCCGAGCGCGAGTTGCTGGCCCGGCGCGTCCCCGCCCCGGAGGGCGGGGGCAGGGCGCTGGACGCCGGCTGCGGCAGGGGCGGGCTGTCGCTGTTCCTCGCCTCCGTCGGGTACGAGGTGGACGCGGTCGACTTCGCGGGTACGGCGCTGACTCGGGCGCGCGACGAGCACGGGGACGTGCCCGGCGTGCGGTGGCTGGGGCTCGACCTGGAGCGGGACGACTGGGCGGAGCTGCGCGAGACGGGGTACGACCTCGTCGCCCTGCGGCTCGTGGTGCCCTTCTTCCGGGACCGGGCCCGGATCCTGCACGCGCTGGGGGAGCGGCTGCGGCCCGGCGGGCAGCTGCTGATCGTCACTCCGACCGCCGGATCGGTGCCGGCAGAGAAGCGGGGGATCGCCCTCGACGAGGACGAGATCTCCCTCATCGCCTCCGGCTGGGAGCGGTGCGCGCGCGAGGACCTGGACGGGCTCGCGGTACTGACACTGCGCGGACCGTGCCACGGTGCCACGCGCGCCGTGGAACGCCGGCTGCCGCCCGCCGGGCCGGCGATGTCCGCGGCGTGCGCGGTGGTCACGGACGCGGCGGGCCGGGTTCTGCTGGGTTCGTCACGGCGCGGCCATCTGGAGCTTCCCGGCGGGAAGACGGACGGCGCGGAGTCCTTCGAGGCGGCCGCGGTGCGGGAGCTGTGCGAGGAGACGGGAATCGTCGCCGGGGTCGAGGACGCGCACGTCGTGGCCGTGCTCGCCGACGACAGCCGGGGTGTCCCCCGGCTGACCGCCGTCGTGCGGATCACCGCCTGGTCCGGGGAGCTGACCCATCCCGAG
Organism: Streptomyces sp. NPDC085460; assembly: GCF_044541975.1. NCBI lineage: Bacteria > Bacillati > Actinomycetota > Actinomycetes > Kitasatosporales > Streptomycetaceae > Streptomyces > Streptomyces sp. NPDC085460. The sequence goes on from NZ_JBITTO010000019.1 coordinate 80,497, forward strand.
CCGGAGAAGTTCGCCGACTGGCAGTGGTACGACCCCCACATGCTGTCCTGCCTCGGTGACGTCTTCGCGCCGACCGCGCACGCCCTCGCGACGGTGTGGCCCGGCACCGTCCCGGGGCTGCCACCGGTTCACCGGTACCTCGTGGAGAACGCACAGCCGCCCGTGGCCGGCGAGCCCGCCGAGGCCGTCCGCCGTCGGCGGCACATGGCCGGGAAAGTGACCGACGGGGGATGGGCGCGCTCGGCGCGGGTGCGGGAGGCGCTGTGTACGGTGCCACGGCACCGGTTCGCTCCCGAGACGTCCCTCCAGGCCGCCTACGACGACGACCTCGCGCTCGTGACCCGTCGCGACGGGACCGGGCGGGCGACGAGTTCGGTGTCCGCCGCCTGGCTCCAGGCCGACATGATCGAGGGTCTGGAACTCGCGCCGGGCGCGTGCGTGTGGGAGGCGGGCTCCGGCGGCTACAACGCCGAGTTGCTCGCCCACGTCAGCGGACCCGGCGGGCGGATCGTCAGCAGCGACATCGACGGGGAGGTCGTCCATCGCGCGCGCCGCTTCCTCGCGGAGGCGGGCAGCGGCCGCGTGACCGTCGTCCACGGCGACGCTGCCGACGGCGTGCCCGCGCACCTGGTCCCGCGCGGCGGCTTCGACGCCGTCATGATCACATACGGCTGCCGGGACGTCGCCCCGGCCTGGCGCGAGCTCCTCGCGGACGGCGGACGGCTCGTCCTGCCGCTCGACATCCGGGGCTACACCCGCGCGATCACCCTCCAGCGGGACGGCGACGTCCTGACCGCGCGGAAGTTCACCCACTGCGGGTTCGTCGCCGCCCAGGGCACGCTCGCGCACACCGGCCTCGACGTCGACCTCCTCGACGGCGCCCTGCGGCTCACCTGTGAGGACGGGCCGGTGGACGGCGCCGACGCGATCGAGGAGGCCCTGCGCGGGCCCCGATCGGAGACAGCCACCGGCGTCTCGATGGGCCACAGCGTGTACTTCGGCTCGCTGCACCTGTACGCGGCGACCACCCTGCCGGGCTTCTGCCGCCTCGCTGTCCCCGACGGCCGGGAGGCGTCCTGTGTGGCGATCACGTCGGGAGCGGAGGCGCCGGCCCTCGCCGCCGGCGGGTCGCTCGCGTATCTCACCCACGTCAGGACACGGCAGAGCGAGATTCCGGAGGAACGGCGCTATGAGTGGTTCGTGCACGCCTTCGGCGACCAGGGGGAGGCCCTCGCGGAACGGCTCGCCGAGACCGTCCGGTCGTGGGACCGGTACGTGCGCGGCGACGGCGGCGCGTCGGAGTACCCGTCCCTGACGGTGCATCCGGCGGACACCCCTGACGAACTCCTGCCGGACGGTGACGTCGTGTCGCTGCCGCACTGCCGGCTGGTTGCGCGGTGGCCCGGCCGGGTGCCCGCCGAGGTCGGGGAGGTGACGGGCGGGTCCTCGGCCTCTCGGTAGACGCACGGGGACCGCCATAGAACCGGTGGAACGCTTGTCGTAGGCGAGCAGTAGTAGGCCCCGGGCGCCGGGTGTCAGGTTCCGGCGCCCGGGGCGGTCTCAGGGGCGTCCGGGGGTGGACAGCCGGATCGTCAGTACGGGGGCGTTCGCGTCGCGTGCCGCGTGGAGGAGATACGGGCCGGGGGCGACGGTCCAGGCCGTCGCCGCCTCGTCCCATACCTGGAACGTCCGGTCCGCGAGCGCTATCTCGGTCTCGACGGTCTCGCCGGGCGCCGCCGTGACGGTGGTGAAGCCGGCGAGCTGTCTGGCGGGGCGGCCCTCGGCCGGGGTGACGGGCTCGGCGTAGAGCTGGACGGTCTCCCGGCCCGGCCGGGTACCGCTGTTCCGGAGCCGGACGCGGGCGCGTCCGTCGGCGGCCTCCATGCTGACGTACTCCCAGGTGGTGTAGCCGAGGCCGTGCCCGAAGGGGTAGGCGGGGGCGGTGGTGTGGCGTTCCCAGGCCCGGTAGCCGACGAAGAGGTCCTCGTCGTACGGCAGGACGCCGTCCTCGGGGGTGACGCGGGTGACGGGGGCGTCCGCGAGCCGGGCGGGCCAGGTGGTGGGCAGACGGCCGCCCGGTTCCTCCCGGCCGAGGAGGACGTCGGCGAGGGCGGCGCCGCCCTCCTGGCCCGGGAACCAGGTGAGGAGGATCGCGGCCACGTCCTCGCGCCAGGGCATCTCGACCGGCGCTCCGGCGTTCACGACGACGACGGTACGGGCGTTGGCGGCGGCCACGCGGGACACCAGTTCGTCCTGTCGGCCGGGCAGCCGCAGGTCGGTCCGGTCGAAGCCCTCGGACTCGACGCGTTCGGTGGTGGCGACCACCACGACCGCGGTGTCGGCGGCGCGGGCGGCGGCGACGGCCTCCTCGATCAGCCGGTCGCCGTCCCGTTCGGGGTCGCGGTGGGTGAGACCGAAGGTGACGCCCCGGATCGGACCGTAGGCGAGCTTGGGCGCGCGGTGGAGGAGGCTGACCTCGACGGTCCGCCCGGCCTCCAGCGCGGCCGATCCGCGCGGGATCGGCCGGCCGGTGAGCACCTCCATCGGGTCGCCGCCCTCGGGGTCCGCCCCGTCGTACAGGACCGTTCCGTCGACGGTGAGCCGGAAGTCGCCGGTGCCGGCGGTGCCGAAATGGTGCGTCCCGGTGTCGCGCGGGGTGAACGTGCCGGTGATCTCGACCGTCGCCAGGGAGTCGTAGTCGACACCGTCCGGGAGGGCCGCGTCCATCCAGCGGACGCGGCCGAGAGCGAGGGGCTGCTCCGCCAAGGCGGCACCCTGAGCGTCGCGCAGGACCGCCCGCAGCGTGAACCCCGCCGCCGCGACCTCCAGTTGGTCGTTTGGGTCGGCGCCCATCGCGTACGTCAGGCGGGCCCCCTCCGGCAGCGCCCCGGTCAGGCCGTCGAGCGGCGAGACGACCCGGGCGGGGTAGACGGTGGCCGAGCCACCGCCCAGGAAGCGGGCGTCGCGGGCTGCGCGTCCGATCAGCGCGATGCTCGGAGCCGCCGACGCGTCCAGCGGGAGCGTCCCCGCCGGGTCGCGGAGCAGCACGAAGGAACGCGCGGCGATCTCCCGGGCGACCGCGGGGCCGTCCAGGGGCGCGGGCCTCCGGCCGGAGGGTACGGCGGGGGCCGCGCCCCTCAGCAGGCCAAGTCGCGCCGCGAGCAGGAGGACGTGCCGTACGGCGGTGTCGACCGTCGACTCCGCCACCCGTCCGTCCCGGACGGCGGCGGCCAGCGCCGGCCCGAACACGGTCGCCGGACCGGGCATGGCCACGTCCAGACCGCCCTCGATCGCCCCGACGGTGTCGCGGGCCGCCAGCCAGTCGGACACCACGACCCCGTCGAAACCCCACTCCTCGCGGAGAACCCCCGTCTGGAGGGCGCGGTGTTCGGTCATGGTGGCGCTGTTGACCCCGTTGTACGCCGACATCAGCGCCCAGGGGCGGGCGTCGCGCACGATCGCCTCGAACGGTGCGAGATAGAGCTCGCGCAGGGCCCGCGCCGGGACACGGTTGTCGACCGTGAAACGCTCGGTCTCGGCGTCGTTCGCGACGAAGTGCTTGACGGTGGCCGCGACCCCGCTCTCCTGGACCCCGGTGACATAACCGGTGCCGATCCGGCCGGTGAGCAGCGGATCCTCCGAGTACGCCTCGAAGTGCCGGCCGCCCAGCGGGGAGCGATGGAGGTTCACGGTGGGCGCGAGCAGCATGTGCGCGCCCTTGCGGTGCGCCTCCTGGGCGAGGACCCGGCCTGCGCGGCGGGCCAGTGCCGGATCCCAGGTGGCGGCCAGCGCGGTCGGGCTGGGCAGGCAGAGCGAGGGGTCGTCGGCGCTCCACGCCGCGCCGCGTACGCCCACCGGCCCGTCCGACATGACGAGGGAGTCAAGACCGATCTCGGGCAGCGCCGGCAGGGTCCACAGGTCCTGGCCGGCCAGCAGCCGCACCTTGGTGTCGAGATCGAGACGGGCGAGCGCGGCCTCGACGACGAGGTCGTGGTCCCCCGGCGGTTCGGCACCGCCGGGGGAGGTGGAGAGGACGCGGGACTCGGTGACGCGAGGCGTGAGGGGCATGAGGGGCTTCCGTGGTGGTAGGAGGGGCGAGGGCGAAGGGGAGCCTTCGGAGGGCAGAAGGTGAAGGGGAGCGAGAGCGGGGAACGGGAAGCGGAGGCCGGCCGTGAAGGTCACTTCTCGCCCACACCGGCTGCCGCCGCCCGAAGGGCCAGTTCGGCGTGGACGGCGGACGCGTCGCGGGGACAGGCCCGGTAGAGGAGGCTCAGCAAGGCCCCGTTGACCAGCATCAGGACGACGACGACCCACAGGAACGCCGCCTCAAGACCGAAGGCGTCACCGATGTAGCCGACGAGGACGGTCGTCAGGGCCCAGCCGGCCGCCTCGGCCGAGAGCATCAGGGCGAACGCGGCGCTGCGCGCCTCCGGCAGGGTCACCGACATGACCAGCGGCCGGTTGATCCCGGGAGTGCAGCCCTGGAGGAAGGCGAGCACGGCGAACAGCGCGAGGTACGCGCCGTGCGACGACCAGGCGACCTGGGTGACCGCCCAGGCGCCGAGGGCGTAGGCGAAGACCGTGAACTGCATGGCCGCGACCCGTCCGGTACGGGGGTTGCGGCGGTGGATCGCGTCGGTGGCGAGTCCGCCCAGCAGCGTGCCGGCGAAGTAGGTCACGGCGAACACCACGGTCAGGTACGACGCCTCCGCGTTGCCGAAGCCGCGTACGTCGACGAGGAAGGTCACGCCGAAGCTGAGGACGACGAACTGGCCGGTGGTCAGGCGCTGGACGCAGATCAGCAGCAGGGACCGGTTGCGCAGCGGCCGGCGGGCCTGGGACCAGGTCAGTGCCCGCTCGGCGGGGGCCGCCGCGCCGGCGTGTTCCTCGGAGGCGCCGACGCCGGGGTCGCGGAGGAAGAGCAGGATCAGTACGCCGAACAGGACCTGGATGCCGCCCGCGAGGAAGAACCCGTACCGCCAGCCGTCCTCCACCGCGGACAGCAGGCCGAGCAGCGGCCCGCTGAGACCGGTGGCCAGGGCCGACAGCCCGTACATGTAGCCGGTCGCCCTGCCCCGGGTCCGGTCGTCGAAGAGGTCGGCGAGGAGGCCGTTGACCAGGGGACCGCTGCCGGCGACGCCGATCGCGGCGATGGTGAACAGGACGAGGAGCTGGGTGTAGTTCTGCGCGAACCCTGCCGCTATGGTCCACACGCCCCACAGACCGGCGCAGACGGCGAGGACGGTCTTGCGTGGGTAGCGCTGGGCCACGGCCACCCACAGGGGGCCGAAGACCACTCCGACGAGCTTGCCGACCCCGACGAGCAGGCCGAGCGCGGCGAGCGGGAGGCCGAGTGCCGCGCGCAGGGCGGGGAACAGGACGGACACGACGCTGCTCTCGCCGTTGTCCGCGCTGATCAGTCCGCCGAGGAGGGTGACCTGGCGCCAGTTGCGCCGCTTCCCGTCGTGCTCGGCGGGGAGGCGGGCGACTCCTGGCTGGTGTGCGGAGGGAGGTGCGGCTTCGCTCGGCATCGTGCGACTCCTTCGTCGGCGGCGGAGAGGGGAGCGGAGAGGGGGTTGGCGGGGTGGTTCAGTGCTTCTGGACGGACCCCTGATCACGCGTCTGGAGCAACTGCGCCCAACGCTGGAGGAGTTCGCTGGTCCTGGGCCGGTCGGGCGCGTGCCAGGAGACGGGGAAGCGCACGGTGGCGAGCCGCTCTTCGAGGTCCTCGGCGAGAGGGGCGCGGCCGGTGTCCCGCAGGTGCCGGGCGTAGCGGACCGGGTCGTTGTAGTACGTGGGACCGGTCTGCAGCGTCGCCTGCATCGGATCGGGCAGACAGCCCGGGCGGCCGGCGTACTCGTTCCACCACTCGGCGAGGTGCGCGCGCATCCGGGCGGCGAGCTCGGGTTCGTCCGCCGTCAGGTCACGGGTGAGGTACGGATCCTGGGTGACGTGGAAGAGCTGCTCCCATTCGGCGCGGAAGGCTCCCGGGTGGTACGTGCGGATGTAGAGGTGGTCGCGGGTGCGGACGGCCCGCTGGTAGGTGTGCGCGCCGTGGCCGAGGACCAGGTACGCGCGGGAGTCGATCGCCTCGCCGCGTACCGCTCCCGCGAAGGAGGTGCCCTGCCAGCCGGCCGGGATGCCGAGGCCCAGCAGGTCGCACAGGGTGGGCGCGAGGTCGATGTTGTAGAGCAGGGCGTCGTTGCGCCGGGCGTGGGCGGGCAGGTCGTCGGTGACGCCCGGCCAGTACACCACCAGGGGGAGCCGGTGGGTGGGCTCGTTGGCGAGGCCGTGCTCGGCGTAGGAGCCCTGCTCGCCGAAGGACTCGCCGTGGTCGGCGCTGACGATCACGGCGGTCTCGTCGGCGATGCCCAGCTCTTCGAGCGTCGCGAGGAGCCGGCCGAAGTGGTGGTCCCAGTAGGAGACGGCCCCGTCGTAGCCGTTGACGAGGTGCTCGAAGTCGGCGCGGGAGCGGATGGCGTCGGGCATGTTGTGGGGGACGGGGGAGGTGCCCGCGCCCCGGAGGGAGTAGTGCAGGTCGAGGGCGCTGCGGGGGCCGTAGACCTCGGCGCCGTGGCGGGCGATGGTCTCCTCGTCGGGCCAGGACTGCACCGGCCCCGAGGCCGCCATCCTCTCGGTCCATTCGGCGGGCTGGGTGTAGTTGGTGTGCGGGTCCCAGTAGGTGAGGTGGAGGTACCAGTCGTCGTCCCGGGCGTGGCGGCGGATCCAGTCGATGGCCGCCCGGTTGACCTCCGGGGCCTCCTCGTCGCCGAAGCGGTCGGTGGCGCGGATCGACTCGCGGAAGTTCGCGTGGAAGTGGTACGCGCGGTGGCGTTCGGCGAAGACGGAGACGGCCGCGGTGTAGTAGCCGCCCCATCCGAGGCGCTGCCCGAGCAGGGGCTGGTCCGGCTCGGGCCCGTGCCCGGCGTCGAGCCGGAACTGGGCGGCGGGTCCGAAGTGGCCCACGACGCCGTTGGTGATGCCGAACTGACCACTCGTCAGGGCAGTGCGTGAGGGCAGGCAGGGTGAGTCGGAACAGTAGTAGCGGTCGAAGACGACGGACTTCTCGGCCAGCCGCTGGAGGTGCGGGGTGGTGGGGCGGTGGTAGCCGTAGGGGGTGGTGTGGTCGGCGCGCAGCGTGTCGACGTCCACGTAGATGATGCGCATGGCGGACTCCAGGCGTTTTCGGGTACGCCGGACCGCGGGCTCGCCGGAGGGGAGCCCGAGCCCGAGGCCGGGGCGGGGTGCGGGGTGCGGGGTGTGGGGTGCGGGGCGTGGGGGCGCCGGTGAGGCGGAGATCTTCCGCAGGGGAGTGCACGGGAGGGGAGAACGGGGGACGGGGCAGGGGCGGGGGCGGCGCGCGAGAGGGGGAGCGGCGGTCCATGAGGGGGGAGCGCCGGTCCGGGGCGGGGCGGGGCGGCCCGGGGCGGGGCGGGCGCCGGCCCGGGGTAGGGCCGGGGGCGTCGCCGGTCGCGGGCGGTGTCGGCGCCGCTCCCGGGGGCGCGCGGGCGGTCTCGGGACCAGTCCCAGGCGGTCTCGGCGCCTTCAGGGGGGCGCGCGGGGTGTGCCGGCGCCGGTCCCGGGCGGTCTCGCCGCCGGGTGCCGGGCGGCCGGGGCGATTCAGCGCTCGTGGCGCTGGGGGGCGTTCGACGCTGCGCGGTGCCGTTCGACCTGCCTTTCGAGGCGGGCCTTGGTCAGCTGGAGCCACGCGATGTAGGCCGCGACGGACGCGTATCCGTTCTCGTGGGCCATGGTGTGGATCTCACGGGCCCAGGCCGGGTCGAGTTCGGGGATCTCCCCCTCGTAGACGGTGGTCAGGGGTGCCCCGGGGGTGGTGACGTGCTGGAGCCGGTACTCCAGCTCGGTGGAGACGATGTCGAGCGCGATCTCCGGTCCCAGCTGGCCGCCGAAGACGAAGCGCAGTTTGAAGTCGGGGTCCATCGGCCGCGGCGACGGCTCGAAGGGCGAGCGGGCCCACGTGAGGAGCGCCTCGCGGCCGTCCTCGGTGAGCCGGTAGACCTTCGCGTCGGGGCGGCCCTCGCGCGGATCCACCTCGAAGCCGACCCAGCCGCGCTCGACGAGTTTCGCGAGCCGTCGGTAGATCTGGGGGAGCTGGACGCCGTAGCCGATGTAGCGGCCCGACGTCTCCATCCACCCACGCATGTCATAGCCGGAGAGCCGGCGCACGGCCAGGGCTCCGAGGATCACGTAGTCGAGATGCATTCGCGGTCACCTATGTTCCTAGGAACTTGCCTCGTTAGGTTCACCCGCCCGTCGGCGGGTGTCAAGAGTCTTCATGCCGGCGCGACGCAACGGAAACCCGCGTGGCCGCTGGAGCTGTCGGGACTGTTGGCGGTACGGGCGGCGACCCGGTAGCGGTTGCAGTAGGACCGGTGGCACATGTGGGAACCGCCGCGGATGACCTTGTCGGTGCCGGTGGCCGGGCCTCTGGGGTCGAGTGGCGCGGGGCCGGTGCCGTGCTCGGTGGTCCACCAGTCGGCGCACCACTCCCACACGTTGCCGGACATGTTGTGGAGGCCGTAGCCGTTGGGCTCGAAGGCGTCGACGGGGGCGGTGCCGCGGTATCCGTCCGCCGCGGTGTTCTTCGACGGGAAGGTGCCGCGCCAGATGTTGCAGCGGAAGGTGCCGTCCGGGTCCAGCTCGTCGCCCCAGGGGTACCGGCGCTGGTCGAGGCCGCCCCGGGCCGCGTACTCCCACTCCGCCTCGGTCGGCAGCCGCTTGCCGGCCCAGCCCGCGTAGGCGGCGGCGTCGGCCCACGAGACGTGGACCACCGGGTGGTTCCCGCGCGCGTCCAGGGTGCTCCCCGGCCCCTCGGGCCGGTTCCAGGACGCCCCCTCGACCCCGCACCACCACGGGGTGCGTGCGGGGCGCGGGGCGCCGCGCCTCAGGGCGGCGGGCAGGAAGCCGGCGAACACGTACGACCAGCCGAGACGTTCCGCGTCCGTGACGTGCCCGGTCTCCGCGACGAACGCGGCGAAGGCGTCGTTCGTCACCGCCCGGGCGTCGATCCGGAACGGGCTGAGCCGCACCGCCCGCACCGGCCCCTCCCCGTCGCCGGGGAATCCTTCGGCGTCCTCGGCGCCCATGAGGAACTCGCCGCCGGGTAGCAGCACCATGCCTTCGGGCGAGGTCGCGGGGGAACCGGCCCGGGCGGACGCCGGGCGGGGGGTCGGGGCAGGGGCAGGGGCAGGGCGGGGGCTGAGGGGCGGGGTGCCCCCGGTGGGCATGCAGCAGCGCGGGGGAGAGGTGCGATCGCTCATGGGGACTCCGTGGGACTTCATGGGACGTCGTGGGCCGTCGTGCGACGTCTTGGCATGTCATGGGACTTCGGGGGACTCCGTGAGGTGCTGCGGGAATCCGTCAGGCGCCGGGGGCTCGGCGCGAGGGAGATCGTGAGGTCTTTGCAGCACGCCGAATATGTTCTAGCGTACATAGCTCGTCGGCGGGTGCGCGATCCGTCCGACGCGCGATCACCACCGACAGGCCACGAGAAGGACACCCCCATGAAGGCCGTCATGGTCATGTTCGACACCCTCAACCGGCGTTTCCTGCCCCCATACGGCGCGGACTGGATCCACGCCCCGAACTTCACGCGCCTCGCCGAGCGCACCGCCACCTTCGACACCTGCTACGCCGGGTCGATGCCGTGCATGCCGGCACGGCGTGAGCTGCACACCGGCCGCTACAACTTCCTGCACCGTGGCTGGGGTCCGCTGGAGCCCTTCGACGACTCCGTGCCCCGGATGCTCACCGAGAACGGCGTCCACACCCACCTGGTCACCGACCACCAGCACTACTGGGAGGACGGCGGCGCCACCTACCACGGCCGCTACCGCACCTTCGAGTTCTTCCGGGGCCAGGAGGGCGACCCGTGGAAGGGACACGTCGCCGACCCCGACATCCCCGACAGCCTCCGGGCCCGCCGCGGAGAGGCATGGCGCCAGGACTGGATCAACCGGCAGTACCTGGCCGACGAGGCCGATCACCCGCAGACCCGCACCTTCGACGCCGGCCTGGAGTTCCTGCGCACGAACCACGGCGAGGACGGCTGGTTCCTCCAGATCGAGACCTTCGACCCGCACGAGCCGTTCTTCAGCTACCCCCGCCACAAGGAGCCGTATCCGCACGCGTACGCAGGCCCCCACTTCGACTGGCCCGACTACAAGCAGGTCATCGAGACCGACGAGCAGGTGGACCACGCCCGCCACGAGTACGCCGCGCTGCTGACCATGTGCGACCGCTCCCTCGGCCGGGTCCTGGACGCCATGGACGAACTCGCCCTGTGGGACGACACGATGCTGATCGTCTGCACCGACCACGGCCTCCTCCTCGGCGAGCACGGCTGGTGGGGAAAGAACATCCAGCCCTGGTACGACGAGACCATCCACACCCCGCTCTTCGTCTGGGACCCCCGCAGCCGTGTCCAGGGCGAGCGCCGCGCCTCCCTCGTCCAGACCATCGACATCGGCCCCACCCTCCTGGAGCACTTCGACCTCGACCGCACCCCCGACATGCAGGGACGGCCGCTCCGCCGGACCGTCGCCGACGACACCCCGGTGCGCGAGGCGGCCCTGTTCGGCGCGTTCGGCGGACACGTCAGCGTCACCGACGGCCGGTACGTCTACATGCGGGCCTGCGCGAACCCGTACAACCAGCCCCTGTACGAGCACACGCTGATGCCCGCGCACATGCGGAGCCTCTTCGCACCCGCCGAGCTGAGGAACGCCGAGCTCGTGCCGCCCTTCCCGTTCACCAAGGACGTCCCCCTCCTGAAGGTCCCGGGCCACGCCATGTCCAACCCGTACGCCTTCGGCACCCTCCTCTTCGACCTCGCCACCGACCCGGGACAGGAGTCCCCCCTCGTCGACGACGCCCTCGAACTGCGCATGGCGGGCCTGCTGGTCGAGGGCCTGCGCGCCGCCGACGCCCCCCTCGACCAGTACGAGCGCCTCGGCCTTCCCGTGACCGGACCGGTCACGGACGACCACCTGCTCGTACGGGCACAGCGGGCACAGGCGGAAGCGTCCCGGCAGCCTCCGCCGCGCCCCGAGGACTTCCCCGCAGGACCGCTCAGCGTGCACGTCCCCCTCCGCGAGCTGCTCGCCCACCCCGGGGCGGCGGCCGTGCTGCGCGACCACTTCGCGACCCTCCTCGACGGGCCCTTCGCCCGTACGGCCGCCGACCTCTCCCTCCTCCAGATCGCCGCCTCCGCCGTGGGACTGCTGCCGACCCCACGCCTGCGCGCCCTCGCCGCCGACCTCGCCGCGGCGGAAGCCGCCACAGGACCCACCGCCCGTCCCAGGACCGACGCGTAACAACGCACGCGAGGCTCCGCTGACTGTCGAGGGAGGTGTTCGACACCGAGACCGTGCCCCGTGTGGGGGCGGGGAAGACGTGAACGCGCCGGGCGGCCAACGACACTAGGATCCCGCGGGGTTGTCGGAACGGAGGGACTCGGCGTGCGAGCGGCACACCGGCACGTCATGCACCTGGCTCTCGTGGCCGTACTGACCGGCTTGGCGGCCTGTTCCGCCGGTGCGTCCGGTGCGTCCGGTGCGTCCGGTGCGTCCGGGGAGGCCGGGGCGCCGGGTGCGGCATCCGGCGCACAGCCCCCCGGCCGCGGCGAAGGCGAGGGCTTTCGATCCTCCCGCGAAGTTCGGCAACGAGAGGGCGGCGCTGCCCGTGGACGATGACATCAAGGGCTGGGGGTTCGCTCTGCTCGGGCCGACCCTGTACCACCGGACCTCCGAGGCCCTCGACGCCTACGACACCCACTCGGGGCGGAGGCTCTGGTCGTCCCCCTCGGCCGCGAGGACGGGTACACCGGCAAGGAGGGCGTGCCGACCGACGACCAGACCATCCCCCCCCGGTCTTCGCCGAGCAGGACGGGCACACGGGCGTCCTCTTCGCGTACGCCGACTACACCGAGGGATCGGTTACCGAACGCGACCGGACCGACGTCTACCTGCGTTCCGTCGACGCGGACAGCGGCAAGGTGTCCTGGACCGTCCGGCTGCCCGCGCCGAAGGGGGGCGACCGTCGGTGACCTGGAGCCGGCGGTGATCGGCGCCGAGGGCAAGACCGCTGCCGTCAGGGTCATCACCAGCACGGACGATTCCGTCAGTGACGGCGGCCAGAGCGCCACCACCTACGCCGTCGACCTCACGACCCGTCAAGTGACCTGGCAGAAGGACGGCTTCGCGGGGGCACGCTGGACAGCGGCGTCGTCATCGGTGCCCAGCTCGGCGACGACGCGACCTTCCAGGCCATCGACGGCTGGCACCCCCGGCGGGCCGCCCGCACGGGCAAGGACCGCGGCCTCTACGACGGCGCCGGCACGTACGTGATCAACGAGTACGCCGCCGTGGGCATCGACATGACCGTGTACCCCGCGACCGGATGAGCTGAGCCCCGGTCGATCGATGTGGCCTCCCGGACCGTCGACAACCCGGCCCGGAGCTCAGCGGAGCCGTCGTCCGCCAGCGGGGACCGCGCAGGATCCCCGCCCACCACGAACGAGTAGCCGCGGCGCGAGAGGGCAGTCGCCGACCATGAGCGATGCCCCGATCGTCGTGCACCCGCCCAGCCAGACCGGAGGGCGCAGGGTCACGGTGCAGGGCCGCGGGCAGGAGGTGGCGTACCTCGGGCTGGCCCACTCCGATCACGAACTCGTGGTCTTCCTGGAGGGCGCGGGGCTGCTCGACCCCGAGGCCATTCTCGACGATCCGCTCTGGGTGCGATGGCGCGGCGGCCGCCCGCACGAGTACCAGGCCGCGTGAGGCGCCCGCGGCCACGAGGTCGGCTAAGGGTTGTCCCGTTAAGGATCTTGGAGTCGCCGGACGTAGCGGCTCACCGTGCCGCGTGTGACCTATCCGGCGAGGGCGAGGTTGTGTAGAC
>NZ_JBITTO010000020.1:0-89256 GCF_044541975.1 Streptomyces sp. NPDC085460
GGGTCGCTCGTTCGTGTGGGTTCCAGTGTATCGCGTGCATCCGGTAGATGCAGCATGTACCGTTGGCGGAAACACAGGACACCCCCAGACCGTTCGAAGCGGGGCGCGTTTTTGAGACTGCATCAGCACCCTTGCTTGGCCCGGTGCTTAGGCGAGGAATAACGAATTGGGAAGGCTAGGGCCTCGGAAACAGAACGGTACCCCGGAAATCGGAAAGTGGAAATTCCGGGGTGCGGGGGTGCCTGAGCTGAACTGCTCCTCGGGCAGGTCGACGGAACCCGTGACGAAGGCTGGCCTCGCCTCGGGGAGCTCGTTTGTGAGGGTCGACGCCGCCTGGACTCAGAGCTCTGGCGCCGCGGGCTGTGGGCTGTGCGGGGCCTCGGGGCCCCACTCGAAGCCGCCTGAGCGACGCCGGGTCCGGGTGCGGGTGCGGGTGACCTCAGCCACTGATATATGGCGAGATCAAGAAACCGCAGGTCAGAGGCTCGGGATTCTTGAGATATGTACCGGGTGGGGGGACGTATCGCGGTCGATGTGTCCCGGGTGAGGGGGCAGATCGACCCTCCAATGTCAACTGGGGGCGACATGAATTCCTGCCGCATGTCAACTGGAGGCGACATGCGGCGGCAGATCTGTCCCGGGTCCGGGTCGCGGGACGCCAGGGGGGAGATCTGTCCCCCCTGGGGGGACACAACTCGTGCTGCATGTCGTGTCGAAGCGACATGCATGTCAAGCGGAGGTGACATACTGCTCCGCGTCGCAGAGATCAACAGCTTGGAGAGCAGCCTCGTGTCGACAGAGCCGCAGCGCCGCCGTCCGGGGGCCCGAGGGACGCCGCAGTCGCAGCCGAAGCTGCCGCTGACCGAGAACCCGGCCGATGCCTGGGATCGGCCGCTGCGGCCCGTCAAGGACCTGGACGACGTCGCCCGCGCGTATCCCGGCCGCAAGCTCACCCTGGACAGCGAGCGGAAGCCGCTGGAGTTCTACGGCCCTCCGGACGAGCCCAACGCCTTCTCGATGGACAGCCTGGAGTTCTTTCTCGTCATCGCGCAGTTCTTCCGGGAGGCGCTGCCGCTCCGGCTGATGCTGCTGCTGATCGCGTGCCAGAAGGCCGGCGGTCGGATCCCCCTGACCCAGGACGAGATGGCCCACGTCCTGGACGTCACCCGCACCAAGGTGAACGAGGCGCTGCAGGAGGTCATGGATCACGGGATCGTGTTCCGAGTGAAGCGCGGCGTCTACCAGTTCAACCCGCCGTACTCCTACCGGGTCGCCGAGTTCATCCCGGGTACGGAGACCATGGACGCGCAGTACATCCGGGTCGACCAGCACGAGACCATTGCCAAGATCCGGTCGGACGAGAGCCTGCCCGAACTGGTGCGCTTCCCCTCGCTGGAGCGGATGCGGCAGGAGATCGAGCGGCTGCGTGAGGAGCGGGCGAGCATGCGTGCTGAGCGCCGTCGGAAGCGGGTACAGCAGAAGGAGAAGGGGGCCGAACAGTGAGCGGTCTGCAATTCGCCGCGGTCAACGCCGAAGGCGTCGTGGCCGATCTGGACCTGCTGCCCGCGGCCTACCGCGTGCTGCTGAAGATGCGTGCCCACAGCGAGCCGGGCGGCCGGATCGAAGTCGACCAGACGACCCTCGCCCAGATGCTCGGCCTGAGCCGGGCCGCCGTGAACGCCGCGCTGCGTGACCTCGACCTGGCGCAGCTGGTGAAGAAGAAGAGGGCCGGCATCTATCAGCTCAACGCCATGCTCGCCGCCTACTCCTCTCCCGAGGACGCCATCGCGGCGGTCAAGGCGATGCCGAAGAACGAGCGGCTGAACGCGCCCGGCTTCGTGGAGAACTACCGGAAGGCCGTGGCGGCCTACCAGGATCAGCTCGCCGAGAAGCGCCGGCTCCGCGAGGACGCCAAGCGCCGGCAGAACCTCAAGGCCGTGTCCTGACCCGACGATCCCGTCCTCACACGACGGCGCTGCACCCACGGTGCGGCGCCGTTCTCGCGCCAAGACGGCGTACAGCGTTCCCCTGGAGAGAAAAGCCGCAGGCCAAGCGGCCCATACGAGCGTTCCCCGAAGGCCCTGCCGCGCGCCGCCCGCTCGAGTGCCGGCCGTCGCGGTACGAGTGGAGCGTGACGCACAACTTCGGCCTCCACCTCGCCCTGGAGCTGGGCAACCGCTTCGGCTCGCCCACCGACAGCTGGCCTCCCAGTGCCGAGCCGGTGACCCCGTTCCTTGCGATCGTCGTCAACGCCCTGGGTACGCAGGAGGCCGTGCGGTGGTTCGACGCGGCCCGCCGGGCTCACCAGAGCGTGGTGGCCGCAGACGAAGCCCGCACGCACCAGTTCGGCTTCCCCTCCTGCTTGGACGGGGAGCTGGGCCTCGACCGGGCGCCGTCTCTCGCTGTCGTCGCTGCGTGGGAGGCGATGAAGGCGCTGTACGTGGTCGCCCGCCGGGACGCCACCCTCGACGTCGACGTGCTCTTCGAGTGCGCGCTGCGGGCCTGCTCGCGCAGCGGCGGCCTGCCCGCCGGCTCGCCGATTGCAGCAGCCGCGACCGCGTAGTCGTCTCGGAGGCAGCGCTGTCTGCTGCACGAGTAAGGCCGGCCTTGCTACCCGAGCAGCACCCGTGTGCCGTCTGGGTCGTGCGAATGCTGCGCTGCACTCCTCACCGGGGAGCAGCAGACCTCTTGCACCCTTCACCGCCAGGAGCAGCAGGACGTCGGCGGCCGAGCAGCATGAGGTGCTGCACCCGGCCGGTGACGGCCGCCGGCGGTCGCGGGCTGGCAGGCGGGAGGCGTCTTGCACCCCATTGGTAGGTACTACAGGTAGTACCTATGTGCGGGTTGTAGATCCTTCCCCCTGAGGCGGAGCTCGGGCCGGGAGCAGCGAGAGACGGTGTCCGAGGGGGAGAGCCGGGCGGCCGTCGTGGAGCCGTTGCCGAGGAGGCAGGGTGCTTCCCCGCCGCTCGAAGCGCTGTGCGCCGCTGTGAGCGCCTTTCGGGGGCTTGATCGTCTCTCGGGGGCCGGGAGGGCGTCAGAACGCCGCAGACGGCCGTACAGCGCCGGGAAGGATCATGTGCTGGGGACGGCCGGAGTCAGCCTCGGTGGAAGCGGGGGCGGGCGATGTGTGCCCGCGCGGCGAGCTTCGCCCTCAGAGGGAAGGATCTACAACCCGCACATAGGTACTACCTGTAGTACCTACTGATGGGGTGCAAGACGGGTGTCGGGCCGGTCCGGGGCGGGGCCTGCAACGCAGAGTGCAACACGCGCCCGGTCCGCGCCGTGCTGGGTATTGCCGCAGGTCATGACCGCAACGCGGACTCTGGTGCACTCGTCTGTTGCACGGGCGCGGCGCAGGACGCGCCGTCGGCCCGGGGGCTCCGGGCAGGCCGGTGGCTCGGCGATGGGGTGCAAGGGTGCAAGGCGGGTAGCGAGCCCGGCGGTGAGGGCCGGCTGTACTTCCGGTACTTCGCCTTCGGCGGGTGGGGAGAGCGCGCTCGTCCCCTGGTCAGTCAGTCCTAGGTCTTCCTTGTACGCGAGCGATCCCTCATCAACCGGCGGACCCGATCCCTCACCAACCGACGAACACGCGGAGAGGCCGACCGGGCCCGGCGGCACGCGGTCGGCCTGGTCCGCGGCGTCGCGGGTCAGACCTCGAGGTAGGCGACCACGACCACGGTCTTCAAGGCCGTGACCCAGTACAGGAGACGTACGCGTTCGACTTCGTCGGCATACTCGCGCAGCTGGGGGCCGGCGGCGCTGCCGGGGATCGGCTCGCCGACCTCGGGGTCGACGGAGACGACGACCAGGGCGCGGTCCAGGGCGTGGATCTCCGCCTCGCTGGTGATGTTCTCCAGCTGCTTGGCGGCGGAGTCGGTGAACGCGATCCGGGCGCGGCGCCGGGCGTGCTGCGGGGGCATCAGGCGACGGCCGGGCGCTGGGAGGCGAGGCGGGCGAGGTGGGCCTCGCGCAGCTCCTCCCACGGGGTGCACTGCTCGGGGTCGGGCAGGCCGTTAGTGGCGATGTCCTCCAGGACGGCGGCGAAGCGGTCGGCGTCGGCGCGGGTCTTGGCCGCGTACGCGCGGACGGCGTCGGCGGCCGCGGGCTCCAGCTGCCGGGCGGCGGTGTCGGCGGGGGCCGGCTGTTCGCTCATCGAGGGCTCCAGAGGGCAGAACTGGCGTTGCTCACCACGGTATCGCCGGGCCGCGGGGCCCGGGACCACTCCGGCGGAACCGGGCCCCGTGACTACGGTCCGTACTGGCCGTGAGCGCTCGGGCGATCAACTCTTATGTGTCACGCTCCACCCCCGAAGCCGCCCTGGAGACCCCTACGGAATCCCTGAAGCGGACATATAGGGACATATTCGAGGTGGCGTGACGCTGCCCCGGGGGCGCGTGACAGCCGGTGTCACGCTCACGCTCGGTCAGCGTGACACCCCGCCGGAAGAGCGTGGTGCGGTCAGCTGGCGCCGGAACGGGCGCGGGCGAGGAACGCGGCGAGGTCCCCGGCGGCTTCGGGCTCGGTGGTGGCGAGCCGGGCCGCGAACGCCAGCTCGTCGGCGCGGGCGCCGGGGACCAGGCGGAGGAGTTCGGCGAGCAGCGCGGCGTGGGCGAGGACCGGCGGCAGCAGGAGGCCGGCGGCGGCTTCACGGGCGGCCGGGTCGCGGTAGTGCCCGCGGTGCGCGGCCAGGGCACGGGCGAGCCAGGCGTCGACGTCGGCCTGGACGTACCCGCCGGCTCGCCGGGTCAGCTCGTCACGGGCGGCTTCATCTCCGTCGCGGGGCTCGGTCTGCTCCAGCGTGCCGAGCTCGCGCAGCGCCTGGAGCTCGTCGGCGCGGGCCGCGACCCGGGCGGCTTCACGCAGCGCGGCCTCGCGGGCGGCGGCGGCCGCGGCTTCGGCGGCGAGCTCGGCCTGGACGACGTCGTCGGCGTCCGGGTCGTAGACGGTGCCCGCCGGCGCGGCGGCGAGCAGCTGGTCCAGGCGCTCCCACTCCGCGAGCTCCGCCCGGCCGCGGACGTCGTCGGCCAGGTCCTCGAACCGGGAGCTCTGCCGCGCGTCGAAGCGGGCGTCCTCGAGGGCCGCCGCGACAGCGGCGGCGTCCATGCCCTTCGCCCGGCGCCGTACGACGCGGCGGCCGATGCGGCGGCCGATGCGGGCGGGGTCGACAGGCTCCCGGGGTGCGGCGACGCGCGGGGCGAGCGGACGGCGGGCGGTACGCGGGGGCCAGGGCGTGGTCATCTTCGGCCTCGTCTTCGTGCTGCGGATTCGGGGCCGGGCCGCCGCCAGAGCGCTGTGCGGCGGCCCGTCGAATACGTTTCTAGCAGGTCTTGAATTCGGCTGGGTCAGAACCGGAATTCTATTTTCAGGACGTCGGTGAAATCTGCGCGCAGGCCCTCGGCGCGGGTGCCCCATTCCGTGAAGTACGACTCCGTGATGGCCTCCGCGACGATCGGATGCAGCTCCTCCTCCGTCGCACCGGCCTCCTGGAGCTCCAGGATCTGCTTCACGTAGGTGGGCGAGATGTCCGTGGTGATCTGGCGTTGGCGGCCGTCGTCCGAGCTGCCCGTGCACGTGAATCCGAAGTAGGCCGTCACGTCCACCATCATGCCCCTGGAGGTGGCCGCCGCCGCGCGTGCCTGTGCCCTGACCTGGGGTTGCCACTCGGATTCCGTCTCCTCCACCAGGGCGGCCTGGAGCCGCTTCTGCGGCTTCGTCAGCTTCCCCGCGAGGTAGCGCTCCACCGTCCGCCGTGAGGTGCCCAGGCGCTCCGCCACGGCTGCGGTGGACCCGCCCTCGCGCGTGCGGAGGAATTTCATACGTGCCTTTGCCGATTTCGGGGCGGGCCGGGTGAAGAGCTTCCGCTCCGCCCGCACAAGGGCCTCCAGGACCTTGCCCCGGCGCGGGGCCGGCTGCTGCTGCTCGTGATCGCTCATGCCTCCTAGGGACCACGGGATGCCTGTGGACAGCGGCCTGAGTCCCGGGGCCACCTTGCCCGGACGAGCAGCTGCTCGTCCGGGGTGTCCTGCCGGTTCGTCCGTCAGCGGCGGGTGACGGTGTAGCCCGTGTCGTTGACGGCGCGGGTCCACACGTCGCGGTCGAACCACTTGGTGATGTTCGGCTGCAGCTCGGTGATGGTGCGCATCCTCGTGTCCCAGTCGTGTCCGGCCGGGCCGCGGCTGCCGTCACAGCCGGTGCAGCCGTCCTCGCCGTGGATGTGGCCGGCCATCCAGGCGTTGACGGCGACGTTGATGATGACCGCGTACAGGTCGCCGCCGGTCTGCGCCAGGGAGTCCGGCACCCCGGCCAGGACCAGGGCGAGCTCCGGGTTGTCGATCGGCGGCATCGGGGCCTGCCCGACGGCCTTCTCGCTGCTGCTCTCCTCGTACGACGCCAGGCTCTGCGCGAGCCGGTCGGCGATGACGGAGGCGTCGAAGTACCGCCAGGCGGAGCGCACCTGGATCCTGAGCCGCTCCGCCACGGTGGTGATCTGCTTCTCGATCGTGTCCTCCACGGTCGCCGGCGCGAGGGTCACCCCCCGGCGGGCCAGCTCCGCGAGCGTCTGGGCAACGGCTTCCTTGAACGCCTTCGTGTTCCGCACCACCGCATCGTAGGTGCGCCGACGACGCCGCCGGACGGCTTCACCGGCATCAACCGGCAGGCCCTGGGCCGCGGGGAGCAGCGGGAAGGCGTGGGGCCGGAGATGAGGCTTCGGCCGAGAAGGTGTGGCGCGGCCGGAGCGGTCCGGGAAGGATGGCGGCACCAGCAGGTGACGGGGGTGGGGATGGACGCGGAGCAGGCCGTGCGGATCGCCGGGACGGCGTTCTACATCGACAGCGGACCGACGCACCGCTCGCGGGTGCCGGTGACCTGCCGTAGGTGCGGCGCCCGGACCGGGCTGACCCTGAGCGCGGCCGGCGAGCAGGCGACGATCTCGTGTCCGTCCGGGCACGAGACGGGGGACTGGCGGCTGGACGCCCGCGCCGTACGCGGCGTCGTGGCAGCGGCCGCCCGCGACGGGCACACCGTCGTGCCCGAGCACGACGAGGTCCAGTTCCGCGTGCCGGTCAACACCGACATCCTTCCCGGGTACGAGGACATCCTGTGATGGAGAGCTTCTTCCAGCGGGTGAGCGGCTTCTGGCCGGCGGGCCGCCGCGATCTGCACTGGCACATCCTGCCCACCCTCCAGGAGGCCGCTGCCCTGGCCGCCCCGTACGAGGGGATCTACCGGCCGGGCCTGGTCCGCGTGCCGCTCCAGTGGCAGCACTGCACCCTCCTGCACGCCGTCGGCCTGGCCCCCGAGGACGTCGACACCGACGCGCTCGTCGCTGACGCCCGCGGCCGCCTGGCGGCGGTGGAGCCCTTCACCCTGACGTTCGACCGGCCGTCCGTCGGCACCGTCGCGGTGGAGATCAGCGGCTGGCCCGGCCGCCCCGCCGCCGACCTCGTCGACACCCTCACCCAGGCCACGCTCCGCACCGGCGCCGCCTGCAGGATCGCGCCGAGCGCATCCCCGCACACCTCCATCGCCTACACCGGCGCCGGCGCCGAGGCCCTGGAGCGGGCCGAGCTCGCCGCGGCCCTCGCCGGTATCGACGGGCCGCTGTCGAGTACCGTCCACGTCGACCGGGTCCACCTCGTCGCCCAGTGGCACGACGGCGCCCACATCCAGTGGGAGCAGATCGCCACCGTTCCGCTCGGATGGGAGCTCACCGCATGAACCTCGCCCCTGGAAGCCGCCCGATCCACGGCGACACCGTCGACCTCGGGATCGGCGTCCACACGGTGACCATCACCGGCCCCGCCTCGACCCGCAGCATCCTGATCGACGGCCGGGGCTACGCCGAGCTCGTCCTGCCCGCGCTCACGCCCGAGCATCGGACCGCCCTGGAGAAGACCGAGCACTACGCGTACGAGCTGTACCGCGACGGCGTTCTCCTCTACTCCTCCCCCGAGCTGACGCTGCGCGAGACCCGGCAGAGCGACGACGGCCTGGTCATCACCGGCGCCCCCTGATGGAAGATCACCGATCACCCAGCAAGCGGCACGGGCGCCTTCGGTGCCCGGTACGGGAAACTGCTCGCGTCCCCGCCCGGTGGAGGCGGACACTGTGAGGTATGCGGCAAACCTCTCCTTTCCACCCGGTTCCGGAGCCCGTGTACTTCGAGCGGCTCCTGCGCCACGACCCGACCTCGCTGACCCGGTTGATCGCGACCAGCAGCGCTGCCGTCCCGTTCGCCCGGAACCCCGGCTCCCTCGGCTTCAACCCGCTCGCGCCGTGGGCCGTGTTGGACGTCGCCTGGGTCTCCCTGGCCCGGGGCCGGGACAACCGTCGTCCCGCGTCCGGCCAGGACCTCCGCGAGATCCTCAACCTGTTCTGGGCTCTCGACGACCCGGTCACCCGCGAACCGGAGGGCATGGAGCGCTGGGACGGGTTCCTGCAGCGAACGATCCACCACCAGGCCCCGTGGCAGGAGGACAACTACTCGCAGCTGAGCCGCACCATCGCCTGGCTGTCCCAGACCCCCTACCCTGCCGACTCCGACGACCCCCTGGAGGTGATCGTCCCGGGCTGGGACAAGCACCGCCTCGGCTGCTCGCTGGCGGACTACCTCGGCATCACCAACCTCATCTGGGGCTGTGCCACTGCCCACCCGAACCCGCGACGCCGCGGCCGCTTCGCCGTGGACTGGTACCCCGCCGAGGACTACGACCAGTTCGACGGGCTTCGCTCCCCGGCCCAGATCAAGAAGGTGCTGAACCGGCATCTCGTCACCACCAAGAACAAGCTCCGCGCCTCCTTCCCCGCCGACCACGACCCGCTCTGGCGCCGCTTCGGCCACAACCCGCTTCGGTCCACCCCGCTGGTAGGCGGTGTTCCGGGCGGCTACCTCGTCCCGGTGCCGGCCGCCGTGCTGGACAAGGCGTCCCCCCTCGGCCTCTACCACACCGGTGGCGACAACATGTCAAAATGGGGCAAGTCGTTCACCACCGACGTCGGCAGGCTCTTTGAGCGCTACGTCGGCCGCCACCTCGCCCTGCTGCCCGACGCCGAGGTGCACCCGGAGATCCTGGTCAAGATCTCCAAGAGCCAGAGCAAGAAGACCGTCGACTTCTTCGCGGTCTTCCCCGACCTGGTCCTGCTGATCGAGGTGAAGTCGACCCGCCCGAACCAGCAGTTGAGGTTGGGCGGACCGGACTTCGCCACCCGTCTCCGAGACACGCCGATCAATAAGGGGTTCGAGCAGATCAACCGGTCGGTGGACTTCCTCCGCACTGGCAGGCACCCGGAGCTCGCCGACATCCCGGCCGGCCGCCAGATGATCGGGATGGTGGTGACCGCAGAGCCGTTCCACCAGATCAACACTCCCGCACAGCGCAAGCACCTGCCCGAGACCAAGATCCCCGTGATGGTCACCGCCATCTCCGAACTGGAGCAGGCGGTCACCATCACCGGCGCCAGCCTGGCCGAGCTTCTCCGCGCGGCCGTCGACGCCAGCGCCGTGGACCTGCGCCAGATGTTCCCCCGGTACGAGTTCCTGGACCACAACGCCGTCCTGGAGCAGGGCTGGTCAGCGATCCCGTTCGCCCGGCCCCGCCGGCCGCGAGCCCAGGATGCCGCTGCCGCCTAGCCTGCAGCGGCCCCGAGCACCGTCCATGATCAGCGCCGCCCGTATCCCGCCCCGCCCCGGCCTGACCGGGTTACGCCGTCAAGCCGGGTCAGTGCCCTGGCTACACTCCGACTTCATGACGACGATCTACACGACCAAGGAGTGGAAAGGCCACGGGAGGCAGAACTACTACTGGAACGAGTACAGGCTCGAAGGCGACGCCGTCGTCAAGTACAAGTGCCACCGGCAGAAGTTCTTCGACGGCGATGAGAACACCTGGCAGGAGGACGAATCGCTCCGGGAGTCCTGGGGACTTGACGACCCGAGCATGCCCGACTGGCTGAGGCAATATCTCTGATCACGTCCCTATCCCTGGTCCTGGAACACATCGCCGCGTGTCTGTATGGACGCTGACAGATCCTCCGGAGTCATGAGGTGGCGGCGGGGCCATCAGCGGGCCTGCGGCGTCCGCACCGGTACGGGGCGGTGGCCGGAGGGAAAACGCGAGCGAGCCCCGGACCAATGTGGTCGGGGCTCGCGGGCTGTTCGGGGCGCGACTGCTAGAGGTCGAACTCGAGGTGCTCGACGTCCGTGAACCGGACCTCCTCCAGGGAGCCGGCGCGGCGGCCGCCGTCCTGGAAGTACACCTCCTTCAGGGCCTCGGCGGCGATCTCCTGGAGTTCGGCGTCGCTGGCGCCGGCGTCCTGGGCGTCGAAGAGCCGGGCGGCATACTGCGGGGGCAGGGCGACGGTCAGGTGCCGGATGCGGTCCTGGTCCGTCGACCCCACCGAAGCCTTGTAGCCCATGCGGGCGCGGGTGTCGATGACGATGCCGCCCGTGGTGGCCGCCTTCTGCCGGGCCTTGGCCCGGATCTGCGGCTGCCACCGCTTCTTCACCTCGCGCTCCAGGCGCGCGGCGAGGTCGGCGCGGGGCTTCTTGATCTGGTCCTTCACGTACCGCTCGACGGTGCGCTGGGAGATCCGCAGCATCTGCGCGGCCGCTTTCGTGCCGCCGAGCTGCTTGACCAGGTACCGCATCTGCGCGCCGGCCGACTTCGGTGCGGGGCGGGTGAACGCCTTCTGCACCGCCTTCTCCAGGCCGTCCCCGAACAGGCTCATCGTCGCGTGCTCCTACTCTCCGTTGTCTTCGTCGGTGACGGTGCCGTCCTTGATGGACCGGGCGAGGTTGAGCGCCGGGGCGTTGAACTTCTCGCGGACTTCCTCGCCCCACACGACGGTCTGGGTGCCCTCGTGCTTGACCAGGCCGGGGTTGATGCCGAGCTTGAAGCCGCCCGGTAGCGGCTTGCCCTCCCGGTAGGGCAGGAAGTCCAGCGGGCTCGGGCCGTTCGAGGCGTAGACGACGCAGTCGGACAGGATCGCGATCGGGTACTGCCCGGTGAACGCCGCGTGCTTGACGATCTTGCGGTGGAGGTTGATCCGGGTGCGGGAGATGACCGCCGCCCGGATGTCGGGCCGCCACGTCGGGCGCTCCAGGGCCCGCCACCGCTCGCCCGGCCGCCAGCCCTCGCCGCGGGGCCGCTCGCGCAGCTTGCCCAGGCCGCCCTTGACCGTCGCCTTGATCGCCGAGACGACGATCGCCAGCTCCGGGTCACGCTCCTTGTAGCC
Source organism: Streptomyces sp. NPDC085460 (assembly GCF_044541975.1). Taxonomy (NCBI): domain Bacteria; kingdom Bacillati; phylum Actinomycetota; class Actinomycetes; order Kitasatosporales; family Streptomycetaceae; genus Streptomyces; species Streptomyces sp. NPDC085460. Next base: position 11,236 of record NZ_JBITTO010000020.1, read on the forward strand.
GTCCATCGCGGCGAGGAAGTCCTCGGGCGACAGGTCGGCGTCGACGCCGAGGTCGGCCATCGTGGCGAGGTAGGCGTCGCGCAGCCGCTGGTACCAGCCGTCCAGGTACCGACCGTTGTCGTACCGGACGTACGCCTCGGTCGGCGCGACGTCGTAGCCGAGCTCCTGGGCGTAGGCGACGGTGGGCGTCGCGTACCAGGCGGGGCCTTCGGGGCGGTTGCCCTTCGGCGTGAACGGGCTCGGCAGGAGGCTGCCGTCCAGGTTCACCCACTCCTTGCCGACCTTCACGCGGGACAGGTCGACGTGGGAGAGGTCGACCAGCCACGAGCCGGGCAGCTTCGGGTCGAAGACCGGGTTCTTTACGTGGGTCGGCTCACCGAGGCCGACGATCAGCCCGTTCGCGCCGGCGGCGAAGGCCATGTTGACGTCGATGCCGACGAGGTAGCGCAGGGCGCACTCCGCGCCGGTCGTCGGCCGTGCCCACTCGTACGCCTCCTCGAAGAGCTTCTCCGACGGGCCGCGCACGTGGAAACGGGGCAGGTCCGCCAGGAGCGGGTGTCCATCGGGGGCCTCGCACGGCGCGCAGTCCACCGGGTCCTTGCCCAGCGAGCCGGGCGTCTTGGTCTCGGACTGCCGCAGGACGCCGGTCTCCTCATCCCGTACGGCGTGCGTCGGCGGGTGCAGCGCGGTCATCAGCTCCAGGCCGGTGACGGCCGTGGAACCGCGCGGCGTCATCACCCGGGCCGCGTACACGCCCAGGACGCGGGCGAGCTCCGCCGGAGGGAGCTGCGCGGCGCCGCCCCAGAAACGGGAGTCCAGCGCGTTCCACGACGGGATGCACAGCTGCACGCACTGGCGCTCCGAGCCCTTGGCGGGGCGGTAGATCCGCGCCCACGGGCCGAACCCGCGCTTGGTCAGCTTCCACTCCGCACGCGCGAGCTGCTTGATGACCTTGTGGCCCTCCGGGATCCGCCCGGCGTCCTTCTCCTCCGCCGTGAGCGTGACGGGCAGGCCGTAGCGCTCGCACGCGGCCTCGGTGAGCACGATCAGCGGGTCGGCCGGCCTTCCCGGGCCGGACAGCTTCGGAGCCCCGAGCTTCGCCTCCGTGAGGGTCCAGTCGACCAGGGCCGGAATGGACTTGGCGGGCACGTCCAGGACCAGGCCGCCGGTGCAGTACGCCAGCACCTTCCCGTCCTCGACGTCGACGACCGCCAGCGGCCCGTTCTCGAACCGCGGGTCGACGCCCGCCGGGGTGCCCGCCGGGGCCGCCTTCTTCGCACCCGGGCGGCGCGACGTCGACGACGGCCTGGTGGTGCGCGCCGGACGGGCCGCGACGGCTGGAGCAGCGGCGACGGGAGCAGGGGCAGGGGTCTGGGTGTTCTCGGTTGCAGTCATGACTGCGGCCTCGGACGCCGCCCCTGCCCGTGCTTCCGCCGGGACGGATGCGGCGGTGAACGTGGCCGGCACCGCAGCGTCGGGGACCGGGGCGGGCGAGGGGGCGGGTGTGGCCGTGTCGGCCGGGGTAGCGGGGTAGAGCTCCGCGAGCTTGTCCAGCAGCCGGGCGTAGGCGTCACGCTCCGGCGGGCGGGGCTCGGTCTTGCCGGACTCCCAGCCGGACACCGTGGCCCGCCGCACCCGCAGTGCGGTGGCCACTTCGTCGATCGTCAGGCCGTGCGCGGCACGCAGCCGCTTGCGCTCCGCCGGCGGCGGCAGCGCGGCGCGGGACGCGAGCAGGGCGTCGACCGCGTCGAACAACTCGGACATGAAACACCTCCTGAACGACACCCTACACCATGAAGCGCACGTTTCGCGTACGAACACCGTACGAATCGCGTACGTTTCCTGTTCGGGGTGGGAAGTGGCGTCGAGCGACACGGGACGCTCGGGCCCGCGACCCCTCTGTCCGCAGCATGGTGAGCCCGGCCCGTGCCTCTATCAGCTCCGCCTCTCAGCACCCGCTTCCACCTGGGAAAACAGGGGTCCGACCTAATCCGGTCGGACCCCTCACTCACCACGGTCCCGCAGACCGCCGACAGCTTCCAGAGACGCCGGTGTGCCAGGCTGGGCATCCAGCGGGGCCGCGCTCATGGAGCCGCCCCCGACCAGCGCGACAGAAAGGACCGGCACCGTGGACAGCTCGGCCCGCGAGGACCAGGCCGCCGCGTACGCGGCGGAGCTCCGCTTCCGCACGGGCGGCCCGGCCATCTTCGGCGTCTGGTCCCAGCCCGACGTCGCCGACCACAAGTTCACCGAGTGGCTCGGGGCCTACAGCCGGCCCGGCGCCGCCCTCACCCTCACCGCCCTCACCGGCGGCACCGCCCGGCCGGTGAAGAGCTGGACCTACGAAGGCGGCCTGACGACCGGGGCCGTCTGACCCACGCGGCGGCGCGGACGGCAGTGAGGCGGGCGTCGCGGGCGGGGGGCCTGGGCAGATCCCCCGCATGAACAGCACCGACGTCCCCCGCCCGGTCTTCCTGCCCTCGGGCCCGTCCTGGAACGCCCAGGCCCACCTGGTGGGCGAAGTCCTGCACACCGTGGCAGCCGCAGCAGCGCGCACCCTGGACGACACTCGCTACCTGGTGCCAGCCCTGACCTGGCAGGTGGCCGCCGACCAGGTCAGGGACTGCGTCACCGCCGACCACCATCCCGACCGTCTGCGCATCCTGCTCCTGCCCGCCCACGCCCTGGAGGCGATCTGGTCCTGCCGCACCGCGCTCGCCCGGACCACCGGGCACGACGACGACGCCGAGCGCCTCGCCGGCCTGCTCGACTCCTACCTCGACCCGGTCCACGACATCGGCCTGCCCGGCCTGCTGGACGCCCTGGACCAAGTCCTCGCGGTCCTCACCCTCGACCTGCCCGCCGCCCGCACCCTGGCCACCCGCGCCGCACTGAACAGAGGGATCCGAGAAGAGGACCAGGAGGTGCTCGACGAGATCCGCGCGGCATGGCGAAGGACCGGAACCTCCAGCTGACACACCCACAAGATCCCCTCGGCGCCGGACGGAGGCCGGGAAGCTCCCGGGCCCGCAAGAGTTGCCCCGGCACACTCACCACGGGCCTGTGACCTGCGGTGGTAAGCCCGGTGGTGAGTGTGATGGTGAGTGGGCGGAGCGCGCTTCTACCAGCTCACCGCGAAGGCCGGTCGAAGATGCCCTGCGCACCGGGGCCGAGGCCGCGCCGCCGGGGCCGGCGTCCCGTACGCGGGCCGGGCACGCCCGGCGCCGCCGCCGCACGGTCCGGCTCCTGCCCGGTATCGGCGGGCAGACCCAGGCGGAGGCGGGCCCTGGTCGTCGCCGCCGTCACCGCGGCCAGTGCCTCGCCCACGTCCGGGGCGATCTGGGCGAGCGCGGCGGTCAGGGTGTCGATGGCGACCAGGGCGTCGTCGGCGGCGGCCGCGCTCCAGTCGGACCCGGCCGCGGCGTCGGCGAGTTCGCACGCCGCTTCCGCCACCCGGTCGGCCTGCTCCTCGATGCCAGGCCCTGCCCGGTCTACCAGCCCCATGCCGTCCCCAACGCCGCGCGCGGCCGCGGGGACACTGCCAGACCGTCCGGCAGTCCTTCCGCCGGGCTTCCGCCCACCCGTGAGGATGGCGGCCTCGGCACAGCCTTCCACCTGCGTGTGTCTCGGACGCCGTCCGGTCCTGCTGGGGTCGAGCATCGCTCTCGGACAGCTTGTTGATCAGCCGATGATGTCGAGGGTGACGCGGTGGTGGAGCTGTGCCGAGGTGATCGTCACGAACACCGTCCCGCCCCGGGAGTCGCGGGTGATGCCGACGATCCGGAAGCCGGGCGCTCCGGCCGGGATGCCCAGGGCCGCGCAGACGGTGTCATCCATCGGCTCGGCGGTGATGACCGACTCGGTGCGTGCGACGTCCCAGCCGAGCCAGTCGGCGACGCGGGTGCCGGCCGGTGCCTTCGGTGACGTCTCGCCGGCGGGGGTGAGCATCGGCGGGATGCCTTCGTACCCGTCGGGCACCTTGGCGGCGATCTCGTAGGGGATCACCGTCATCTTGTGCTGTACGGGCACCCCGTCGACCGACCGGATGCGGGTGCGTTCGACGACGGTCGTGCCCTCGCTGATGCCCCACGCCGTCATCTGGGCCGGGGCGTCGAGCTGGCGTACCAGCGTCGTCTCCTCCGTCGCGGTCCCCTGGACGGTGGGCTTCCACGCCTGGGCGGCCGACAGGTCCGGGGGCGTAAAGGTGCCCAGGTGGGCGTCGGCCTGCCGGGACGCCGTGACGCGGGTTCCGCTGCGGGCGTCGGTGCGGACCAGGCCGAGCGCGCCCAGCGCGGCGTAGGCGGCGGATACGGTCTGCTGGCTCACCCCATGTTCTGCCGCGAGGTCTCGCACGGTCGGGAGCTTGCTGCCGTGCGGGTACTCACCTTCGATGATCTTCTGCCGTAGCTGCGCTGCGATCGTGCTGGCGTCCATGTGTGTCCTCCGGCTCGGCGGCGGTGCCTGGCTCGCGCCCTGATCCTGTGTCAAGCCAGGACTTCAACTGTATTGACAGCGCGGGTTGCTGAGAACCAGTCACCGCTGACAGGGCAGATGCAAACTGTATTGACAGCGTATCGGGGCGTCCCTACTTTCGAGGAACACCATCGCTCTCAAGGGCGACGCCGCCGGACCGGTCCAGGTTCACCGCCGCCGGCCGACGGCGTCCCGGCCGGGGAAGGCGGGAAGCAGATGTGTCACCGTACGCGCGTCCATCAGCCAGCCCATGTCCCCGCTGCGCACCGCACGCCGCACCTCACCGGCACGGCCTTCGGCCTCCGGGCCGGAAGGGGCCAGACAGACCCGGCGGAAGAACTTCACCAGCGCGGGCAGCTTGCCGGGGTGGATGCCGCCCCGCTCGCGCAGCGCGTACAGCGGCAGGAACCACTCCTCGAACAGCGCGCGCTGCGCCTCGCCCAGGCGGTGGACCTCGTAGAGCCGGCCGAGCAGGACGTCGCCGTAGGGCACCTTGCCGTGGACGGCGTAGCCCAGCCGGATGCCGCCGTGGTTCCTGAACGGCAGGCCGTAGGCGGCGACGTGCGCGGCCGCGGTCTCGGTGGCCAGCATGACGGCGCGCTCGGCGCCGTGCCGCTCGGCCGCGGCCAGGACCGCGATGTGCAGAGCGGCACGGGGGTCGAGGACCGTCCCGGCCAGTCCGAACGGCGCCAGGCTGATCCCGTGCGCGCGGGTGCGGGAGAGGATGAGCTGGTCGGGGACGTTGCGGGCGATGTTCTCCAGGTGCGCCAGGCGCCGCCCGTGGACCTCGTCCGGGCGAAGGACCGGAGCGCCGGCGGGGCGGCGGGCCGTCAGCTGGGGCGCGACCTTCTTGACCAGGTCGGTGCTGCCGCACGCCTTGCAGGCGGGCGAGCCGACGCCCGCCATGTGGTCGCAGGACGAGCACACCACGGTGGCCGCCTCCTCCACGCTCAGGACGCCCGTCTCCAGGTGGTCGCGGATCATGTCGTGGGCCAGCGCGGCGACGGCCGGGTCCGCGTCGGTGAGCACTCCCGCCGCGGGCAGCACGCCGGCGGGGTACTTCGCGCGGATGCGGGCCTGCTCGTGCTGGTGCCGGTCCGCGCCGGCGGCGAGCTCCGCCTGGTGGCGAAGGTCGCCTTCGAGGGTGACCGTGTTCCACAGGTGCGGGACCACGCCCTCGCCCAGGATGGCGTTGAGGGCGGCGGCCGCGCGGATGCCGACGGCCTTGCCGGGCTTGTCGGTGAAGGTGAAGTCGCCGTTCTGGACGGGGCCGTTGAAGAAGGCGATGCGCACGGTCTCTCCTTACGCGGGAGGCTCGATGACCTGCTCCAGCTCGTATCCACCCGTAGCCGCCCGGTAGACGAGCACGGCGGCGTTGGGCAGCTTGCGGGCGCGCGATTCCTCGACGACCTCGGTCACCGGGCGCTGCTCCAGGACGGCGCGCAGGCCGAGGATCGTGGTGTGGTGGGTGAAGGCGACCACGCTGCGGCCGGCCTCGACGGCGCCGGACGAGAGCAGCGCCAGGAACGCGGTCACCCGCCCGTGGACACCGACGGCCAGGGACTCGCCGCCCTCACCGGGCGGCGTCCACAGGTGCTTGCGGTTGCGGCGGTCGTCCGCGCCGTCGGGGAAGGTGGCGAACAGCTCCCGCATCGTCATGTAGGTGGCGTCGGCGTAGTGCTGCTCGTTCAGCAGCCCCGTGACCTCCGCCTGGATTCCCGGCATCGCGAGCTCGGCGGTGTCCCGGGCCCGCCGGTACTGCGAGACGAACACCGCCGGGCCCTCTCCCACTACCTGCGGCAGGGTCTCGCCCAGCCACGCCGCCTGGCGAAAGCCCCGGACCGTCAACCCGATGACATCCCGCGACAGGGCGTGCGCCGCCGCGCCCGCCCACGGGCGGGGGTCCTGGTAGAAGCCGTTGTACTTGTCGGCGTTCTCGACCGACTCCGCGTGCCGTACCACCGCCAGTCTCATGCCGCCGAACGATAAGCCCCGATACCTCCCGAGAAAAGAGGAAAAGCGATGAAAGATGAATGGACGTTCGTCAAGAAGCGGACCGCGGCCGACGGCGCCGTCTGGGTGAACCAGGACCGCTCCCGCTACCGGCGCACCGGGGACAGCCAGCTCGAGGCGGAAGGAGCGTTCCAGCAGCGGATCGCCGCCCTGGGCTACCCCGTCCCGGCCGTCCTGGAGACCGGCTTCGACGGCGCGGAGTTCTTCTTCGTGGAGCCCTCGCTCGGGCCGGCCTCGCTGCACGACGCGGCCTGGAACGCCGTCGGCGGCGCCTACGGGCCGATGCCCGACGAGGTGGTCGACGAGGCCGCGGCCGTCGGCGCCCGGCTGCTCGCCGCCCAGGCCAAGCACCCCGAGCCGGCCACCCGCGACGCACTCGACACCTGGGTGACCAAGGCGGGGTGGACGGGCAACGTCTTCGCCGAGAACCCCGACCTCGACACCCCCCGCAACCGCGCCGTGCTGGAGAGCGCGCTGGACCGGCTCGCCCACACGCCGATGTGCTGGGCCCACTACGACTACGGCCTGCCCAACGCCTTCGCCGCCGGAGTCATCGACTGGCAGCACCACGGCCTCGCCCCGGTCGGCTACGACACCTACCCGGCCCTGGAGATCATCGCCTTCAAGGGCGGCACCAAGGGCTACTACGCCACCGCCGCCCAGCGCGAGCGGTACACGGCCACGCTCGACGAAGCCGCCCTGCACGTCCTCGGCAGCCGCCCGAGCCGGCACCTGGGCGAGTTCCTGCTCATCAAGGCGCTGTTCTTCCTCGCGCTCATGAAGCCGGCCGACCTCACGAACACCGGCAAGGTCACCAAGTGGAACTACCGCCGCACCCTGTTCACGATGGGAGTCGAGCAGTATGAGCGCACCGGCCGTATCGACACCGCCGCCTTCCCCAGCCTCGACGACTTCGCCGCTCAGCCTGAGCACTGCCGTACCGGCGGTGCGTGACCGGGACTACCTCCTGGACCGCCACGGTGTGGTCTTCAAGGTCATCGGCGACGTCCACCCGCCCACCCACTACCTCGGGTACGTGAAGTACTACCCGGACGACAAGGGCGACCGGCAGTTATTCGGGCGCACCTACCGGCAGAACACGGTCGTCTCCAAGGCGTTCGGGATCCTCGCCGACCGGCCCGAGTGCTACCTGTACTCCGACACGATCGGCTGCGTCATCACCGGGGTGCCCCGCCACGACGTCGTCCGGCACTACTCCTGCCGCCACGCCCTGGCCGTCCTGCACCAGGCGCCCGAGCTCCTCGGCGGCTTCGCCGTCTCCCGGGACCTGAAGGCCGTCATCGACCGCGTCGTCGAACTGGGTGCCCAGGAGGTGGTCGGTGTGACCGGCTCGTTCCTCGTCGGCTGCTTCAACGCGCGCTCCGACGTCGACCTCGTCTGCTACGGGCCCCGGGGCTACGAAGCCGCCCGCGAACTGTTCTCCGACCGAACCCTGATACGCCCGTATGAGGGCGACGCGCTGACCCGGCTGTACCTGCGCCGCGCCAAGTACATGACGGGCAGCTCCTTCGACGTCCTGATGCGCCAGGAGACCCGCAAACTGCAGGGACTCACGGCCGGGGCCGACGCGCACATCAACTGCGAACCGCTGCGCGACGACGGTGACGCCACGTTCACCGGCGTCACCACGAAGGAGGTCGGCGCGATCAGCGTCGTCGCCACCGTCACCGACGACGCCCAGGGCCTGGCCACGCCGGCGCTGTACGGGATCGGCGTGGACACCGTCATCCAGTCCACCGTCGACGACCCCGAGATCTTCGCCCGCCGCATCACCCACATGCGCTCCTACCTGGGCGCCTACACCGGGGCGTTCCGCACCGGCGACACCGTCTACCTCTCCGGCCGGCTCGTCCACACCACCGACGGGCCCCGCTCCGGCTTCGGCATCGAGCTCACCCCCTGGACCGCCGCCGAGTCCTACCTCGCCACCCTCGCCCGATAACCCTGCCCGCGAAGGAAGGCCCGCCGTGACTGCAGACCCGACCGCTCTGTTCGCGTCGGCAGCGGAGCACTACGTCCGCTTCCGCCCCTGGTACCCCGACGAGTTCTTCGCGCTCCTGGCCGAGCGGTTCGGTCTCGACGGCACCCAGACGGCCATGGACCTGGGCTGCGGCCCGGGCATGTCCGCCCTGCCGCTGGCGCCCCACGTCGCCCGCCTCTACGCCATCGACCCCGAGCCCGGGATGCTCGCCGCCGGCGCCCGCCTCGCCGCCCAACGGAACGTCACGAACATCGAGTGGGTCAACAGCGACTCCACCCAGATCACCGCCCTGGGCCTGCCCCCGATCGACCTGTGCGTCATGGCCAAGTCGTTCCACTGGTTCGACCGGCCCCGCGTCCTGGCCGACCTCGACCAGCTCATCACCCCCGGCGGCGGCATCGTCATCGCCTCCGCCGGGCCGCCCGGCACGACGCCCCTGCCCGCGTGGGCGCCCGTCATCGCGCAGGTCCGCACCGCCTACCTCGGGCCCGTACGCCGCGCCGGCACCGGCACCTACCCCGAGCCCGAAGACCGCTTCACCGACACCCTGGAGCGCTCGCCGTTCTCCTACGTTGAGCTCACGTCCCTGGACCAGCACGTGACGCGCGACCTCGACCAGCTCGTCGGCCTGCAGCTGTCCAACTCCTACTCCACCCCCGCCCTCCTCGGAGACCGCCTGGACGCCTTCACCCGCGACCTGCGCCGCGCCCTCCTCGACCACGACCCCTCGGGCCTCTTCCATGAGGTGATCCGCACCGAAGTCCTCGTCGCCACCCGCCCCGGAAGGAGCACCACCCCGTGATGACCTTCGCCTCCGCCGCGCACCACTACGCCGCCTTCCGCCCTCACTACCCGGAGGAGTTCTTCACCCTCTTGGCCGACCGTTTCGGCCTCGACGGGACCCAGACGGTCCTCGACCTGGGCTGCGGACCGGGCACCATCACCCTCCCTCTCGCCGCACGGACCGGCCACGTCCACGCCGTCGACATCGAACCGGCGATGATCCGCGAGGGCCGCAAGGCCGCGGCCGCGTACGGCGCCGGGAACATCACCTGGGCGTGCGGCGACGCCGCCGGCCTCACCGGCATGGGTCTGCCCCCGCTCCACCTGTGCACGATGGGCAAGTCCTTCCAGTGGATGAACCAGGACCGCCTCCTGGCCGACCTCGACACGCTCATCCGCCCCGGAGGCGGGATCGCCCTGGTCTCCACCGGCCCCCGGGCCAGTGCGCCCAGGCCGGCGTGGCTCAGCATCATCGAGAGCGTCTGCACCGACATCATCGGACCCGGCTACCGCCAGAAGCACGGTCCCGCCGCCCACCCCGCCGAAGGCCGGGACGACGCCCTGGCCCGCTCCGCGTTCTCCCGCATCGAGACCGCCCGCTGGGACCAGACCTTCACCCGCACCCTGGACGAGCTCGTCGGCCTGCAGTACTCCTTCTCCTACTCCAGCCCCGCCGTCCTCGGCCCCCGGCAGACCGCCTTCGACCAGCGCCTGCGTCGCGAGCTCACCGCGTTCAGCCCGAACGGCACCTTCGAGAACACCGTCCCCATCGAAGCCGTCATCGCCACCAGGCCGTAGCCGTCCGGCCGCTTGCAGCACCGTCGGCCTGCCCCCGCCGCCCCTGCGGCCGCACGATCGGGCAGGCTGGCCCGCGGCGGGGAGCGGCCGGTGTGCCACGCTGGAGGTGCCCGATGGGGTCGCGCCCATGATGCCGACGTCGTTCCGCCGGACTCCGGCATCCCGATCAGCGCAGGAAGGCACACCGTGGACAGCACCGGTCTCGAGGGCGAGGGCGTCACGTACGAGGTCGTGCTCCGCTTCCGCCGGGGCGGGCCAGCCCTCTTCGGCGCCTGGCCCGAGTTCGAGACGGCGGACCGGAAGTTCACGCAGTGGCTCGGGACGTGGGGCCAGGCCGATGCCGTTCTCACCCTCACCGCCGTCGCCGGCAGCGTGGTGTACCCGGTGAAGCACTGGACCGCCGAAGGCGGGGTGCAAGCCGGTTCGGCCGGGTCCGTGTAGGCCCCGTCCTGACGGGGCCTACACGGAGTTGAGGCGGGCGCCGGCTTCTAGCAGGTGGCGCAGTCGAAGTGGCCGGGCCGCTTCCGGGCCGGGCCGATGAGCCGTCTTTCGCGGTCCAGGCTGCACAAGGGGCAGCCTGCACGGTCCCGGACGACGCGGGTCAGCCGGACCCGGCTCACGTGGCCACAGCGGCGACAGCGCGCCGACCAGGGTGTGTCGGGAGAGCGGGGTGGCGCTTCGACCGGGTCGAGGCCGGCCGCCCGCAGAGCGTCTTCGGCCTGGCGGCGCCCCGCCCACCCGCTCCAGCGCTCCCGGGCTTCCTTCGCCGCCCTCTTCTTGGCCACCGCCTCCTCGTGCTCCTTGGCCTTGACCCTCAGGTAGGCCGCGACCAGCTCCCGGAACTGACGCGCGGGGACCTCGCACGCGTACAGGTAGGAGCGGAGCTGCCGGACGCTGCTGGGAAGCTGACGCCGGTTGTAGATCCGGTTCGCCGCGCTGCGCGACAGGAACGCGAAGTGCTCCTTGTCCTCCTGGTAGGCGACGGCGGCCCGCCGCTCCATCTCCGCCATCGACGGCGGCTTGTCCCCGCTCTCCTCGCAGGCCCGACGCAGCGCGTTGCCGAGGTCCTGCTCGGACTCCACCAGGTGCGGCGCGGGCGCGGGGGTGAGCGTGCGCCGCTGCCGCCCGGCCGGACGGGACGCCGCCGCCCACAGCTGCTCGGCCTGCGCGGCGTCGAGGCCGAGGCGCTCGACGTAGCGGTCCACCACGTACTTCTCCGGGGGCTTCTCCCCGGCCTCCGCCCGCTGCACGGTCGAGGAAGAGAAGCCCATCTCCTTCGCGGCCAGGGCCTGGGTCAGGCCCTTGGCCTGGCGGGCGTCCCGCAGCGCCTGGGCGAGCTGGCCCACGGGGCTGTCGGGCCGCCGTATCCACTTCAGGCGCCGGGCCCGGTACGGCTTGTCCTGCATGGGTCAGACCTGCGAGGACGCCTGGACGCCAGCCACGGTGGAGCGGACGAGCCGGGTCAGCGCCCCGCTCGTGGTCAGCCGGACCGTCAGCGCCCCGGCCGCGCCCGCGCCGGCCGCGAACAGGACGGAGTCGAGGGGCGGCGTCCCGGTGCGCGCCAGGAGGAGCGCGATGACGGCCACGACCACGATGACGACCGCGTCGGGGAAGAGCAGGTGCCGCGTGTGGCGGCGCGTGATGATCCTCATGGGGGTACACCCTTCGTCGATGGGTCCGGCCGTACAGGGAGGCGGCCGAACCGGTGTGCCGCGGAGCCGGATCGGCTCCGCGGCTGTACCGCACTGCATCCCGCGGGGCGTGCCCTGCCCTTGTCGCGGTGACAGAGATCGTGCCACCTCGTGACGGGGCGTTACGACGAATGGGCGGACTTCCTTCACGCCCATCTCACCTGGAAAACCTGGATTCTCCAGGAAATCCTGGAGCCGTATCGGGGCGAACCACAGCTAAAAGATCATGCTCCGGCCGCGCCTCACCCTTGCGACCAGCACGTACGCACTACCGTCCACACGTTCGGATTGGCGGCGGGTGCCCTCGCCGCTTGGCGATCTTATAAACACCCATCCGCAAACCAGTTTGGCTTGCCCGCATCCCGCCGCGCTGCGAGGATCCGACCACGCCCCTGTACCGCATGGCATGACTCAGGGACACCGTGGCCCCGGAGTGCCCCCGGACCACGACGCCGAGCCGGCAGCCTCCAAGGCCGCCGGCTCGACGCGCATCGGGCGGGCGCGCGCAGCCGGCCCGGCATCTCGGTGCGCAGTCCGGCGAAGGATCCGGCGACCGGCCGGAGCGCGGGCCCGGTCAGCTGCTCCAGTCGTGCCCGCCGCCGTGACAGGCGTACAAGTCGCAGGTGACCGGCTCGCCGTCGGCGATCCCGTTCTCGACGGTGCAGCAGGGAAGGAGCGCGATCCGGTACGGCCTGCCGGTCTCCCACATCGCCCACCACTCCCGGCCGGGCGTCAGGCTGGACTGCACGAGCGAGGCGTGGTCCCCTCCGTGAAGGGGCGTCAGCAAGCACTCCAGCACGGGTTCGACCTCGTACGCGGCGTACTCCACGGCGCTCCACCGCTCGATGTCCTCGGCGGCCAGGGCGACGGCTAACCCGCAGCGCTCCATGAAGGTCTCCTCCTCGGTCGGCAGCTCGCTCCGGCGGCGGGTCAGACCCAGCCGGTGTCGCCCTGGGCGCCCCACTCGGGGTCGAAGCCCCAGCCGACGTCCGCGCGCCGGCGGTTCCGCTCGGGAGCGTCCACACCCCAGCCGGAGTCGCCGTATCCCCACCCGATGTCGCTGCTCATGACGTTCCCCTCCCTGTGCCCGGCACCTTCGGTGCTGCGCCGTTGGGGCGACCGTAGCCGCAGCTCACGCACCGCACCAGCCCCATGAAATCGAAGGGCTGTGACACCTGCGGGCGGGGCGGGGCGCGCGCCCCCGAACGGCAGGGAACCGGCCACCTCGTAGTAACGGAGTAGCCAATCTCCTCTCTCCTGAGAGCAGTTGGCCGGTTGCGCCCCGGGCGGTCTCCCCTCTCAGGCACCATACGCAGCGGAAGCGATCAGCTACTTAAAGCAACATTTGGGGGAGAGATGGCCCGGACCTCCGGTTTCGCCGAGATGGTCTCCATGCTGCACAACGCCGTCCTGCACGGGGACCAAAGCCTGCGCGAGGCCCTGACCGAGAGCGTCGAGAAGATCGACGAATCCGGCCGTGACGCCCAGGCGGCCACCTCCCGGGCCGTCACGGAAGGTCTCACCCAGGTCTTCGACGAGCTCAACCTGCTACGCAAGGACGTCAACAGGGCGGTCAAGCCCGCCTCCGGCGACCTCTTCGCCAGCAAGACCGAGGAGGTCACCGGCCTGCTGCGCGCCGAGCTGACCGAGCTGCGCACCACCCTCAACCACATCAACGCCCTCACCCTCGCCCCGCTGGCACCCGCCGGCCCCGGCTCCTCCCAGGCCGACAGCCCGGGCACGCCTCTTCCGCAGCCGATCCCCGTCCAGCGCGGCCCCGGCCACGAAGACCCCACCGTCGCCTCCCCCTCGGTGCCGGCGCCCGCCTCCGGGCCGGGGACCGACGACGGGCGAGAGTCCGGGGCGCAGAGCGTCGACGCGGTCGAGACGCAGGAGCCGGACGGCGGCACGGCCGGGGAGGAACCGGCCGCCGAGACCACGCCGGAGGCGACCGCCCCGGCGCTGTCGGAGGAGTCCGTGCGCCAGGCCGTCCGCGAGGTCCTCGCCCAGGAGCTCACCCCCCTGGTCGAGCAGCTCACCACCCCGGCCGCCACGGCCGAAGAGCAGCCGGACGGCGCCGAGCAGCTGCGCCAGGCTGCCCACGCGGCGGTCCTCGAGGTCGCCGGACAGGTCCGGGACGAGCTCGCCACCGTGCTGGAAGCGACCCGCGACGGCTTCGCCTCCCTCACGCAGGAGATCGCCGGGCTGCGGAGGATCGTCGACGAGCTCCAGGCCCGCCCCGCCGAGACCGCCGAACCGGTCCAGCCTGACGAGGAGCACACCGCGCTGCTGCGGACCGCAGCCCGGATCTCCTCCGCCGACCTGCGCTGCCACCGCGACACCTGGGAGTTCCTCACCGCCCGTACCGCCGGCCACCCCCACTTCCGCGTCCCGCCGCGCGTCACCGACGAGGCCGACGAGCGCGTCTTCGCCCCACTGTCCGGCCGCTCCCTGATCGCCCTGCTGATCAGCCTGCACACCGTCACCAGCTCCACCCCGGACGGCAGCGGCGACCATGAGCTCGCCGCCACGCTCTACGAGCGGATCAAGCAGCGCCTGACCCGCCTTGGCCCCGGCGACGGCGAGCGGGTCACCATCGCCCTCGACGACCGCGTCACCCCCGAGCCGGACGACGACGGCGACGACCAGGACGGCGGGACCGGCGGGACCGGCACACCGAGCGGCTGGGGAGCGTAGAAGAAGCAGGTGGGGCGGCGGCGGGCCCGCGCCCATCGGCATCGGCACACGGCGCCGGGCGGCAGCAGAGCGCACGGCGGGGTGACTTCGTGGATCAAGCCCCGCTCGGGCCCGGGTGCGCCGTACGGTCGTTCCACGGCGACCAGGTGGTGACGCCCGGTCAGGAATGGGAGGGGATCCGAGAATGGTCAACGTTCGTACGTACCCGCTGTGGCGGGAGCTCGCGATGAGCGAGGACCTTCCCAAGGAGGCCCTCAAGACGGTGATCGAGGCTCTGTGCACGCCGGCGTCGATGCCGACCGGCTTCGAGTCGGGGGCCGACCGGTGGCGGGAGGAAGCTCTCACGGCCGCACTGCCCGCGCTGCTGGCCCGGACGTCGGCCAAGCGGCTGCGCGGCCGGCTCCTGGTGCACGCCGACGAGAAGACGCTGACCGCCCTGGCCGCCGCGGGCACGGTGACCGCCGCCGACGTGCCCGTCATCCTGCGCCACCGCAGGGCCTGGGCCGGGCTGGTCTCAGCTCTGGCACGCCACCCCGGACAGGTCGAGGCAGCCATCGCGCTCCTGCCCCGGCTCTCCAGCCACGAGGTGGGGCATGTCGTCCGGGACTGGGATCCCGACCACTACACCTGCGGCGCCGCAGACGCGACAGTCCCGCCCGTGCCGCAGGAACTGTTCGACGCCGTCCTGGAAGCGTGCCTGACCCCGCTCGCCGCGTTCCTGCTCCACCCGGAGCCCGAAGAGGGCTGGGAGGCCGTGTCCGAGTTCTCGAAGGACTGGTCGCTGGACCTGACCGGCCACAGCCGCGGCTGGGCGATGCTGGCCCGGTGCCCCGAGCGGTGGGCGGAGCTCGCCGCACACTCCACGCTCGGAGCGGCCGTCCAGCACCTGCTGCTGGACCAGGCCGAGACCCAGGCCCTCGAGGACGCCCGCCTCCGCGCCGCCGGCACCGACCCGGACAGCGAGGAACGTCCCGCCGACCCGCCTCCCGCTCTGAGCGAAGAACTGCTGCGCGCCTGTCTCCCGGCCCTGTGCCTGCCCGAGCTGGCCGAACTGCCCAACCCGCAGGTCACGGCCCGCAGGACCTTGCACCACATCGCTAACCGCGTCCACAAGAACCCCCGCCTCGCGGCCCTGGCCGCCGACCAGCTGCACGCGGCCGCCGACGCCCTCGTGACCCACGGCCGGCTGCTCAGCCCGCCCGAGAAACAGGACGGCGACTACGACTTCGACGGCCGCGTCCTGCGCCTTGCCGAGGACCTGGCCCTCCTCAGCGCCAACCCCGACCATCTCGCCGGGGCCTGCGCCCAGCTCGCCCGGCTGGAGCAGCCGGCCGTCGTCTCCCCCGCGCCGAGCCGGACCCTGATCCGCGTCCTCGACAACGCCGATCCCGACCACGACCGCCCGGTCCGGCTCCTGGAACGCCACCACGAGCACCGCCGCGTCCAGGCCCTGGCCGCCCTCGCCGCCAACCCGCACACCCCGCACACGGCCGTCACCGACATCCTGGACGGCCTGCACCCCGCGGAGCTGGCCTGGATCATCGAGAGGGCCGGCGGCCCCGACTGGCTCCTGACCGCGGCGGCGGCCGTCCCGGCCGACGAGGACGAAGATGACGGGGTGCTGCGCCTGGTGAGCGACGACGAACTCGACCAGCACCCCGATCCCGCAGCCGTCCTGCAGTCCTGGCTCGACTCCCCCGCGACCGGCGACTTCCTCTCGCGCTCCGAGATCTACCGGGCCGTGGTCAAGTCCCGCCACCACACCCTGGAGCACCTGCTCCAGATCCCCGCCGACGACGTCCTCTCCCGCAGCGAACCCGAGGTCGCGCTGCAGATCCTGCTGGACCGCTGCGGCCGGAACGCCGACCGGTGGGCAGCGCTCGCCGCCGCGATGACCTTCGAGTACGACGAAGAGAAGATCAGCTTCGGAGATCTCCTCGACTCCCTGGACTCCGCGCCTGCCGGCACGCAGAAGTCCTGAGGGGCTGCTTGTGAGTGGCACGTTCGACTGCCACGGCAACCAGATGGAGCGGCTCCCGGCGTGACCTCCGGTTGGTGCGCTACGGTGCCCTCGGCTGGACGCGCACCGCCACCCGCCGCAGGCCGACGCCCACGCCGTCGTCCCGCAAACGGCCAAGGTCCTTCGGGGCCCGCGTCGCCCCGACGCCGTTCCTCTTCGTCGACGGGCAGCGTGGGCATGCCCGTGGAGTCCGGAGAAGACCGATGCCGCGTCACCAGAACACCGCCGCCCAGCGCGCCCGCCAGGCCCAGCGCGAGACCGGGGGCAAGTACACCGCCGAGCTCCGCAAGACCCAGGACGGAAGCCGGCCCGGGCCGTTCACCCTTGGAGAGTTGCTCACCGCGTGCGGAACCGCGCCGGACTGGACCGGCGAGCACCCGGTCGTCGTCCCTGAGTGGGCACCGGAGATGTTCGACTTCGCCCCGCTGGGCGGGCCGGTGCCGTACTCGGCCGTCATGCTGCTCCTCGGTCTGCTGGCACCCGCCAGCAGGTCCACCGAGCTGGAGCTGGAGTCCCGTAACGGCTTCCACTCGCTGATCGTGGCGTGCGACGGCCGCCGCTTCGAGATGGTCCTCTCCCAGGACGACTACGTCACCGAGCGGTGCCGCGTCCCCGGCTGCGAACTCAGTCCGGTCTCGGTGCACTCGATCCCCTACTGCGCCCCCCGGCACCTCGCCGAGCGGTCCGAGGACGAGCTCGTCGAGATGGCCACAGCGTGGGGGAACGCCCAGCATGAGGAGTTCAGCGCCCGGAACCCCGCCGCCGTGCCGCTGGGCGAAGAGGGCGACCAGCTGATCGCGGCCGCCGAAGCCCAGTGCGCCTTCTTCCCGGTCCAGGCCGCGCTGATCGCGTCGGCCTACGAACGGCCGGACATGGTCGACGTCGTGTACTTCGGCGAGCAGGCCGTACAGGTGCAGAACGCGATGGACACCGAATACTTCCGGCTGATGCGGGTGTCCGAGGCAGCCCGCCGCCGCATCCAGAAGCTCGCCGGCGGGCGCTGTGCCTGCGGTGCGACGCTCCAGAACGGCGCGGGTCCGAAGGTGCCGCCCCAGTTCTGCTCGGCAGCATGCGCAGCAGCGGCAGGACGGCAGTAGCCACACGTCAGCCCTGCCCGGTCCACCAGCCCCATGCCGTCTCTGGCGCCAGCGCGCGGGCGCCAGAGACGGCCGCCCTCAGGGGGTGAGGTCAAGGACGCGAACAAGCTCGCCTTTCCATCGTTCGGGGGTGGTGGTGGCGATGACCGCGCCGTCGGGCCGGTCAGGGGTGGGCTGGGCGGCGTGCTGGGCGTGGGCCTGGGCCCAGGTGGCCTGCTGGGCGATGGCGAGGACGGCCGGCAGGTCGAGGTCGAGGACGGTGATGCCGGGCAGGGCCGCCAGGTGCTCGGCAGTGCCGGGACGGGTGCGGTCGGCTTCGACGAGCGCGCAGGCGGGGGCGTAGAGGTACCAGCCGGCTTCGGCGTGGGCGCGGTGGATGAGGCGGGAGGCGAGGACGCTGCCGGTGCCGGCGGCGGTCATCGCGGTCTCGTCGAGGACGATGTGCATGGGCTCGGTCACGGGCGCTGTACCTGGGCGAGGCGGCGGTCGAGTTCGTCGTCCAGGGCGGCTTCCTTACTGGCCGTGGGGTTGTAGCCGGTCCAGGCGCGCAGGGCGGCCTTGGCCTGGTCGGCCCGTTCGGCGCGTTCGGCTGGGGTCAATACGGTCTCGGCCAGCCGGGCGAGGTAGGCGCGCAGGGACAGGCCCTCAGCGGCGGCTACGGCGGCCAGGCGGTCCCGGGCCTCTTCGGGGATTCTCACGTTGGCGTCAGACATGGTGCTCCTTCCCATAGGATCAGGGTACGGGTACGCACCCGTACCCGTACCCATCACGTGGACGAAGGGGAGGAACTGGTGAACGGCCGCGCCGTGCTGGAGCTCGACGAGGCTGAGCATCAGCGGGTCCTGGCCAAGTGGCTACCGCGGTGGATCCGGGGGGCTGTGCCGCAGGGGCGGCCGGTCGTCGTAGTCGTCGCCGGCCAGCCCGGAGCCGGGAAGACCGCAATCGCAGACCTGGTGGAAGCGGCCCTGAAGCGGCGCGGCGGTGCCGTACGGGTGTGCCGCGACCTCTACAAGCACACGCACCGCGCGTACGCCGCGGCGTTGGCGGCCGACATCCGTACCGCCGGTGCCGCGGTGCGGCCGGACACCAGCCGCTGGCAGGCCGAGGTCGAGGAGTGCGTCCGCGCGCGGCGGTTCGACGCGGTCGTCGAATCGGCCCTCGCCGACGCGGACGAGTTCCGCACCTCCTCGGCTGCCTACCGGCGCTCCCGCCACCGGATCGAGATCGTCGTGGTCGCGACCGCACAGGCATGGAGCCAGCTCGGGACCCTGGACCGCCTTCTGGACGGGGCGGCCGGCGGCGAGGGCCCTCGGTATGTGGCCTGGGACAACCTCGACACATGCGTCGAGGGGCTACCGGGGACGCTGGCGGTCATCGAGGCCGAGCACCTGGCCGACCGGATCACCGTGGTGACCCGCGACGGCACCGTGCTGTACGACAACGAACTGCTCGACGGCACGTGGCGGCGCCGGACGGCCGCGGACCGGGCCGTGGTGTACGAGCAGCGCCGGCCCTGGAGCGCGAAGGAGACGGCCGTCTTCCACCAGGCGCTCACGCGGGCTGAGGTGCGGGTGCACCGGGATCTGCCCGAGGACGAGCGCCTGGCCGTGCACCGGGACGTCCGGCGCGCGGCCGCGCTCGCCGAGCCGGTCCGCCGTATCGCCCAGCCCCGGCGGCGAGCGCCCGGCGTCGACTACCACCGCCTCTCCGCCGACGAGCACCGGTGGGTCTTCGACGAGCTGATCGCCCCGTCGTACCTGAGCGGCATCATCGCCCGGCCCGATCCGCGCGCCGTCTACGTGCTGGGGCAGCCCGGGGCGGGCAAGCTGCTGGCCGCGCGGATGGTGCGGCGTGCGATGCGGCCGGGCACGATCCACCTGATCGGCGACGACCTCAAGGCCCAGCACCCGGACTACCTGCGGCTGCTGCGTGAGGACCCCCGCCGTGCCGGTGCGGCGATCCGGGCGGACTACCGGGCCTGGTTCACCCAGGCCGAGCAGTACGTGCGGGAGCGACGTGGTGACGTCCTGATCGAGGGCGCACCGGGCAGCGTCGAGGAACTGTTCAACAGCGTGCTGCCGTACGCGGCCGGCGGCTACCCGGTCGAGCTCGTGGTCCTGGCCGTCCGGGAGGCCGACAGCCGTCAGGCCACCGCGCTGCGCTACGCCAGGTCCCTGCAGATCGGTCTCACCCCCAGGTTCACCACGCGGTCGGGACACCGGACCTGCTTCCACGCGCTCACCGATGTCGTCACCGCCGCCGAGCGCCATCCGGCGATCGCCGCGATCACGGTGATCCGGCGGGACGGCCGGGCCCTGCTGCGCCACGAGGCCGGCGGCGCCGGGAGCGCGTCGTGGGCCCTGGCGGCGGAACGGGCCCGCCCGTACACCGAGCAGGAGGCCGCGGCGTTCTTCCGCCTCCACCACGGTCTGTGGCGAGCGCTCCCGCAGCACCGCGACGAACTGCAGGAGATGGTCACCCTCGCCCGCCCGCTGATGCCGCCCGGGATGCAGCCGGTCCGCCTCGACCGGCCGCACCCCACCCTCTGGTCCCTGCCCGTTCCGCTGAGGGAGCCGGCCTACGACGCGTCGAGTTCCTTCAGCCGCGCCGCGTAGACCTCCGTGATCCGCGCCGCCTCCTGCGAGTCGGCGGTCGCGAGCTGCTGCTGGTCGGCGAGCGCGGCCTGACGGCCGGACCGCAGCTCCTCGATCCGCTCCTCATCGGGCACCGGCGAGCGCTGCTCGGCGAGGAGCTGGGTGTTGTACCAGCTCACCACTGCCCGCACCGCGTCCGCGGCCTGCTCCTCGGCGCCGCCTTCCAGGCCGGAGAAATCGAGCCCATCGGGGTCTGTCACGCTGACCACCCTTCTTGAGTTGATCTTGAAATGGGACTCGTCATTCTCCTCAACGTCCCTCTTCGTCCTGTGCCTGCGCCACGCCGACCGCCCCGCGAAGGGCGTGAAGGTGTCCTGCGGACATGCCCCCGATCGGGAGATGCTGGAGGTGAAGGCCCGCTCACAGCGCGTAGGTTGGGCCTGTTGATCAACGGATTCGGGGGACGGGCGTGGCGGAACGGGATCTGCGGGCGCTGTTCAGCAGCAACGACCGGGGCGTGTCGACGGCGGAGGCGTTCACCAACCGGCAGGCGCAGTGGGAACTGGTCGCGGCCGCGCTCGCCGAGCACCTGGTCCGCGTCGCCGGGCCGGGCTTCGACGTGGAGGATCTCGAGGCGCCGCGCGACAACGTGCTCGTGTTCCACGGGATCGGCGGCATCGGCAAGACCACCCTGTCCCGGAAACTCGAAGCCGCGCTCGCCGGCGCCGAGCAGCGCCCCGCCCAGTGGGGCGAGCCCGCCTGGCCCTCGGGCAGCAGGATCCTGCCCGTCCGGATCGACCTCTCCCGGTCGGCTGGCGGCGACTTCGAGCATCTCGTCCTCACCCTCCGGGCCGCCCTCGCCGCCCTCGGCCGCCCCCTGCCCGCCTTCGACATCGCGCTGCGCCGCTACTGGGAGCACCAGCACCCGGGCGAGCCGCTGGAGGCGTACCTCCAGCGCGGCGGGCTCGCCGCGAAGTTCGGCAAGACGATGCCGCAGCAGGTGCAGTCCGCGCTCGCCGACGTCGCCCAGGCCCTGCTCCTGCCCGGCACCGTCGGCAGCGCCGTCGGGCAGGTCACCGGCTCCCTGGTCCGCGCGCTGCGTGAACGCCGGCAAACCGTGCGGGCGCTCGCCTCCTGCTTCCGGCTCGCCGACCTGCTGGAGGCCGAACCCGACCTGGAGACGCTCTCCTTCTACCCGCACCTGCTCGCCTGGGAGCTCGACCGCCTCCCGGCCGACAAGAAGGTGACGCCGGTGATCCTGCTGGACACCTTCGAGGACGTCGGCGACCGCACCCACCGCGACCTCGAACGCCTCATCCAGCGCGTCGTGTGGCTGATGCCGAACGCGTTCTTCGTCATCACCGGCCGCGCCCGCCTGCAGTGGTCCGAGCCCGCCCTCCAGGGCCAGCTCGACTACACCGGCCCCACCGCCTGGCCCGGCCTCGCCCTCTCCTCCCGGCCCGGCGGCATCCCCCACGCCCGCGGCATCCTCCCCGACACCGCCCCGCCGCGCGGCCGGCAGGTCCTGGTCGGCGACTTCGCCCCCGAGGACTGCGACGACTACCTCGCCCGCCGCCTCGAAACCGACGGCGCCCCGCTCATCCCCGCGCCGATCCGCGACGTCATCACCACCCGCTCCCACGGGCTGCCGCTCTACCTCGACCTCGCCGTCATGCGGTTCCTCGAACTCCGCCGCACCGGCCACACCCCGACACCGGCCGACTTCGAGCACGACTTCGGCGCCCTGATCGCCCGCACGCTCGCCGACCTCACCCCCGACGAACGCCACCTGTTGCGCTCGGTCAGCCTGCTGGACGCCTTCGACACCCAGCTCGCCACCCAGGCAGCCGGCCTCACCCACCAGGCCGCCGCCCGCCGCCTGATCGAGCGGCCCTTCGTCAGCGAGAACCCCTTCGGCCTGTGGCCGTACTACCTCCACGGCCTCATCCGCTCCACCCTCCGCGGCGCCGACGACCACACCGACGACCGCTGGACCCCCGCCGACTGGCACGCCGCCGCCACCCGCGCTCTCACCGCGCTCGGCGAACAGTGGCAGGCCGGCCCGGACCGCGACCGGCTGCTCCTGGTCGGCTGCCTGCGCCAGGGCCTCGCCCTCGCCCGCGACTTCCGCCTCGACCTCGGCTGGCTCACCGACGCCGCCTGGGCCTACGTCGGAGATTCCGTCTGGGAGCCCGTCGCCCCGCCCGCCTCGGCCGGTCCCGGCACGCCCGCCGCAGTGGCGGGGCTGGCGACGGCGGCCGACGCGCTCACCGAGCTGCTCTCCACGCTCGCCCGCCGCCAGCACGAGCAC
Organism: Streptomyces sp. NPDC085460; assembly: GCF_044541975.1. NCBI lineage: Bacteria > Bacillati > Actinomycetota > Actinomycetes > Kitasatosporales > Streptomycetaceae > Streptomyces > Streptomyces sp. NPDC085460. The sequence goes on from NZ_JBITTO010000020.1 coordinate 33,715, forward strand.
CGCGCGGTCACCGCCGACCGGCTCACCGCCCTCACCGCCGTCGGCATCCTGCCCGGCGACCTGCAGGAGATGGCCGTCTACTACCTCGCCAAGGCCCAGCGGGACCTCGGCCGCTCCGCCGAATCGCGCCGCGGCATGCAGTACGTCGCTGGCGCCGGAGGCCGCCTCGCTCCCGCCGGCCGCCGCGGACTTGCGCACCTCGCGCGCCTCGCCGGCGACTTCCCCGCCGCTCATGCGGTCGTCCCCGACCTCGGCTGGTCCGGTCGACACCACCGCGTTGACGGTGACATCTGGTGGCCCCACGGCGACATGCCTCGCGCCGCCGCCGCGTACCAGGCCGCCCGCACCGAGGCCGAACAGCACGGTGTCGCCGGCGAGCGCGCCACCTCCCAGGCTCAGCGCGCCTTCACCCTCGCCTTCACCGACCCCGACCGCGCGGCCGACGAGATCGAACTCGCCCGCCACCTCATCTCCGGCCTCGCCCTTCGCCAGACCGGGCACACCATCGGCATGGCCGCTCTCGTCCGCGACGCCGGCACCGGCCATGACGTCCTGGACCGCGCCGACGTCCTGCGTGAGGAGATCCGCGTCTCTGGTGTCGCCATCGCCACCGCGATCCTCGAGCTCGTCGTCTGCTTCCATCAGGCCGTCCTCGGCGACGACCAGGGCATCACCGACACCATCGCCCGGCTCCGTGCCCTCACCGACGGCGGCGACTACGCCTACTACACCGAAATCGCCGCCTTCATGGCCGACCGGGCCATCCCGCCGGGCTCCGCGCGGTGGGTCGAGGACGAAGCCACCGTCCGCGGACGATGGCGGCACCTCGTGCTTGCCCGCCGCTCCCGCCTTCAGCGCTGAGTGGGAATGACACCCCGGGCCCGGCTCGCGGCCGTTCCCTGCGGCCCAGGCGTCCATCAGCGTTCCCGATGGTCCGCACGGCAGGCGCTGCCGGCCAACGCCACGGACGATCGTCGGGGGCTCGGGAGGATTCTGGTCAGTCCTCGTGGCGGTACTGGGTGATCTCCTCGCTCAGGACCCAGGCGGGAAAGTCAGGGTGGGCTTCCCAGATGCGGGCGAGTACGAGCTGGATCGGGCACTGCTTGTAGTGCACAGGGGTGAAGTCGTAGGGGCCCACACAGCCCAGGCAGTAACCGTCGCGGTCCCGCGGTCCCGGATGCATCTTCAGCAGCTGCGCGTTCGCCGCGGCGGCAGCCCGCAGGTGCGCGGAAGACAGGTACGTCTCGAACCGGCTGCCGGTCTCTTCCAGCGCCGCGATCCGGTCAGCGTGCTCTTCGGCGTCGCGGATACGAGCTGAGAGGAAAGCGGCCAGCTCGCGCGGATCGTGCTCCAGGCCGAGATCCTCGTCATCTATGGACGGTGTGGTCATGTGCGTCATTGTGCCCCCTTGTGACAGCCCGGTTCCTGTCGGGCAGGCAGCTCGGCTACTTTGCTGACCGCCCGCCCGGACTGCAGCCGACAAGGTGCCGCGGTTGACGGGAGCCGGGCCCGTGGCGGGACGTCATCACGGTGTCCGCTGGCTCGTTGCGGCTCCCCAACAGGATCATGCTGTGACTCGGCCCTCGAGACCGGCTTGCTGCTGCCTCCCGCTCCTCGTCATCCGTGGGAATGAGCGCCGGCGTCGGCGGACAAGAAAAATGGTCCGCACGCCAGTCGGCGTGCGGACCAAAGAAAAGAGGGGCAGTGGCCATAAATGGCGAGTGCCCCTTCAAGTCTGGAATCAGGTTAGCACAAACGACGTAGGCACCGGTGTCTGCTGGATCGGGCTCCACTAGGGTGCCGGAATGGTCTCCAGCACGGTCCAGGATCCCTACGCGCGCCATGTCCTCGCACGCATGTCCGACTTCTTCGTCGATGAACGTGGGCCCTGGCCTCGCCGGCTGTGGGACATAGGCTCCGTCCTCGCGCTGGAGGAAGTGTGGGAGGCCGGCCACTGGCAGGCCCACAACGTACTCACGCCCGCCACGTGTGACTGGCAGCGCAACGAGCTCAAGGCGATCCTCGGCAAGGACGCCGGCCTTGGAGACAGGGACCTCCGCAGAGAAATCACGACCCTGCTCAGCAAGCCCCTCCCCGACCCGAGCCCAGAGAGGCGCCGCCTGAAAGAGATCATCGGCCACCTGCGCCCCGGGTACCTGGACCGGTGGACGACTGCGATTGCCGTCGAAGAGGCCGAGCGGGTCAAGCCCGAGCGGTTCTCCCGGACGATTGCGGCCCACCTGCTGGACCTCGGGTACAGCGGCCTGTACCTGCGGGACTGGGCACGCGGCCTGAAGACCGCCCGGGTGACGGTCACCGACATCGCCGAGAGCGCCGCAGAACTCGCTCGCGCCCGCCCGCAGACCTTCGACGTCCTCGTAGCCCTCGACAAAGTGCCTCGCCGCGACCTCGCCGAGGCGATGCCGAACTGGCTCAACAAGGGCAAGGTCGGCGCCTGGCTCCGCGAGCACGGCCACGACACCACCGGCTTCCGCACCGGCGGCGGTTTCGTGTACCAGCTCCAGGCACTCGACGCCCTCGGCGCCGCCGACCAGGCCCGCCAGCTCGTGGACCGCATGACCGCCCGCTCGGAGTTCCTGCGCGGCCGCCGCGGAGGCGTGCTGCCGCTGCCGTACATCTGGGTCGCCGGATACGGCACCCCCGTACCGCTCGAACCCCCAGCTCGCGGCGTCGACGTCCTCTCCCTCGTCTCCGAGGGCCACCTCTACAAGGCCGACAGCCGAGAGCGGATCGACGACGCCCTCGAGCTCGCCGCCGCCAGCAACCGCGGCGCCCTCGCGCCCGCCGTCGCCGGCGGCTGGGCCGCGGTGGAGTCCCTGCTCGTGCACCCCGACGACCCCCGAGGCGACGGAGAACGCTCCGGGAAGGCCGTGGCCGCCGACCGGATGGCTGCGATCATCGCCTGCTCCTGGCCCCGGGCCGAGCTGACCGCCCTGGCCCACCGCCACCAGCCCGCACAGCCGGACGCTCTTTCCGAGGCCATCGCGGCCTGCACCGCCAACCGCGAGCGGGCCCGGCTGGTCGCAGATGCTCTGCGGGCAGGCGGACCCGAAGCTCTCACTCTGAGGTACACCGACACCGCGGCTGCCCAGCGGATGGCCGCGCTCGTCCAGAACCCGCGCAGACAGCTCGCCGAGGTCAACCACGCGTTCCGCATTGCCATGCGGCGTCTCTACCGGACCCGCAACATCATCCTCCACGGCGGCGCCACCCAAGGCGTCGCCCTGGACGCCTCCCTGCGAACAGCCGCACCGCTTCTGGGCGCCGGTCTCGACCGCATCGTCCACGCCTCCTACACAGAGGGGCTCGATCCGCTCGACCTCGCCGCGCGTGCCGAAGTCGCTCTTCAACTCGTCGACGGCGAAACCGGGCTCTCCACCGTGGATCTGCTCGAACCCTCTCGGTAAGCCCAGTCGCGGGTACTTCCTCCTCATCCGTTCGGGTCACGTCGGCGTTGACACCTTGCACCGCCGTCTCACCGCGGGCTTCGATGTAGCCGGGCTCGTGAACGCCCGGCCGCGCGAGGGAAGACGCCCCCGTACCCCATCGCCGAGGACCGGCCAGAAGCATCACCGTCTGTACGGCTCTTTGCTGATCCTGCTCATCAAGCGCTCGCCGCCGGGGGCTGGTGCGGCGCGGAACAGCGACCACGATGCCTCAGGCCGCCCTGGCCCTCACCGAAGACCGACGCCGCAGCACCGGCGAGTCCCACCAGGCCCTCCACGCACTCCTCACAGACCCCGGCCAGCCACTCACCATCCCCGCGGCCCGCCACCCGGAGCAGGCACAGCTGGAGGCCGAGGTCTTCTTCGCCACCTGCAAGCTCGGCAGTTCCTCCGCACATCCCCTCGGGATCGTGCAGGTGCGCCCTGAGGAAGACCAGCTCATCCTTCGGCTCTTCGACGAGCCGTACATCGTCTACTACTGGGCCGAATTTCTTCTTCCCCGGCTCACCGGCGAGGAGAGCGACCACCCGCAGGACCGCGTCTCGGGAGTAGCCGGCCTCCGCTACCGGCGCGAGAGCCGCGGCGTCCTGCTGCACCGCCCCGGCATGCCTGCCCGCATTCTGCTCACCGGCTTCAATCCGCGCTGGTGGGAGCGGGTCGCCGACCGGCTGAACAGCGGCTACGACCTGCTCCAGAAGGGGCCGGACTGGACACCGACAGAACGGGAGGCGTACACCGCGCTCGTGAGCTCCTCCTTGCAGCCGCCGTCGATCTTCTCGCCCCTCCTGCGGCGCATCCGGGCGACCGCCGGCCCAGGTCCGTTCAACGGAACCGACGCATGGCGAGCGGTCGGCTGCTCCTCCTTCCGGCTGGAGACAACCGACGGCCCGCCGTGCCCCGACCTCATCCGCCTCCTCGGCGACGGCCCCACCGGGCTGGGCTGGAAGATCGGCCCCAAGAGCTGCACCTGCTTGTGCGACCACCCCCATACCGGCATGGGCTGCGACATCGACTTCGTCGTGCCCGCCACGGGCCAGCTCGTGTACTACTCCAACCTCAAATGGGGCCACACCCTCAGCGACCACGGCCACCAGGACATCGCCGATCTGAACCGCATGGCCCTCGCCTGACGCAGCCGCGCACGGCCTGACGATCAGCGCCGGCCCCGTCTCCGCGGCAGGACAGATACGCAGCTGCTGCCGTTTCCACTGGAAACGGCAGCAGCCGGTCGTTCATGGTCCGGGTAGCAGATGCCGACTGTTCAGCGAAGACCCTGGCCACCAACCGGAGCACGGGCCCGGTCAGCTGCCCGATCAGGACGGCGACGACCAGGCCGCGCGGGTGCAGGTGACGACGCCGGTGAGCAGTCCGGCCGGGTCTTGGGAGCGGCTGGCGTATTCGATGGTCATCGGACCGGAGCCTGGGCTTGGCCACCGGCCTCTTCACTCCAGGGGCCTGTACGCACATACCTCAGGCGTCGTACGACTGCGTCGCGTTGCACGAGAGTGAGCGGCACCTCCGGGTGGTCACGCACCTCGGTGTCGCTCACCAACACGCGGCCGGCGGCGTCGTGTACCTCGAAGACGTCGCCCGTCGGCCCCGCGGGGTCGGTCGGGTCGGGGTACATGAGCACCATGTGCTCGGTTGACGCGTCGGGGTCGACTTCGGGGTGCGTGAACCGCACCGGCCGGCCGAGCGATCGGGCGTAGGTGACTTCGGCTCGGGTGCTGTCCCCGATGTAGTCACCGACCACGAGCACCTCGTCAGCGAGCCGGATCTTCGCCCGGTGCAGGTCGTCGAGCCGGCCCTTCAGCGCCTCGGCCTCGACCGGGTCGGACCAGAGCGCGTGGGGCGACTTCATGTCGATGCCCGGCTTGACGACGATCTTCCCGGCGTAGGTCTCCCGCAGATCGGCCTCGGCCATCTCGGTCATGAAGCGGGTGGAGCCGCAGATCACGACGATACGCGGAAGGCCCAGCTGCTTCTTCGCGTCGGCGAGCTTGTCCTCGGGGGTGAGCGGCTGCGGGTACGGCACGGGTTCCTCCTGGTGGGGTGGTCGAAGGTCTGCTTGCGGAAACGAGGGCGCACTCGGCCTGGACGCCCCGGACGGCGGCAAGGCCGCTTCCCGTGCCGGGGTCATGCGGCGGTGCGTTCGGCGCGGGCGCGGCGGATGGCGGCGTCCTGGATCGCGGAGGCGGTCTCGCGGGCCTGGGCGCGGTAGTCGGCGAAGGCCACCTGGGCGTCGGCGGGGATGCGGGAGGGGTCGCCGTCGTCGGGTGCGGCGGGGCGCTGGTGGGCGGGGTCGACGGCGGCGCGGTGTGCTTCGAGGGCGAGGCGGTAGCCGGCCGATGCGGTCTCCCTGGTCTTCACCGGCCCGGCCGGGGCCGCGGCCGCGCTGGAGGCGGGCCGGTCGGCGGCCGGGGGTGGGGTGGTGTCGACGGCGCCGGGCGGCAGGACCCGCAGCGCCTTCACGGCGGAGGAGCCGACGTGTTCGTTGGCGGTGGTGATGATCCGGGCGGTGAGGAGGCGGAGCTGGGTGGCGTAGGCCGGGGAGTCGGGGCGCAGGTCGAGACGGCCGGCCTCGGGGTCGTAACCGGTGGCCTGGACGTGGGCGGGCAGGGTCGGGGAGACGGCCGCGGCGATCCCGGGCCACTGGGCCAGGACGGTGCCGCCGGCGGCGGGCATGTCCCACGCGCGCTCGGCCATCAGGTGCTGCAGGACGACCGCGAACCCGGCCGGGTCCCGCCGGTCGGGCAACGCGCCGTTGGGCCGGGGTCGGCGGCGGGGTGCGCGGGTGGCCTGCTGGCCGCGGGCCTTCGCGGCGGCGCGGGCCTGGTGCAGGGCGATCCGGGCCAGATCGGCACCCGCCCCCGGAGCCCCCGTTGCACCGGACGGCGCGACGGAGGAGGGCGTGGTCGTCGGAGCGGGCGGCGGGTTGAGGGTGTCGGTCATCGCTGGGTCCCGCCGATCGTGACGTGGTGGCTGGCGTGCGCGAGGCCGAGGGCGTAAGCGACGAGGCCGGGGCCGTAGAGGCGGTCGGCGCTCTCGCGGCCGCAGGCGTCGACGAGCGAGGTGATCAGCTCGGTGTCGCCGTACATCAGGGCGGTGCGGGCGGCGGTCCGCAGCGCGGCGGCCTCCTCGGGGTCGAGGTCGTCGACGCCAGCGGGGGTGTCGGCGGTCAGCACGACAGCGGTGTCGGGCTGCTGGGGCAGGAGGTCGTGGACGGTCTGCTCGACCAGCCGGCGGACCTCGGGATCGGACGGAGCACGGAAGATCTGCATGGTCGTCGGCCTCTCTACCGGGTGCCGAAGGTGACGGATGAGTTGCGGGCGAGCCCTTCGAGCTGGAGGGCGCGGCGGACCAGGCCCTCGCCCAGGACGCGCGCGGCCTCCTCGGCGCCGAGGGTCTCGATGGCGGCGGAGACGAGGTCCGTACGGCCGTAGGCGAGCTCCTCGCGCATGGCCGCGATCAGCGGCGCCAGCTCCTCATCGCCGAGCTCGAAGGTCTCGGTGCCGTCGAGGACCAGGCCCTGGCCCTCCTCGACGTCGACGGGAGCGGGAGCGGGGGCGGGGGTGAGCAGCTGGTCGAAGGCGGCCTCGACCTCGCGCCGCACGGCACGGCTCACCGGGGCCTCCCAGCCACCGTCGTGCTGTTCGCGCGCCGCACGGACACGCTCGATCCGGTGGCGGCGCCGGGCCTCTTCCGCCCGGTGCCACTGTTCCACCGCAGCCGTCCGCTTGGCCGGGGTGTCCAGCACGGTCGTCGCGGACGCGAGCAGGACGGCGAGCAGGCCGGAGCCGCGGCGGACCCGCTCAGCGGTGCCGCGCATCTCCAGCCAGGCCAGGACCTCGTCGGAAGTCCACCCGGCGTCGGCGACCTCCCGCGCCACCCAGGCGATCCGGGGCACCGAGCAGCCACGCAGCCACTCCACCCGGCGGGTCAGCTCACCGGCCAGCTGGAAGCGGCGACCGATCTTGTTCAGCGCCTTCTTCGGCTTCCGCCCACCAGCGGCCTTCGCCTTGGACTTCTTCGGGGTGGACTCGCTCTCCCCGCTTGCGAGCTTGCTCTCAGGGGGGAAGTAAGTACCACCCGCAGAAGAGCAGCCAGTGGAACCACCCCCCATTGGGGTGCAACGCGGCCCCCCTGAAACAACCGTCTCAGCAGCCCCGCCAGCACCCTCCCCGGCGCCCCCAGCAGGAGCCTTCGAGACCGGCTTCGACGTCGTCGTCGACGGCTTCCGGCGCGGTCGGCGGACCTTCCGCGCCGCCCGCGTCGCCAGCTTCGCCATCAGCTTCCGGCCAGCCTCCGCGATCCCGACAACCCGCCGACCCGTCCCCTCGCCGGCCGTACGGATCCCCAGCGCCCGGTCAAACTCCACCGGGACCATCAGGGCGAACTCCGACGCCTGCGCCCGCTCCCCCCGCACCCGCGTGCCCTTGACGATCCACGCCAGCAGCCCGGTCTCCCGCAGCGCCGCCAGGTGGTACTCCACCGCCCGCTCGGACAGCCCCGTACGCCGAACCAGGTAGTCGATCCCGGGCCTGCATGGGGAAAGCTCCGCCAGGAGCTGGGCGACGAACACGGTCGTGGCGGTGAACGACCGCAGACCGGACGAGCGGTGCCGCCGCGGCTGGTACAGCCCCGACCCCGCCACCCAGTGAACCGACTGCATCCACGAGTAACCGTCCAGCGCGCGCCGGCCCGCCGACGACGACAGCCACTGCGACACCTCCGGCACGAACAGATCAGGCAGCGTGCGCACCTCAACGACATCGGACGCCACGCGCGGCCCGGGCACCACCACAGCGGCCTCCGCCGCCACGGCGCTCATCGAGCACCCGTAGCGGCCGGAAGGTGGAACGTGGGTACAGCGGTGAAAGCGATCATCTCGGCAGCCTGGACCGGACGACCTGTGGACAGAGTCCGCTCAGCACGGATTACCCCCCGTGCTCCCGCACGGCGGACAGGAACTTCGGATCGCGTCCCGCCACACGGGAAGCCGCCCTCGGGGATGCCCCCGTCGACGGAGTTGCGGGCGACGTTCGCGAGCGGGTGCACGAGCCGGACAGCCGGCGCCGCGAAGGAACTCGGCGAGACCGCTCCGAAAGCACCGCGCTTGTAGCTTCCTACCGGAAGACCCTCTTCCTGCACGAACCGGAAAAGGGGGGATGAACCGTACTTCGATCCCGCCGCGCGGAACGACCGCCACGCCTGAACCGGGGTGAAACGGACAAGGTCAAGCTGACAGGGGGACACCACTTCGGGCACTATGAGAACGACCTACCTTCCATCTAGCTGGACGGACCAGAGCCCCTCGGGGCTGGACCGACCTCCTTGCGGATGTGTCAGGGGCCGCCCCCTTCGCGAGAAGCGGGCGGACACCGATCGGGCGGGGGGAGATTTCTCCTCTCCTCTTGATCTTGGTGAACCGCAGGACCCCTCACGGGGCCCCGCGGATCAGCGGGACGTGGCCGTTGTCAGCGGCCGGGTGTTGCTGAGGTGCAGGACTTGGCCGTCGTCAACGGCCAGGTCTTGCAGGTAGGACGCCGACCGCGTCAACGGTCGGGGTACTGCTGGTGGCCCTTGTCAAAGGGGCCGACCCGCTTGTCAAGGCGGGGTATTGCATAGGAACTGGCTCGATGAGCCGAAGCTCAGGACCGGCGTCAACCGGAACTGAGCAACCGAACTGAGGTGTCACGCCCCAGTCGGTGCGAAGGGCCGCGCTGGCCGAAGCGGATTGTCAGTCCGCAAGGTGGCCGCGCGGCCGGTGGCGGCTACGTCACCCCGACCCCCTTGAATCCGAGGCTGGCGTCGGCGTGCCCTCATCCGCCTTCGCGGCATCGGGGAAGCGTTCCGCGAGACCGCGAAGCAGGCGCAGGTAGTTCTCGCGATGCGGACGTCGGGGGCTGGTCTGACCCAACTCCCAGCGCGTGACCGCGACCCTCTTCACGCCCACGGCATCCGCGACGTCCTGCTGAGTGAGGCCGGCCGCGAGGCGCAGCTTCGCGCGCACATGCGGAGACGGCAGAGTCTCGGGCAGGGCGTTCAGCAGGGCGTCAACCTGCTGGGAGCGGTCCGGGTCGGGCATGGTCGAGCCTCTCATGATCGTTGTAACTGTGAAAGATACACGATCTGATCTCCACTCGCGGGAAACGCCCGCCGCGAACTGAGTTTTATTCGGCGCCCGGTAGGGTCCGTGCCCGTGCCCCGCTTCGCCTTCTTTGATCTCGACGGCACGCTGGTCGACCGGCAGTCGGCGCTCAGCGACGCGTTGACGTGCTTGTGTCGCTCCCGCGCGCTGTGCCCGGATGCCGAGCGGTGGCTGCGTACCGAACTGGCCGACCGTGCGACCGTCAACGACTTCGCCCGGCTGCGGGACGCCTTCGGCCTGGAGGCGTCGGGCGCAGAACTGTGGCAGGAGTACGTCGACCTCATGTCGGCCACCGTCACCTGCCACCCCGAAGTCCTCGAGGGCTTGGCACGCCTGCGCGCGGCCGCCTGGACGATCGGCATCGTCACCAACGGGGCCAGCGATATCCAGCGAGCCAAACTCGCCGCGACTGGCCTCGCCTCCCTGGTTGACGGCGTCGCGGTCTCGGGCGACCTGGAGATCCGCAAGCCGGACCTGCGCCTCTTCGAGCTCGCGGCGTCCCGGTGCGGAGTGAGCCTCGCGGACGGCGGCTGGATGATCGGCGACAACCCGGGCGGAGACATTGGCGGAGGACATCAGGCCGGCCTGCGCACCATCTGGCTGCGCGGTCGACCGTGGCCTGACGGACTCCCGGCTGCGCACCACGCCGTTGACGACGTCACCGACGCCATCACCATCCTGCTCAACGAGACGGAGTAGCACCGTGGACCAGCCGACCGTCGGCATCCTCCACCCCGGCAGCATGGGCGCCGCCGTCGCCGCCTGCGCCACGACCAACGCGGCCGCGGTCCTCTGGTGCGAGACGGGCCGCAGTACCGCGTCGGCGGCGCGCGCCGCCCGGTTCGGCCTGACACCGGTGGCCGAGCTGGCCGAACTGCTGGATCGCAGCGACATCGTCATCAGCCTCTGCCCGCCGGCGGCCGCCGAGGACCTGGCCCGCGACGTCGCCGCGCACCGCTTCGCCGGGGTGTACGTGGAGGCGAACGCCATCAATCCCGAGCGGGCACAGCGGATCGCCGCGCTGCTCGAACCGGACGCGACCGTCGTGGACGGCGGCGTGGTCGGCTCTCCGCCGGTCCGGGGCAAGACGCCGACCTTGTACTTGTCCGGCCCGATCGGCGAGACAGAGCGCATCGAAGTTCTGTTCGCAGGTACCGCCGTCCGGACGGCGGTACTGGGTACGAAGGTGGGACAGGCGTCCGCGCTGAAGCTGTCGTACGCCGCGTTCCAGAAGACGAGCCGAGTGCTGGTGGCGCTCGCGGTCGGCATGGCGCGCGAGCACGGAGTCGACCAGGAGCTCATCGAGGTCGCCTCCCGGCGTACCGACTCGTACCTCGCGGAACCGGAGTACGTAGCCAAGACGGCGGCGCGCGCCTGGCGCTGGGGCCCGGAGCTGGAGGAGGCCGCCGACACGCTCGCGGCCGCCGGCCTTCCGCCGGAGATGCTGCGCGCGGCCGCGTCCACGTTGGCACGCTGGAACGACGCCAAGGACGGCGAGCTCACGCTCACCGACGCCTTGGACCAGCTCGCCCAGCCGTAGCCGACGTTCATGCCGTCGCCGCTCCCGCCCGCTGCGCCAGCAGCTGGTCGATGAGCCGCGCCGCATCCTGCGGGGACGCTTCCGTGGTGTCGATGGTCAGGTCCCAGGTCGCACCCGGGTGTGCGTCCAGGTCCTCACGGGTTGCGTCCCACGCCGCCAGGCGTGCCGCGGTGTCGCTGTCGCCGCGTCCCGCCGACCGCTGCTCGGTCACCTCGCGCGGGCACCACAGCAGCACCACTGACCAGTCGGCCGGGTAGCCGTCGACCAGCGCGCGGATGCCGTCAACCTGTCCGAGGTGCACCACGGGCACCCCGGCCGCGAACGCCGTGCCGACGCCGGGCCGGTCGATCGCGTACGTGTTGCCGTACCTGGTGTTCGCGTAGACGACATCGCCCACAGCCTCCAGCTCGTGCAGCTGCTCGGGTGTGCCCATCCGGTAGCCGGTGGCCTTACCCGTCCCCACCTTGAGCCGCGCGAACTGCGCGTACCTGGGGTCGAGGTCGCTGAGCGCGGTGGTGACGGTGTCCTTGCCCGCGGCCGGCGGCCCGTACAGGATCACGCCCTGCTTCCGCTTCACGAGTGCATCGCCCCCATCGCCTGCCGGGCCTGGTCCGCGAGCGAGATTGCGGCGCCCAGCCGGTTGTCCACCACTAGGTGCGGCACCGCCGGGCGCAGCTCCAGGTCGATGGTCGCCATGTACTCGTCCCAGCGCGCCAGCTTCCACGCGTCGCGGGCGGCGGACCGGAATCCGATGTACTCGCGCATCGACTCTTCGTCGCATCGCACCCACACAGGGAAGACGTCGACGCCCATCGCGCCGGCCCGGTTGGTCAGGCGCTGCATCCAGGCAGGGTCGGTCATCTCGGAGATGAGCGGCGCGGTGAGCACAGTGCTGATGCCGCACTTGATGTTGGCCATGGCCGACTGCATCAGGCAGTCGTATTCCACCGGCCGGACCTGCTCGCGGTAGAGGTCGGTGTGCCGGTCGTTCGCGTCGCCGCCCAGGGCGACCAGGAGGCGCTCCACGAGCGGGCGGGTGAGCGGGTCCTTGTCGAGCAGCGGCCAGCCGGTGAGCTGGACGACGAAGCGGGCGAACTCGGTCTTGCCGCTGCCGGCGAAACCGCCGACCAGGATGAGCACCGGACGGTGAGGGTCGCCGCCGGTGTGCCTCCGCTTCCACGCGTCGATGATCCGCTGCTGCAGGTCGAAGTGGTCGGCCTCGTCCGAGCCCGGCGCGATGCGGTGAATAGCGCGCTCAACAGCCAGGACATGTGATCCGTTGAGACGGTCGTCCAGCGGCGTGAGCTTGAAGGAGGACTCCTCCCCAGGGAGGGCCGTACGAAATCCCAAGTCGGGCTCAGTGGCCCGGTAGAGGAGGCAATAGGCCCGCCGGTAGTGGGGGCCGGGGTAGACCTCGCCCTGCTCGTGCTGCCACAGAGTCTGCGGATTCGCGGCGGGGATGCCCTTGAGCTTCGCCTGCTCGGCAACCGCCCGAAGGCGTTCGCCGGCCTTCTCCAGAGTCAGGCCGTGGGCCTCACGCTGCTCCCGCAGCCGGTCCGGCCTCCATCCTGCGCGCTGCTTCCCCACCCTCTGCCCCTCCGTCATCGTCATGGCCGCGAGCCTAGGGCGCGGGCTGCAAATCGCATGTATACGCGGATGTTGAAAACGCGTGAATGGCGGTGCGTACGAGCTTGGACAAGCCCCTGTGATGGCTCGTCCTGCTTGACCCGAGTGTGATGGCCCTCACGAGGCCAGCCGACGGGAGGGGCACCATGACACGTGAGGTGCTGTCAGTTGTCGTCGTCACCATCTCCGTCGTCGTCAGCGAGCCGAGCGCTCGCATGGCGTCGGATGGAGTAGCCGATCTCGAATTCCTCGGCGCTCATCCTGGTGTCATTCAGCTCGACGACCTCACCGCTGGAACTGGTCGTGACTCGAACGACGCGCAGGAGCGGAACGCCAACGTCGGCGGGGAGATCCAATGCCTCCGCCTCTTCAGGCGAGGGCATGCGGGCGGAGACGCCTTCGCTCCAGCGGAGGGGGCGGTGGCCCATTTCCTCCAGACGGTCGTAGATGCCTCCGGGTCCCGTGTCGGCTTCTGCGAGTCGAGTTCCTCGAGCGAGTTCGGCCGGCAGGTAACTGGTGGCCAACTGCTTCGGCTTCCTGCTCTCGGGATCGCCCATCACGCGGTCGCGAACGAGGACTTCGGATCCGGTGGGGAGGCCCATGAGGGCAGCGAGATCGACCGGCACAATGCCCCAGCGAAGGGTGGGAGGCTCCAAGGCCACCCACGGCTGGGCAGTCGGGTCGAAGTAGTAGCCGATCTCATCGCGGAAGACCTGGCGGGACCGGGTGATGCGTCGCTTCTCAGGGCGCTCCCGCACGATGGTCCCCCTGCGGCGTACCGCGACGACCAGGCCCTCCTGCTCCAGGAGCGAGATGGCGCTTCGCACGGTCTGGTAGCCGGCGCCGTACTGGGTTTGGAGTTCGGTCAGCATCGGCAGCTTGTCCCCCGGCATGTATCGCCCCTCGCTGATCTGCTGTCGCAGGTCAGCGGCGATGTCGCGATACGAGACGGGCATCGAAGCCACCTTTCAGAGTGCTGTGCGGATCTGATTCTAGGGCTAGCTCTATCAGGCAGCGATGCGCGAGCACAACCGATCGACACGAATAGAGCTATCGCTATTGACTCGGCGACCCGGCATGGTCTCTACTAGGCGATAGCGATAGCCCTAACGCTCCGTTGAGCAGGGGTTACGCCTCTCAGTACCACTGCAAGACCGCAGTAGTCGTCCGCCCTTCGGGGTCGGCCGGAGTAGTCGTCCTCGGGTTCGCCCAGGGACGCGAGAGCACCATCGAACTCCTCCGGAGCCTGACGGCCGCGACCACTGCGAGTACGTCGCAGCGCTGTGCGCTGTCTGTCCTGCGGGACGCCGGCCTTGTGCCGTGCGGCCTGGAGGGCGGAGAGAGCATCGCGACGCTCCCCCTGCCGCTCCGTCACGAGGAGTTCAGATGTCTGCTTCCACCGTTGAGCGCACCGCCCGGCCCCGCAAGAGCCGGACCCGCTCCCGCACCGTCAACGCCCGCCCGGCGCTCGCCCTCTCCACCCTCAAGCCCAACCAGTACGACCTGCGCCCCGCCTGCGCGTCGCTGGTCTGCCCCGACTGCGAGACGTGGGTGCCGATCACCGGTCTCCAGACCAAGAAGCCCAAGCTCGTGCCGCACGACACCGGCCGCGCGTTCGAGGCCCCGGCCGTCCGCTGCCGCCTGGGCAGCAACCGCCTGGTCACGGTCGACGTGCTGGTGAAGAAGTGGGCGGAGCGCCTGGAGGACGGTCGCGCGGAGACCGGCCACCGCCGCCGGACCACCGTGCGGCGCAAGCCGAAGGTGCAGCCCGCCCCGGCCGTCAGCCAGATCGCCGCGCAGAAGCAGGCGCCGACGGGCGACGAGCGCGGCAACGGACGGCCCCTGTGGCGGCTGCGGAAGGAGCAGTGGGCGGCGACCGCGCCCGCGGTTCGCGACGCCGACGCCCGCCGGGCGCAGCTGCCCGCCGGTGCCGCGCCGCTGGGAGCGCCGCCGGTGCCGCTCAAGACGCTGCACCCTGAGCGCCGCGCGAGCTGATCCGCTCCGGACGAACGACCGCGGCCCCGGCCACCCCGACGAAACCGGGGTGGGCGGGGCCGCGGCTGCTCGTACGACCAGCCGAGTTGACCTCCAGCATGAAGGGACAGCCGCATGAAGCTGCCGTTTGTACGACGCACGACCGCCGACGCGTTACGCGACAAGCTCGCCCGCGCCGAGCAGGAGGCCGCCGCCCAGGCCGTGAGCGTCGAGGCGAAGGACGCCGAGGTGAAGCGCCTGACCGGCGAACTGAACGAGGCTCGCCTCGCTCGGACGTCGGCACTGGCCGCGTACGAGGTCGCCGACTCCCGGGCGAACCGTGCGGAGAAGAAGGCGGCCGAGCTGGAAGTCCACCTTCGGGCGGTCCGGGAGCAGCCGGATGCGGGCGAGACCAGCACGGCCGAGCCCGGGGCGAAGGACAGGGACTACGCCTTCCACTTCCTCAACCTCGTGCTGCCGCAGTTCGCCGACGTCGTCGCGCAGAACGGCGGGGTCCTCCCGGAGGATCACTACGAGGCCCTGTCGAACTACGTGAACGGCGCTGCGCGGTACGGCCTCAGCGACGCGGAGGTCGAGGAGCTCCGAGCGCGGCACGGCCTTCCCGCCCCGATCTTCCAGAGGGCGAAGGACTTCGCGCCCCGCGCCGCCTGACCCGCCTTCCGGACGAACGCCCACGGCCCCGGCCACCCCGACGAAACCGGGGTGGCCGGGGCCGTGGCTGCTCGTACAGCGGCCGACTCCCCAACTGGGGAGTGAACGCGACAGCCCCAGGGATTAGGGCCCCGGGGCTGTCCAGGACCTGACTCGGAGGACCTGATGCACAGCATGATGACACGTCCCCTTCCCGCCGCTCCGTCGGCTGGCCTCGTCCGCGACATGGAGGAAGAGGACAACCAGCGCGGCCCGGAGCGGGACGAGACCGACACCTTCTACCAGCTGGTCCGTCCCCTGATGGCCGACGACCCCGCAGAGCTGAGCCGGAAGCTCGCCGAGGTCAACAAGCGCTCCTCGCAGGGCAGCGGCCGATGACCGCCCGCCCGACCGACGACCTGTACGTCCGCTACATGAAGTCGTTCGAGGACTCCACCACCCACCTCGGTGGGTGCGCGGCCTGCCAGGCCGAGGAGCCGTGCGAGGCCGGGACACCGATCCACGAGCGGTTCGCCCGCCTCCAGGACGCCTACCTCGCACGACAGAAGAAGCAGCAGCGCTGAACCCGGCCCTGCCCGTCGTCCCCGCGCCGTTCTCGGCCGGGGCCGGCGGAGAGCGCCGGGAGCTCCCGCCCGCTCCGGCCGTCCGGCCGCCACGACATGCAACAGCCCCGGGGTGGCCGCCCCGGGGCTGACTTCTGCACTGGACCTTCTGGGAGGCCCTGATGAATCGCAGCTACATCGTAAACGCCGGCTACGCCCCCTCCGCCGACCTGCCGGTGAACACGAACTGGCGGGAGGCCAGCGCGTGCAGCGAGGAGGACCCCGACCTGTTCTTCCCGATCGGCAACACCGGCCCGGCGCTGCTCCAGATCGAGGAGGCCAAAGCCGTCTGCCGTCGCTGCCCCGTGATGGAGACCTGCCTCCAGTGGGCGCTGGAGCACGGCGAGGACACCGGCGTGTGGGGCGGTCTGAGCGAGGACGAGCGCCGCGCCATGAAGCGCCGCGCCGCCCGCCAGCGGGCCCGCAACGACTCCTGATCCGGTCTGCAGGCTGCCTGATCCGCCCGCACCGGCCGCCGACCACGGCGGCCGGGACGGGCGGTGAAGGGGAGCCGGACAGCCCGGACCCGATCCCTGGAAGGCAGGACAGACATGCGCGGAAACCGCATCACGCTCACCGCGGACATCGAGGCCCTGGGCACCCGGCACCGCGCCGGAGACCAGGGAACCGTCGAGGAGGTGCACACCGGAGGCCACCTGACGGTCCGCATGGACGACGGCCGCACCAACTTCCCCACCCGCGACGAGGTCACCACCGACCCGCAGTGACGGACTGCCGGTTGCCTGATCCGTTCGTCCCGGCCGCCGCACACCACGGCGCCGGGACGAGCGGTGAAGGGGAGCTGGACTGCCCGGCCCCACCCCCGGACACCTGGAGCGAGTCATGAAGAACCGGCCCCGCATCTCCCTACGACCGGCGAAGCCCGCTTCGGCCGCTGGCCCCGTCGAGCCGGAGACCTCTTCCGCCGCGAGGGTGCGCGACACCATCCGGCTTCGCGAAGGCCACACGATCCCGCCGGAGTGGACCGCCAGCTCCGACGGCAACTGACGTCTGACGACTGCCTGATCCGCCCGCACCGACCGCCGACCCCGGCGGCCGGGACGGGCGGTGAAGGGGAGCCGGACAGCCCGGACCGAACAGCCGAGGGAGGCCCCCATGGCCACGACGATGACCCCGCTCCAGCCCGGCACGGAAGCCACCGCCCAGGCCACCGTGTTCGCGATCTTCGGCAGCGACATCCCGCCGATCGACCCCGAGGACTGCGACGGCAGCTGGCGCACCACCCTCCACGTCATCGCGGAGGAGTGGGTCGGCGAGGGCCGCTTCGAGCAGCACGCCGCCCGCACCGCGACCGCACTCAACGAGCTGTTCGCCACGCAGAAGCGGTGCGGCGTCGGCTCGCCCAAGGCGCTCGCCGAGGGCACCAGGCTTCAGCCGCTGATCGACCGGTGCCGGCACTTCGGCATCACCACCGCCGACCTTCGGCGGCACGGCGCGCAGTTCCCCAAGCACTGACGCTGACTTCGCGCCCGCCCGGCGGGAGCCGCATCCAGTTTCGAGCCCGCCTCGCGACGCTTCGCGAGTACGGCCGCCCGCCCCCGGGCCGCCGGCCTTCTCGTGCGCGCGGAGCGGGTAGAGCCGGTGCCAGCTTCGTGATCAACCGCTCCCAGCGGCCACTGCTTCGGGAACACCTCGCCGCGTTTCGGGAGCAGCCCCCGCCGTTTCGCGCACACCCTGAACGACCCCTTCGGAGGCCCTCATGACGATCACCGACATGCCGCAGACCGCGGCTCCCGACACCCCCGCTTCGCGCCCGCCGGGCCGCACTTCGGACACGCCCGAGAAGGTTTCGGGAGCGGCCCGGGGCGTTTCGGGACCGGATAAGCGGAAGACGATCAAGCCCACCCGTGACCGGCTGATGACCGCGCTGTCGCTTGTCGCCGCGGTCGGCGGAACGCTGGTCGGCGTCATCGGCTTCGCGATGTCCTACAGCACCCTGGCCAAGGTTGCCCTGAGCTGGGGGTTCAGCCAGGAGCTGGCCCCGTGGTTCCCGGTCGGCGTCGACGCCAGCATCATCGCGTTCCTCGCGCTCGACCTGTACCTGATCCGAAAGAACACCGCGTGGCCGCTCCTGCGGATGGCCGCGCACGCGATGACCGGCGCGACGATCTGGTTCAACGCCAGCTCACAGGGCCAGATCGCCTCCGACCCGGTGCAGGCCGCCAGCCACGGCGTCATGCCGGTGCTGTTCGTGATCGGCGTGGAGGCCGCCCGCCGCCTGATCATCCAGAAGGCCAGGCTGGAGGCGGGGACGGTCACCGACCGGATCCCGCTGCACCGCTGGATCCTCTCCCCGGTCGCCACCCCGCGGTTCTACCGCCGGATGCGCCTGCACAACGTCACCTCCTACCCGGAGATGATCCGGCGCCAGCAGGAGCTCATCGCCTACGAGCAGTGGCTCAAGCGCAAGTACGACGGCGACCTCGGCAAGGCCACGGAGGACGAGCTGCTGCCGATGAAGATGGCCGCGCACGGCTACACCGTCGCCCAGGCCCTGGCCATGCCCGACGATCAGGAACGGGCAGCCCAGGAGCGCAAGGCGGAGGCCGAGCGCCGGCGCCTGGAGGCGGAGACCCGCAGCGAGGTCGCCAAGGCCAAGGCGGAGGCCGAGCGGCTGCGCGCCAAGGGCGAGGTCGACCTGGTCCAGGCGGAGGTCGACGGCCAGACCGGCCAGGCCCGAGCCCACGCCCGAGCCCAGGTCAGCGCCGCAGAGCGGGCCGCTGAGCTGGAACTTCAGGCCCTCGACAACGCCGTGGTCGCCGAAGCCCGCGCCCGCGAGGCCGAGGCGGAGCACCTGGAGGCCGAGGAGCGCAAGGCGGCAGCCGCCGCGGACCTGGCGAAGGCCGAGCTCGAGCGGAAGGCCGCCGAGCAGCGCAGGGCGGCGGCCGAGGCGGACAAGATCGCGGCGGCCGAGGCCGGCGCGATCGAGACCGAGCGGATCGCCCAGGCGCGTAAGGCGGCGGCTGCTGCCGACCTGGATGCGGCCGAGCTGGAGCGCCAGGCGGCCCTTAAGCGGAAGGAAGCGGCGGAGGCCGACCGGGTCGCCGCGGCGGAGGCACAGGCCATCGAGACCCAGGCCATCGCCGAGGCCCGCAAGGCCGCTGCCGAAGCGGACCGGGTCGCTGCCGAAACGGAGAAGGCCGCCGCCGAAACGCGGCGCGCTGCTGCCGAAGCCGACCGCAAGAAGGCGGAGGAGGACAGCCGCCGGGAGTCTGCTCTCGCCGACGCGGCGCGCTCTCGTGAGGCCGCTGCCGAAGCGGACCGCCGCGCTGCCGAAACGCGGCGGGCTGCCGCCGAAATCGAGCGGCGCGCGGTCGAAGCCGAGGACGCCGCGAAGCTCAAGCCGCGCGAGCGGGCGGTCCGCAAGGTCGCCCGGATGATCCTCGCGGCCGGCGGCGAAGCCGACCAGCTGCCGCTCACGAAGATTCAGCACGAGCTGGCGGTCACCTCGCCCGGCACGGCCTCGGAGTACCGCCAGGAGGCGGCCGAGCTGCTCGCCGGCGGCTACCGCCCCTGATCCACCGTCCGGCACACACCAGTGAGGGCCAGCCCGAAGGAAGCGGGCTGGCCCTCGCTGCGACTGCCGGAAGCAGTCGACAGCCCCACCAGTACACCAGGAGGGAAACCCCGCCGTGAACAGCAACAACGACCCGAACTACTCCCCCCTGCGCGACGTCGCGCAGAGCCCGGAGGCCACCGCCCGGTACCTGGCCGACGTCCAGCGGGTCCTGCTGGACATCGGCAAGAACCTGGAGACCCTCTCGATCGAGACCCAGGTGCACCTGCGCGACACCCACGTGGAGGGCGACCGCTGGTACCACGCCAGGCTGCGCGCGATGCCCGTCGAAAGGGCCCTCGGAAACGTCCTCAAGAACCTGAAGAACCTCACCGAGGGCCTGGAAAAGAGCGCCTACAAGCGCCGCGCCCACGACGAGGCCGTGGTGAATACGGCCAAGGAAAGGAAAGAAAAGGAGCTGGAAAAGCAGCGGAAGAAGAACCCGCCGGTCCTCCAGGCCGCGCCCAACCCGCCGCAGCAGGGTGCGCAGCCGCAGAATTCCGGCTACAGTGGTCCCACGTCGATTTTCGACCTCGGTAAGAGGGAGTCGGCGTGACGCGCCCCCTCAGCAGCGTCGAACGCTCCATTCAAGGGCGGATCGGCTGGCTGCGGGAAGAAGAGCGCAAGGCGATCGAAAGTCGCGGAGAGACCGGCCGGATGGAATTCTGGCTCCGAGTCACCCGGACTGAAATCGCCAGGGAAGTCAAATCCGGTCGCGATGATGTCATCACCGCATTCACGCTGGTCTGCCGCCTCTTCAAGCTGGTGCTGGAGAAGCGGCAGGCGGGCGACCCGCGGCTGTTCGACCACCTCATGCAGTACGCGGACACCGTGCTGAAGCAGCACGGCCCGCGTCACTGAACGTCACCCACGAAGGCCCCGCCGGGCTCCGGCGGGGCCTCGCGCGCGTAAAGCGTGCACACGTGCACGTGCACGCGTGCACACGAGACCCCACTGTCTGTCAAGTCCCCAGGAGGGGAGGTGCCCCGTGTCCGACGAGTCCGACGAGTCCGACGGCGGGACCCTGGTCCACGGCCCGTGGAGCGGTGATTCCACCTACGAGCTGCCGCCGATCCCGGATTTCATCGACACCATTCCGCCGCCGGAAGAGGTCCCGGAGGCTCCCCCGGAAACCCCGGAGGAGACCACCATGGAACTCCCCGCGGTTCCGGCGGCCCCGGACCCCGTACTGGCAATGCGTTCCGAAGGGATCGCCGCGCCGGTAGCGGAGGAATCCGAAGGCGAATACGTGGAAGGTGAATA
Organism: Streptomyces sp. NPDC085460; assembly: GCF_044541975.1. NCBI lineage: Bacteria > Bacillati > Actinomycetota > Actinomycetes > Kitasatosporales > Streptomycetaceae > Streptomyces > Streptomyces sp. NPDC085460. The sequence goes on from NZ_JBITTO010000020.1 coordinate 54,587, forward strand.
CGGGCAGCGCCGTTCACTCGCTGACCGTCTCGGTGACTGGCTGGAATTCCGCCTGGAAATGGCGCGGGCCAATCACGAAAGCGAGGCGCCTTTCCGTGAGGCTGAAATCGCGCGGCAGGCTGCGCTGATCGAGGGCCGCACCGCCCAGGAAGTCGCGATGATGGAGCAGAACGGAAAGCTCCACGCCGCGCTGATGAAAGCGAAGGGCGACAAGGCGGCGGCGCGCGGAAAGGCCGACGCCGACCGCACGAAGGCGTCCGGCTCGGCGTCCGGCTCCGGGATGGGGGCGGACAAGGGCCGCTCGAAGGCCGGCGGCGGTGGCGGCGGGTCCTCGCGCGGTGGTGGCGGCACGGGGCCCTCCCGTAACAGTTCCTCGAGCCCGGGGCCGAACAAGCCCGGGGCCTCGCGCGGTCCCAACTCCGGCACGCCCGGGAGCCGTTCGGCGGCCGGATCGACCGGGAGTGGCGGAGGCGGCAGCGACCGCAAGAAGGGCCCTGAGCGGCCCTCTGGCGGCCACACGGCCGGTTCCGGGCGCAACGGGGCGTCCGGGGGCTCGAAAGGCTCCCAGGCGGGCTCTGGCGGCTCTGGCCGCAGCGGCAGTTCGAAGGGCGAGAGCGGTGGCGGGCGGGCAGATCGCGGTCCGGCGTCCAGCGCCCGTGCCGAGCGGGCCCGCGGTCGCCAGGATCGCGCCGGGGCCCGGCAGGCGGGGCGGCAGGAACGAGCTGGGGTCCGGCAGTCCGGGCGGCAGGAGCGGCGCAGCGCCGGGCACACCGCCGGCCTCGCCGACCGGACCAAGGACCGCGACCAGGCCCGCGCCAACCGGCAGACGGCGTGGGAGGACCGCCGGGCCAAGAGGGCGGAGCGCGACGCGGCGCGGAAGGCGAAGCGGGAGACCGCGGCGTCGTCCGCGCCGGGCCGCACCACCCTGGGCCAGGCCCTCGGTGAGGAGGCCCAGCGCCGCTGGGACAAGCGCCGCGCCGACGCGAAGGACGCCAAGGACGCCAAGGACGCGAAGGCGGCCGGGGCGGAGAAGGTCAGCCTGACCAAGGAGAAGGACTCCAAGGGCAAGGACTCGGAGGACTCCAAGGCCAAGGGCACTGACACCAAGGACTCCAAGACCGCCAAGGACGGCCCTGACGGGGCCTCTGACGCCGGGAAGGACGGCAAGGCGGGCGACGAGCCGGGCAAGGACTCCAAGGCCGGTGACAGGGCGTCTGACGGGGCGAAGAAGCGGCGCCGGTTCCGGCGGCGCACCGGAGCCGGCCGGGCCGGGGAACGTGGACGCTCCCGCCGCACGGGCCGGACCGGGCGTGCGGGAAGCGGGCGTGGCGGCCGGTCCCGGCGGCGCGGCCGCCCGGCAGGCAGCCCGTTCGGCGAGGAGGACTCCACCCCGACGGTGGAGTGGCCCGACCGGCCCACCCGACCGCCGCACACCGGCACCAAGAGCGGCGAGGACGACATCGTCGACGCCGACATCGTCCCCGACAGCCCCGCGGCCGTCACGACCGGCGTGCGGGGCCTGCCGCCCGCGCCGGAGCCGCACACCGCCAGGCCCGGCACCAGCCGGCCGACCAGCACGGAAGGGAGCAGCGTGAGCAGCTCGCAGGTCAGCAGGCCGTCCGCGCAGGGCAACCTCAGCGCCCAGCACCGGACCGACATCACGTTCGACGACTACCTGATGGGGATGGCGAACATCGCCATCAAGGCCGCCTCCGACCAGGAGCGAGCCGAGGCCCTGATGGAGGCCCTGGCTCTGGTCGCGGACGCGCTGCGGGAGATGGCCGCCGACCTGGGCGGCGACCACAACGTCTCCACCCAGGTCACCGACCTGATCACGGACCTGGCCGACTCCGCCGCCCGGATGAAGGCGCAGGCCCAGCGGTGCGCCGAGCAGTGCGGCTTCGCCAAGGAGGCCGCGACGCTCGCCGCCAAGGAAGTCGCCCGCGTGTACGGCCAGGACATGGCCGCCAAGGAGGACGCCGGCCTCGCGCACGCGTCGGCCGCGGCCCACCACGACTAGAACGACCTGGAGGAATCCCGCTGATGAGCGACCTCACACCCCGCGGCACCGGCGCGGTGCCCGCCCCGGCCGACGGCGACAACCGGTACAAGGCCGTCCAGGCCAAGCTCGACAAGCTCGGCAAGGCCATGGACGACGCCACCTTCGAACTGGAGGCACTGCGCCGCAGCATGCAGGCCAACGCGGGCGCTGCCGGCGACATGGCCCAGGACATCGCCAACGCCCAGCTCGACCCGAAGTTCGTGGCCCTCACCAGGGCCGTGGAGACCGCCCTGGACGGCGCCACCCGCGAGGTCCGCACGCTGTGCGACACCGCGCAGGAGACCGCCGACCTCACCCACGAGACCCAGCGCACCCACTCCAAGCTCTACGGCGCGCTGGACGACATCCGCTCCAACCGGCGCGAGAGGACGCCCAAGCCGGGCTTCTTCAACCGCTGACCCCCCACCCCACCCCGCCACGGGCGGCCCCGCGACACCTCGCGGGGCCGCCCGCGCTCGTTCCCGAAGGAGTACACCGGTGGCCACGCCGCGCAGTGTCACGCTCGAACGCCTCGCCTACACCCTCGCCGCGCCCGTGCTGGCCGTGGCCCCGAACATCTACCCCGACAGCCCCGTCAACCAGGTCGTCCAGTGGGCCGGTGCGGCCGGGATCGGCGGCTGGGTGCTCGCCGCCAAGAGCGACGAGCCCGGCGCCGGACGCAAGATCCTGCGCTGGACGCCGCTCGTGGCCGCCGCCGCGATCGACGTCGCCGCCAAGACGACCACCGGCTGGGGGCCGTACTGGCTCGACGGCCTGCTCGCCGCCGGATGGGCGGCGGCCGGCTGCCTGGTGATGCCGTACTCCCGGCACTCCCGCCGCCGCCACCGTCCCGCCCTCGCCGCCCCCGCCCCGCAGCCGGCGCCCGCCGAACTCCTCGAGGAGCCGGTGGCCCCGGCGGTGGTGGACGACGGCGCGGACCTGCTCACCCGCGAGGTGCGGATGCTGTGGGAGAACGCCGGGATGCCCGGCCGCACCCACGTCGTCACGGCCACCCGGCACCCCGGGCAGCGGCACGACCTGACGATCCTGCTGCGCGCCTCGGAGACCGGACGGCCGATCACCGGCCTCACCCCCGAGATCGTCGCCGCCCCGTTCGCGGTGCCCTCCAGCGACGTCGTGCTCTCCGAGGTCGCCATCCAGCCCGGCCGCCAGGGCGGCCCCGGCTGGATGGAGGCCCACATCACCCCCGACGCCAACGCCCGGCGCCGCACCAAGCCGACCGACCAGGAGAAGTGGACCGACCGGGTCGCCAGCCCCAAGGGCGGCGCCCCCGGCTCCGAGCTGGTCCACACCACCCGCGACAACGAGCGCGGCGTCACGTTCTACCGGGCGCGGATGGCCGACCCCACCGACACCCCGCGCATCGACCTGTCCAAGGTCTGCCGCGGCCTGGGCCTGCCCGACGACGACAGCCGCGTCTTCGTCCTGGTCGAAGGAGCCGAGTTCCTGATCAGCGTCTTCGACACCCCGCCGCTGTCCCCGAAGTTCCCCGCCACCCGCGAGCTACTCACCCCGGACGCCAAGGGCATGTACGTGTGCGGGTTCAGCATCACCGGCCAGCCCGTGCACAACTTCGTCTTCCAGCACGACAAGAACGCCGCCAAGCACGGCCTGGTCCTCGGCGTCACCCGCGGCGGCAAGACCCAGTTCTTCGCCGTCACCATGGTCGCCGAGTCCAACGCCGGACAGATCGTGTGGCTGTCGTCCTGCTTCAAGGACGAGAAGACGACCGCCCTGGGTGAGTTCATCGACCGCCAGGGCATCACCCCGCTCTACATGGCCCGCCAACTGCGCGCGGCCAAGGCCCTGTGCCAGATCCGGGCGGAGATGCCGTGGGCGCACGACGGCAAGCCGCACGACTACAAGCCCGGCGACCCGCGCTGCCCCTACAAGCAGCTCAACGTCTACGCGGACGAGTTCATGACCGCGAGCCAGGACCCCGAGTACGGCGAGTTCATCCAGGCCGACGGCGACGCCCTGACCGTCATGGGCCTCAAGTACGGCATCGGCTTCAACCCGGCCGGACAGTCGCCGTTCGCGCACAACGGCTTCTCCACGGAGATGAAGGACAACCTCCGGCAGAACTCGAGGCCGGTCATCTTCAACATGGGCTCGCCCGGCGCCACCCGCAAGGCGGCGGAGGGCACCATGGAGAACGCCTACGACGTCCCGACCATCCCCGCCCGCTACGCCCCCAAGGAAGGCAGCGCGATCGAGCGGGCCATGGCCGGCGAGGCCGAGCCCGAGAACGGCGTCTCCACCGGCGGCGTCGCGGTCGTGGTCCTCGACAACGGGCGGGCCGTCCTGATGAAGGCCCTGTTCGTGGACTTCGACCACGACCTCTCCGGCCTGTTCCCCAGCGAGATCAACCGGCTCACCGACTACGAGATCGAGGAGCTGACCAAGCTCGGCCTGTGGTTCGACTGGAGCGAGCCCGAGCCGCGGCCCGGCGAGTTCTGGCCCGAGCCCGACGAGGACGACGACGGCGACGGCAAGCCCCGCCGGCGTGGAGGCGGCGGCAAGGGCGGCGGCGGGCGCGGCTCCAAGAGCGCCCGCCGCGCCGAGCCGAAGGTCACCTCGCCCCGCCAGGCGCTGGAGGCCATCAAGAGCCTCACCGACGCCTGAACCACCCACCCACCCACCCATCCCGGGGCCGGCCTGCCCGAGCACGGCCGGCCCCACCCCCAACCCCGAAGGAGCACCCTCCGTGGCCCTGTCGATCTCCGCCGCCGTCCTGCTGGGCATCATCGTCGTCGTCCTCGTCAAGGGCGGCCACGTCCGTGTCGGCTCCGCCGCCACCTGCGCCCTGTTCGGCTTCACCCTTGCCGCGACCGGCCTGGCCCCCACCATCAACAACGGCCTCGCCTCGCTCGCCGGACTGATCGCCAGCCTCTGACCGGCCCCGTCCGGCCAGCTTCATCAACTCCGCGATAAAACGCCGGTAGCTGGCGCATGCTCTTGTCGGGCCCCACCACGATCACGGGGGAAGGGACAAGGGCATGGCACACCTGCACTACACCTGCTGGAGCTGCGGCGAGGACTGCATCGTGCACGGCGACGGCTGTAACTGCTGCGACCTGGTCGACGTCCCCGACGAATGGGACTGCTGGAACTGCGGCGCGCTGAACTACACCCCCGACGACTAGCGCGACCCCTCCCCTCCCCGCTGCACGACGCCGAAGGGCGCCGCCGGAGAACGATCCCGGCGGCGCCCTTCGCGTTCCCGCCTGGAGCCCGCCATGCCCGACACCGCGCCCTCCCCCGCGATACACCCGCCCGCCCCGACCACCCGCCAGACCGCCACCGCGCCGCCGGCGGCGGCACTGACCTTCGAGGAACGCCTCGCCCTCGTGAACATGGAGATGACCGCGCGCCTGAACGAAGCGGCCGTCGCCCACGCGGTCAACACCGCGCACATCCCGATCGAGCCCGTGGACCTGGCCGACGTCGTCACCGTCCCGCTGACCCCGACGCTCCAGCCGTCACCGGCCTCCTACCCGACTCCGGTCGCGGCCCTTCTGCAGCGCGCCCACCACCGCCTGCTCACCGGCGGCTGGTGCTCCGGCGCCCTGGCCGACGAGGACGGCGCCCACTGCATGCTCGGAGCCATCCGCATCGAGGCCGGCGGCGACAGCGGCCTGGAAGCCGACGCCGCCTCCGTGCTCCTGGACGCGATCCGCAGAAAGTTCGGCGAGCACGTCGACTCCGTGCCGTCCTTCAACGACGCCCACGGCTCCGGCCGCGTTCCAATGCGCATGCTCGACCACGCCGCCGGACTCGCCGACGCCCGCGGCCTCTGACCTCCCGCTCCGGACCACCTGCCTCGCACCCGAACCCCTCGCGGTCGGGTGCGGGCCAGGCCGTCCGGCCTGCCCACCACCACCCATCACACGCACCCGAGCAAGGAGTCGCCCCGCCATGCAGTCCGACGACAAGCCCACCAACGACCAGCCCACCAACGGCCAGTACAAGCTGAGCTTCCCCGAACTGTTCAACCAGCTCCCGCCCGTGCCGCCGGCCGACCAGCACGGCGCTGGGCGGCTCGCGTGGCTGCGCACCGCGTGGAAGAAGACCTGGAAGGAGGGCGGCTTCCTCTACGAGCGGTGGGAGGAGGTCGGCCAGGCCCGGCACGTCAGCTGGTACGAGATCGCCACCTGGATCAAGGCCGTTCTCCTGCTCGGCGGACTCAGCCTCATCGTGATGATGCTGGACGCCGCCGGCGACATCGCCTCCGCCGCGCTCAAGGGCCTGTCCGACGTCCCGGCCTCCGACGCCGTGGACGGCAGCGGCCTGTGGGGCACGGTCGACCACCCCGTCCGCGTCTTCCTCGCCGACCAGGCCGCGCACCTGCCCGTCGCCCCAGCCGCCCTGTACGCGTTCTGGCAGCTGACCGGGCTGGTCGGCCTGGTCGGCGGGTTCTTCGGCAACGCCGGAGCCCGCATCGCCTGGCTGCTGTTCGGGATCGGCTCCCTCGCCATGATCTGGTCCGCCACCCCGGCCGGCGGACGCGCCGCCGCCACTGGCCTCGCCGCCCTCATGTGGGCACTCGCCAGCATCTTCGCCCTGCGCGGCCTGACCCTGCGGCCCATCGTCCACAACCACCCGGCACCCGCGCCGGTGTTCAGCCCCGCCCTCCACCTCCACGCCACCCTCCCCGCCCCCACCCCGGCCGGAGACGACTTCGGCGACGACCCCGGCAACTTCCACCCGCTCCAGGGCTGAACCCCACCCCGCCGTACCGAACAGACGAAGGGACACCCCATGCAGCTGAAGGACACCGAGTACCTCATCGCCACCTTCCACGGCCGCCACGACGGCGCCCAGGCGAAGGTCACCGCCGTACGCGACGACACCCGTCCCGAGCCTTACTTCTGGATCTGCACCTGCGGCGCCTCCCGGTCCTTCCTCACCGAGGACGGCGTCTTCCCCACCGCCTGGCGGCACACCCACCCCACGCGCCTCGACCGGCTGCGGCAGTGGACCACCCGCCGACTGCGCCCCCGCCGCGCCCGCTGACCTGACGCCCTGCCTGGCCCTCGCCCCACCCCGCGCCCGCGGGGAGGGGCGAGGGCCGGACAGGCCGCCCGGCCGCACGCACCACCCCAACGCGAGCGACAAGGAGACCCCGTTTTGGCGAAAGCCCCGACCGTCATAGGCGTGCTCACCGAGCCCCCGGCCCCGACCTGGTGGAAGGCCAACCGTCACCAGGTCTACGGCGTCGTCGGGCTGCTGATCGGCTACCTGATCGGCACCCACCTGGCAGGCGCCCCCCAGCAGCCGGACCAGCCGCGGCCGGCCCGCACCACGCCCGCCCCGGCCAGCTCCGGTGAGCACCCCACGCGCACGGCCCACGGCCTCGCCGCATAACCCAGCCGCACCACCCCCGCTGCGCCCCGCCGACACCAGCACGACGTCGGCGGGGCGCAGCGCTGCCCACCGACGACTGGAGGACTGCCCGTGCTCATCCCCCGCCCGCGCCGCCGGATCGGCCGGCCCCGCCCGCAGCGCCCCGGCCCCCGCTACCCGCAGCGCCCCGCCCGCCTCCCCGGCACCTGGAGCAGGTGATGGACGACCAGGACCAGGACCTGGTCGACATCGACCCGCACGACCCCCGCGACGGCACGCTGCCGGTCTACCGGTGGCGCCAGGCCGGGCGCGAGAACCTCGCGACCCGCCGCCAGCTCCGGGAGATGGGACTGCGCCCCGGCGGAGCCGAGCCGGTCGCCCGCATCGAGTGCCGCGGCGGGAAGCGGTGGGCGTGGCTGTACCGGATCGACCTGGCGAAGCCCAAGCGCCCGATGACGCTCGCGAAGGAGGCCGCGCTCGACAAGGCGATGGCCAAGCGCCAGACCTGCGGGGCCTGTGGGCGGCGCTATTTCCACTGCATCCCCTTGCGCACCTTGGGGTCCTGCCTGGAGTGCTTCGACGGCACGCCCGCCGACCCCACCTCCTACATCGCTCCCCCGGCGCCAGCCCACCGGCTCGCCGCCTGAACCTGAGAGGACACACGATGCGTACCGCCCTGCGTACCTCCGCCTTCACCGAGCCCGACCGCCCCAGGGCCTGCTCATCCGGTTCGTCACCACCGGCGGCTCGTTCGTCGACGTCACCGGCCCTGGCAAGCACTCCGACCACCACCGCTGGAACTGCCACGGCTGCGGCGAGGTCTCCAACCGGCCGGAGACGGACTACCTGTTCCGGATCAGGCCGGACGCCAACGCCCACGCCACCGCCTGCCGCGCGATCCCGCTGACGTGACCGGCCGCCGCCTGCGGGCCGCCCTGCTGCTCGCCGCCCTCCCGGCCGCCACAGCCGGGGCCGTCGCCGTCGCGCTCAGGGCCAGTCACCTCAAGCTCTACGTCGACCGGCACCGCATCGAGCTGACGCCCCAGCCCCGGCGCTCCTGCCCCGACTGCCGGGGCGACGGCGGCTGGTGGGTCGACGGCGCGAACCCGGAGATGGAGGCGTGCGACTGCTGGACGAACCGGCCCACCTGGCGCCTCCGGCTCCTGCCCGTCCCGGCCGGGTGGGACGAGCCCCCGTTCTGAACGACCCGACCCCGGCCAGTGCGGCCGGGGTCGGACCTCGGGTGGCCGCGCATCGGCAAAGGGCCGGCCACCCGCTCACCCTTCGAGATCAGGAGAAACCCCAGCATGACGCATCGCTCCGCCCTCTTCGCCGCCGTCCTCGGACTGGGCCGCGCCGGGTCGAACGTCGGTGATCATTTCGTGCAGTCCGACTACTGCGCCCGGGTCAAGGGCGCCACCGACGACAAGCCCGTGTACCTCACCACCGACGACCCGGACGCCGAGCCGACCGTCCACGGCACCACGGACGGAATCAAGGCGTGCGCCTGGCACTGCCTGACCTACACCGCCACCCAGGCCCTCGCGGTCGGGGCCGGCGCCCGCGTCCTGGGCATCAGGCTGCACCCCGGCGCCGCCGCGGCTGCGCTCGCCCTGTCGTTCGTCACGCACTACGCCGCGGATCGCCGGGTGCCGGGCGGGCTCCTGGAGACGCTCGCCGAGAAGACCGGCAAGGGCAACTTCTGGCGTCTGGCCGATCACGGCATCAATGGCGCGTACTGCTTGGACAGCGCCTGGCACCACGGCTGGGAGACGGCCGCCGCGATGGTCGCCACCATCGGGGCGAAGACCCGGTGACCGCACGCCCTCGCACGCGCCTGGACCGGGTGCGCGCCTCGCTCGGCATCGCCCAGCTCGCCCTCCAGCAGATCGAGGACGACCTGACCGCCGACGACCTCGACGCCCCCGAGCTCGCCGCGATCCTGCGCGAGCTCCAGGAGGACATCGACGTCCCCGGCGGCCTCTTCCCCTCGCTCGCCCAGCTCGTCAGCATCGCCGCCCGCCGGGCGGAGCAGTTCGAGCCCTACCGCGACGGCGTCGCCTTCCGCTCCCTGCACGAGGCCGCCGCCCTGATCACCGACAACGCCGGGCAGCGCATGACCTGGGCCGCCCGCGCCCTCACCCCGCAAGGAGACGACACGTGAGTCAGATGCACCCGCGGCTTCCGGAGAACGCGCTCGTCGTGCTGATCGGCGCGAGCGGCGCCGGCAAGTCGACCCTGGCCCGCACCTGGCCGGCCTCCCAGGTCCTCTCCCTCGACGCTCTGAGGGGCACGGTCAGCGACGACCCGGGCGACCAGGCCGCCACCGCCGACGCCGCCGACGTCCTCAAGCTCATCCTGGAGCGCCGGATGGCCCGCCGCCTGAACACGGTCATCGACGCGACGAACGTGCAGGAAGCCATCAGGGTCGAGCTGGTGATGACGGCGAAGAAGTACGGCGTGCCGACGGTCGCGGTCGTCGTCTCCACGCCACTGTCGCTGTGCCTCCAGCGCCAGCAGCCGCGCCCGGCGAACCGGCGCGTGCCCGACGACGTCGTCCGGCGGCAGCACGAGGAGATGACGTTCTCCCACCAGAGCCTCGCCCGGGAGGGCTTCACCCAGGTCCTCTTCGCCCACGACCTGAACCGGCTGGAGCCGTACCTGCGGCACCTGAGTGGGACCCGTCAGGCCGACCTCGGCCTGGACGGCGGTGACGGCCTGGGCCACCTGCTCCTCGTACGCCGCTTCTTCGGCGAGGAGATCCTGCCGATGTGGCGGTGGAACGACGACACCGACATCGCCGGCGGCGACCGCGTCGGCGAGATCCGCCTCGGCCGGCAGCACCTCACCCTCGCGCTGCGCCTGGACGTCGACGGCGAGGGCGACATCGGGTTCGACATCGCCGTGCCGTGCCCGTTCGACCCCGAGTGCAACGCCACCGCCTGGACGCCGGCCTACAGCGTCACCTGCCTCCACCGCGCCCTCACCGGCGACCTGGACCACCGCGACGACATCGTCTGCGACGTCCACGGCGGCTACGACGACGTCGACCAGGAGGCCGACGACCACGCGATCGGCATGGCCGACGACCCCTACGGCCGCGCCGACCTGGAGGATCAGTACACCGCGGCGGTCCGCGAATGAGCCGCGCCGCCGACGGCCCGCACCCGCACCCGCTCACCCCGGCCGACCTTCTGGACGGGGACGAGTGGTGGCACGGCTGCGCCGAGTGCCGCATCCCGGTCCAAGGCGGCGCGGCCGGGCTCGCCGCCCATTGCCGCACCGTCCACGACCCCCGCCGCGACTACGGCGACCGCCGCATCCCCATCACGGTCCGGCTCGACTTCTGACCACCGGCCCGGCCCAACCGGGCCTTCCCATCTTCACCACCCCGTTCCCTGCCGGGCCGGGCCCACGACGGGCCCGGCCTGGCCCCGTTGAGTGAGGAGCACCCCTTGCACAGCGCCTTTGCCGACCGCCTGCACGAGATCCGTGCCCGGCTCGCCGCCCTGCCCGACACCACCTGGCGCCAGCGCTCCGGCGACGCCGGTCTCATCGAGGACATCACCGGCCAGCCGGTCGCCGTCCTCGGCACCAGCGGCGACACCAAGATCCCCGCCGGTGAGTTCATCGCCCACGCCCCGGCCGACGTCGCCTGGCTCGTCGCCGAGGTCACCCGGCTGCGCTGCCGGGACGCCATGGTCACCGCCCTCCACCAGCAGCTCGACCGGTCCGGTCACCTGCTCTCCACCCGGCAGATCGCCACCCTCATCGGCCACCCCGGCCCCACCACCGCCAGGAGCACCCGATGACGTTCCGCACCGACAGCGCCGCCCCGGACCGGGACGACTACGGCCTGGCCCGCCTCCTGGTCTGGGAGCGCGGCTTCGCCAAGTACGACGCCGACCCCGAGGCCGAACTGGAGCGCCGCGTCCACGAGCTCTTCACCGAGGACGAGTACCGCCGGGCGCTGGCCTACCTCGCGGCCAGCGAGCAGGACGCCGACCGCCTCGCCGCGATCGAGGCCGGCCTCGGCGAGGACACCACCAGCGACACCGTCTGGCTGGTCGGACAGCTCCGCACCGCCTGGGCCCGCCTCGACGAGCTCCGCGACCGGATCGACAACTCCGGCACCCTGATCGACCTCCACTACATGGCCGAGGGCATCGGCTACGTCCGCGGCTCCCGCGTCCACAACGAACTCCGGGACACCGTCCGATGACCACCACCGACACCGACCCGACCGTGCGGCCCGACCCGCTGGAGCGCCTCGGCGCCGTCCTGATCCAGCGCCTGGGCGGGGCCTGGGTGCCCGCCACCCGGCCCGGCGAGCGGGCGGTCACCCTCGTGCACACCGTCACCGACCGCAGGATCGTCGCCGACCCGTACCAGGGCCAGATCATCCTGCAGGCTCGGACGGAGACCACCGACGCCTTCACGCCGACCGGCGCCTACACCCCGGACCTGACCGGACACGAGGACCTGGAGGACTGGCTGTCGACCGGCGACCTCACCGACGCGAGCGCCGTGATGGCCGCCGTGGTTCACCAGCTCCTCGCGCAGCTGCCCGCCACACCGGGCGACACCGCAGCTGAGGAGGCCTTTGCGGCACAGGCGAGTGAGCTCGCCGAGAAGGCAACCGCCTTCGCCGCCCACCTGATCCGCCGGCAGCCCGTCCGGGCCGCGGCGCGCGAGCTCTACCGCCTGGCCGCCCGGCTCGTCGAGATGGCCGACGCCGTCGACGACCGCCTCGGCTACTGATTCCCGCCAGCCGCCGCGCCGCTTCCTTCTCTCCGCTGTGAGGGCCGGGACGGCGCGGCGGCCCCCCACGTACAGACACAGGAAGGAGCTGGACGTCATGCCGAACCGCGAGTTCTACGAGGTTGACGTCCCGATACACGACAGCACCGACCCGGCCCGCAGGGGTCTGCACGTCTTCACCGGCGTCGCCGAATCCCCGGCTGCGGCCCTGCGCCGCGCGCACGAGGTGTACGACGCCGCGCTCGTCGCGCAGCGGGCCGGCCTCGAGGTCCCCGGCAAGCAGCCGGACAGCTGGGGAGCGTCTGGGCTGCGGCCCGGCTGGGAGATGGAGTGGACGGCCGCGAAGGCCGGCCGCTGGCACAACCCGCTCAGCTGCACCCGCAGCGGCTTCGAGCTGTAGCTCCGCCCCGGGACAGGCGTACATCGGCGTCCAAACCAGTCCGCCTGCCCCGGGCCTACCCATCCCGTACGAGACGAGAGGGAGATCCCCAGTATGGACTCCGCCCTGCACGCGTCGGGCCGGTTCGGTCCGCGCACCCTTCTGATCACCACCGCTGCTGTGCCGCTAACCGGCTGGGCGATCCACGCGGTCGCGCTGCACAAGCGGCTCGCCGCCACCCGCCGCGACCCGCTGACCGGTCTCCTGCGTCGCGACGCCTACACCGTCCGCGCCCGCCGCCTCCTGGCCCGCCGCGACGACGTGGCCGTGGTCCTGGTCGACGCCGACCGGTTCAAGGAGACCAACGACCGGCTCGGGCACGCGGCGGGCGACACCGTCCTCGCGTCGATCGCGGCCCGCCTCACGGCCTGGGCGGGCCCGCGCGCCGCAGTCGGCCGGCTCGGAGGCGACGAGTTCGCCGTCTCCCTGGAGCTGCCCGCCGAACGCCAGGAGCAGCGCCTCGCGCAGCTGGTCCGGATGCTGCACACCCCGGTCGTCCTCGACGACAGCCGCACCGTCGACGTCGCCGCCTCGGTCGGCGCCGCCACCCCGACCGCCGTAGGCAGCCGGGACCTGTCGCTCCTTCAGCGGGCCGCCGACGCCGCCCTGTACGACGGCAAGCACTCGGGCCGGGCGGTCCTGGCGACCGCCGCGCACGCCTCCGTGCCGTCCGTCAACGGGCGCCGCGCGGGCCGGCCGGGCACGGCAGTTTGGGGGCGAGCAGCATGAGCACCCACACCGGAACTCTTCCGCCGGCAGGCGACTGGATCCGCGGCATCAGCGTCAGGCAACCGTGGGCCTCCGCCATCGTCGCCGGGGCCAAGACGATCGAGAACCGCCCGCAGCCCTGGTCCTGGCGCGGACTGGTGCTGCTGCACGCGGGCCTGCAGATCGACCGGCCCGCCCTGCGTGTGCCGCTGGTCGCCCGTACGATCCGCGGCCGTGACCTGCCGACCGGCGCGGTGATCGGCGTCGCCCGGCTGACCGGCTGCCACCAGGACCCGGACGGCTCCCCGCCCTGCACCGAGTGGGCGGAGGCCGGCCGGTGGCACCTGGAGCTCGCCGACGTCCAGGAGCTCGCCCTGCCGATTCCCGCACGCGGGCAGCTCGGGCCCTGGAAGCCCACCGAGGAGCTGGTCGCCCAGATCCTCCAGCAGCTGCCCGACCTGCGGCCATGAGCACCCGCCGCCGACCCACACCCGCACCGCCCGAGCCGCCCGCCGCGCCCGTCCCGCTCCTGGACTGGCGCGACGGGGCGCACTTCGCCTGGCCCGAGCGGTGCGTGCTGTGCCGGAAGTCCACTCCGATGAGGTCCCACGCCGGAGAGGCCGTGCACAAGACGTGCGCGGAGCTCTGGAACGCGGAGCACCCCGGCGAGACCCGGTTCGTCTCCGACCCGCCCAAGGGCGGCAGGGGCAAGGACCACGCCTGAAGTTCTCCTCCAGACGGAGACACCCATGAGCAGCACCGAACGCGACGTCGACCACACTCTCGCCTACCCCGAGCCGCCGGCCTCGCCGCTGTGGCACCGCCGCAGCCCGCAGGCCCGGCCGATCACCCCCGAGCAGCAGCGCCGCAACCGTGAGCTCCTGGTGCTCGCGCAGCGCGCCCCCCGACCCCGCTCCCCTCGCACCACCGAGACCCTGGCGGAGGCCAGCTGATGGACACCAAGCACTGCGCCGTCGACGGCTGGGTCGACGCGATCCCTGCCCCCGGCCCGCGCGGCACCGCCACCTTCGACCTGATCGTCCCCACCGACCTCGACACCGTCGAAGACGACATCCACGACACGGTCGTCACCTGCACCAGCGGCGACCCGAGGATCGTCCACGAGCTGCTGAACCGGATCCAGCCCGGCGACCTGCTGCGTGCGACCGGCACCCTGGTCCGCCCGCCGGCGCCCGGCGAGCCCGCCCTGCTCGTCATCGACGCCCTGGAGATCCTCGACACCGCGCTGATCCCGGTCCTGCGGGAGATGGTGCTCGACCGGTACGGCGACTACGTCGTCATCTACGACGCCGACCGCGACCAGGTCCCCGTCTTCACCGCGCTCGGGCAGTGGGTCGGCCTGGCAGACAACGCCGACACCATCACCGCCCTCATCGACCTCCACGAGCGCGCCAACGGTGGCAGCGCCTGATGGGCGCGCGGGCCGACCAGCCCCCCGTGGTCACCGGCATCACCCGATAACGCCACCTGGAGCGCCGCCCCCGGCCCTTCCCGGCCGGGGGCGGCGCTCCACACGTTCCCGCCCCTCACCCCGAGCAGGAGACCCCTTGCATCCGATCCGCCTGATCTCGTTCGGCTACCTCCACCTGCCCACCGGCCCGGACGGCTCCCCCATCCCGCCCACCGCCGACCGGATCGAGGACGTCCGTGACCGGCTCCGCGATCCCGCCGCCGCCCGCGACATCCTCGACCTCGACGGCCTCAACCCCCGCGTCCAGGACATCGTCCTCAACACCCCCGGCGCCCGCGAACTGCTCGCCAACCTCGCCGACTACGCTGACCTCCCCGCTGGCCCCCGCCGTATCGCCATCGGCTGCGCGGGAGGGAAACACAGGGCCGCCGGCCTCACCGAACTCCTCGCCCGCGAGCTCCGCGCCCGCAGCCGCCAGGTCGACGTCGAACACCTCCACGTCCACCTCCCCCGCGTCCTCAAGGCCACCGACACCGGAGCGAGCGCATGACCACCACCGGCCTGCACGACCTCGCGACCAGCCTGGGCGACGACGGCGCCACGCACCCCGTCGAACAGATCTGGACCCCCGACCAGGACCCGGCCGTCCTCGGCTTCACCCCCGTCCTCGGCGGCCTGCACATCACCGGCCTGCCCGCCCCGGACGCCGACCTCGGGGACCACCCCGCGCTCTTCGTCCTCCTCGGACACCGCCGCTGGGCCACCACCATCCACGCCGCCGCCCTCTACATGCAGCGGGTCCACGCCTGGACCCGCTGGTGCCTCTATCCCGGCGACGACCCCGACGACGTCATCCCCCGCATCCCCCGCGCCGTCCACACCCACGCCACCATCCACTGCCACCCCGACGACACCTGGAACCTCGTCTGGGCCCGGCCCGGCGAGCCCGGCGCCGTCCCGGTCACCGCCATGCGACACCCGGCGGCACTGGCGACGGCGGCTTCGACACCCGATCCCGATCGGGACCCCCTGGCCGCGCTCTGGGCCAGCTGAGCGCGGCAGCACCAAGAAGGCCGGCACCTCACGTACACGTGGGGTGCCGGCCTTCTTGCGTTTCCGGGTGGTCGCGCTACGCGCCGACCTTCTCGGCTGCAGAGGAGTTGGAGACACGATCGAGCAGCAGCTCTGCTACGGCCAGCAGATCTTCAGAGGAGAGCCCTGCGACCAGGGCCTCCACGACCTGCTCCGGGGAAGAGCACGGCACGATCAACCGCTGGCCTGTCCCGGCCGCAGCCGAGGGGGTATTAACGCCGTTAACGGTTTCGGCTGAGCCCTCCTGCTCCTCGGCTCCAGCGGCCGGGGTATTAACGGCGTTAACGGTTTGGCCTTCGCTGGCCTCTGATCGAGGAGACCGCTGGCGGGGCGTCTTGGCCGCCGCGATTGCCTTCTTCGCTTCCTCGGCCTGCTTCTCCTTAGGGAGACGGCCGATCCGGCGGGCTGGCTCCACCTTCAGGTTGCCGGACTCGACCTCCTTCTGGAGGTCGTCTGTGAGCTCCAGAAGGGCGAGGCGCTGCGAGACCCAAGGGGGCGTCATGCCGAGCCGCTTGGCGACCTTCCCCTGTGAGCCGTGGAAGCTGACCAGCTCCTGTAGAGCACGTGCCTGGTCCAGCGGAGCGACATCCACGCGGTGGACGTTGGCGATCAGAGCGGTTTCGAGGATGTCCGCGGCTGTTGCCGCGAGGGCGTCGTTGACGTCGATACGAAGTTCTCCGAGACCAGCCTCCGCGGCTGCGGCCAGTCGACGGTTACCGTCGAGGACGACGTACTCCGCCTCCCCGAGGGCCTCCTCCTGTCCAGGGTGAGCCGACAGGAACGCTGCTCGCCGTGCCACCGTGACGGGCTGGATCTGTCCCCGCTCGCGAAGAGACGCCGCCGTCTCTTCGATCTCGGTGAGCTCTTCCCGAGGGTTGAACGGGTTGTGCGCCAGGAGCTTCAGCTCAACCGACGCCGGGGGCCGCTTGCCCTCGCCCTTCATGATCTGATCGCGGGTTCGCACCCGCCGCGGCGCCGGCTTCGCGGTGCCCTCCTCGCCGTCCATGCTGAATCCAGCAGTGACACGACGGCTCGACCCGGTCATACGGCAAGCTCCTTCGCCAGTTCGCGCATCACGTTCGCATGCTCACTATCCGGGGCGTACTCAAGCAGCGGGATCTCGCCGTCTGCTGCCTCCCGGCCTTCCTTCAGGTCCCCGATCACCGCGAGGACGGAAGGGGAGGTGCTCTTCTCCCACTCCAGCTTGTTGTGCCGCACGAGCTTTCCTCGACGACTGTCGTAGGCGTTGACGATCAGCCCAAGGTAATCAACGGAGATACGACCCTTCTTCTGCAGGTCCTCCATCTGGGACCTCAGCAGGCGGAAGGCACGGTGCGAGGCTTTATTGGCCCACACAGGGGTGAGCACGCCCGAGCGGTCGGCGAGCTCGCCGTCGCGTCGGCGAACGTAGTACAGCGCGGTGTCCATGTTCAGGCCAAGGCTCGGCGGCCCGTCGATGATGATGACGTCGTAGTCGTTCTCGATCGGCTCCAGAGCGCGCTCCAGAGCTGCTTCGCTGAAGCTCACCTTCGACAGGACCACGTCGCGCAGGAAGGCATCGTCAGAGGCGGGAAGCAGGTGCAGCCGGTCCCCGAAGACCTCGCCATCGAGGGCGACGAGCAGCTCGCCGATATGGCCCTTGGCCGATCCGTCCATGTGCATCATCAAGGTCTCGACGTCGTCCTCGTACATGAGGTCTTCGAAGCCGAGCTCGGCGGTCATGTGCCCCTGAGGGTCGTAGTCGACGAGCAGCACACGCTTGCCGGACTCGGCGAGCGCCTGGGCGATCCCGGAGGAGAGGAACGTCTTGCCGACGCCGCCCTTCTGATTGGCGACCAGGATCCGGACGACCGGCTGAGCGACTAGAGGTGCGGACGGAGAGGGGTGTCTCTCGAGCCATAGGGTCAGCGCCTGCGCGAGGCCCTGGACGTAGGTGACGCCCCGCTCTGAACAGACCGCCTTGAAGTTGTCGGGCTCGCCGGCCGGGAGGAAAGTCCCCCAGGTTTTCGCGCCCTCGGTCTTCACCTCGGGCAGGTTCTCTTCGCCGTACCAGGCGTTGATGGCATGCTCGGCCGCGTCCTGGATGTCCATTCCATGTTCAAAGGCCCGGATTTTCAAGTGCCTACGCAGCTGGGGAGTGAGGGAGGTAATTAGCTTCTCTCGCTCCCCTCGGGGGCTGGGGATGCTCATGTGGCCGAACATTACTAGGTCGACTGTGTCTTGAAGTAGCCGCCACACGACAAACGACTCCCATGAGTGAGGCGACACTTCGGCGGACTCAGGAACAGACCGTCGACCACGCCTCACCAGCGGGGAGTCCAGGGAGCAGCGAAGCTGGGACCAGAGCTGCGGGGTCAGCTACCCGACGGCGATGCCGAGGTTCTCCGTGCGGTGGGCTACCAGCTCACCTGGTCGCGGGGCGGAGGGCCGGCGGCGACCTCATCGTCCACGCGCTGCAGCTGCTCATCGAGCCGCTGCTGACTGTCGTTGAGGTGCTCCTGGACCTTCTGCAGGCGCTCGCGGCGCCACGTCGCCATGTTGCGGGCGCTCTCGGCCGTGTGCTGCCGGAGCCGTTCGTCGGCCCGTTCGGCCTCTTCGCCCGTGGCGAGGTGGTCGTGCAGGTTCCGCGCGGGCCAGATCACCAGCGGCATCTCGTCAACCACCAGCGTCTCGGTCAGCGCCCAGACTTGATCCCGCGCGCGGATCGCCCGTTCGGCAGCGGCGAGGATCACCTTCAGCACGTCCTCATCAGCCGCCTCGAGGTCCCGGCGGCGGGGAGGGTGCCCCGGATTCTCAGCCAGCGTGTTCAGTGCCTCGTCCAGCCGCTGCAGCAGCGTCTCGTCCATGCCCCCAGCATCCCCTTCCAGGACGCCGCTCTGCCAGGCGACCCTGACACTCCACCCCGAAGAGGAGGCGCTCGAACCGCTTCCCGGACACCGGCCCGCCCCGAGGACGTCATGCCCGTCGACGCGGACACGCCCCGGGAAGGTGTCACGGGCCGGTGAGGATGTTGTGGGTGCCGATGCGGCGCCAGATGACGTGCTGTACGCCCTGGACGAGTTCGGGTCCGTACTGCCAGGTTGCCCGCCCGTTGCCGTCCCAGGTCAGCTCGAAGACGCCGGGTGCGCTGCGGACGCCCTTGACGCGGAGGCCGGCGCGGAAGCGCCCGCGTCCGGTGCGCAGGTCGTCGACGAAGGCGTGGACGGCCTGGCGGAAGCGGCGGCGCTGGGCGGGGGTGAGGCGGTCGAGGTCGGTGGTGAAGCGGGGCAGGGCTTCGTACGTCGGCACGGTCTCCTCCAGGAAGCACGAAGCCCCCGGCCAGGACGGCCGGGGGCAGTGGGTGCCTCACCCGGGGGTGAGGGAATCGGTGACGTGATGCGGGACGGAGCGTCTCCGACCGTGGGGCGGGGGAGCGCTACGTGGTTCTCGGTGGGTGCGACGGAGTCGGTTGTTGTCGCTTGTTGGGGCTCTCGGGGGCGTGGCGCAGCATTCGCACGGCACCCTCATGCGTCTGATTTCATCGGGTCATACGGGAGCCACAGCTTCGGTCTGAACGGGAGCCAGGGGTAGGCCTTTCGTGGCGGTGACGTACTCGACCGTTGCAGGCGTTCTCCGGCGAGATCAGGAGCCACCGATTGAGCGACCTTCAGTCCTGTCGCGCGCCTGCTGTCACGGGTAGCCGAAGGAGTTCTCCGTCGACGCCGCCCGCGCCCGGGACGTCGAGCGCAGACGCGCTCGTCTTTGCCCCGGCCAGCGTGCCGGTTTCTCGGCGTCCAGCTGTCGGTGCGGGGACTTGCGGACCAGGCGCCGGGGCATGAGACCAGCCCCGTGTAGCGGGCCGTCGCTCTTCCCTCACACCCGTGGCAGAATCCCCCCCGCCGCTACACCCCAGGGGAGGACATGCGCGCCCACGCCACTGTCGCAGCCATAACCGTCGGAGCCGCCGCACTGGCCGGTTGCAGCAGCCCTCCCGAGGAACCACCGCCCGCATACACCGTCACCAGCCGAATAGGCTCTGGCAGCTACGTAGACATTGAAGTAGCCGTCGATCGCAAGCACAGGCTGAAAGACGTGTTCGACCAAGTACTTGCCGACAACGTCGGCAGCAGTGGCTACTTCATCAAGATCATGTGTGGTGCTGACGGGCCCAACAACAAGCGCGCTCTCGCATTCGGGAAAATGGCCAGCGATGAGGCGGGCGCGTATCACACCGGCCTACTATCTGCCGGTATGTACCAATTTGACTTGACCAGTGGGGCGAGTTGTCCATAGTTGGCCTGGTCGACGGCAGCCTCGGCACCGATGTCGCCGACGCGACGTGGGCCGGTGGGCCCGGGTTGGCGGCCTCGCAATGAACGGAGCGGCCCGAGAGGCCGCGGTCGCCGTCGGCACCTTGAAGTACTTGATCACCCCGGATGGTCTGACGACCTGAAGCGCTACCCGCCCCTGATGGAGGCGCTGCTCCTCTCGGGATGCACGAACCGGCCCTGTTATCTGCGGCATCGGCCGCTGGAGGGCTTAGCGCACGTTTTGACGTCGCTGTTCCTCAGACCTCATCTCCGCCTGGTCACCGAACGCCAAGCCGACACGAGCGGACCGCTGCCGCCGAACGGACCAACGCCCTGAACCGTGCCGCGGGGCCGCTCCTCACCCAACCGGCCGACCTGGCTCTCGATCTCGCCGGAGAAACGCCGGCTCCCGAACGGCCCGGAGCCGTGGCTCTACTTCACCCCGATGAAATCATGCGTCGCCGTAGCGGTCCCGCATCACCTCCACCCACTGCTCGAACCGGGCTGCCAGGCAGCCGGGGCAGCGGCGCCCGGTGACGCGCTCGGCGGTGGGGAAGTCGGACTGCGCGGAGTACACCAGCCACACGTCCAGGAGCAGCGGCATGCGGCAGAGGGGACAGGGCTCTCCGTACCTGGTGATGTTCATGGGCGGGAGAGTGCACACACCGGCGGCTTACCGTCGCGTGCTGGTGCGGCGGCCCGCCTGGCGGGCGCTGCGGTAAAGATCTGCTGATGCCCTCCCGTCCGGCGGGACCGACCCCGGATCACGCTTCTGCGCAGGTCAGAGCCGAGGTCTCATGGGCCGGTGATCAGCAAAGCGGAGGTCCGCCCGGGGGCCGGGGTGCGCTACCTGTTCCGTGGCGTGATGGTCGGCGACGGCCACCGCGCCGCGGATACACCGCTGCGCGCCGCCCAGGACGAAGCCGGTGTCCCGCCCGGCATCTGGAAGGGCCGGGGGCTTGCCGCCCTCGGCCTGAGGGCCGGGGACGTGGTGAGCGAGCGGCAGGCCGAGCTGCTCCTGGGGGAGGGCCGGCACCCGGACGCCGACCGGATCGAGCGCGAGCTCCTGGCGCAGGGCAAGAGCCCGGCCCGCGCCCGGCGGGCGACCGTGCTGGGCAGGCCCATTGAGCACAACGCCTCGCCGAAGACGGAGAAGGCGAAGGAGCGCACGCCGTGGCTGGCGATGGACCTCGTCTTCCGGGCCCCGTCGACGGCTCACATCGCGTGGGCGCTCACCGACGACGAGACCCGTCTCGTCCTGGAGTCGTGCCAGGACGTCGCCCGGGACAGGACGCTGGAGTGGCTGGAGGAGTCGGTTGCGCAGATCCGCTGGAAGGCCGGTGGCAAGCAGCGGGCTCGGGTCAAGGACGGGTTGGTCGTCGCGGTGTTCCGGCACTACGAGTCCCGTGCTGCCGAGTCGAAGCCGCTGCTCCACGACCACGCGGTCGTGTCGATCCGGGCCCGGCGGCCGGACGGGAAGTGGGGCAACCTCTCCGCCGACTCGATGCTGGCCCACCTCGTCGCGGCCGACACTCTCTACACCCTCCTGTTCATGGAGGAGGTGACGGCTCGGCTCGGGTGGGCGTGGGAGCCGCGCGAGGTGACCCCGGGCCGCCGGCCCGTGATGGAGATCGCGGGGATCGACCGGCGGCTGATCGGCTGGCAGTCGACCCGTCGCCAGCAGATCGAGGACGCGCTGTCCGTTCTCACGGACAAGTACGAAGAACGCCACGGGCACCCGCCGGGGGAGAAGGCCGGCTACGCGCTGGCCTGCCAGGCCGCCGACCAGACCCGCCCGCCGAAACGCACCGAGCTGTTGTCGCTGACCGAGCTGCGGACGCGATGGCGCATTTCCGCGATCCGGGCGTTCGGGGCCTGCACCGTCTACCGGCTCGCCGAGCGGGCCCGGGCGGCGGCCGCGGCGGTGTGGGCGCGAGTGCGGCCGGTGGCCGACGTCGCCCTGGCCGCCGTGGACACCGTCGCCGTGGTCTACGTGCTGCGCGGCGCCTTCGCCCGCCACCACCTCCTCGCCGAAGCACGCCGCCACCTCGCCTACGCCCTGCGCGGCCGACCCCACGAGCCGGGCCTGGACGAACGGATCGTGCAGGCGGCCGTCGACGACTACACCCGCCCCGTCGGGCGCGGCCGGAGGATGACCGCCGACCTGCGCGCCCTGTACCCGAGCGACACAGAGGACCAGGCCGTGCTGCGCCCGCTGACCCGCAACCGCACGGCGGCACCGTACGGACGGGCCCGCCTCGCCGCCGATGCCCTGGCCGCCCGGGTCCGCGCCGCGCGGCGAGCCGAGCGCCTGGGCTTCCGCCCCCGGCCGTACGCCGTCGCGGTGCCCGCTGCCTCGAGGCCGTCGCATCTGCGGCCCTTCCGCGACGGCCGGAAGGACGGCCGCGTCCTGGAGCCGGAGACCGGCGTCGACGTGGTGGAGCGGACCCGCCAGACCCTCGAAGCCGTCGCCGCGAGGGTGGCGGCCACGATCCAGGACAGCCGGCGGGCGCGCGAAGCCGCCCACGGCCCGCGTCCGCAGCCCGCCCCGGCGGCGGTCCCGCCGCCGCACACCCAGCAGCCCGGCACCCAGCACACGCCGGGCCGAACCACAGGAGGAGTCGCGTGAGCACCCCGGACGGACAGCCCAACCCCGACGAAGCCCTCGTCCGCGCCCGTGCCGCCCGCGAGCAGATGGCCGCCGCGCTCGATGAGGACCAGCAGTCCGGCGTCGACAAGCCCCTGGGGTGGCAGCCGATCTGGAGGCGCCCGCGGAAGCCGAAGTCGAAGGAGGCCAAGAAGGAGGAGCTGCGCGAGCAGCGGAAGCGGCTCCAGGAAGCCGCCAAGCGCCGTCTCGCCGCGAGGAACTCGCGCCGGCCCCGGCGCCAGTAGAGCCGGATCGGCAATGAGGCCGCCCACCGAGTGGACTCCACCGAGTGGACTCCACCGAGTGGACTCCACTTCGGTGCGCCGGACGACGATGGACTCCACCGTGGTGCGCACCGAAGTGGTGCGCCCCGCGTCCGGCACCGCACCACTCCGACGACGCCTGGCACCCTCGCACCGCACCGGTGCGCCGCATCCGACGCTCCGCACCGCGCCGGTGCGCTCGCCGCCGACCCCCTTGTCCGGGGGCGGCCGAACGCGCGCGACCCCCTTGTCCGGCTCCGCTACACCCCCTTGTCCGGCTCTGCTACCGCGACGTTTCCCCTTGGCATCGCGGGTTTCGGCTCGCGATCAGGTCGCGGACAAGGGGGTGTGTGATAGAGGAGCCCGCGCGGCCGTGGCGGCCCCGGTGCGGTGCGGTGCGGTGGTGCGGTGCGGTGCGGTGGTGCGGTGCGGTGGAGCGCACCACCGCCATCCTGGAGGTGTGGCTACGCGGTGGTGCGGTACGGCTCCATCGCCTGCTTCATCCCCGCGTCCTCCAGCTGGTGCAGGACGTCGGCGACGTCGCTGTGCTCCTCGGTGAGGATGTTTTCGGTGAAGCGGATGATGGTCTGGGCGATGCCCGGCGAGAATGCCAGGCAGGCGCCGTCGGCGTGGGACAGGACCTCCAAGAGCAGGCGCCCGAGCGCGGCGGCGAGGAAGGAGTGCGCGCACGGCTCCCCGTCGCCGTCGTCCACGGCGGTGACCGGGATGAAGATGCGCGCGGCGACGTCCAGGAGCAGCCGGCGCAGCTCCGGGCCCGTGTCGGTGGCGACCGCACAGGCGGTGTCGATGTCGTCGGCCTGCAACGCCCGAATGTAGGCGAAGGCGTTGGCGACGTCCTCCGGCTCCATCGGGGCGAGCGGCGCGGTGACGGTGTTCTCGGGCATGGGTAGCTCCTCATTTTCGGGCCGCCCCGCTGATCGCGGCGGCCTCAAGGACACCCTCGAACCGCGGGCCTGTGGACAGAGTCCGGCCGCCGGAGGGGGAGAACTCTCCCCTCCGGGTTGATCACGATGCGGTCACGGCGGAGGGGTTCTTCGAGCCCGGCGTCACACGAGAGCCGAATTCCGCACCTGTAGAAGGTGAATGGCGGGATAGGCCCGCCCCACCTCCAGGAGCATCCTGTGGCGAGCACCGAGCCTGAGCAGCCCCTCGACCCGGCCGGACAGACCCCCTCCGTGGACCCCTCCATCACCCCCTCCATGCCGCGCCGCCGGAAGCCGGGAGTTTCCGCAGGTCAGGCCCGGCGGAAAGGGGGTCGTCGCAGCGCCGACATCCCTCATGTAGATGTAGCAAGGCGTCCCACTCACCGGAAGAACTCGACCGCGCCCCGACGCCGGGAGCTCCTGCAGGCGCTGGGGATCTTCCAGCGGGCTACGCCCGACCAGCTGTGGAAGCTGACCCGCCCTGGCAACCAGCACGACAAGCTCACGCGGGACAACATCCTGGACCTGGAGGACCACCACCTGGTGAGGATCGAGACGGTGCGGGGAGACCAGCGGCAGGTGTGGGTGCTGACGAAGCGCGGACACGACGAGGCGAAGCTCCTGCTGGAGCCGAAGGGCATACGGGTCTCGGCGCTGCGGGAGAAGAAGTACCACCCGGTCACCGGGAAGCTGCTCGGTGCCGGCTACGACGACCACGCCGCGGCGGTCACCTCGACGGCCGCCGAACTCCACCGCGCAGGCATCGGCCACCGGCTCGGCTTCGCCACCGAGATCGGGCACCGGCTCGCCGACGGGTACGTGCAGCGGGCGGACCTGGTGGTGCGGGCGCCGCAGGCCGGGGTGCCCGTGCTCCTGGTGGAGGTCGACCGCCGCTCCGAGGACGCGCACGAGCTCGTGACCAAGCTGCGCCGGTACTGGGAGTGGGGACGGATGCTGCCGAAGGACGCGGACAAGCGCACCGTGGACCTGGTCCGCTCCCGGGCGGACGCGATCGAGCGCGTCGGCCACGAGCAGCGGCTGTGGCGTCGCGTCTACCCGCCGACCGGCCGGGAGGGCCTGGTCCCCCTCGCGTTCGTGTTCGCCGACACCACCGAGGAGAAGGTCGACAACACGATCGCCGCCCTGGAGAAGGCCGGCCGACGCTACTGGGCGCCGCGCCGGTACGAATCCCTCTACGAGAAGGCCATCACCGCGCGGGACTACCGCCAGGCGGTCCCCGTCGTCGTCACCACCCTGGAACAGCTCCAGGAGCACGGCGCCGGGGCGGCGGTGTGGCGGCGCCTGGGACGCAGCCGGGAGCAGACGCTGACGGACGCGCTCGACAACCCCGACGGCCACACCCTCTACCGCGCCCAGGAAGCCCGCGCCGACGCGGAGGACAAGCGGCGCCGGGCCGCTGAGCGGGAGGCGCAGCGCCCGGTGTGCACGCGGTGCGGGCGGAAGTTCACCGACGAGCGCTGGGAGGAGATCACCGTGCACCGGACCGCCGTCCGGGCCGGGGACACTTCGGTATGCGGGCCGTGCCGCGCTGACGACGTCTCCCGACAGGAGGCCGCCGCCGAAGCCGCCCGCCTCGAGGCCGCCGCTCCGCCGGAACCACAGGACGGCCCCGAGGCGAAGAGGGGCCGCGGCTGGCTCCGCCGACGACCCTGACGATTCCCTTCGCTGCCAGCCGCACCAGGGCCCGCCCGCACCGCTGTGACCTGCGCGGGTCATTATTTGGGTCACTCACCACGGTGCCTGCTGCAACGGGCCCGCCTTATCGCGCCCACGGCGCCCGGCGCCGCCCCGCCCGCACGCCACCTTGACGACGTACGCATGGGGTCACGCGAGTAGAGGGCCCAGGTGCTGACCCGGCGCCTGGTTCGCGTACGGCTCAGGTTGCGCCACCGGTTGCGCGGTAGGTTGCGCCACCGGTTGCGCCACCAGTTGCACGGTAGGTTGCGTCACCGGTTGCACGCCTCACCGAGTCGGCCCCGCGTCTGCGCAGGCCAGGGGTTGTGGGTCAGTCGATCTGGCCGCCGACACTTCCCCTGTAGAGGCAGGGGAGGTGTCCTCCTTCTCTCTCACGGCGCGGGGCGGGCTGCGGGCGTCCGGCCCAGCGGGCGGAACAGGCACCGAAGTCCCCGTGCCACCGCGCGGGACGGGCGGGCCCACCCGGCGCTCACCGGCCCGAGGAGGCCCTACACAGGGCCGTATGAGACGTAGCCGAGAAGAGACCGCACCCCAGGATCTGCAGGGCGACCTGTGGCACGCCCTGGCCCAGCTCCACCACACCCACCCCGACCCCGTGGGCCGCGTCGGGCCCCTCGCCCGCCCGGCCGGGCTGCTGTCCTTCGCCGCGGCCGACGACACCGTCCTCGCGGCCCGTGTGCAGCTGTCCGGCGCGGAGTCGATGCGCGAGGTGAACGAGACGCTCAGTGCGGTCACCGGGGGCATGCGCGCCCATTTCACCGGTCCCGGCGTGGCGCTGGAGGTCACGCTCGGCAGACGGCAGGAGCTCCCGCTCCACGAGGCGCACGCGGTGGGCCTCACCCGGCTCTTCCGCCATGCCGCCGGCACCATCGGCGCCCGCAGCACGCCGGGAGGCGGCCTGTGCTTCCACTGCGGCGGGACCGGACGCGCCCGACCCCTGTGGGAGCCGGCGGCCGGGCAGGCGTGAGCGGCACGCGAGAAGAACGCCCGCGTCCCGGGCCGCCTTTCCGGGCGGTGCGGGACGCGGGCGGGCGTACGGACCTCGGAGGCTTACGCCGGTACGGGCGCCGGCTGCGGGCGCAGCGACGCGAGCGGAGAGCGCCGGCCCTTCTCCACCGTGCGCAGCTGCTCCCAGTCGACCTCGGGGTGGGCGGGGACGATCGCGTCGACGGAGGCCGTGGTGTAGAGCGCGACGTCGACGGCCCCGGCCCGGCTGGTGCCGAAGCGGACCTCGATCGACTGCGGGGAGCGGACCCAGCTGAGCCGGACCATGTGGTTGAAGTCGGCACGTCGCACCCCGAGCCGGGCAGCGGCCTGCTCGGGCCCGAGCGGGGTGTCGGCGGCGACCAGGGCGGCCAGGTCCTCGCGCCGGCAGACCTCCTCGACCTGGCCGGGGTGGTGCAGCGTCCCGTCAGGGTTCGCGCTCAGGTCGACCAGGAGGCCGCGGTCGACGAACCGGCGCACCACGAACGCCGTCACGTTCGCCGGCTCGCCGTGAATGGTCCGGTTCGGGGTGCCGAGGGCGGCGGCGATCCGGTCGGCCGCCGCGCCGCCGGAGATCGGCGGAGAGGGCATCGCGGCCCAGATGGCGTCGGCGTCCAGAGCCTCCACAGCGGCCCGGGACCACTGGGAGGACGACACGTCCGGGGCCGGGACCAGACCGGTGTGCCGGGCCCACCGGAAGGCGGCTACGGGCACCTTCAGGCGCCTGGCGGCCTGGCCCTCGTCGTACTCGGTTCGTCGCATGAGATCACCTCTCGCTCGGTCGCCGGAAGCGGCGGAACAGAACATGACAGAACGCATGAAAACATGTCAAGACACTTTGAAAACAGGCAAGTTGGGCGCTCTCCGCTAGGACTGCGCCCGCGTACGCGAGGGCAGATCCACTCTTTCGGCGGTCCGGATGCTGTCCTTCGCGGCCCGAGGCCCACCAAGGGGTGGAGGCGGAAAAGTCCCGCCACCGGATGGAGGTACCGCTGTGATCGTTCGCTTTGTGGGTGGCCCGCTCGCGGGTCGCGTGCTGCAGACCACCGACGCCCCGTGGAAGGGCGACTGGCTCACCGCCGGCGAGGCCGACTGGGCCCTGTACGTTCCCGGTCACCGGGACCCGGTGACCGGCATCGTCCTGGCGGAGGTCCAGGTGACCATCCCGCGCCGCCGCTAGCCGGCCCTCGGGCCGCTGCTGCAACACCCGGCCGTGTTGCACGTCTGACCTGCGGTGAAAGCGCCAAGCGCCCTACCGCAGGCCGCTGTTGCAGCACCGCGTTGCAGCGCCGGGCGCACGAGACCCCGGGCCCTGCGCGGGCCCGGGGTCTCGTCAGAGCGGGGAATCCCTAGTCGTCGCGCTCAGGCCCGGTCCGTCGTGCACGGGCCGGGCACCAGTGTGGGCCCGGCGGTCTCCTCGATGGTGCTGGCGCCGCTGAGGTCCTCGCACACCCGCAGGTCCAGTTCGACGGCGGCCGCGTCGATACGCGTCCACTGCTCGTCGGTGAGGTCGGGCAGGAGCGGGCGCAGGTGGTCCAGGGCGAACGCGACGATGCCCGGCGTCACGCTGTGCAGGAGGTTGGCGAGAGCGGCGCTGTGCGCGTCGGGATGGAGCTCGCCCCCGCCCGACAGGGCGTACGCCAGCCTGTACGCGGAGTCCGCCTGCTCGGTGAGGGTGGTGTTCGCGGCGCCGCGCACGCCCGTGAGCCAGTCGGTGGTGAACAGCAACTGCTCGATCGCGGCACCCGGCACCATGGCCCCGGCCGCAGTGGTGACGTTCTCCATGCCCGCTCAACTCCCCGACCGGCGAAGCGGACACGGCTCCGCTCCGGCCACCGCACGGTGCGAGCTACTCACCTGCCGCGTCGGCCGTGCCCCTCAGGGCGAGGACCTCCGAGACCGGGCAGCCCCAGGCCGCGCCCGGCCCGGCGGGGCCGTAGAGCGTGAGCCCGCACGCCTGGAAGAACGCCTGCCGACCAGCCTCCTCGTCGCCGTCCTGCGGCACCAGGGCCAGGAACGTGTCACCGGCCTCCTGAGCCCGGCGGGCGACCTCGGCGAGAAGCGCCCGGCCGACCCCGCCGCGACGATCGGTAGGAGCGACGGCCACCGTGTAGATGAACGTCTGCTCACCCGGGTGCGCCTCGCGGCCTTCGGCGTGCCCGAAGTCCAGGTGGAGCTCGAACTCGGCGACCCCGACGAGACGCCCCTGGAGCTCGGCCACGACGACGTCCAGGCCCCCGGGGTCGTAGGACCCGACGACTTCCAGATCGGTCACGTACAGCAGGTCCTCCACCACCGGGTAGTCGGCTGGGGCGATGTCACGGATGAGCGGCATGCCCCGAGTGTTCCAGGACCGCGGCGCGCAGGCACCGCCCACGGCCACCAGGGCTCTGCCGGGCCGGGTGATCTCTTCCCGGTTCCGCGCCGGCCGCGCCGGTTTCGCCTCTACGATCCGCCGTGTGAAGACCCCTAACCCTCGGTCAGAGCGCGGTGGTTCACCAGGGAGCCGCAGCGACTCGTGTGTCATCTGCCGACTGCCGATCGGCAGCGCTCCACGGAAGTTGAGCAAGTCGGGCAAGCCCTGCCACGCTTCGTGTCTGGAACAGGCCACGACGGCGGGTCAGCGCTCGGCGGCACCGCCCACCCCCGTCGGCCGGCAGCCGCGGCAGGGCCGCAAGCCCCGGGAGGCCCGCAAGCCGAGGGAGCCGAGGCAGCCGCAGGAGGGCCGCAAACCCCGGGAGCCCCGGCAGGCCCGGGAACCGCGACAGGCCCCGCAGAAGCCTCCACGGCAGGCCCCGCGGCAGGATGGGCCCGGCACGCCCGCCCGCTTCGCGGGAACCTGCCCCATGTGCGAGACGCGGTACCCGGCGAAGACGCTGGTGACGAAGGTCTTCGCCGGGTGGGCCCACAGCGACTGCGTCTTCCCTCCCGAGACCCGCTCGGCCCCTGGGGCTGCTGGCGAGTTCGAGCGCAACCGGCAGGCTGTGCTGTCGGGGGAGACGTTCCGCAGCCAGGCACCTTCTACCTGGCGCCTTGGTTCCTCTCCGTCCTCGGGTAGAGGCCAGCGCTGAGCCGCCAGTAGCGACCCACCGGCGCCGTGACGCGCGCGACCCCGGGCCCTGCACAGGCCCGGGGTCGCGTGGGGTGGGGGAGCGGTCAGAAGTCGTCCCCGTAGCCCTCCCGCTCGGAGGGCGGCCCGTACCGCTCGATGGACCAGCAGGTGCAGTTCCCGCCCTCGTACAGCTCCCCGTCGCACTCCTCGTGATGCTCCCGCAGCCGCCGCTTCGTCAGGGCCGCCGACGGCGCGGGCCGCGGGGCCGGCGGCTCCGGGGCGGCCTCGACGACCGGCACCACGCCCGCCCACTCCATCCCCAGCGCGGCGAGGGCGGCGCGCTGCTCCGTGGTGAGCCTGTCCCGCCGGCTCTTGGTGTTCGACAGCCACACACCCAGCTTCACCGGCACCGGCTCCGCCTCGCCGTCGACCTCGATCTCCACGACCGCGCCGCGCGGGACGGCCCGCTGCCCCTCCTTCTCCACCCACTGGGCCAGAGCTGTCAGCCCCCGCTGGAACGCCGCCTCCGCCTTGCTCCCCGGCTTCTTCGGCCCCTTGAGCGCGGCGGCCAGCGCCGGACGGAGCTCCGCCCGGCTGGCGGCCGCCACGGGAAGGGCGGCGCCCCGCACGCCCAGCTTGGTCAGCCGCTCGCGCTGCTCGGGCATCAGCTGCGCCCAGGTGCCCGGTTCCTGCTGCCGCCACCTCCAGGTGCCGATGTCGTCACCGTCGAAGACGACGCCGGGCGCGATGTGGGGCAGCACTCCGTCGGCGTCGACGAGGTCGGCAAGGACCCGGTAGTGGCGCTGCCAGTTCAGCGGCCACGGGCAGTTCCAGTCCGGATCGATCTCCGCCAGCTGCTCCGCGCGCTCCGCCGCCCGCTTCGGATCCTTGCCCAGGCCGCCCTTCCGGCGGAGGTTGGCCATGTGCTGCCCGATGGGCACCATCTCCTCGCCCTCGCCCCACACCGCGTCCTGCCGCGGCGCGAGGTGCCCGGTGGCCCGCCGGTAGGCCCGGAGCGCGGCGAGCTTGTTCTCCCACGCCTCCTCGCCCGGCTCCCAGACCATCCCGGCCTCCGGGGCGTCCAGGAGGACCTTGCGCCGGTCCTCCAGCTCCCCGGCCCGCTGCGCCTTCCTCTGCTGGTGCACCCATCGGCCAAGCGGAAACGCCTTCGTCGCCCCGACCTCGACCTCGACGTCGTACGGGACGGCGTGGACGCCGGTGATCCCGTTCTCCTTCCGCCACCGGATCAGGGCCTGGTAGCCCTCCAGCCACACCAGCGATTCCGGCCGGTACACCCGGGTCCGCAGGAACGCCGCGATCGTCGCCGCGTCGCGCGGGCTGGAGAAGTGCAGCAGGGCCGACTCGGCAGCGGCGTCGGTGTCGTCCTGCTCCTGGTCCTCGCCGCCGCCCGCGCCGCCGGCCCCGACGATCCGCCCGTCCTCGTCGCGCCGGACGTGGACCTTGCGCTTGCCGCTGGTGAGCGCCCGGGAGGCGAGCTGCTCGACTAGGCGCTCGTCGTGGCTGCGCAGGCCCTGGAGCACGGCGACGAGCGGCTTGAAGCTGGCGGAGGCGACCATGTCCTCCGGGTCCTCGCCGGGCTCCAGGAACACCGGCACGATGATGCGGGCCACCTTGGTGCTGCCGTCGCGGTTGAGGCGGAGGGCCCGGCCGATGTTCTGGACGATCTCGACCTGGGAGCCGCGGGTGTCGGCGAAGCAGATCGAGTCGACTCCCCGCTC
Organism: Streptomyces sp. NPDC085460; assembly: GCF_044541975.1. NCBI lineage: Bacteria > Bacillati > Actinomycetota > Actinomycetes > Kitasatosporales > Streptomycetaceae > Streptomyces > Streptomyces sp. NPDC085460. The sequence continues at coordinate 86,061 of NZ_JBITTO010000020.1, forward strand.
GCCGGTGATGTCCACGCCCTCTCCGAGGACGCGCACGCTGGCGAGGAAGGCGCGGTGGACCCGGCGGTTGTTCGCGTCGATGCCGTTGGCGAACTGGCGCAGGACCTCACGCCGCTCGGAGACGAGGTGGTCGCCGCACAGCCACGCCGACCAGACGCGGTCCGGCGGGACGTGGCGGCCGGCCTCCAGCTCGTAGAACTCGGCCTCGATCGACGACGCGGGCAGCTTCTCCGCGGCGGCCAGGTCCTCGTCGGAGGCGTCGTTCATGTACAGCTCGGCCGCGGTCTCCGGCAGCTTCTCCGCGAACGCCGCAGCCTCCTCCACCTTCTGGTGGAACGTCATCACGGTGCGCAGGTTCCACGCGGCGGCGTGCTCCAGGAGCGCGGTCTGCAGCAGTGCCAGGCGCCGGCCGCGCCGCGCCTCCTCCGACTCCCCGAGGACGGGGGAGGGGTCGCGGATCTCCAGGACGTCGATCTCGAACCCGGCGAGGATCTCCCGCTCGATCGCCTCCGACAGCCCGAGCTCCGCGAGCCACGCGCCGTAGGTCCCGTCCGGGTCATCCGACATCGTCGCGAGCGCCACCTCCTGGCCGTCCGCGCCCTTCTGCGGCCGGGGCGCGGCGAGGATGCGCGGGGTCGCGGTGAGGTAGAGCCGGAAGTCCGCCGGGATCCGGGCGTTGTCGTGGATCGCCGCCCACGGCCGCCCGAGGTCGCCGGCGGTGCCGTGGGCCTCGTCCACGATCGCGAGGTTGAAGCCGTCCATGCGTTGGCCGTAGAGCCGCTCCCCGCCCGTCAGAGCGGCCTCCAGCGGCCCGCGCACCTTCCGCTGGCCCTCGGGAGCGTCGATGTCCTCGCGGTCCACCAGGGAGGCGTACGTGGCGAACACGACCACGGGCCCGTGCCCGGCCCACAGGGCGAGCTGGATGGCGTTGGTGGTGGTGCGTACGCCCAGCGAGTTCAGCACCGGGTCGTTCTCCAGCGAGCACACCGCGACCATCGGGGCCCGGTGGCCCACCGCCCGCCACGCCTGGGCAGTCTGGACGAGCAGGTCCAGGGTCGGGACCGTGACGAGGATCCGCCCCTCCGCGAACGACTCCAGCGCGCACGCGGCGGCCATGATCGTCTTGCCCGAGCCCGTAGCGGACACGATCGTGCCCCGCGCCCCCTGCGGGGGCACGGATGATCTTGCAGGGAATCCCACCCACTTGCGAAACGCGGTGCGCTGGTCTACCTGGTGTTCCTTGAGTGGAATCGCTGACATTTCCTCGCCTCCCCTGAGCCTGAATTCCTGTGGTTTTTCAGATGGCCGCGTGCGGCGTGCAGGCCGCACCGGCGTCGTTCCAGATCGATGCGTCCGCCTTGTGCCAGCCGCCGGGCTTCCCGCTGTTGAAGGGCGGCTTGTCGTCCGGGTCGTAGTGCCCGGCGTCGAGCGTGCAGACCACGACGTCCCCGTCCGCGTTCACCGTCCGCGCCGTGCACAGGCCGCCGGCCTCGCCCAGCGCCTCCAGGACCCGGCGCCGCGCCGTGGTGTGCGGGTGAGTGGCCGGCAGCACGGCCTCCCGCACGAACCTCTCCAGGCGCACCAGGTCGGCCCGCTCGCGCTGCCTCACGTCCGCGATATGTACGGCCAGTTCAGCGGCACCGGCGGACCGCCCGCCGCGCCGGGACCATCCCCGGTCCGCGACGTCGACCAGGGCCTCGCTCACGGTCCTGACGCCCTCGTCCCAGCCGTCCTCGAACAGGACGCCCCGGGAGGCCGGCGCCATCCCGTCCAGCTCCACCACCTCGCACTGCGCCCCGGCGACCGCTCCGGCCTCCAGCGCGGCCACCAGGTCGTCCGCCTCGCTCGCGGGCACGCCCTGGGCCTGAAGGAGCGCGAACAGCCGCAGCCGGGCGTTGACGCCCGCCGTCTGGTACTGCGTCACCCGGTGCACCGGGTCGCTGCTGAGCTGTCCGTGTGCGGCCGGGGTCTCGAATGCTCCGCTCACCGGGCGTCCCTCTCCCGCAGTTCCAGCTGGTGGTGCGTGAGGTGTTCCAGGAGGAGCCGGGACAGGGCCCGGGCGGGGTCGCTGGTGTGGAGGGAGTCGTCGTCCTTCTCGGTGCCGAAGGGGAATCCCCAGCCGGGGAAGACGATGGCGCGGGTGAAGAAATCGCACAGGAGCCCGTACATCTCCGAGTGCGGGACCCCGGTGGGCTCCTGGAGCTCCGCCTGGGCCGCTTCCATCACCCAGTCGACGACCCGCCGGCGGGCGAGTTCCCGCTTGCGCTCCTCGGTCAGCGGGCTCTCCTCGGACACTTCCACCACGCGGTACAGGCCCCGGTCCCCGTACACCGTGCCCGGCCCCTCCAGCACGGCCCGGGCCTGGGCCATGGCCTCCTCGACCGTGTGCCCGTAGGCGTAGTGGGTCAGCACCTCCGCCCCCGGGTGGTCGGGGTCCGTGCACTGGGCCACGATCCGGTAGCGGGTGGGCTCCGCGCTCTCCAGCGGGCCCTCGTCCTCGCCGTGAGCCGCGGGCGCGGTGTCCGGCTCGGCGGCGGTCTGCTGCTCCTGGCGGGCGTCGGTGCTCTCCAGCTCGGCCTGCCACTGCTCGAAGCCCGCGGCCTCCTCCTCGTCCAGCTGGTAGTCGAGGTCGTACTTGTCCTCGCTCAGCACGGCGGCGCTCGCAGCGGTCGACTCGGTGATCTCGGCCCACTCCCAGCGCTCCTCCGAGGCCCGCAGCAGCCGGGGCCGGCCACGCCACAGGTGGAGCATCATCTCCACGATCACAGAGGGATCCGCGAGCACCGGCACGGGCAGCCGTCCCGACTCCGGCCCCGACTCGCCGACCACCGTGTACGACCAGCCGCCCGAAGGCCCGCTCCGCGAGGACCAGGACAAGGTGACACCCGGCTGCCCCTGAAGCCGGTCCTCAAGGAAGTGGACCGGCTTCACCCAGGACCAGGACGCCAGGCAGGCTTCGTCATTGTCCGGACCACGCTGCACGGAGAAGGACCCTCCGGAAAACTCGCTCCCACGAAATTCCTTTTCGACCGCTTCCGGGTAACGCTTCCAGTGTCGGAAAGTGTGCACGGACCATAACCTCTCTCCCTAACCCCCGCCCTGAACGGTCTGGGGGTGTCCTGTGTTTCCGCCAACGGTACATGCTGCATCTACCGGATGCACGCGATACACTGGAACCCACACGAACGAGCGACCC
>NZ_JBITTO010000021.1:0-72170 GCF_044541975.1 Streptomyces sp. NPDC085460
CAGGGGGGACCCTGTGGGAGAGTAGGACGCCGCCGAACAATCATTGTGGGAAAGCCCCGCACCTTATGGTGCGGGGCTTTTCTGCGTTTCAGGGGCCCCCGCCCCCTACACCGGATACCTACGCCGGCTTCACCAGGCCGGTGTCGTAGGCCAGGATCACCGCCTGGACGCGGTCCCTCGCTCCCGTCTTCGCCAGGATGCGGCCCACATGCGTCTTCACCGTGGACTCCGCGAGGTGGAGGCGCTCGGCGATCTCCGTGTTGGTCCAGCCCTGGCCGATGACGGTGAGGATCTCGTGCTCGCGTTCGGTGAGGCCCGACAGGCGGGGGTCCTGCCGCGGTGGCACCGCCGTGGACGACGGCGACGGCGGCAGATGGTGGATGTACGTGTCCAGGAGGCGCCGGGTGAGGCTCGGGGCCACCACCGCGTCGCCCGCGGCCACCGCGCGGACGCCGGCCAGGAGCTCCTCCGGCTGGGCGTCCTTCACCAGGAAGCCGCTCGCGCCGGCGCGGAGCCCGTCGTACGCGTACTCGTCCAGGTCGAACGTCGTGATGATGAGGACGCGGGTGCGGGCGCCCGCGGCGATGATCCGGCGCGTGGCCTCGATACCGTCCAGGCCGGGCATGCGGATGTCCATCAGGACCACGTCCGGATGGTGGTCGGCGACCTGGCGGACGGCCTCGGTGCCGTTCGCGGCCTCCCCCACGACCGTCATGTCGTCCTGGCTCTCCAGGAGCATGCGGAAACCGAAGCGCTGCATCGGCTGGTCGTCGGCGATCAGAACGGTCGTCACGAGCGGTGTTCCTCCGGGGCGGTGGGGATGCGGAGCCGTACCTGCCAGCCCGTGCCGGACGGCAGGGGGCCGCAGTCGAGTGTGCCGTCGTAGAGCGCCGCGCGCTCGCGCATTCCGGTGAGGCCCTGGCCCTGGCCGGGGGTGGCGGACGGCGTGCCCGTGTCGGTGACGGAGACCAGGACGGCATCCGGGGCGGTCACGACACGGACGGTGGCCCCGGCCCCCGGGCCCGCGTGCTTGAGGGTGTTCGTCAGGGACTCCTGGACCACGCGGTACACCGTCAGCTGGGCGCCCGGCGGCAGGGACGGAAGCGGGGACGGCAGCTCCGCCGCGACCGGCAGACCCGCCTTCCGTACGCCTTCGAGGAGGGAGTCCAGGTCCGCCAGCGTCGGCTGGGGAGTGCGGGCGGCGGCCGGGGCGGCGTCGTCGGAGACGGACAGGACACCGAGGAGGCGGCGGAGCTCGCCCAGAGCCTGCCGGCTCGTCGTACCGATGGCGTCCAGGGCCTGCGCGGCCCGCTCGGGGCTCTTCGCCGCCGCGTACCGGCCGCCGTCCGCGAGCCCGGTGATCACCGACAGGTTGTGGCCGATGATGTCGTGCATCTCGCGGGCGATACGGGCCCGCTCGGCGGCGGCCGCGAGCCGGACCTCCTGGTCCCGCTCGACCTCCAGACGGCGGGCACGCTCCACGAGGCTCGTGGTGTGGTCGCGGCGGGAACGGAGCGTGATGCCGGCCAGGGCGACGAACACGTACGCCCACAGCGCCGACGTGACGTGGATGTGCCACGCGGCGCCGTCGAAGCGGAGCGCGCCCGTCACGAGCGGGACCAGGAGCAGGACGAAGGCCCACAGAAGACGGCGGGGCGGACGGCTCAGGGCGATGTGGAACAGCGGGAAGACCTGGAGGAACCCGGCCTGGAGAAAGGCGCCCGACACCTCGCTGACGAAGGTCGCCGCCGTCATCACGGCCAGGACCGTCGTCGGATGGCGGCGGCGCGCGTACAAGGGGAGGGAGAGGGCGAGGCTGAGCGCGACGACCAGGCCGACGGGCAGGGACGGGTCCCGGGCCACGTTCCGCCAGCCGCCCGCCGCGTCCACCAGGGCCGCCATCGTCCACGTGGCCGTCAGCGCGCCGTCCCAGAGCCACGGGCGGGCCGCGTCGGCCGCGCGGACGCGGGTGATCAGCTGGTGCGTGTACCGGCTGGGCGCCGTCGTCTCCGTCGTCACCCCGTCATCATCCCCGTACGTCCTGGCGGCGGAGCAGGAACGCCGGGACCGCCAGCGCCGCCGCCGCCCACAGCACGAGGGCGAGCAGGGCGGCGCCGGCCGAAGGGGCGTCGGGCAGCGGCGTCGCCGAACCGAGGACGCCGGCCGCCTGGGTGGGGAAGTAGCGCAGCGCGGTGTCCACGGCGTCGTACGGAAGCATCCCGATGACCTCCGGAAGGACCAGGACGCCGCCGATGAACGCGCCCAGCGCGCCCGGCACCGAGCGGAGGGCGGCGCCCAGGCCCAGGGCGAGGAGGGCGAGCAGGGCCAGCCCCGCGGCGTTGCCCGCGAGGGCGCCGAGGACGCCGTCGTCGGTGAGCGCGGCGGCCTGGTCGGTGTCGCCGAGGAAGACCTGGGCGGTGAGGAAGGTCGTCAGGTTGGTGACGAGGGCGAGCGCGAGGACCGTGGCGCCGAGGACCGCCGCCTTCGCCCACAGCACCGGCAGACGGGCGGGGACGGCGGTGAAGGTGGCGCGGGCGAGGCCGGAGGAGTACTCGCCGGCGGTGACGAGGATGCCGAGGACGGCGAGGGCGATGCCGCCCAGCTGCGAGCCGTAGAGGGTGAGGACGACGGTGTCGACGTCGGAGTCGCCTCCGTCCGAGGTGTACGTGGTGCCCATGAGGACGCCGACGCCGAGGACGAGGACGACGGCGGAGAGGGCGCTGACCCAGGTGGAGCGGAGCGTCCACAGCTTGTGCCACTCGGAGCGCAGGACCCGGGGGAGGGTGATCCCGTACGGGGCGGGGGCGGGCGTGGTCGGGGTCATGCGGCTGCTCCCTGGTACTCGACGGAGTCGTGGGTGAGGTCCATGAACGCCTGCTCCAGGGAGGCGGTCTCGGGGGTGAGGGCGTGGAGTTCGACCGCGTGCGCGGCGGCGACCCGGCCGATCGCGGGGGCGTCGACGCCGGTGACGCGGAGGGTGCCGGGGGCCTCGGCGGTGGTGTGGGCCGCTGCCGGGAGGAGGGCGCGGAGACGGTCGGCGTGCGGGGTGACGACGAGGACGGAGGCCGTGCCCGCGTCGCGGACCAGGTCGGCGACGGTGGTGTCGGCGAGGAGCCGGCCCTTGCCGATGACGACGAGCCGGTCGGCGGTCAGGGCCATCTCGCTCATCAGGTGGGAGGAGACGAGGACCGTACGGCCTTCGGCGGCGAGGGTGGTGAGGAGGGTGCGGACCCAGCGGACGCCCTCCGGGTCGAGGCCGTTGACGGGTTCGTCGAGGACGACGGTGGCGGGGTCGCCGAGGAGGGCGGCGGCGATGCCGAGGCGCTGGCCCATGCCGAGCGAGAACCCCTTCACGCGGCGGCCGGCGGCGTCGGCGAGCCCGGTGACGCCGAGGACGTGCTCGACGCGGGCCCGCGGGATGCCGTGGGTGTGGGCGAGGGCCATGAGGTGGTGGAAGGCGGAGCGGCCCGGGTGGAAGGAGCGGGCGTCGAGGAGGGCGCCGACCTGGGTGAGGGGCGCCGGGTGGGCGGCGTACGAGCGGCCGTCGACGGTGGCGGTGCCGCGGGTCGGGGCGTCGAGGCCGAGGATCATGCGCAAAGTGGTGGACTTTCCGGCGCCGTTGGGGCCGAGGAAGCCGGTGACGGTGCCGGGGCGGACGGTGAACGAGAGGTCCCGGACGACGGTCCGGTCGCCGTACCGCTTGGTGAGTCGCTCTGCTCGGATCATGCGGTCGACGCTACGAAGGACGGCGGGGCCGATCGTCCGACCGTGGTCGGCAGTCGGCCGGGCGGTGTCGTACCGGGGTACGACGGCACGGCGCTGAGCTGCGAATCTCCCTTGTGGGCGGGGGCGGTGGGCGGCGAGGATGCCGGGCATGACCTACGCGATCCGTACCGTCCTGGCCGACGAGTGGGAGAAGGCGCGCGAGCTGCGGCTCGCCGCGCTGCTCGACCCCGTCGCGCACCTCGCCTTCCTGGAGACCCACGAGGACGCGGTGGCGCGTCCGGACGACTTCTGGCGGGAGCGGACGGCGGCAGCGGCGGCGACGGGCGAGGGCCGGGTGCGGCAGTTCGTCGCCGAGGCGCCGGACGGGCGCTGGCTGGGCACGGTGACGGTGCTCGTCGAACGGCCGTCGGACGAGGTGCGGTTCGGGGAGCCGGCGAAGGTGGACCAGACGCACCTGGTGGGCGTCTACGTGCGGCCCGAGGCGCGCGGCGGCGGGGTGATCGACGCGCTGTTCCGGGCGGCCGTGGAGTGGTCGTGGACGGTGGACGGGGTGCGCCGGGTGCGTCTGTACGTCCACGAGGAGAACGCGCGGGCCGCCGCCTTCTACCGCCGCTTCGGCTTCACGCCGTCGGGCGAGAGGGTGCCGATGCCGGGTGACACGGGCGCGTACGAGGACGAGTACGAGCTGCTGCCCGCGGTCTAGACGTGACGTCCCGTCGGCTCGGGCCAGCGGGTGCGGGACTGCTCGGGGGAGCGCATCAGGGCCAGGGTGGGGAATCCCCTGGCGGCGCCGTCCGTGAGGAGGGCGGGGAGGTCCGGGAGCGGGGCGACGGCGGCGACGTCTTCGAGGACCAGGGTGAGTGGTGGGTCGAGCCGACCGTCGGATGACCGTGCGGCCATGCGGCGGCCGTGCTCGACCACGTGCGACGCGAGCGCGGTGAGGAGGGGCATCGCGCCCGGGTGGGTGCGCGGATCCTCGATCGGTTCACCCACCACGTAGAGGGTGCCCCCTTCTTCGAGGAAAGATGCCAGGGCCAGCGAATCCGTTCGATTCGGGGTGCAGGCTTCGCGGATGTGGACCGCGGAGAAGGCGGAGAAGGCGCGGGCCGTCAGTTCCTGGGCCAGGCGGCGGCTCTCCGGGTGGGCGGTGAGCGCGGCTTCGAGGAGGCCGGCGAGGCCGGAGGCGGCCTTGGGGTGGCCGCGGAGGATGCGTACCGGCTCGTGGGCGTCGGTGCCCTGGGCCCAGCGGTGGACCTGGCGGAAGGGGCGGCCGTCGACCGCGGCGGCGTGCAGCCAGCAGCGCAGGAGCGTTTCGGCGGTGGTGGCGGTGGCCGCGTCGAGGCGGGCGGTCGGGCGGACCGGGGCGAGCAGGGCGGCGGCGCGGGCCTGGGCGGTGTCCGGGTCGGCGCAGCCTTCGGCGGGGGACCAGTGGAGGCGGGCCGGGGTGTCGCAGAGGTGGCCGGGGTCGTAGACGAGGACCGGGCCGAGTTTGCCGCGGACGTCCTTGGTGTCCGCCCAGACGGCGGGGTCGGAGGTGACCACGAGGACGGGGCCCTCGGCGTCGCGGACGGCCTGTATGGCGAGGGGGCGGCGGGTCTCGGGCGGGCCGTAGACGGTGGGGGCGGACCCCGGGCGCGGAGTCGTGGGTTCGGGGTCCGGGGCGGGGTGCGGCTCGGGGTGCTGTGTCGTGATGGGCGCGGGGTGCGGTTCCGGGTTCTGTGCGGAGACCGGGGAGGGGTGTGGTTCCGGGTCCCGTGCCGCCGGCGGTGCGGTCTTCTGTATGGGTACGGGGGCGGGCTCGGGCTGCTCCGGGTGGCGGGCGGGGCCGGCGTGCGTGCGCGCCTTGCGGTGGGCGCGGACGGCGCGCCAGCGGGCGAAGGTGCCGAGGAGGAAGACGGCGAGGACGGCGAGGATCATCGCCTGGCCGATGACCAGGCCCCAGAAGAGGCCGTAGCCGGAGAGCTGGCCGGGCGGGGTGTCCGGCCAGGCCGCCGCCAGGTCGGTGGGGGCGATCACCAGGGCGCGGAGGGCCGGCGGGGTGCGGGTGAGCTCGACCCCGTCCGGCCAGGCGCCGTGGGCGAGGAACCCGGCCAGTCCGGTGGCGGACCAGACGAGCAGGGACAGGCTGAGGATCAGGGCGAACAGCCCGATCAGGAACCCGTCCGAGACCCCGCCGCCGCCTTGCCTCTGCCGTGCCTCCGTCACGTCACGCCACCGTCGACCGGGGGTTGTCGTTCATCTGTCGCTCCATCAGGAGCGCGCGCTGCTCGGTCTCCCACTCCAGTTCGGGGTCGGCGGGGCCTGAGGACTCGGTCATGGCGCGGTCGGTGTAGACGAGCGGGCGTTCCCGTTCGGTGATGAGGTGTTTGACCACCTGCACGTTGCCGTTGACGTCCCAGACGGCGATGCCGGGGGTGAGGGTCGGGATGATCTCGACGGCCCAGCGGGGCAGGCCGAGGACGCGGCCGGTGTTGCGGGCCTCGTCGGCCTTCTGGGCGTAAACGGTCCGGGTGGAGGCCATCTTGAGGATCGCCGCCGCTTCCTTGGCCGCCGCGCCGTCGACGACGTCGGAGAGGTGGTGGACGACCGCGACGAAACTCAGGCCGAGGCGGCGGCCGAACTTGAGCAGGCGCTGGAACAGCTGGGCCACGAAGGGGCTGTTGATGATGTGCCATGCCTCCTCGACGAGGAAGATGCGCTTCTTCCGGTCGGGGCGGATCCAGGTGTGTTCCAGCCACACGCCGACGATCGCCATGAGGATGGGCATGGCGATGGAGTTGCGGTCGATGTGGGAGAGGTCGAAGACGATCAGGGGCGCGTCGAGGTCGATGCCGACCGTGGTCGGGCCGTCGAACATGCCGCGCAGGTCGCCGTCGACGAGGCGGTCGAGCACCAGGGCCACGTCGAGGCCCCAGGCCCGTACGTCGTCTATGTCGACGTTCATCGCCTCGGCCGACTCGGCCTCGGGGTGGCGCAGTCGCTCGACGATGTCGGTGAGGATCGGCTGGCGTTCGGTGATGTGCTCGTTGACGTGGGCGTGGGCGACCTTGAGGGCGAAGCCGGAGCGCTCGTCGAGGCCGTGGCCCATCGCCACCTCGATGATGGTGCGCAGCAGGGCGAGCTGGCCGGTGGTGGTGATGGCGGGGTCGAGCGGGTTGAGGCGGATCCCGGAGTCGTTGGCGACCATGGGGTCCAGGCGGATGGGGGTTATCCCCAGCTCCTGGGCGATGAGGTTCCATTCGCCGACGCCGTCCTCGCCCTGGGCGTCGAGGACGACGACCTGCCGGTCGCGGAAGCGGAGCTGGCGGAGCACGTACGTCTTCTCGAGGGCGGACTTGCCGTTGCCGGATTCGCCGAGGACGAGCCAGTGGGGGGCGGGGAGCTGCTGACCGTACAGCTGGAAGGGGTCGTAGACGTAGCCCTTGCCGCTGTAGACCTCGCGGCCGATGATCACGCCGGAGTCGCCGAGGCCGGGGGCGGCGGTCGGCAGGTAGACGGCCTGGGCCTGTCCGGTGGAGGTGCGGACGGGCAGGCGGGTGGTCTCCACCTTGCCGAGGACGAAGGAGGTGAAGGCGTCGGTGAGGACGGTCAGCGGGTCTCGCATCGGTCGGTGCCCCTTCGGCCTTAGCGGCGGATGCCGGTCGCGAACGGCAGGGTGTTCACAAAGGCCCGGTGGTGCTCGCGGTCGCACCACTCCAGCTTGAGGTACGACTTGCCGGCGGAGGCCCTGATGGTGCGCTTGTCGCGGGCCAGGGCCTCGGGCGAGCGCGCCGATACGGTGATGTACCCGACGAGGTTGACGCCTGCCGCGCCGCTGGCGAGATCTTCACCCCGCTGGTCGAGCCGGCCGTGGGCGGCGATGTCGCGGGGGTCGACGGTGCGGTTCATCTTGGCCTGGCGGGATGCCTCGGCCTCGTCGTTGGTCTTCTCGGTGAGCATGCGCTCGATGGCGACCTCGGTGGGTTCGAGGTCCATGGTGACGGCGACGGTGCGGATGACGTCGGGGGTGTGGACGAGGAGGGGGGCGAGGAAGTTGACGCCGACCGGGGTCATCGGCCACTCCTTGACCCAGGCGGTGGCGTGGCACCAGGGGGCGCGGGTGGAGGACTCGCGGGTCTTGGCCTGGAGGTAGGTGGCTTCCATGGCGTCGAGTTCGGCGGGCCAAGCGTTTCGTTTCGTCATGGCCTGGATGTGGTCGATCGGGTGGTCCGGGTCGTACATGGAGTGGACCAGGGAGGCGAGCCGGGACTGGCCGAGGGGCTGGCGGACCCGGATGTCGGCCTCGGTGAGGCGGGCGCAGATGTCGGTGAGTTCGCGGGCCATGACGACGGCGAGGCCGCCGTCGCGGTCGAGGCGGCGGGCGCCGGTGGCGTGCCGGGTGGCGTGGGCCATGGCGTTGGCCTCGGCGGCGAGGTCGCGGGTGTAGTGCATGCAGGCGACGAGGTAGGCGCGGTGCTGCTCGCTGGAGGTGGAGACCATGGACTGGAGCTGGTCGTAGGACTCCTGGAGCCAGCCGGGCGCGGTCGGGTCGCCGCGCTGGGCGACGTCCTTGGCGTGGGCGTCGGGGTCGGCGGGGAGGGTGCGGGCGAGCATCTGGAGGCGGGTGACGAAGCCGTCTCCGTTGGCGACGTGCTTGAGGAGGGTGCCGAAGCGGTCGACGAGGGCTTCCTGGTCCTCGGAGTCGCGCAGGCCGACGCCGGGGCCCTCGATCTCGATGGCGGCGGTGACGGTGCGGCGGTCGGCGTGGAGGAGGACGGCGATCTCGTCGGGGCCGAAGGGGGCGGAGAGCCAGCTGACGCGGCCGATGCCGGGCGGCGGGCCGACCTCGACCTCGCGGCCGTCGAGGCGGGTGCCGGACTCGGCGGCGGCGGAGCGGTAGGCGGTGCCGCGCTTGAGCATCCGCTTGTAGCTGCGGTTGATCTCGAACCACTTGTAGAACGTGCGCTGCTTGTACGGGAGGTACACGGCGGCGATCGCGAGCATGGGCAGGCCGGCGAGGAGCGCGATCCGCAGGGGGAGGAGGGGGATGAGGAGCCCGCTCATCATGCCGAGGAAGGCGCCGGCGACGATCAGGGCGATCTCGCCGGTCTCGCGGTTCTTGCCGACGATCGCGTTCGGCCGGGCGCGGCCGATGAGATACGTACGGCGGGGCGTGACCGGCTGGGACTGGGTCGTCAACGCCCTGCACCTCCAGAGTTCTTGCGGTTGCTGTGCGGGGTTCCGGCGGTGGGGTTGCCGCTGCGGGGCGGGGGTGTGGCGCTGTTGCCCTGGGGGGTGCGGCTGCTGTGGGCGGCGACGCCGCCGGAGAGCTGGTTCGCGGGGCGGGGGGCGGCGGAGGAGGCGGTCTGGCCGCCGCCGGCGCCGTTGTCGCGGGTGCTGTGGGTCTTGATGCCCTGGGAGACGAGGGAGGCGGGGGAGGAGATGACGGCGGCGGCCGCGTTCTCCCCGGCGCGGTGGAGGCGGTTGTTGCGGGAGGCGACGATCTCGTCGCCGAAGCCGGGCACGAAGCGGTAGATCATCGCGGAGGCGAAGATGGCGAGCAGGATGATCGCGAGGCCGGAGACGACGGCGGAGAAGGAGTCGGGTCCGGTGCCGGAGGAGAGGGCGCCGGCGAGGCCGAGGACGATGACGATGATCGGCTTGACCAGGATGACGGCGATCATGATGCCGGCCCAGCGGCGGACGTGGCCCCACATGTTCTTGTCGACGAGGCCGGAGTAGACGACGACGCCGAGGAGGGCGCCGACGTAGAGGAGCACGGCGCGGAGGAAGAGTTCCAGGTAGAGGACGCCGGCGGCGAGGACGGTGACCAGGCTGACGATGATCAGCATGATCGGTCCGCCGCTGATGCTGTCGCCCTTCTGGAGGGCCTGCTTGAACGCGCCGAAGAACACGTCGGTCTGCTGGCCGGTGCCGGAGGCGATGACCTCGGTGATGGCGTCGGTGGCGTTGACGACGGTGTAGAGGATCAGCGGGGTGAAGGCGGAGGCGAGGACGGTCAGCCAGAGGAAGCCGACGGCCTCGGAGAGCGCGGTGGTGAGCGGGACGCCGCGCATGGCGCGCTTGGCGACGGCGAGCAGCCAGAGGAGGACGGTGAGGAAGGTGGCGGCGGCGAAGACGACGGCGTAGCGGGAGAGGAACTCGGTGTTGGTGAAGTCGACCTCGGCGGTCTCCTTCACGGCCTTGGAGAGGTAGTCGACGACGGCTACGGCGGCGTCGGCGCAGCCTCGGGCGAGGGAGGAGAGGGGGTCGAGGGCGTTCGCCGGGTCGTTGACGGTGCCGGTGGAGGAGCCTCCGCCGCCGGTGCCGCCGGTTCCCTGCCCCTCGCAGTAGTCCCGGGCGGTGTCGCTGAGCAGCTCGCACGGATTGGTGCTGTTGCTCGGTGCGGGAGTGCCCGAGGGAGTGCCCGACGGCGTGCCCGAGGGCGTCGGGGTGGGGTCGGCGAGGGCGCGGCCCGCGAAGAGGACGACGCCCGCCTGGGCGGCGCCCAGGACGGCGGTGGCGCGGGCGAGGAGGGCGGGCCTACCGGGCATAGGTGAAGCCTCCGAACTGTTCGACGGCGTCCGCCATGTCCTGGGCGGAGGAGGCCCGCTGGTCCCGGCCGACCGGGACCGGTCCGTCCTTCTGGCGGACGTCGACGATCTTCCAGTCGCCGGCGGTCCAGAGGAGCTCGTAGGTCTTCGTGTACCAGGCTTCGGAGACCGGGTTCTTCGACTCCTCGCCGGCGAGGCCGAAGAGGTACGAGTGCCAGACGGAGACCGTCGCCCGCTCCTGGCTGTAGGACTCCACCTTCGTCCCCACGGGGATGGTCCGGGCGACGAAGGTGAGCCCCTGGGGGGCGGTGCCGTCCGGCTGGAGGCCCATGCGGCCCAGGAGCGCCTTGTCGCCGTACCCCTTGCCGAGGTCGGCGACGCGGGCGTCGGCCACCTCCGGGGCGTAGACCGCGCGGATCAGGGCCTCGCGGGGGCCCTTCTGGTACATGTCGGTGGAGCCGAGGGCCGTGGCGTAGTTGGCGGCGGCGCTCTGGGCGCCCTGTTCGTCGTGGGCGAAGCCGGTGGGGACGGTGCCGTTGGTGCCGGTGACCGGGCGGGTGCCGGTGGGGGCGGTGGCGCCGGCCTTGCCGGGGGTGCCGGAGGAGGGGGACGAGCCGGCCGGGTCGCCGCCGCCGCGGTTGGCGAAGGCGATGGCGGCGACGAGCAGCACGACGACGCCCACGCCCGTGAGCAGGGAGCGGGAGCCGCGGGCCGGGCGTCGGGTGCCGCCGTGGACGTCACCGGTGTTGCCCTCGGGCAGGCGGGTACGGGTCTGGCCCGAGCCGCCGTAGCCGTCGTGCTCGTCGCCGGGACTCATGCCGGGTACGCCCCCTCGTTCGTTCGCGGGTACGACAGTGGTGCTGGATGACCGCGCGTCAGGCGACGCGCGGTCAGATCGCCATTCCGTAGACGATGGTGAAGAGGGTTCCGAGGGAGCCGATGATGAAGACGCCGGTGAGACCGGCGACGATCAGGCCCTTGCCCTGCTCGGCGCTGAACGTGTCGCGGAGCGCGGTCGCGCCGATGCGCTGTTTGGCCGCGCCCCAGATGGCGATGCCGAGGCAGAGGAGGATGGCCACGGCCATCACGACCTCGATCATGATCTTGGCTTCGGCGCCGAGGCCCCCGAAAGGGCCCCAGTTCGGGGCGATTCCACCGATGATGGTGGTGATGTCGCCCTTCTCGGCCGCCAGGTACATAGAACTCACCGCCCCTGTCGGGTCGTTGGTCACCCCTGCCGGACGGCATGGGTCATCGCCACTATCTTCGCTGATGAAACCGCTCGCGTGTGACGGCTTGGCGGCTCTCTTTACCCGATCCCCGCACACTTGACCGGTCTGACCGTCTTGACCTGCGGTGGTTCGACCGGATTCGATACGAAGACGCGTATGGTCACTCTGTGTATCACGGGGGGTGACTCCGGGCAATGATTGTCGTTGTTGCACTCTTGGGGCCGCGTCGGACACGCGCCGTCCCCAAGGGGGAGCGTCCCGCCTAGACTGGGCTCCGGGGCGTACTGCCAGGGACCGAGGGGTGGTTGACGGTGCGTAGGGCGGGCAAGGCGTGGCTGCTGACCGGCGGGGCCTTCGGGCTCTGTGCCGGCTTCCTGGCCCTGCTGCTGGTCGGTACGTACGCGGCGGCGGCCGGATTCCTCGGCGGCGCGGGCACGGCGGCGACCGGCACGGTGGCGCTCGCCAAGGGCGCGGTGCCGGCCATGTACCAGGGGCTCGTGCAGAAGTGGGGCAACCTCTGCCCGGCCATCAACCCGGCGCTCCTCGCGGCGCAGCTGTACCAGGAGAGCGGCTGGAACCCGCGGGCGGTGTCGCCGGCCCAGGCGCGGGGCATCGCGCAGTTCATCCCCGGCACGTGGGCGAGCCACGGCATCGACGGGGACGGCGACGGCGACCGGGACATCTGGGACCCGAAGGACGCGATCCCGTCGGCCGCCTCGTACGACTGCGCGCTGGCGAAGGACGTGAAGAGCGTGCCGGGCGACCCGACCAGCAACATGCTGGCGGCGTACAACGCCGGCCCCTACGCGGTCATCGAGAACCGGGGCGTCCCGCCGTACAGCGAGACGCGGAACTACGTGCGGATCATCCGGTCCCTGGAGAAGAGCTTCGCCCGCCCGCAGGGCCGGGTGGCGCCCTCGCAGCAGGCGGCCGGCGCGATCCACTTCGCCCAGGGCAAGCTGGGCACCCCGTACCTGTGGGGCGGCACGGGCACGGCGGCGCAGGGCGGGCGCTTCGACTGCTCGGGCCTGACGCAGGCGGCCTACCAAGAGGTCGGGATCGAGCTGCCGCGCGTGGCGAACGACCAGTACAACGCGGGTCCGCACCCGCGCCGCGACGAGCTGCTCCCCGGCGACCTGGTCTTCTTCTCCGACGACCTGACGAACTCGCGGGCGATCCGTCACGTCGGCATCTACGTGGGCGGCGGCTACATGATCGACGCGCCGAGGACGGGCGCGGTGATCCGCTTCACCCGGATCGACACGCCCGACTACTTCGGGGCGACGAGGGTCACGAAGGACGGCGCCGCCGCCCTGCCCACCCGTCCCGCCGGGACCCCCGCGTGAACTGACGGGCCGACTGGCCGGAACTCTCCGTCAGGCACAGGCCCTGAGCTGCGGGGAAGCGTCACTCTTCGGTAACGTCATCATGATCCACGGGTGTCGGCGGAACGCGTGCCTCAGCGGGATCGTTCCACCGACCGAAGACTCCGACCACGTCTGACCACGGGGGTTGGCAACCAGCAATCGAGAGCAAGGGGCCGCGGCAGATGGCTGAACTCGCATCGGACGGTTCGAGTCCCGATGTCGGCCTGCTGTACGACATCAACGGGCTGGCCAAGGACGCTCCCCCGTGGTTCGACCGGGTCATGGAGTTCACCGGCGAGTACGGGATCATGCTCGCGATGGTCCTGGTCGTGCTCTGGTGCTGGTGGAGCGTCCGGCGCCGCGGCACCCTCGCGGACTCCGTCTCGGCCGTCGCCGGCATCGTCTGGGCCCCGCTCGCGGCCGGCGTCGCCCTCCTCGTCAACATCCCCATCCGCGGCTTCGTCGAGCGGCCCCGCCCGTTCGAGGACCACGACGGCCTGGAGGTCCTGGTCGAGGGGAAGACCGACTACTCCTTCGTCAGCGACCACGCCACCATGGCGATGGCGATCGCCGTCGCCCTCTTCGTCGCCCACCGCCGCTTCGGCCTCGCCGCCATCGGCCTCGCCCTCGCCGAGGGCTTCGCCCGCGTCTACATGGGCGTCCACTACCCCACCGACGTCATCGGCGGCTTCGCCCTCGGCACCGCCGTCGCCCTGCTCCTCGCCCCGCTGACGATGGCGCTGCTCACCCCGCTGGTCTCCGCCGTCGCGCGGTCGCGCCGGGGCGCGTGGCTGGTCCGCTCACGCCGGGCCGACACCCTCGCCGCCGCCCGCACCGAGACCTTCGGCATCCCCGAACCCCGCCTCGGCGGAGCCGCCGAGGACGGCCGGGACGGCAAGGGCCTCGCGGCCTAGGGCGTGACCTCCTGGTGGCGCGCGGCGGCCGCGTGCTCGGCGGCGTCGGTACGGGCGCGGTCCCGGGAGCGGCGGGCCGGGCCCGACCAGCCGCAGCTGCAGCGGGCCAGCGCGAAGGAGCCCCGCTCCTGCGTCGTCGTGTGGTGCGGACCGGTCGCGGGCTGCTCATGCACGCCCCCACCGTACTGCGCGTGACGGCTCGCCCGTGCCGTCGTTATCCGCATCGGGAATCCAGGCTTCTTGGGGGTCGACGGGCGATGGTGGTGCAGCGGTACGCGCGTCCGCGCGGGCTCGGCGGCGGGGCGCTCGCCGTCACCGCGTCCCTGGTCGCCGCGGCGGTCACCGGCTGCGGCGCCGCCGAGGAACCCGAGCCGCGGCCGGATCCGGCCGGCGCCGTCCGGGGGGCCGCCGACGCCCTCGTCCGGGCCGGCACCGCCAAGGCGTCGACCGCGATGGAGATGGCGGCCGGCGGGACCCGCGTCACCATCCGCGGCGAGGGCGGCTACGACTTCCGGCGCCGCACCGGCCACCTCCAGGTGGTGCTCCCCAAGGACGCGGCCGGCACCAGCGCGCACCGGCCGATCACCGAGCTGCTCACCCCCGGCGCCCTCTACATGAAGAACCGCGGCGCCGGCGTCCCCGCCGACAAGTGGGTGCGGGTCGACACCACCACCCTCGACGACGGCAACCTGGTCACCGGCGGGGCCACCGACCCGGGCGCGGCGGCCGAGCTGCTGCGCGGGGCGCGGGAGGTGACGTACGTGGGGGAGACCGAGCTCGCCGGGGTGAAGGTGCGCCACTACCGGGGGGTCTCCGACCTCGGGGCGGCCGCGAAGGCCGCCGCGCCGCAGCTGAGGGGCGCGCTCGCCGCGGCGGCGAAAGGGTTCACCACCGACGCGGTGCCCTTTGACGCGTACCTCGACGGCGACGGCCGGCTGCGGAAGGTCCGGCACCGGTTCAGTTTCGGCAACCAGGGGCGCACGGTCGCCGTCTCCTCGACGACGCTGCTGTACGGCTTCGGGGCGCGGGTCGTGGTCACCCTGCCGGACGGGCGGGACATCTACGCGGGCAAGGTCGAGGTCTGAGGCCCCCGCCCGGACGCCGCGTGGTTCGGACCATCGCCAAATGGTCCGTCCGTGTCATGCGCCGTCCGTGGCGCGATCCCTACGCTGGGACACCGACTCCGGCAGGAAGAGGTGAAGGCGCGTGGCTCCGCCCGGTACCGCAACCGTGACCGCTGACCCCGACCGCGTCGCCCTCGCCGAGATAGAGCTGTGCGGCGAACTGATCATCGCCGCCTCGGCCGCGGACGGGGAACGGCTCAGCGCCGACCTGATCGACGAGGTACTCCGGGTCGAACCGGCCGGCCGCTAGAGCCTGTCTGACCGCTCCCGTCGGCTCCGGCAGCCGTCGGGCGAGGTCCGGCTCAGGTGCGGAGCATCCGGCCGATCGCCTTGGTGGCCTCCTCGACCTTCGCGTCGAGGTCGCCGCCGTGGGCGGCGGCGTCGGCCACGCAGTGCCGCAGGTGCTCCTCCAGGAGCTGGAGGGCGAAGGACTGCAGCGCCTTCGTGGAGGCCGAGACCTGGGTGAGTATGTCGATGCAGTAGACGTCCTCGTCGACCATCCGCTGGAGACCGCGGATCTGCCCCTCGATCCGCCGCAGCCGCTTGAGGTGTTCGTCCTTCTGCTTGTGGTAGCCGTGCACCCCGTGGGCGTGGTCGGCCGGCTCGACGGATTCGACGGCCTCGGGGGTGACCTGGTCCGCCTCGGTGGTCGTCATCGCGTCCTCCCGTTGTCCAGATAAGGGGGTGTATACCCCTCGTGGGTATATGGTACCGATCCCCGCCGATAGGGGGCGGGGGCCTCGTGCAGATCACTGTGCCTGATGGGCGACACTGAGAGGACGCCGGTTAGCCGTGGCCGGATGATGCGCCTAGCATCAGCCTGACCGAAACCCAGCACCCCGAGGACCTCACGTGCGATTTCGTCTGACCCCCAGGGAGACGAGCTTCTACGACATGTTCGCCGCGTCCGCGGACAACATCGTCACGGGCTCCAAGCTCCTGATGGAACTGCTCGGGGCGGAGCCTTCCGCCCGGGCCGAGATCGCGGAGCGGATGCGGGCAGCGGAGCACGCCGGCGACGACGCCACCCACGCGATCTTCCACCAGCTGAACTCCTCCTTCATCACGCCGTTCGACCGTGAGGACATCTACTCCCTCGCCTCGTCCCTCGACGACATCATGGACTTCATGGAGGAGGCCGTCGACCTGGTCGTCCTCTACAACATCGAGGAACTGCCCAAGGGTGTCGAGCAGCAGATCGAGGTCCTGGCCCGGGCGGCGGAGCTGACCGCCGAGGCGATGCCGAACCTGCGCACCATGGACAACCTCACCGAGTACTGGATCGAGGTCAACCGGCTGGAGAACCAGGCCGACCAGATCCACCGCAAGCTGCTCGCCCACCTCTTCAACGGCAAGTACGACGCCATCGAGGTGCTCAAGCTGAAGCAGGTCGTGGATGTGCTGGAAGAGGCGGCCGACGCCTTCGAGCACGTGGCGAACACGGTGGAGACCATCGCGGTCAAGGAGTCCTGAGGCTTCGTGGACACCTTCGCCCTGATCGTGACCATCGGTGTCGCGCTCGGCTTCACCTATACGAACGGCTTCCACGATTCGGCCAACGCGATCGCCACCTCGGTGTCGACGCGGGCGCTGACCCCGCGCGCCGCCCTCGCGATGGCCGCGGTCATGAACCTCGCCGGCGCCTTCATGGGCAGCGGGGTCGCCAAGACGGTCAGTGAGGGCCTGATCGAGACGCCGCACGGCGACAAGGGGATGGGCATCCTCTTCGCCGCGCTCGTCGGCGCGATCATCTGGAACCTGGTCACCTGGTACTTCGGTCTGCCGTCCTCCTCCTCGCACGCGCTCTTCGGCGGCATGGTGGGCGCGGCGCTCGCCGGCGGCACCGAGGTCATCTGGGGCGGCGTCCTCGACAAGGTCGTCATCCCGATGTTCATCTCGCCGGTGGTCGGCCTCGTGGCCGGTTACCTGGTGATGTGCGCGATCCTGTGGATCTTCCGCAAGGCGAACCCGCACAAGGCCAAGCGCGGTTTCCGCATCGCGCAGACGGTCTCGGCGGCCGGCATGGCGCTCGGCCACGGCCTCCAGGACGCGCAGAAGACGATGGGCATCGTGGTGATGGCCCTGGTCATCGCCGATGTGCAGCAGGCCGGTGACGACATCCCGGTCTGGGTGAAGATCGCCTGCGCCGTGATGCTCTCGCTCGGTACGTACGCGGGCGGCTGGCGCATCATGCGGACCCTCGGCCGCAAGATCATCGAGCTGGACCCGCCGCAGGGTTTCGCGGCGGAGACGACCGGTGCGTCGATCATGTTCGGCTCGGCGTTCCTCTTCCACGCGCCGATCTCCACCACCCACGTCATCACCTCCGCGATCATGGGCGTGGGTGCGACGAAGCGGGTGAACGCGGTGCGCTGGGGCGTCGCGAAGAACATCATCCTCGGCTGGTTCATCACGATGCCGGCGGCGGCGATCGTCGCGGCGCTGAGCTTCTACGTGGTGCAGCTGTTCTTCGGCTGAGGTCGGTGCGGCTGGTCTTCGGCTGAGGTCGGTAGGTGGCTGGAAATGGTCGGGCCCGGCTCCCCTGGGGGAGCCGGGCCCTTCGTCGTACGGTGGCACCGCCATGCAGCACCGCAGACGAGTCCTTATCCGAAGCGGCCGGAGATGTAGTCCTCGGTCGCCTGGACGCTCGGGTTGGAGAAGATGCGCTCGGTGTCGTCCAGCTCGATGAGCTTGCCGGGCTGGCCGACGGCGGCCAGGTTGAAGAAGGCGGTGCGGTCCGAGACGCGGGCGGCCTGCTGCATGTTGTGCGTCACGATGACGATCGTGAAGCGCTCCTTCAGCTCGCCGATCAGGTCCTCGATCGCGAGGGTCGAGATCGGGTCGAGGGCCGAGCAGGGCTCGTCCATGAGCAGGACGTCCGGCTCGACCGCGATGGCGCGGGCGATGCACAGGCGCTGCTGCTGACCGCCGGAGAGGCCGGAGCCCGGCTTGTTGAGGCGGTCCTTGACCTCGTTCCACAGGTTCGCGCCCTTGAGGGAGCGCTCCACGATGTCGGCGAGCTCGGCCTTCTTGTACGAGCCGTTCAGCCGGAGGCCCGCCGCCACGTTGTCGAAGATCGACATGGTGGGGAAGGGGTTGGGGCGCTGGAACACCATGCCGACGGTGCGGCGGACCGCGACCGGGTCGACACCGGAGCCGTACAGGTTCTCGTCGTCCAGCATCACCTTGCCCTCGACGCGGCCGCCGGGGGTGACCTCGTGCATGCGGTTCAGGGTGCGCAGGAAGGTGGACTTGCCGCAGCCGGAGGGGCCGATGAAGGCCGTCACCGAGCGGGGCTCGACGGTCATGGAGATGTCGTCGATCGCCTTGTGGGTGCCGTAGTACGCGGAGAGGCCGCTGACGTCGATTCGCTTGGCCATATCAGTTCACATCCAGAGTGCCGCGGTCAGCGGCCGGTCTTCGGGGCCTTCCAGCGGGCGATGCCGCGGGCCACCAGGTTGAGGATCATGACGAAGGCGATCAGGACGAGCGCGGCGGCCCAGGCGCGGGCCACGGCGGCGTCGGTGCCGACCGCGTACTGCTCGTACACGTAGAGCGGCAGCGAGGACTGGGCGCCTTCGAAGGGGTTCGGGTTGATGAGCTTCGTACCGAACACGAGGAGCAGGACGGGGGCCGTCTCACCGGTGATGCGGGCGACCGCGAGCATGACGCCCGTGGTGATGCCGCCGATCGCGGTGGGGAGGACCACCTTCAGGATCGTGCGCCACTTCGGGACACCGAGGGCGAGGCTGGCCTCGCGGAGCTCGTTCGGGACGAGCTTGAGCATCTCCTCGGTGGAGCGGACGACGACCGGCATCATCAGGATGGCGAGGGCCATCGCGCCGGCGAAACCGGAGGGGCCGAAGCCCAGCATCAGGTTCCAGGTGGCGAGGATGAAGAGGCCGGCGACGATCGACGGGATGCCCGTCATGACGTCGACGAAGAAGGTGACGGCCTTGGCGAGCTTCCCCGTGCCGTACTCGACCAGGTAGACCGCGGTGAGCAGACCGATCGGCGCGGCGATCAGGGTCGCGATGCCGACCTGCTCGATGGTGCCGAGGAGGGCGTGGTAGACGCCGCCGCCGGCCTCGGCGTCGAGGACGCCGTTCATCGAGTGGGTGAGGAAGTAGCCGTCGAGGACTTCCATGCCCTTGCTGATCGTCACCCAGGCGAGCGAGAGCAGCGGGATGACGGCGAGAACGAAGCAGACCCAGACGAGGCTGGTGGCGACGCGGTCCTTGGCCTGGCGGGAGCCTTCCACCTTGGTGGTGACGGCGTAGGTGGCCAGGACGAAGAGGAGCGCGGAGATCATGCCCCACTGCACCTTGCTGTGCCAGCCGGCGGCGAGGCCGATGCCGACGCCGGCGGCGATGGAGCCGGCCGCGACGGCGAGCGGGGTCCAGCGCGGGAGGCGGGCGTGGGAGAGGGGGCCGCGGGGCTTGGCGAACGCCACGGGGCGATCCTGGACGGCGTGGCTCATGCGTTGGCCCCCGAGTACTCCTTGCGGCGGGCGATGATCATGCGCGCGGCGCCGTTGACCAGCAGGGTGATGACGAAGAGGACGAGACCGGAGGCGATCAGCGCGTCCCGGCCGAACTCGTTGGCCTCGTTGAACTTCGCGGCGATGTTCTGGGCGAAGGTGCCGCCGCCCGGGTCGAGGAGGTGGCCCGAGAGGACGAAGCTGGGCGAGAGGACGACGGCGACGGCCATCGTCTCGCCGAGCGCGCGGCCGAGGCCCAGCATCGAGGCGGAGATGATGCCGGAGCGGCCGAAGGGCAGCACCGCCATGCGGATGACCTCCCAGCGCGTGGCGCCGAGGGCGAGCGCGGCCTCCTCGTGCATCTTCGGGGCCTGGAGGAAGACCTCGCGGGTCACGTTGGTGATGATCGGGAGGATCATGATGGCCAGCAGGATGCCCACGGTGAACATGTTGCGGGCGACGCCGTCGCCGGCCTTGTCGAAGATGTACGTCCAGCCCAGGTACTGGTCGAGCCACTTGTTGAGGCCGTCCAGGTACGGGACCAGGAAGATCGCGCCCCAGAGGCCGTAGATGATGCTGGGCACGGCGGCGAGCAGGTCGACGACGTACGCGAGCGGCTTGGCCAGCTTGCGCGGGGCGTAGTGCGAGATGAAGAGCGCGATGCCGATCGCGACCGGCACGGCGATGACCATGGCGATGATCGAGGAGACGATCGTGCCGTAGGCGAGGACGGCGATGCCGAAGACCGGCGGGGAACCGGCCGGGTTCCACTCGAAGGTGGTGAAGAAGTTGGTGCTGTCCTTGGAGATGGCGAGGATCGCGCGGTAGGTCAGGAAGCCCGCGATCGCGGCCATGATGACGAGCAGGGTGATGCCGGACCCCTTGGAGAGGCCGCTGAAGATGCGGTCTCCGGGGCGGGCC
Source organism: Streptomyces sp. NPDC085460 (assembly GCF_044541975.1). Lineage (NCBI taxonomy): Bacteria > Bacillati > Actinomycetota > Actinomycetes > Kitasatosporales > Streptomycetaceae > Streptomyces > Streptomyces sp. NPDC085460. Next base: position 20,298 of record NZ_JBITTO010000021.1, read on the forward strand.
GCGCTCTTGGCGCGCCTGCTCCTGTTCTGGTCTATGGGTGGTGTCGTGGTAACCATCGGTTTCTCCGGTCTGCGGAGCCGTACGGGGTACGGCTCCTGGCGGCGGTGCACCGGATGCCGGGGGCGGCACCTCCACGGGAGGTGAGGGGCCGCCCCCGGCCGGGGGTCAGGACAGGGTGGGGACGATCGCGCGGACCTTGGCCGCGATCTCGGCCGGGAGCGGGGCGTAGCCGGCGTCGGCGAGGACCTTCTGGCCCTCGTCGCTGACGGTGTAGTTGAGGAACGCCTTCAGGGTCGGCAGGGTCTCCGCCTTGTTGCCCTTGTCGCAGGCGATCTCGTAGGTGACGAGGATGAGCGGGTAGGCGCCCTCGGCCTTGGTGGCGTAGTCGAGGGAGAGGGCCACGTCGTTGCCGGTGCCCTTGACCTTGGCGGCGGCGATGGCCTTGGAGGCGTTCTCCGAGGTGGCCGCGACCGGGGCGGAGGCGCCGGTGTTCAGGCTGACGGTGGAGATCTTGTTCGCGGTGGCGTACGAGAGCTCGAAGTAGCCGATGGAGCCCTCGGCGTCCTTGACGGCGGTCGCGACGCCGGAGGAGCCGTTGGCGGCCTGGCCGCCCTGGGCCGGCCACGACTTCGTCTTCGGGTCGTGCTTCCAGTCGGCCGGGGCGGCGACCGAGAGGTACTTGCCCAGGTTCTGGGTGGTGCCGGACTCGTCCGAGCGGTGGAACGCCTGGATGTTGCTGTCCGGGAGCTTGGCGCCCGGGTTCAGCTTGGCGATCGCCGGGTCGTTCCACTTGGTGATCTTGTTGTCGAAGATCTTGGCGAGGGTGGGGGCGTCCAGGACGAGGTTGTCCACGCCCTCCAGCTTGTAGCCGATGGCGATGGGGCCGCCGACCATGGGCAGGTTGACGCCGGTGCCGCCCTGGCAGATCTTCTTCGACTCGGCGACCTCTTCGTCCTTCAGGGCGGAGTCGGAGCCCGCGAAGGCGACCTGGCCCTGGTTGAACTTGGTGATGCCACCACCGGAGCCGATGGCCTGGTAGTTGACCTCGACACCCTCACAGGCGGCCTGGAAGTTCTTCACCCACAGGTCCATCGCGCCCTTCTGCGCGCTGGAGCCCGCGGCGAGCAGCTGGCCCTTGGCGCCGTCGCACTTGATGTTCGACGCCGCGGCGGACGTCTTGTCGCCGCCGCCCTTGGTGGGCTCGCTGTTGTCGTCCGAGCCACACGCCGACAGGACCAGCGCGCCGGAGACGACGAGGGCACCGATCGCGGAGGCGCGAAGCCCGTTCTTGCGCGAAAGCTTCACTTTCGGAGGTTCCTTCCAGAAGCCGCCGTGTTTCGGACCGGGTGTCCGTCGCTTCGAGGGCGGCGTGTGTCGGGTTGCGGGTGCATCGTCAGGCTCCGTGCACCCCGTAAGGCCGAAATTAGGCAGATCAGGTGAAGCGGCCAACCGTGGAGAGTGAACGCGAGGTGAACCGTGCCGTAAGCCACGGTGCGGCCCGGCACGGCGTGCCGGGCCCGTACGCGCGGCCGGGGCCGGGGTGCCGGGCTCGGGCCGGGGGCCGGCGGGGGCGCCGGGTCTAGCAGGCGTCGCCCGGCTGTCCGCCCGGGGTCGCCGCCGTCGCCAGGAGGGAGTCGAGCAGCGCGCGGTCGCGTGGCTGGGTCAGGCGGGTGCGGGCCTCGGCCGGCGGCAGCCAGTGCAGCCGGTCCACCTCCCGGCCCGGCACGAAGGCGCCGCCGAGGGCGCGGGCCGCCCAGTAGACGACCTCCTTGGGGCGGCCGTCGACGGGGTAGCGGACGGTGGGCAGCCGGGCGCCCAGCGCGCAGTGGTGCCCGGTCTCCTCCAGGACCTCCCGCCGGGCGCACGCCTCGGCGCTCTCGCCGCGCTTCCGCTTCCCCTTCGGATGGGACCAGTCGTCGTACTTCGGCCGGTGGACGAGGGCGATCTCGATGCCGTGCCCGGCCGGCGACGGGCGCCACAGGACGCAGCCCGCCGCCAGGACCGGTTCCGGGGAGGTCATGGGACCGGGACGGCGACCGTGTGCCAGGCGTGCTGGAAGGCGAAGCGGGCGGCTTCGACCTCGTGGCGCTGGTCGGCGTGGAGGATGCCGAGGGCGTACGCGGTGGCCGGGGCGATGCGGGGGGTACGGGCCGCCGCGGAGGCGGCGGCCCCCGCTTCGGCGGCGTCGCGGTGCCGGTCGAGGGCCCGGGCCGCCTCGTACAGCGGCGGGTCGGGCTCGGCGCCGAGGGCGGTCACCTCGGTGGCATACCGGTGGAGCCGGAGCAGCAGCCGGGTGTGGTGCCAGGGCGCGTCCTGGTTCTCGCCGGCGGCCAGCGCCAGGGCCTCCGCGTTGTACGGGTGGGCCGCGCGGCTCAGCGGCAGGGTGCCGACCGCGTCGAGGAGGCGGCGGCGGGCGACGGACGCGGAGGCGTCGAGGACCTCGTCGGCGGGGGCGGACCCGGCCGGGCCGAGCGGCACCTCGGAGGCGAGGAGGGCGACGGCGTCCGCGAGGGCGTGGAAGCGGGAGGAGCCGAGGGCCTGGAGGGCGGCCGAGTGGGCCCGGGTCCTGGCGAGGGTGAGCTGCCGTTCCAGGAGGGCGCCGGCCCGGGCGGCGCCGACGGTCAGCCCGGCGCTCTCCGAGCCGCGGGCGGCGGGCACCGGCCCGGCGCCGCCGGCCAGCCGGTTCAGCGCGTCCATCAGCCGCACCAGCCGTGAGGTGCACGCCTGCTCCAGGGCGAGGGTGCCGGAGAGCCAGGCCAGCTCGGTGCGGAGCTGGTCGGCCCAGGCGGTGTCGAGCAGCGGCCGGAAGGTGTGCAGGCTGCCGCTGATCCGGCGGGCGGCGGCCCGCAGCGTACCGGCGGCCTCCTCGGCTCCGGAGGTGTCCGCGCCGCTCTCGCCGTGCTGCCGCAGGCCGCGGAGGAAGTCCGCGGCCCGGGCGTGCAGGTAGGGAGCGAGGACCTCGCCCGCGGTCGCGTCGCGCGCGGAGCGCGTCGCGGACGGGGACTGCGCGGACTGCGTGGGGTCAAGGTTGTGCACGCCGGCGCCTCCGCGCGTCGATGAGCATCTCCTGCACGTGCCGCAGCGGCTTGCCCTCGGGGTCGGTCGCGTGGCGCGTCCAGTTCCCGTCCGGGCCGAGGTGCCAGGAGGAGGTGGTGTCGGACATCCCGGTCTCCAGGAGCCGGGTGAGTGCCGCCCGGTGGGCGGGGTCGGAGACCCGGACCAGGGCCTCGATGCGCCGGTCCAGGTTGCGGTGCATCATGTCGGCGCTGCCGAGCCAGACCTCGGGCTCGCCGCCGTTGCCGAAGGCGAAGACCCGGGAGTGCTCCAGGAAGCGGCCCAGCACGGACCGGACCCGGATGTTCTCCGAGAGGCCGGGGACGCCGGGCCGTACGGCGCAGATGCCGCGCACCCAGACGTCGACCGGGACGCCGGCCTGGGAGGCCCGGTAGCAGGCGTCGATGACGGCCTCGTCGACCATCGAGTTGACCTTGATCTTCACGTACGCGGGCCGGCCCGCCCGGTGGTGGGCGATCTCCTTGGTGATCCGGGAGACCAGGCCGTCCCGGAGCGACTTCGGGGCGGTCAGCAGGCGCCGGTAGGTCTCGCGGCGGGAGTAGCCGGAGAGCCGGTTGAAGAGGTCGGAGAGGTCGGCGCCGACCTGCGGGTCGGCGGTGAGCAGGCCGAGGTCCTCGTAGAGCCGGGCCGTCTTCGGGTGGTAGTTGCCGGTGCCGACGTGCGAGTACCGGCGCAGCAGCTCGCCTTCCTGGCGGACCACCAGGGACAGCTTGCAGTGGGTCTTGAGGCCGACGAGGCCGTAGACGACGTGGCAGCCGGACTCCTCCAGCTTCCGCGCCCACTTGATGTTGGCCTGCTCGTCGAAGCGGGCCTTGATCTCGACGAGGACCAGGACCTGCTTGCCGGACTCGGCGGCGTCGATGAGCGCGTCGACTATCGGGGAGTCGCCGGAGGTCCGGTACAGCGTCTGCTTGATGGCCAGGACGTCCGGGTCGGCCGCCGCCTGCTCCAGGAACGCCTGGACGGAGGTGGAGAAGGAGTCGTACGGGTGGTGAAGGAGCACGTCCCGCTCGCGCAGCGCCGCGAAGATGTCGGGCGCGGACGCGGACTCGACCTCGGCGAGGTCCCGGTGGGTGCCGGCGACGAACTTCGGGTACTTGAGCTCGGGCCGGTCCTGCGAGGCGACCCCGAAGAGCCCGGTCAGGTCGAGCGGGCCGGGCAGCGGGTAGACCTCGGCGTCGGAGACCTTCAGCTCGCGGACGAGCAGGTCGAGGACGTACGGGTCGATGGACTCCTCGACCTCCAGGCGGACCGGCGGCCCGAAGCGGCGCCGCATGAGCTCCTTCTCCAGGGCCTGGAGCAGGTTCTCGGCGTCGTCCTCCTCGACCTCCAGGTCCTCGTTCCTGGTCACCCGGAACATGTGGTGCGCCAGCACCTCCATGCCGGGGAACAGCTCCTCCAGGTGCGCCGCGATGACGTCCTCGAGGGGCACGTACCGCTGCGGGGACGCCTCCAGGAAGCGGGAGAGCAGCGGCGGCACCTTGACGCGGGCGAAGTGGCGGTGGCCGCTGACCGGGTTCCGCACGACCACGGCCAGGTTGAGGCTGAGCCCGGAGATGTACGGGAAGGGGTGCGCCGGGTCCACGGCGAGCGGGGTGAGGACGGGGAAGATCTGCTGGCGGAAGAGGGTGAAGAGCCGCGCCTGCTCCTTCTCCGTGAGCTCGGGCCAGCGGATCAGGTGGATGCCCTCGTCGGCCAGGGCCGGGGCCACGTCCTGCTGGTAGCAGGCGGCGTGCCGGGCCATCAGCTCGCGCGAGCGGGTCCAGATGAGGTCCAGGACCTCGCGGGGCTGGAGACCGGAGGCGGAGCGGGTGGCGACGCCGGTGGCGATGCGGCGCTTGAGGCCGGCGACCCGGACCATGAAGAACTCGTCGAGGTTCGAGGCGAAGATCGCGAGGAAGTTCGCCCGTTCGAGGAGGGGGGTCGTCGGGTCCTCGGCGAGTTCGAGGACGCGCTCGTTGAAGGCGAGCCAGCTGCGCTCGCGGTCGAGGAAGCGGCCCTGCGGCAGCTCGCCGTCGGTGCCGTCGCCGTCCTCGGTGTACGCCTCGTACGCGTCGAGGTCGGAGTCGAGGTCGGGCTCCAGGTCGCTCCCGGCTCCGCCGCCGTTGACGGCGTGCGGGCGGTGGGCCGCTATGGAACCCAGGGACGGCTGCGGGGACGCGGTGGCGGAGGTCTGGACCGGGACCTCGGCGGGCTGCTGGCTCATGGACCCATTCTTCCGCGCGAAGGGGTCGCCGGGCGCGTCGGAGCGGGCCGTGGGGGAGGGCAGTCTCCCCTTGGGAAGTCTTCCCGGGGAGATCACCCCGCCGGGCGTGGTCACGGATCGCTTCATTGCGTGAGCGTCGCAAGCGCGTCTGAATGGCGGGTGACGACGACATGTCGTGCGGGAATCGGGGGCGGGGCCTGTGACGGGCCCCGCCCCCCATCTTCACCCGTGCGGGTGACGGGCCGCCACGGGTGCCGGCTTCCTGCGGGTGCCCCGGCGCTACGGGTGCCGGCTTCCTGCGGATGCCCCGGCGCTACGGGTGCCGTGCGCGGAGCACCCGGAAGGCGGCGAGGGCCGCGAGGGCGGCGAGGGCGAGGAGGATGCCGGTCTCGATGAGCTGGGTGGGCAGGACGTGGGAGACGGGGTGGTAGTCGAGGTACTGGGCGGTGACGGGTTCGTCGGTGCGGCAGGCGCCGCCGGAGTCGCCGCAGAACCAGCCTTCCAGACGCCTGCCGTCGGAGGTGAGCAGTCCTTGCTTCACGATGAGCGCGCCGTCGGGGGCCATGAGGGTCGAGGCGTTCTCCACCGCCTCCCCGGTGATCGTGACCGGTGTCAGGAAGTCCCAGCGCCAGGCGTGGAGGGTGAGCAGGGTGACGCCGACGAAGAGGCCGGCGGCGGACATGGCGATCAGGGTGCGGTGGATCAGCAGTCCGGCGAGCGCGCCGACGGCGACGGCGAGGAGCGTGTAGGCGACGAGGACGGTGCCGAGGACCAGATACGGCCCGGCGTCCGTCCGCAGCAGGCTGTACGAGTCGCCGACCCGCGCCCAGCCGAGCGCGTACGCGCCGGTCAGGAGCAGGACGGCGCCCAGCGCGGTGCCGGTGGCGACGGTCAGCTTGGCGCGGAGCCAGGAGACCGGGCTCACCGACTGGGTGAGCGAGAGCTGGTACGTCCCCGACTCGAACTCGCGCGCCAGCATCGGTCCCGCGACGAAGAGCGCGACGAGGAACGGGATCCCCAGGACGCCCTCGGAGAAGGAGTGCATCGCGCCGCGCAGCCAGGGGTTCCCGCTGTTGAACGGGTCCAGTTGCAGGAAGCCGTCCTCCGTGCGCACGTCCGGGTACTGCGCGTCCCAGATCCGCAGCACGCCGATCACGGCCAGGGCCAGGACCGCCGCCGCGCCCGCCAGCCACAGCGTCCGCCGGTACTGGCGGATCGTCACCCACGCGGAGCCCTTCAGGGCGAGGCTGCTCACGCGGCGGCTCCTTCGGGGTTGCGGAGGTGGGCGAGGAGGAGTTCCTCGAGGGACGGTTCGGTGGATTCCCAGGGCCCTTCGACGGGGCCCTCGCGGCGGACAAGGGCGGTGAGTTGACGGCCCGTCGTGCGGGAGTCGACCACCGTGTGCGGGGCGAGGTCGGCGACCGGGCCCCGGAGCAGGGTGTGCGCGGCGAGCAGGTCGTCGACGGCGCCGTCGAGGCGGACGCGTCCGCCGGAGAGCAGCATCAGGTGGTCGCAGGCGCCCTCCAGCTCCGTGAGGATGTGCGAGGACATGACGACCGTGGTGCCGCGCTCGGCCGCGTCGGACATCAGCAGGCCCATGAGCTGGTGGCGGGCGAGCGGGTCGAGGTCGGCCATCGGCTCGTCCAGGAGCAGGAGTCCGGCGCGCTTGCCGAGGGCGAGCGCGAGGGCGACGCGGGTGCGCTGGCCGCCGGAGAGGTGCTGGACGAGGGTACCGGAGGAGAAGCCGCCGCCCTCGACAGCGCGGAGCGCGGCGGCGTCGTCCCAGCGGCCGGGGTTGAGCTCGCGGCCCATGCGGAGGGTGTCGGCGACGGTGAGCCGGGGGTGGAGCGGTTTGGCCTGGGCGACGTAGGCGAGCTCCTCGCGGGGCGGGGCGGTGAGCGTGCCCTCGGTGGGGCGGAGCAGGCCGGCGGCGAGGCCGAGGAGGGTGGACTTGCCGGCGCCGTTGGGCCCGACGAGGGCGCAGATCCGGCCGGCGGGGAGGGCGAAGTCGCACTCCCGGAGGGCCCAGCCGCCCCTCCGTCCGCCGTACTTCTTGCCCAGGAGCTCCGCTCCCAGGGCCACGTTCGCGGTCACTTCTCGTCGTCCCCCTCGTAGTGCTGTGTCAGTACGGCGGTGAAGAGCGCCGCCATGTCCTCGCGGTCCATGCCCTCCGCGCGAGCCCGGCGGGCCCAGGCGTCGAGCTCGCCCCTGAGGGGCGAGTCGGCGGGGGCGCTGGTGCCGAGCGTGGCGCGGACGAAGGTGCCGAGGCCGCGCCGGGCCTCGACGAGGCCCTCGCGTTCGAGCTCGCGGTACGCCTTGAGGACCGTGTTCGGGTTGATGGCCGTCGCTTCGACGACCTCGCGTGCGGTGGGCAGTCGGTCGCCGGGCTCCAGGAGGCCCATCCGGAGGGCCTGTTTCGTCTGCTGGACGATCTGGAGGTAGGTGGCGACGCCGCTGCGCCGGTCGATGCGGTACTCGACCACGTCCCTTCCACCACCCTTTCACTAATCAAGTAGTGAAAGGGTGGTGGAAAGAAGGGGGCGGTGTCAACTCCACCGCCCCCCGGGGCACATGAGAAACGTGCGTTACGACTCCGAGCGGTACATCAGGTCCACCTCGTGGGTCCGGAAGCCCAGCCCCTCGTAGACCCGCACGGCCGCCGAGTTGTCGGCGTCGACGTACAGCATCGCCGTCGGCAGCCCCTCCGCCGCCAGATGGCGCAGACCCGTCGCGGTGAGCGCCTTGCCGAGGCCGCCGCCCTGCGCCTGGGGCAGGATCCCGACGACGTACACCTCGCCGAGGCGCTCCTCGGCGTGGGTCTTGGTCCAGTGGAAGCCGACGAGGCGGCCGTCGGCGTCCTCCGCGAGGAAGAAGCCCTTCGGGTCGAACCACGGCTCGGCCATCCGGTCGTCCAGGTCGCGCTGGGTCAGCGAGCCCTGCTCCGGGTGGTGGGCGAAGGCGGCGGCGTTGACCGCGAGCCAGGCCGCGTCGTCCTGGCCGGGGACGAAGGTACGCAGCGTGATCCCCTCGGGGACGGCCGGCTCGGGGATGTCCAGGGGCGTCAGGGAGCGGCGCAGCTGGCGCAGTTCGCGGAAGAGCGTGAGGCCCAGGACCTGGGCGAGGTGGCGGGCGGACGGCTTGCCGCCGTGCGCCCAGACCCGCAGCCGCTTGCCGGAGGCGGCGAGGAGGGCGGTGCCGAGGGCGCGGCCGTGGCCCCGGCCGCGCTGGTCGGGGTGGACGACCAGTTCGGCGGCGGGGGCCTCGACGGGGTCGGTCTCCTCCAGCTGGGCGTAGCCCTGGAGGCGGGGCCCGACGGTGAGGAGGAAGTGCCGCACGCCGTCCCGCCGGCCGTGGCGGAGGTAGAGCCGCCCCTGTTCGGAGACCGCGTGCACGCCGTCGGCGCGGTCCGAGGCCGCGAGCAGGTCCATGACCTCCTGGACCTGCTCGGGGGTGAGCTCGTCGTACGTCTGGATCTGCCGTCCCGGTTCGAGGGCGGGCGCCGCGTCGGAAGTCATGGTGCGAGCCTACGGCGCCGGTGCTTCGGCCAGCGGCAACTGTCTTGTAACCGGCTACCCCCTGTTGCGCTACGCGCGTTGACTCTAGGCTGCGTCCGCAAGCGCGGCGACGATCAAAGCCGCGTACCGGGGCAAGGGGAAGAGGGGACCAGGGAAGAGATGGCAGTGAACCGCAGGAAGAGCAAGGCGGGGCGGCGGATTCTGGCCGCCGGCGCGGGGCTGGCGACCGTCGGGGCGCTCGTCGCGGCGATGCCGGCCGGTGCCGGCCAGGACCGCGGGGGCGAGCGGCACGGCGGGCACGGCCACGGCTGGGGCCGCATGGTCGACGTGCAGCTCCTGTCCTTCAACGACCTCCACGGCCACCTGGAGCCGCCGACCGGTTCCTCGGGCAACCTCAAGCGCGTGAAGGAGGACGGCACCACCGAGGAGATCAAGGGCGTCGGCGGCGCCGAGTACCTGGCCACGCACCTGGCGCAGGCCCGCAAGGGGAATCGTTACTCCATCACGGCCGCCGCGGGCGACATGATCGGTGCCTCGCCGCTGCTGTCCGGCCTCTTCCACGACGAGCCGACCATCGAGGCCCTGAACGCGATGAAGCTCGACGTGAGCTCGGTGGGCAACCACGAGTTCGACGAGGGCGCCCGCGAGCTGAGCCGCATACAGAACGGCGGCTGCCACCCGACCGAGGGCTGTTTCGAGAAGGGCAAGCGCTTCAAGGGCGCGAAGTTCCCGTACCTCACGGCCAACGTGACGGACGAGAAGAGCGGCAGGCCGCTGCTCGACCCGTACTTCATCTGGGAGAAGGACGGCGTCAGGATCGGCTTCATCGGCGTCACGCTCGAAGGCACCGGGAACATCGTCTCCGCCGAGGGCGTCAAGGGCCTGAAGTTCGGCGACGAGGCCGAGGCGATCAACAAGTACGCCAAGGTGCTGGAGCGCAAGGGCGTGAAGTCGATCGTCGCGCTGCTGCACGAGGGCGGTCTGCCCGCCTCGGGCGCGTACAACTACGACTGCGACACCCCGGGTGCCGGCGCCGGCATCTCCGGCCCGATCGTCGACATCGCCAAGAACGTCACCCCGCAGGTCGACGCCCTGGTCACCGGCCACACCCACCAGGCGTACGCGTGCACCATCCCGGACCCCTCGGGCAAGCCGCGCACGGTCACCTCGGCGGCCTCCTTCGGCCGGCTCTACACCGACACGACGCTCACCTACGACCGGCGCACGAAGGACATCGTCCGCACCGCCGTGTCCTCGGCGAACCACGTCGTCACCCGTGACGTGGACGCGCACTGGAAGATCACCAAGCTGATCAACCGCTGGAAGGCCCTGGCCGCCCCGATCGCGAACCGGCCGGTCGGCTACATCGGCGAGAACATCGAGAACCCGCTCGACGCGGTCGAGAGGCCGATGGGCAACCTGATCGCCGACGCGCAGCTGGCGGGTCTCTCCCCGGCCGACAAGGGCGGCGCGCAGCTCGCGCTGATGAACCCGGGCGGCGTCCGCGCGCCGCTGACCAAGGGCGACGACGGCGTGGTGACCTACGGCGAGGCGTACACCGTCCAGCCGTTCACCAACATGATGACGACGGTCGACCTGACCGGCGCCCAGCTCGTCACCGCGCTCCAGCAGCAGGTCAGCGGTGCCAACCAGGCGGCCCCGAAGATCCTCCAGGTGTCGAAGAACTTCACGTACACCCTGGACATGACGAAGGCGGGCGCGGACCGGATCGTGGTCGACTCGGTGCGGCTGAACGGCGAGCCGATCGACCCGGCGAAGAGCTACCGGGTCGCGATGAACGAGTTCCTCACCGGCGGCGGCGACGGCTTCCCGGTCCTGGCCACCGGTGCGAACAAGCTGGTCGGCGCCTCGGACCTGGAGATCTTCATCGCCTACCTGACGGCCAACTCCTCGGCGGCCCAGCCGCTCATGGCCCCGGCGACCGGCCGCATCACGGTCGTGCAGTAGTCCTCGGGTGTCCTCCGCCCGTACGGCCGACGCGGTCGTACGGGCGGAGGAACACCCCCCGTTCCGGCCGCCCCCGGCCGAAGGCGCACCCGTCCCCGCTCTGGCGCAGGTTGACGTGCACCTGCCATCATCCCGTTCCATGGAGCGACGACGCTTTCTCGCCGGGGCCCTCGGGGCCGGAGCCGTACTGCTCACCGGGGCGCCCGCGGCACGCGCCGCGGCCGTGGACCCGCGCGCGTGGATGGGAGCGCACCCGGACGGCACCGCGCTCGCCCGGCTCACGATCCCCGGCACGCACGACTCCGGGGCGCGGTTCGGCGGGCCGTGGGCCCAGTGCCAGAACACCACCGTCGCGCAGCAGCTCGACAGCGGGGTGCGCTTCCTCGACGTGCGCTGCCGGGTGACCGGCGGGTCCTTCGCCATCCACCACGGCGCCGCCTACCAGCACATGATGTTCGGCGACGTGCTCGTCGCCTGCCGCGACTTCCTCGCCGCCCACCCCTCCGAGACGGTCCTCATGCGGGTCAAGCAGGAGTACTCGGAGGAGTCCGACGCCGTCTTCCGGGGCGTCTTCGACGACTACCTCGACCGGCGCGGCTGGCGCTCCCTCTTCCGGATCGGCGACGGGCTCCCCGCGCTCGGGGAGGCCCGGGGCCGGGTCGTGCTCCTCGCCGACAACGGCGGACTGCCCGGCCTGCGCTGGGCCGACTCCCGTCACTTCGCCGTGCAGGACGACTGGAACGCGCTCCCCGCCGCCAAGTACCCCAAGATCGAGGCCCACTTCCGCGCCGCCGCCGAACGGCCGGGACCGCTGTACGTGAACTTCGTCAGCACCTCCGCCGCCCTGCCGCCCCGCTGGAACTCCGACAACCTCAACCCGCGCGTCCACGCCTTCCTCGACGGCTCCTGGGCGGCCGGCCGCACCGGACTCGGCATCGTGCCACTGGACTTCCCCGCCACCCGCCCCGGGCTCGTGGACGCCCTGCTCCGCCACAACTGAGCCACCATGGCGCCCATGAACACCAGCGACACCAGCGACACGGACCTGACCCGGTGGACGACCTCCACCGTCCACACCGACATGTGGGCCGACCCCGACGACGACCCGCGCGAGGGCGGCGGCCCGGAGGTCACCGACGAGCGCGGCGCGCTCCTCGACGCCCTGCGCCACTTCCGCCTCACCCTGGAGCTGAAGTGCGAGGGCCTCGACGCCGAGCAGCTCGCCCGCCGCTCCGTACCGCCCTCCACCATGTCCCTCCTCGGCCTCCTGCGGCACATGGCCGAGGACGAACGCCACTTCCGCCGCCTCGCCGGCGAGCCCTCGCCCCGGATCTACCGCACCCCCGACGACCGCGAGGCCGACTGGACCGGCGCCGTCGCCGACCCGGCCGTCGTCGAGGACGCCCGGCGCCGCTGGAAGGAGGAGGCGGAGGCGACGGACCGCTTCATCGCCGCCGCCCCCGACCTCGGCGCGCCGATCGCCGACGGCGGACAGCTCCGCGAACTCCTCACCATGCAGATCACCGAGTACGCCCGCCACTGCGGCCACGCCGACCTGCTGCGCGAACGCGTCGACGGGCGCGTCGGGCAGTAGCCCGTCAGCCGGTGACCTCCGGTGGCGGTGTCGGCGCGCCCGGCAGGCGGAGGGCCGCGATCGTGCCGCCGCCCTCCGCCGGGGTCAGGCTCACCGAACCGCCCGCCTGCTTGACCGTACGGGCCACGATCGAGAGGCCCAGGCCCGAGCCGGGGAGGCTGCGGGCCGACGGGGAGCGCCAGAAGCGGTCGAAGACGTGCGGGAGCTCGTCGGGGGCGATGCCGGGGCCGTGGTCGCGGACCGTCAGCTCGCCGCGCATCAGGACCACCTCGACCGTGCCGCGCGGCGGCGAGAACTTCACCGCGTTGTCGAGGACGTTGACCAGGGCCCGTTCCAGCGCGGCCGGTTCGGCGCGTACGTACCAGGGCGCCAGGTCGGTCGTGAAGGTCAGCTCCGGGCCGCGCAGGCGCGCCCGGTCGAGGGCCGAGCGCAGGACGGTGTGGAGGGGGACGACCTCCAGGGGACCCGGGCGCACCGCGTCGGGGCGGGCCAGCTCCTGGAGGTCGCCGATGAGCGCGGCCAGCTCCGTCATCTGCGCCTTCACCGAGGCCATCAGCGCCCGGCGGTCCTCCGGCGGGATCGCACGGCCGGTCTCCTCGCTGCGGGCGAGCAGTTCGAGGTTGGTGCGCAGGGAGGTCAGGGGGGTGCGGAGTTCGTGGCCGGCGTCGGCGATCAGGCGGGCCTGCCGGTCGCGCGAGCTGGCCAGCGCGGCCGTCATCTGGTTGAAGGACCGCGAGAGGCGGGCGATCTCGTCCTCGCCCTCCGCCGGGATCCGTACCGTCAGGTCCTCCGTCGCGGCCACGTGCTCCACCGCCCCGGTCAGCCGGTTCACCGGCTCCAGGCCGGTCCGCGCCACCCACAGTCCTGCGGCGCCCGCGCCGACCACGCCGATGCCGGAGACCAGCAGCAGGACCCAGCCCAGGGTGGCGAGCGAGTTGTCGATCTCTGCGAGGGGGCGGGCGACGGAGACGGCGACGAGCCCGGGCCCCAGCTGCTGCGGGTACGTGTACACGCGCATCTCGCGGCCGTCGGCGTCCTTCACCGTGTGCAGGACGTTCGGGAGCGCGCCCCGGGCCACCGCGCGATCGGCCTCGCCGACCGGGAGCGCGGCCTGGCCGGAGGTGCAGACGCCGCCGGCCGCGTCGATGATCTGCACGGTGTACGAGCCGGCGGCCGGCGGCGGGGTCTCGCCCCGCCGGCAGAGCGTGAACAGGCTCGCCACGGCGCCCTGGTCGAGCCGGGTCGTCCGCAGCCCCGCGTCCATCTCGCCCTCCAGCTGCGCCCGCGTCACGAACCAGCAGGCCGCCGAGACGGCGGCGACCGCGACGGCCACCGCGAAGGCGGTGAGCAGGGCGAGCCGGGAGCGCAGCGGGCGGGAGCGGAACCAGGCCAGGGGGGTGCGGGGCCGTGGCCGGGGACCGGCGCCGGGAGGAGGGGTCATTCGGCGCCGCCTCCGCCGCGGAGCACGTAGCCGACCCCGCGCACGGTGTGGACCAGGCGCGGTTCGCCGCCCGCCTCCGTCTTGCGCCGCAGGTACATCACGTACACGTCCAGGGAGTTCGAGCTGGGCTCGAAGTCGAAGCCCCAGACGGCCTTGAGGATCTGCTCGCGGGTGAGGACCTGCCGGGGGTGCGCCAGGAACATCTCCAGGAGCGTGAACTCGGTGCGGGTCAGCTCGACGGGCCGCCCGGCGCGGGTGACCTCGCGGGTCGCCAGGTCCATGCGCAGGTCCTCGAAGGAGAGCACGTCCGCCGGTTCGGCGGTGACGGCCGACGGCGCGGCGTAGGAGCTGCGGCGCAGCAGGGCGCGGATGCGGGCGAAGAGCTCGTCGAGCTCGAAGGGCTTCACGAGGTAGTCGTCGGCGCCGGCGTCGAGGCCGGTGACGCGGTCGCCGACGGTGTCGCGGGCGGTGAGCATCAGGATGGGCACGGTCGAGCCGGCGGCCCGGATCCGGCGGGCCGCCGTCAGCCCGTCCATGCGCGGCATCTGCACGTCGAGGACGACGAGGTCGGGGGCGTACGACTCCATGGCGGCGAGCGCGTCCATCCCGTCGACGGCCTCCCGCGTCGCGTACCCCTCGAAGGCGAGGGAGCGGCGCAGGGCCTCCCGCACGGCGGGTTCGTCGTCGACGATGAGGATGCGTTCGGATGCGTTCGGCTGCCCGCTGCTCATGGGGTCAGCGTGCCATGCGTTCAGCTCCGGCCGCCCGAGCGGAGGGTGTCGAGATCGGCCTTGAGGGTGTCCACCGGGATGGCGAATCCGAGGCCGACGCTGCCGGCGGTCGAACCGCTCGAAGAGCTGGGCGAATACATGGCCGAATTGATCCCGATGATCTCGCCGTTCATATTGATCAGCGCGCCGCCGGAATTCCCCGGGTTGAGGGAGGCGTCGGTCTGGAGCGCCTTGTACGTGGTCTTCGAGGAGCCGGTGTCGCCGTTGAACTCCTGCCCGCCGAACTCGAACGGCCAGCCCTGGCGCGGGTCCCACCGCTGCTGTCCGTCCTGGCCGCCGGAGTCCTCCTCGGCGTCCTCGGGGTCCTTGGCGACCGTGACGTCCCGGTCGAGGGCGGAGACGATGCCGCTGGTGACGGTGCCGGTGAGGCCCTCGGGGGAGCCGATGGCGACGACCTCGTCGCCGACCTTCACCTTGGAGGAGTCGCCGAGGGTGGCGGCCTTGAGCCCGGAGGCGTCCTGGAGCTTGATGAGGGCGAGGTCCTTGTCGGGGTCCTTGCCGACGACCTCGGCCCGGTAGGTCTTGCCGTCGCTGGTCCGCACGGTGATGTCGGAGGCGCCGGAGATCACGTGGTTGTTGGTGACGATCTCGCCGTCGCCGGTGATGATCACGCCGGAGCCGGTGGACTTGCCGGAGGTGGAGCTCGCGGAGATCTCCACGATGGAGGGGGAGACGGCCTCGGCGACCCCGGCGACCGTGCCGGCGCTGCTCGCGGAGACGTTGGTGCCGCTGACGACGGAGGAGGCGGTGACGGGCGCGTCCCGCACGGTGAGCTGCTGCACCAGGGTCGCGGTGCCGCCGCCGATCGCCGCGGCGGCGATGGCCACGGCGGCCATCAGTCCGACACCGCGCTTGGCGCGCCGCCGGGAGACGGGCGCGGGGCCGGCGGCGGGCGCAGGGCCGGCCGTCGCGTACGCCGGTCCGGCAGGGGGAGGGGTGTGCCCGCCGCCGGACCCGGACGGCCACACGGTGGTGCCCGGCTCGGTCGTGATCGGCCGCACCGGCTCGTACGGCGGGCGCGGCGGGTGGTACGGCTGCTGGGGCTGGGTGTGGTCCGTCATGGATCAGACTCTCGGCCCGCGAGATGAGAACCACCTGAGGACCGGCTGAGAAGCCCGACAGAACCCTGTATGCCCGAAATAAGGACGGGCGTGGGGGTCGGCGGTGGTGGATGGCGGGGGGCGTGGTCCGAGGGCCGCGCCCGGGGCGGGGCAGTGGCAGCCGCGCCCGGGGCGGGTCGGTGGCAGCCGCGCCCGGGGCGGGTCGGTGGCAGCCGCGCCCGGGGCGGGTCGGTGGCAGCCGTGCCCGGGGCGCAGGTCAGTGGCAGCCGCGCCCGGGGCGGGTCAGTGGCAGCCGCAGGAGCGGCGGACCACCAGCGCGGAGGGGAACTGCTTGACGCGTTCGCGGCGCGAGCCGGCCACCCGGACGGCGTCGTCCAGCACCAGATCGACGGCCGCCCGGGCCATCGCCGGGCGGTCGGAGTAGACGGTGGTCAGCGGCGGATCGGTGAGCGCCGCCTCCTTCACGTCGTCGAAGCCCGCCACCGCCAGCTCGGTCGGCACGTCGATGCGCAGCTCGCGGGCGGCCCGCAGCACGCCGAACGCCTGGTCGTCGGTGGAGCAGAAGATCGCCGGCGGCCTGTCCGGGCCCGCGAGCAGCTTCAGGGCCACCTGGTAGGCGTCGTACCGGTTGTACGGGGCCTCGAAGAGCCGGCCCTCGACGGACCGGCCGGCCTCCACCATGGCGCGCCGCCAGCCCTCGACGTGGTCGGCGACCGGGTCGCCGACGGCCGGGGTGTTGGGGACGCCGCCGAGGCACGCCACGTACGGGTGGCCGTGCTCCAGGAGGTGCCGGGTGGCGAGCTGCGCGCCGCCGATGTCGTCGGTCACGACGGCCACGTCGTCGATCGCCTCGGGCCGCTCGTGCAGCAGCACCACGCGCGCGTCCCACGCCTCGATCTCGCTCGCGGCCTGCTCGCTCATGCCCTGGCTGACCAGGATCAGTCCGGAGACCCGCATGCCGAGGAAGGCGCGCAGGTAGTGGATCTCGCGCTCGGTGCGGTAGTCGGAATTGCCGACGAGGACCATCTTCCCGCGCTCGGCGGCGGCCTGCTCGACCGCGTGCGCCATCTCCGCGAAGAAGGGCTGGCGCGCGTCCGGCACGATCATGCCTATGAGGTCCGTGCGGCGGGACGCCATCGCCTGGGCCACCCGGTCGGGCCGGTAGCCCAGCTCCTTGATGGCGGCGAGGACACGCTCGCGCGTGGCCGGGGCGACCGGCCGGGGTCCGTTGTTGATGACGTAACTCACGACCGCGGTCGAAGTACCCGCCAGTCGCGCTACGTCATCCCGCGTCACCTTGGCCACGCGCGGAAGTCTACGCGGGGTGACCTACCTACCGGCAGGTCGCACTGTGGCATACGCCACGTTGCCGTCCGCCTAACGGGTGGAATCGGCCGTGGCGCCCTTGACTCCGGCACCGGAACGAGCCTCCTGCCGGGCGTCCTGTCCCGCTTCCGACCCCTTCGTCCCCGCGGAGCCGTCCGCCCGCTTCGCTTCCTTCGCCTCCTTGGCCCGCGCCTCCTCGGCGGCCCGCTCGACCTTCTCGGGCGTCACGAAGCGATAACCCACGTTCCGCACGGTGCCGATCAGCGACTCGTGCTCGGGGCCGAGCTTCGCCCGCAGCCGCCGCACGTGCACGTCCACCGTCCGGGTGCCGCCGAAGTAGTCGTACCCCCACACCTCCTGGAGCAGCTGCGCGCGCGTGAACACCCGGCCCGGGTGCTGCGCCAGGTACTTCAGCAGCTCGAACTCCTTGAAGGTCAGGTCCAGGACCCGCCCCTTCAGCTTCGCGCTGTACGTGGCCTCGTCCACCGACAGGTCGCCGTTGCGGATCTCCATCGGGGAGTCGTCCGCCACGATCTGCTGACGGCCCAGCGCGAGCCTCAGCCGCGCCTCCACCTCGGCAGGACCCGCCGTGTCGAGCAGCACGTCGTCGATGCCCCAGTCCGCGGTGACGGCCGCCAGACCGCCCTCCGTGACCACCAGGATCAGCGGACAGCCGGGCCCCGTGGAGCGCAGCAGCTGGCAGAGCGAGCGGACCTGCGGCAGGTCGCGCCGGCCGTCGACGAGGATCACGTCCGCGCCCGGGGTGTCCACCAGCGCCGGACCCTCGGCCGGCGCCACCCGCACGTTGTGCAGCAGCAGGCCGAGGGCGGGCAGCACCTCGGTCGACGGCTGGAGGGCGTTGGTCAGCAGCAGCAGTGAGCTCATCGGGCCTCGCCCCCTGCCAGGGTCGGCCGGCTCGTCGGTCGGTCGTGCTTCGTACGCTCGTCCATGACGTCGGTTCCTCCTCGGTCCCTGCGAGGACAGCTGCGGTACTGCTCGGGTGGTGCGGGTCTCACCTGTGGCTCTCGCGCCCTGAGAGCTTTTGTTCATCCGTCCGTAACAACGGTCGGAAAACGCAAAAGGACCCGGTGGCGACGTCGCCCGGATCCTCTGCCCAGGAGAATAGCCCACATGAGTTCCGAGGCAGAGGGCCGATTTCACATGATGGATGTTTCCTCGCTCACTTTCGGACCTCGCCGCGCAATGCTGCGGACGGCCGACGGCGTCCGCATCGAGGCGCTGCACGAACCCTTCCCCGCCAGTGTCGCCGACCCCGCCGACAGCGCACCCGACAGCGACAGCGCACCCGGCACCGGCGGCGGCCCCGCCACCGGTGCCGGCACGGCCGTGGTCGTCGCGCACGGCTTCACGGGTTCACTCGACCGGCCCGCCGTCCGCCGCGCCGCCGAGGTCCTCGGCCGCCACGCGGCGGCCGTCGTCACCTTCTCCTTCCGCGGCCACGGCGGCTCCGGCGGCCTCTCCACCGTCGGCGACCGCGAGGTCCTGGACCTCGCCGCCGCCGTCCGCTGGGCCCGCGAGCTGGGGCACGCGCGCGTGGTGACCGTCGGCTTCTCCATGGGCGGCTCGGTCGTCCTCCGGCAGGCCGCCCTCGACCGCGGCACCGACGCCGCGCCCGACGCGGTCGCCGCCGTCTCCGCCCCCGCCCGCTGGTACTACCGGGGGACGGCCCCGATGCGCCGCCTCCACTGGGTCGTCACCCGCCCGGTCGGCCGGCTCGTCGGCCGGTACGGGCTCCGCGTCCGCATCGACCGGCGCCCCTGGGACCCCGTCCCGCTCTCCCCGGTCGAGGCCGCCGCGCGGATCGCCCCGACCCCGCTGCTCGTCGTCCACGGCGACCGGGACGCCTACTTCCCCCTCGACCACCCGCGCACCCTGGCCGCCGCGGGCGGCGCCGAACTGTGGCTGGAGCCCGGCATGGGCCACGCCGAGAACGCCGCCGCGGAGGAACTGCTCGACCGGCTCGGCGCCTGGCTCGTCCGCCGATAGCCCATCATGGGGGGCGGCGCGCACACGAACGAAGGGAGCGCCGCTATGGCAGCGGGAACCATCCGCTACTGGGCCGCGGCCAAGGCCGCCGCCGGGATCGCCGAGGAGCCGTACACCGCCGAGACCCTCGCCGAAGCCCTGGACGCCGCCCGCGCGAACCACCCGGGCGAGCTCGTCCGTGTCCTCCAGCGGTGCTCGTTCCTCGTCGACGGCGACCCGGTCGGAACCCGGAGCCATGAGACGGTACGGCTTGCCGAGGGCGGCACGGTCGAGGTGCTCCCCCCGTTCGCAGGAGGGTGAACCCCACAGCATGAGCGATGACCAGCGGTACGGCGGGCAGCCGTACGACCCGAACGCGTACGACCCCTCGGTCACCCAGACCTGGGAGGGCCAGACCTGGGACACCACGTACCAGCCCGCGGTCCGGCCGCCGCAGGAGCAGCCGTACGCCGCAGACGCGCAGCCCCGGCAGGCGTACACCCCGGAGCCGTACGCGGAGCCGTACCGGCCGGAGACGTACCCGCCGGAGCCGTACAGCCAGGGGGCGCACCCCCAGGGGGCGCACCCTCAGGCCGCGCATCCCCAGGGCACGCATCCCCAGGCCGCGCATCCCCAGGGCACGCACGCCCAGGCGTACGCGCCGGAGCCGTACCCGCGACAGGCGTACCCCCAGGCGCACGCCCAGGAGCAGTACGCCCAGGAGCAGTACACCGCTGGGCCGTACGCCCAGGAGCCGTACCCGCAGGCGTACGCCCAGCCGCGGCATGAGGCCCACGCCCCGGTGCCGGCCCCCGCCGCCCCCGCCCCCGCCCCCGCTCCGGTCCCGGAGGCCGTCCCGGAAGCCGTCCCGGCGGCCGGCGCCGGGCCCGCGTACTCCTCGCCGACGACCTCCGGCAACACCCGCATCACCGACGCCCAGCGCGCGCGGGCCGAGGGCCGGTCGCCGATCATCGAGCCCGGGATGCGGCCCGCCCTCCTCACCGCCGTCCTCGGACTGCTGCTCGCCGGGGGCGCCGCGCTCGGCACGTACGGGCTCCTGCTGCCGCTGGTCGCGCTCCAGGGACTCACCGCCGCCGGCTGGTTCCGGCTCAACGGCATGTGGCCCGCCCGCCAGGGCATCGCCCTCGCCTTCCTCGGCGGGCTCGTCGCCGACGCCGCCCTCCTGGCCACCGGCCGCGAGCACGCCGCCCCCGCCCTCCTCGGCACCCTCGGCGTCTGGGTCCTGCTCAGCCTGGTCCTCCAGCTCCGCAGCCACGCCGACCCCGACGAGCGGATGTACGGCCTCATGGCCACCGTCGCCTCGGCGGCGCTCACGGTCCTCGCCGCCGGGCACCTCGGCGCCGAACCGGACGCGGTGGTGGCCGGTTCCGCCGCCGTCGCCGCGACCGTCCTCGCCCGCGCGGTCCCGCTGCCCGGCCCCGTCTCCCTCGTCGTCTCGCTGCTCGCCGCCGCCGGCGCGGGCATCGCCGCCGGCACGCTCGCCGGCATGGGCGCCTCCGGCGCGCTCCTCGGCCTCGCCACCGGCGTCTGCGCCCTCGTCGGCCTGCGGGTGGCCAGCTACGACTACCCGTCCCGCTTCGTGCACATGACGGCCGGAGTGGCCCTGCCGCTGACGGCGGCGGCGCCCGCCGTGTACCTTCTCGGCCGCGCCCTGGTCTGAGCGGTCCGGCCGCACCGCCCGGGGCTCCCGGGAACCACTCGGCCCCCCGGCACGTCGATCACGTGTCGGGGGGCCGGCACACGTCTCCGGCGATGTCCCCGGACATCGTCATCTTCGGCAACGGGGGAAAATCAGCCATGCGAGCACTGCGGATCCTGCTGGTGGTGGCCGTCGTGCTGGGCGGGATCCTGGTGGGAGGCGACCGGCTGGCCGTCGCCTGGGCCGAGTCCGAGATCGCCGGGCGCGCCTCGCTCGCGGGCGGCAGGACCGAGTCGGTCGAGGTGGACATCAAGGGCTTCCCCTTCCTCACCCAGGCCGCCGACAAGCGCTTCGGCGAGGTCGAGGTGGTCGCCCGGGGCGTCCGCACCCAGGCCGGCGGCAAGCCCGTGCGGATCGGCGAGCTCACCGTCGACCTGCGGGACGTGACGGTGACGGGCGACTGGACCGGCGCCAGGGCCGCCTCGGCGACCGGCACGGCGCTCATCTCGTACGCGGACCTGGTCGCCGCCTCGGAGCGGGCCACCGCCATGGAGTACGGCGGCCCCGGCAAGGTGAAGGTGACGGGCAGCGTCGAGGTCCTGGGCCGCAAGGTGACCCGTACCGTCGTCTCCTCCGTCACACTGGTCGACGGCGACACCATCAAGGTCCGCGCCGACGAGGTGCCCGGCGAGGGCATCCCGCTCGTGGAGGACATGATCCGCGAGCGCACCGACTTCGAGCGCGAGCTCGGCCGCGTCGCCGGGATGCGGGTCTCCAAGGTGGAGCCGCGCCCGGAGGGGCTCGCGGTCACGGTGACCGGCAAGGACGTCGCCGTGGCGGGCTGAGAAAGGCCCACCGTCCCGGACACTTTCACATACTGAGACGAGCCCGTCCGATCCGCAGAAGCGCGGGGCCGGGAGGGCCGTCGGCGAGGGGTCGGAGCGTGCTCCGGCCCCTCTCTCATCTCATTCTTCGGACGATCGCGTCTCACGATACGACACGCCGGTGACACGGTCGCCTGTCCGTCCCTACGATCGACGGCATGAAGCGACAGGCGGAACTCACGAAGCGGCGGGCAGTAGACCTGTGCCGCATCGCCGCCATGCTCTGTCGCTCCGTCTGAGCGGGACGCGCTCCGCGCCCGTATTCCCCACGGCCCGCCGGCCCCTCGCGGCCGGGGCCGCACCGCGCAGCACCACGCCGTCGGGCGCACGCCGTGACGCGTACCCGCACATGCCGCACCACCCCCGCACCACACCGCCGCACACTGCCCCGGAGGAGAACAGCATGGCTCGCAGCGACGTACTGGTCGACGCCGACTGGGTCGAGGCCAACCTCGACAACCCGGCCGTCGCGATCGTCGAGGTCGACGAGGACACCGCCGCCTACGACAAGAACCACATCAAGAACGCCATCCGGATCGACTGGACCAAGGACCTCCAGGACCCGGTCCGCCGCGACTTCATCGACCAGGAGGGCTTCGAGAAGCTCCTCTCGGCGAAGGGCATCGCGAACGACACCACGGTCGTCCTCTACGGCGGCAACAACAACTGGTTCGCCTCGTACGCCTACTGGTACTTCAAGCTCTACGGCCACCAGGACGTCAAGCTCCTCGACGGCGGCCGCAAGAAGTGGGAGCTCGACTCCCGCGACCTGGTCGACGGCTCCGAGGTCCCGGCCCGCCCGGCCACCGCGTACAAGGCCCAGGCCCAGGACGTCTCCATCCGCGCCTTCCGCGACGACGTCGTGGCCGCGATCGGCACCCAGAACCTCGTCGACGTCCGCTCGCCCGACGAGTTCTCCGGCAAGCTGCTCGCCCCCGCCCACCTCCCGCAGGAGCAGTCGCAGCGCCCGGGCCACGTCCCGTCCGCCCGCAACATCCCGTGGTCGAAGAACGCCAACGACGACGGCACCTTCAAGTCGGACGACGAGCTCAAGGCCCTCTACGAGGCCGAGCAGGTCGACCTGGCGAAGGACACCGTCGCCTACTGCCGCATCGGCGAGCGCTCCGCCCTCACCTGGTTCGTCCTGCACGAGCTGCTCCAGGTCCCGAACGTCAAGAACTACGACGGCTCCTGGACCGAGTACGGCTCCCTCGTGGGCGTGCCGATCGAGCTCGGCGCCAACAAGTAAGACCTCCCCTCGCGACAGGACAGGACGTAACAACATGTGTGGAGCACAGGTCGGCGGCCCCGACGTCAGCACCCTCAAGCCCGGTGAGACGGCCATCCAGGGCCAGGTGACCAAGGACGGCGAGCCCGTCACCGGTTACGTGCGTCTCCTCGACGCCTCCGGCGAGTTCACGGCCGAGGTCCCCACCTCCGCCACCGGCCAGTTCCGCTTCTACGCGGCCACCGGCGAGTGGACCCTCCGCGCCCTCGTCCCCGGCGCCACGGCCGACCGCAAGGTCGTCGTCACCGAGACGGGCAGCCTGACGGACGTCGCCATCGCGGTGTGATCCGCGCCGGGCTTCGCGCCGCCGCGCCGGTCTCCGTGGGAGCCGGTGCGGCGGGAAGCCCCACCTACTGGCCGAGGGGCCGCACATCCTGGGGGTTGGACGCCTCGTGCGGCCCCTCGCGCCGTTCCCGGACCGATTGATTCGGCCGACCGTGTGACCTCCGTACGCATGACTCGTTGAGACGTTCGACGGGTGGGTGATCGGGGGGTGAGGGCATGGTCGAGCGTTCGGCATCCGGACTGCGGGTGCTCGCTCCTCCGCGTGTGGTCGTTCCCACCGGCGCGCTGACCGTGCGGACCAGGCTGCGGTTGTCGGACCGCGATGCCGTGATCCTTCGTGAGCTGGCGGAGTACCTTTCCCGGCTCGCCTCCCGCGATCTCGCCGAGCGGGTGAGGCTGGGTCCCCGCCACACCGCCGCCGACTTCGCCCGTCGCAAGCGCGGGCTGACGGCCCTCACCTCTTCACGGTGGGCCGGCACGATCACCCGTGGGTCGAACGAACAATGGCAGCTGGCCCGACGGGCGCAGGCGGCCCATCTCAGGCAACTCGTCGCCGCGATCGAGGCGATCGAACGGCGGCTCGCCGCGCCGGTCGGAGGGCGCGACGAAGTCACGCGCGCCAGGGGCTACCCGTCACGGGGGGTGCGGGCGGCCAAGCAGCGGCGACTTCAGATCCTTCGGGCGCGGGCCGGCGAGGTCGCCGCCGACTCGGCGGCGGGGCGGGTGCACGTCGTGCGCGGGGGCAAGGACCTGCTGCACAGCCGTCTCCATCCGGACCGGCCGGGGTGGACTCCGGAGGAGTGGCGGCACCGCTGGTGGGAGGCGAGGAACCGGATCGAGGCGGACGGCGAGGCCGGGAAGACGCACGGGAACCAGTCCCTGAGGGTCGGACCCGACGGAGAGGTCGTGGTCAAGCTGCCGGCGGTGCTCGCGGAGCGGCACCGAGAGCACTGCGACCGCTTCGGCCGCTACACCTTGGACGCCCGCTGTCGATTCGCCTACCGGGCCGATGAGTGGCGTGCACAGGTCGAGGCACACCGGGCGGTCGGCTACACCATCCGGTTCGACGGCGACCGCTGCCGTCTGACCGCGTCGTTCACCCCGGCGGCAGCCGCCCTGCGGGTGGACGCGGACGAGGAGTCACTGATGGCGTCGGCACTGGCCGGCGGGGTTCTGGGGATCGATCAGAACGTGGACCATCTGGCGGTCTGGCGCCTGGACAGGCACGGGAACCCGGTGGGGCGGCCGGGCAGGATCGACGCTGACTACAGCGGGTCGGCGTCCCGGCGGGACGCGCAGGTGAGACGCGTCTGCACCGCACTCGTGGGGGAGGCCAGGAAGGGCGGCGTGTCGGCCCTGGTCATCGAGGACCTCGGTTTCGACACCGGCCGGGATCGGTGCGGGTGGGCAGGACAGGCGGGGCGGCGGTTCCGGTCGATGGTGGCAGGCATGCCCACGGCGCGCTTCATGTCGAGGCTCGTGGCCATGGCCCACAGGGCCGGGTTGGCGGTGATCGTGGTGGATCCCGCGTACTCCAGCCGATGGGGTGCTCAGCACTGGAGGCGGAGCACCAGTACCACCCGAGGGAAGACGTCCCGGCACGAGGCTTCCGCCGTCGTGATCGGGCGGCGCGGCCAGGGACTGGGCGCGCGGCGCAGGGCAGAGAAGCCCGTACCCCGCAGGATGACGGAAGAGGCCGGGCGATCGCGCGTCGAGGCGCGCCGCCGGGCTGGCACGGAGAACCATCGCCCGGCCGCGCACGAGGTGAGGCCCGGACCCCTCCGCGCACCGAGGACCGCCGACGGTCCGGAGGACGACGCACGGGATGCGTCTCGCCGACGGACGCCGCCAGCGGTTCAGGCTGCTCAGGACCGTTCGGGGCAGCCCGCCGGGAAGGTATCCGTTCCGGTGGAGAGGGGCGGTTGGACGCCATCACCAGGACCCGGGGAGCGGCCCGCCGATCTGTCAGCGGGGGGACTTCGGTCGTAGGCTGGAAGTGTGTACGCGCGGCGTCGGCACGTTTATTTCTGGCTGATGGGTGCCTGTGTGGTTCTGTTCGTGGGCGCCTGGGCCGTCGTGCGGTTGTTCTCCATGCCGGTGGCCATCGGGATGTGCGTCGTGGCCATGGTGATCCCGCCCGTGGCCGCGATGGTGGCGAACCGGCGGGGGCCGGAGGACCGGTGGTGGGACGATCCGTCCGGTGACCCGCAGTCGGACGAGTGGTGGGACGAACTCGACGGCAGGAAGCGGCGGGACCGGTAGGACCGGGCCCGCGCGGGGTCAGTAGACGAGGGCCTGGGTGTCGTCGGCCGTGGCCTCCTGGACGAAGACCTGGGCGCCGGCGATGCGGACGCCGTCCAGGACGTCCTTCTCGGTGATCTCGCGGCGGGCCGCGCACTGGGTGCACAGGGTGATCCGGCCGGCCGCCAGGATCGAGTCGACGAGGTCCGGCAGCGGGGCCGCATGGGGCAGTTCGAACTCGGCCGCCCTGCCCGGGAGGGCGAACCACGAGGACTCGCCGGTCAGCCACAGCGACACCTCGACGCCGCTCGCGACGGCGACGGCGGCCACGGTGAAAGCCTGGGAGCAGCGTTCCGGGGCGTCGGCCCCGGCGGTCACCTTGATCACGAGCTTCTTCGCCATATACCGAACTGTAATGCGAGGCTCCGCAACTTCATGCACGGCTCACGGGTCAGGTGGATGCGCGGATAACGGAATCCGCCGTTCATAGTCTCGTGGGGGGACTGTCTTGGAAGCCACGGAAGCGGTGGAACCCGCTCAGAACACCCCGGCGCCCGTGCCGGATCCCGGGCCGGAACCGCCCGCCCGGCCGGCTCCGCGCCGCCGCAGGATCGCCCGTACGGTCGGGCTGATCGCGATCGCCGCCGTGATCGGCCTCGTCGGCGGCACCGCCGTGGGCTACGGCATCCAGGCCGACCGCGAGCCGACGCCGCTCCCGCCGCTGAACCAGCCCGGCCTCGCGTACCCGAAGCCGCTTCCGAAGGGGCAGAAGCAGAAGCGCCTGCCGGCCGCGGAGGACCGCCAGGCCAAGGCCCAGGGCGACCTGCGCAAGCTGCTGCTGCCGAAGCCCGCCGGGGCGAAGGAGGACGAGTACGCCGAGGACGTCGACGGCTGGATGTCGGTGGACACCTTCGCCGCGATGTTCGAGAACCCGGGCGAGGCCCTGGAGGACCAGCTGGACCTGGAGATCCGGCGGGTCGCGGCCACTTCCTGGATCACCGGCGAGCACAAGCGGACCCACATCCGGCTGATCCAGTACCGGTCCAGCGCCGTGCTGGGCGCGCAGGAGTTCACCGAGGGCCAGCACGCCTACCTGCCGGACGAGGACTGGGCGGACGAGGACGGCACGCCGATCAAGGGGTCGACCGACGGCCGCTCCTACGTCTTCCCCGTGGACCGGAAGCCCGGCTACCTGGACCTGTACGAGGCGAGGGCCGTCTTCCACCGCGGTGACATCGCCGTCGAGATCTTCGTCACCGACACGAAGAAGATTTCCGGGAAAGAGATCCGTTCGCTGGCCGAGCGACAGCTGGGGCGCCTGTGAGTGAGGACCGGAACGACGTGACCGAAGCGGGACCCGAAGCGGAGCACGTGGAGCACGTGGAGCACGTGGAGCACGTGGAGCCCGGGACGCGGAAGCGGGGTGTCGGGCGGATCCTCCTCGGGGTCGTCCTGCCCTCCGTACTGGTCCTCGGCCTGATCGGCGGCGGCGTCGCCTACACCGCCGTCACCGTCTCCTCCGCCGACCGCACCGCGCCGACGCGGCTGTGGGACGACCCCGAGAAGCCGGTCCAGGGCGAGGACCCCGCCACCGCCGTGGCACGCGGCAAGACCGCGACACCGCTGAGCAGGCTCCTGCTGCCGCTGCCGGAGGGGTACGTGTTCGGCCCCGACGAGGAGCTGTACGGGAACGACGGCGAGCTCGGCGCCGCGGAGGCCACCGCGCTGATGAAGCAGGCGGGCGAGGGGCTCTCCGGGAAGAAGCGCCGCGCCTTCGAGAAGGAGGTCGACAAGCTCGGCATCCAGGGCGTGGGCGTGCGCACCTTCGCCGACGAGAACGACGACGTCGTCGTCACGTTCGAGGTCGCGCGGATCAAGGACAAAAAGCGGGTCCGCGACAGCCACCGGATCCGCAAGGAGGTCCTGGACTACCTGGAGTTCCCGAAGGGGCCCACGATCAAGGACCACAAGAACGCCGTCTGCTACCTGGCGCCCGAGGACGACTCGCTGGACAAGGGGGAGAAGGCCAAGGCACTCGCGGAGATGGTCTGCCTCGCCTACGACTCCGACGTCCTGGTCACCATGACGGCGGCGGGCGCCAAGCCGTTCGACAAGGCGCGGGTGGCCAAGCTGATGAAGCAGCAGCTCGACCACATCGCATCCCCGGGGGAGTACGTATGAGCGAGCAGACCGTGACCGTGACCGAGCCCGGGGCCCCGTCCCAGGTTCCGGCGGAGGAGCAGCGGCCGGTGGACGTGGTGGACGTGGTGGACGAGGCCCCGGCCCCCGTCCCCGCCCCCGCCCCCGCCCCCGGGCCCACGAAGGCGCGGCGGGTGCTGTGGGGCGTCGTCCGCTGGACCGCCGCCGTGCTCGTCTGCGGCGGTGTGGGGGCCGGGGCCGCCATGGGGATCACCGCGATGGAGCGGACCGACGTGCCGGGGCTCGCGACCGAGCCCGACGGGCGGTGGGACTACCCGGAGCTGGCCCTGCCGGCGCTGCCCGACGGGTCCCCGCGGCCGTTCACCGACGGCAACGACGGCGAGGTCCACCACGCCGACCTGCGGAAGCTGCTGCTCGCCGCGCCGGCCGGGGCGAAGGTCGACCCGAAGCTGAACGGCGGCTGGGTGGGGCTCGACTCCTACCTGGAGGTGCTGGTGGAGAAGGACCGGCCCGACGTGAAGGCGTATCTGACCGACTCGGCGCTCCGCCACGTCGCCGCGCGCGGCTGGACCATGCCGGACGGCACCACGACCCGGATCCACCTGCTGCGGTTCTCGTCGGTGGCGTTCTCGGAGGCGTACAAGGACGAGGCCGCCCGCGCGGTGTACCGGGGCGAGCGGCTGCCGCCCGGGGTGGAGTCGGCGGCGCTCGACCCGTCCACGCGGGACGTCGACGTGCCGAACCTGACCCCCTACGCGTACCAGGAGGAGGAGCCGTACGGCTCCGAGCAGACCCGCTGGTCCTACATCCAGGCCGGTGACACGCTCGCGGTGATCACCCAGACCCGCAAGGGCGGGGTGCTGACCGTGCCCTTCCAGCAGACGGTCGCGCTGCAGGCGCAGCTGCTCGGCTGACGCGGTCACCGGGAGACCCACCTCACCGAGTGGGCCGGGCCCCCGCCCACTAAGCTGGGGTCCGGCCCGTTCCGCCTTCACCGCTCAGCCGAGGAGCACCCTGTGATTCTTTTCTTCGAGATCCTGCTGGTCCTGGTCGCCGTCGGCGTGCTCGCCTTCACCGGACTGGCCGTGAAGAAGCTGTACCAGGGCCAGCGCTGACCTCCCCCTCCCTTCACCGGTCCCCCTTCACAGATCGTCTGAGCCGCTCATGATCCAGATCCCGTCCGACCTCAACCCGGACCTCGTCCCGCTCGCGTTCCTCCTCGGAACCTGGGAGGGCGCCGGTGTCTCCGACTTCCCGGGCGCCGAGAAGTGCAACTTCGGCCAGTCCGTGACCTTCAGCCACGACGGCCGGGACTTCCTGGAGTACCACTCGCACTCCTGGGTCCTCAGCGCGAGCGGCGAGAAGGTCCGCCCGCTGGAGAGCGAGAGCGGCTTCTGGCGGATCGACAAGGACCGCAAGGTCGAGGTCGTGATGGTCCGCGACGACGGCGTCGTCGAGGTCTGGTACGGCGAGCTCGCCGACCAGAAGCCGCAGATCGACCTGGCGACCGACGCCGTGGCCCGTACCGCCGCCTCGGGGCCGTACTCGGGCGGCAAGCGCCTCTACGGCTACGTGAAGAGCGACCTCATGTGGGTCGGCGAGAAGGCGACCCCCGAGGTCCCGCTCCGCCCCTACATGTCGGCGCACCTGAAGAAGGTCGTCACCCCGGAAGAGGTCGCCGAGATGGCCCGCAACCTCCCCGACATGCCCGACGACGGCATCGCCTTCTTCAAGTAGGTCTGTCGCGGGACCTCCGGTGACGCGCCGCGCCCTCCTACACTGGGGGGCGTGGTGAGCACCGACTGGAAGAGCGACCTGCGGCGGCGGGGATACCGGCTGACGCCGCAGCGGCAGCTCGTGCTGGAGGCGGTCGACGCGCTGGAGCACGCCACGCCGGACGACATCCTCGTCGAGGTGCGGAAGACCGCCTCCGGGGTGAACGTCTCCACCGTGTACCGGACCCTGGAGCTCCTGGAGGAGCTCGGGCTCGTCAGCCACGCGCACCTGGGGCACGGCGCGCCGACCTACCACCTCGCGGACCGGCACCACCATCTGCACCTGATGTGCCGGGACTGCTCGGAGGTCATCGAGGCGGAGGTGGAGGTGGCCGCCGAGTTCACCGGGAAGCTGCGCGAGACCTTCGGCTTCGAGACGGACATGAAGCACTTCGCGATCTTCGGCCGGTGCGCCGGGTGCGCGCGGAAGGCCGCCGCCGACGGGGCGTGACCGGGGAGTCGTAGGCTTTTCCCATGAAGAGCTCCCTGCTGTCCCTGCCCGGCGCCGTTCCCGCCGAAGGGCGGGACGAAGGCGTCGCCGCCCACTACGGCGACCTGTTCCGAGAGCAGCGCGCCCTCGCCGACGGCTCCGGTTTCGTCGACCTGTCGCACCGGGGCGTCGTCACCGTCACCGGCGACGACCGGCTGAGCTGGCTGCACCTGCTCCTCACCCAGCACGTCAGCGACCTGCCGGCCGGGCAGGCGACCGAGGCGCTGATCCTCTCCGCCAACGGGCACATCGAGCACGCGCTCTCCCTCGTCGACGACGGCGAGACGGTGTGGGCGCACGTCGAGCCGGGGACGCGGGGCGAGCTCATCGCCTACCTGGAGTCGATGAAGTTCTTCTACCGGGTCGAGGTCGCCGACCGGACGGAGGACTTCGCGGTCGTGCACCTGCCGGCCGGGTCCACCGCAGAGGCGCCGGAGGGCGTGGTCGTACGGGAGACCGCGCACGGCCGCGATCTGTTCCTGCCGCGCGCGGAGCTGGACTCCTTCGCCGCCGCTCACGGGCCGGCCGCGGGCGTCCTCGCGTACGAGGCGCTGCGGGTGGAGGGGCACCGGCCCCGGCTCGGCTTCGAGACCGACCACCGGACGATCCCGCACGAGCTCGGGCTGATCGGCACCGCGGTGCACCTGCAGAAGGGCTGCTACCGGGGGCAGGAGACCGTCGCCCGGGTGCAGAACCTGGGCAAGCCGCCGCGCCGGCTCGTCTTCCTGCACCTGGACGGCAGCGAGGTCAGCCTGCCGGGGCACGGCACGCCGCTGCGGCTCGCCTCGGACGGTCCCGACGGGCGTCAGCTCGGCTTCGTGACGACCGCCGTGCGCCATCACGAGCTGGGGCCGATCGCCCTGGCACTGGTGAAGCGGAACGTGCCGGTGGACGCGCCGCTGGTGGCGGGGTCGACGGCGGCCGCGCAGGAGACCGTCGTCGAGCCGTAGGGGTTCAGACCTCCAGCAGGACCGTGAACGGGCCGTGGTTGGTGAGGCTGACGCGCATGTCGGCGCCGAAGCGGCCCGTCTCCACGTGGGCGCCGAGCTTCCGCAGCTGGGCGACGACCTCGTCGACGAGGGGTTCGGCGACGGGGCCGGGGGCGGCGGCGTTCCAGGTGGGGCGGCGGCCCTTGCGGGCGTCGCCGTAGAGCGTGAACTGGGAGATCACCAGGAGCGGCGCGGCCACGTCGGAGCAGGACTTCTCGTCCTCCAATACCCGGACGGACCAGAGCTTTCTGGCCAATTGGGCGGCCTTCTCCGGTGTGTCGTCGTGGGTGACGCCCACCAGGACGCACAGCCCCTCGCCGGTGATCTCGCCGACCGTCTCCCCTGCGACGACGACCTTCGCGCCGTCCACCCTCTGCACCACAGCTCGCATGCGTCCCAACTTACCGATCGGGGATTTCTGGGGGCCGAACGGGTGCAGAGCGCCTGCACGCGCGCGTGCGGGAGTGGCACCATGCGGGGAGGCGGTGCGGCTCCGCACCGGTCGAGGGGACGATTCTCATGAGTGCTTCCAGCACCGGGCCGACGCCGTCCGGCCCCGTACCGCTGATCCGCTCCGCCGGCGCGGTGCCCGGCGGGCCGGTCGCGCGGCCGCCCGTGCAGCGGACGGCCGCCGAGCCGGCTCCTTCCGGCCGCCCGGGGCACGAGCTCGGCGGGCTGCGCCTGTCCGAGCTGCGGACGCTGCGGCGGGACGCGCAGAGCGACGAGGCCGATCTCAGCTATGTGCGGCGGATGCTCCAGGGCCGGATCGACATCCTGCGGGCCGAGCTGGCGCGCCGGACCGATCCGGAGGCGCCGGTGCTCGACCGGCTCTCCGAGATCCTCGCGGACGTGCCGTCCCGGCACCGGACCTCGGCCCGGCACGTGACGCTGTCCACGCCGCGCGCGGAGGAGTACCGGCGGCTCGCGGCCGAGATGCTGTCGGAGGTCGAGCTGTCGGACCTGACGGCCCGGACGGACGAGGAGCTGCACACCGCGATGGGGCGGCTCGCCGGCTACGAGCAGCAGATCTCGCGGCGCCGGCAGACGCTCCAGCGGACCGCCGACGACTGCGGGGCGGAGATCGCCCGCCGCTATCGCGAGGGCGAGGCACAGGTCGACGACCTGCTGGCCTGACCGGCCGACGGCCAGCCGGCCCGGCCCGCTGGCGCGATCCGCCGGTCCGGCCCGCCGGCCCGACCCGCCGCTCCGGCCCGCCGGCCCCGTCCGCCCGCTTGTCCTCCCGGCTGACGGGCGCCGTCGGCCCCGCCGGAAATTGCCGCGCCGGGAGGGTGGGGGCGTGCGTAGGGTCGGAGGATGGCTGTCGAACTGCGTACGGTGACCGAGTCCGAGTTCCCCGAGTGGCTGCGGGCGTTGCGGACGGGCTTCCTGAACGAGCCCGTGGTCCCGGACGCGCTGGTGGCCGACCGGCTGGCCCATGTCGACCTCGACCGGACCCTCGGCGCCGTGGAGGACGGCCGGGTGGTCGCCACCTTCCGTTCCTTCCCGCAGCGGGTGAGCACGGTCGGCGGCGGTGGCCTCGCCGCGGACGCCGTCACCCAGGTGACGGTGGCGCCGACGCACCGGCGGCGCGGGCTGCTGAGCCGCCTGATGGCGCGGGACCTCGCCGCCGCGCGGGAGCGGGGCGACGCGGTCGCGACGCTGATCGCCGCCGAGTACCCGATCTACGGCCGGTACGGCTTCGGTCCCGCGAGCTGGACCACCGAGTGGAGCGTGGACCTGCGCCGGGCGGGGCTCGACCCGCGCCGCAGCGGCCGCCCGGAGGACGGCGGCCGGATCGATCTGGCCGACGGGGCCGAGATCCGCCGCATCGGGCCCGACCTGCACCGGAGGCTGGCCGGGACGCGCGCCGGGGTCACCGACCGGGTCGAGCGGAACTGGGCCGTGGGCACCGGCCTCGGGCACCAGCTGGAGCCGTGGACGGAGCCGTACTACGCCGTCTACCGCTCGGCGGCGGGCGAGCCCGAGGGGTACGTGTCGTACCGCTGCGACGACAAGTGGGGCGACGGGAAGCAGCCGGAGAACACGCTGACCGTGCGGGACCTGATCGCGGCGACGCCCGCCGCCGAGCGGGCGCTGTGGCGGTTCGTGTGCTCGGTGGACTGGGTGGTGACGGTGCGGACCGGCCACCGGCCGCCGGACGATCCGCTGCCGCTGCTCCTGCCGGACCCGCGCGCCGCCCGGACGGTCTCCCACGCGGACATGCTGTGGCTGCGGATCCTGGACGTGGTGCGGGTGCTGGAGGAGCGGACGTACCCGGTGGCGGACGGTCTGGTGCTCGACGTGCGGGACGCGGACGGGTTCGCGGGCGGGCGGTACCGGCTCGACGCCTCCCCGAAGGGCGCGTCGTGCGCCCCGACGACCGCGTCGGCGGATCTGGTCCTCGACGTGGCGGAGCTGTCCCGGCTGGTCCTCGGCGACGAGTCGGCGGTGCGGCTCGCGCTGCTCGGGCGGATCGAGGAGGCGGTGCCGGGTGCGGCGGCGCGGGCCGATCTGCTCTTCCGTACGCCGCTGCGGCCGTTCTCCCCGGACATCTTCTGACCCCTCGCACACGGCCCGTCCGCCGTGCCCCGTCCGCCGTGCTCCGTCCGCCGTGCTCCGTCAGCGGGTGCGGAGGCGGAAGAGGGCGCCTGAGGCGGCGACGGACAGGGCCAGGATGCCGCCGAGCCAGGCGAGGGCGGTCCAGGGCGCGTTGCCGACGGGCTGGTCGAGGAGCAGGCCGCGCATGGACTCGATGAGCGGGGTGACGGGCTGGTGCTCGGCGAAGCCGTGCAGCCAGCTCGGCATGGTGTCGATGGGCACGAAGGCGCTGCTCGGGTAGGGCAGGAACATCATGAAGAAGGTGAAGGCGTTGGCCGCTTCGGGGGTGCGGGCGAGGAGGCCGGCCGCGGCGGACAGCCAGGAGATCACCGTGATGTAGGCGAGGAGCAGGGCGATCGCGGCGAGCCAGCCGGCGGGGGTGGCGGCGGGGCGGAATCCGATGAGGGCGGCGACGCCGAGGACGAGCGCGGTGGCCAGGAGGTTGCGGGCGACGGTGGCGGCGACGTGTCCGGTGAGGAAGGGGACGCCGCCCACGTCGAGGGTGCGGAGCCGGTCGACGGTGCCGCGCCGCATGTCGTCGCTGACGCTGACGGCGGTGCCGGCGGCGCCGAAGCCGGCGCACAGGACGAGGACGCCGGGGACGACGTAGGTGACGTACTGGTCGTGGCCGGTCTCGATGGCTCCGCCGAAGAAGTAGACGAAGACCAGCATCAGGAGCACCGGCATCATCAGCGAGGTGATGACGGCGTCGAGGTTGCGCCGGCTGAGGAGGATGCCGCGCCCGACGAGGGCGGTGGTGGTGGCGAGCGGTCCGGCGGTCGGGTCAGACATGGCTCGGCTCCTTCGGGGTGCCGGTCAGGTGGAGGAAGACGTCGTCGAGGGTCGCGCTGTGCAGGGTGAAGCGCTCGATGTCGGTGCGGTGCGGGTCGAGGGTGTCGAGCAGGGCGCGGACGTGGGCGGCGGTGCCGTCGGTGGGGACGCCGAGGGTGAGGGTCTCCGGGGTGTGGGCGGTGGCGTGCGGGGTGAGCCGGAGGTAGGCGTCGCGGTCGCGGGCGACGAGGTCGAGGCGGTGGCCCGCGTAACGGTTCTTCAGCTCCTGGGCGGTGCCTTCGGCGAGGGTGCGTCCGCCGCCGAGGACGGCGATGCGGTGGGCGAGCCGGTCGGCCTCCTCCAGGTACTGGGTGGTGAGGAAGACGGTGGTGCCGTGGGCGGAGAGCTCGCGGACGATGTCCCAGAGCTCCTGCCGGCTGCGCGGGTCGAGCCCGGTCGTGGGCTCGTCGAGGAAGACCACCCGGGTGACGCCGGGGTCGCGGACGAGGCCGGCGGCGAGGTCGAGGCGGCGGCGCATGCCCCCGGAGTACGTCCTGCTCTGGCGGTCCCGGGCGTCGGTGAGCCGGAAGCGTTCGAGGAGTTCGTCGGCGCGGCGGGCGGCGGCCTTGCGGGAGAGGCCGGAGAGGCGGGCGGCGAGGCGGAGGTTCTCGGCGCCGGTCAGGGTCTCGTCGACGGCCGCGTACTGGCCGGTGAGGCTGATGGCGCGGCGGACGGCGCGGCGCTCGGTGACGACGTCGTGGCCCGCCACGCGCGCGTGCCCGCCGTCGGGGGTGGTGAGGGTGGCGAGGATGCGGACGGTGGTGGTCTTGCCGGCGCCGTTGGGCCCGAGGAGGGCGAAGACGGTGCCGGTCTCGACGCGGAGGTCGAGGGCGTCGAGGACGCGGGTGGTGCCGTAGGTCTTGGTCAGGCCGGTGGTCTCGATGGCGGTGCCGGTGGTGGTCCCGGTCGCCGCCAGTGTGGCGGGAGGCATGGGTGTCCCCTTCTGCTGCGCTCAGCGGCGTACTGCGTATGCCATACGCGTTACTGTGTAAGGGTTACGCATTACTAGGATGGGCGTCAAGCGAGCGAGGTCGGGAGGCGGCGCGGATGGCGGGCGACCAGGACGAGAAGGCGGCCCGGGGGGAGAGGGCGGCCCAGGAGGAGAAGGTGGCCGAGGAGGCGAAGGTGGCCCAGGAGGGCGGTGGGACGTTTCTGCCGCCGTCGATCGAGGCCGTGTGGGGGCTGCGCGAGCGCCCCACCAAGGGGCCCAAGCCCGGCCTGAGCCTCGACCGGATCGTCGCCGCGGCCGTCGCCCTCGCCTCCGCGGAGGGGCTCGCGGCCGTCTCCATGGGGCGGGTCGCCAAGGAGCTGGGCGTCTCGACGATGTCCCTCTACCGGTACGTCTCCGCCAAGAACGAGCTGTACGTGCTGATGCAGGAGGCGGCGACGGGCGCCCCGCCGAAGGGGCTCGTGGACCCGGAGGGCGACTGGCGCACCGGGCTTGAGCGGGTGGCGTGGGCGCTGCGGGAGATCTACCGACGCTCCCCGTGGCTGCTTCGGGTGCCGGTCTCCGGGCCGCCCTCGACCCCGAACGGCGTCGCCTGGTGGGAGCAGTTGCTGCTCGCGATGGCCGGGACCGGCCTCGACGCGGGCGAGAAGCTGGCGGTGACCCTGCTCGTGTCCGGCTTCGTGAAGAACGACGCGCTGATGATGGTGGAGCTGACGGAGGCGGTGGAGGCCGCCGGGGCCGAGCCCCACGAGGCGATGCTCCAGTACAGCCGGACCCTGCGCCGGCTGGTCGACCCGGTCGCGTTCCCCGAGGTGGCGAAGGTGATGGACTCGGGGATCCTGGACCAGGCGGACGGCCCGGACGACGACTTCCGCTTCGGTCTCGCCCGGATCCTGGACGGCGTCGCGGCCCTCGTGGAGGGCCGCGCATCCTGAGGACCGGTCAGGCGGCCGTGGTGATGCCGGACGCGGAGGCGGCCGGCGCGGTCGGGGTGGGGGTCTTCCGGGGGCGGAGCACGGTCGCCGCGACCGCGAGCGCGGCGAGCAGCAGTCCCGTACCGACGGCGAAGGCGAGCCGGTAGCCGCCGGTCAGGGCCTCCGCGGCGGTCCGGCCCGCCGCGTCCAGCGCCTCGGTGCGGGCGGCGGCGAGGGTGGTCAGGACGGCGACGCCGAGCGCCATGCCGATCTGCTGCGTGGTGTTGAAGAGCCCGGAGGCCAGGCCCGCGTCGGCCTCGTCGGCGCCCGACATGCCGAGCGCGGTGAGGGCGGGCAGCGCCAGGCCGAAACCGGCGGCGAGCAGCATCACCGGGAGCAGGTCGACGGCGTACGAGGCGTGCACGGGCACCCGGGTCAGCAGGCCGAGCACGCCGACGAGGAGCGTGATCCCGGCGAGCAGCACCGCGCGCTCGCCGAAGCGGGTGATGAGCCGGGCCGCGACGCCGAGCGAGACGGCGCCGATGACCAGGGCGGCGGGCAGCATGGCGAGGCCGGTCGCGGTGGCGCCGTACCCCTGG
This sequence comes from Streptomyces sp. NPDC085460, assembly GCF_044541975.1. Taxonomy (NCBI): domain Bacteria; kingdom Bacillati; phylum Actinomycetota; class Actinomycetes; order Kitasatosporales; family Streptomycetaceae; genus Streptomyces; species Streptomyces sp. NPDC085460. The sequence continues at coordinate 56,924 of NZ_JBITTO010000021.1, forward strand.
ACCTTCTGGAGGTAGAGGGCGACGAGGACCTGGAAGGAGAACAGGGCGGCGACCATGAGCAGCTGGACCAGGTTGGCGCCGGCGACCGCGCGGGAGCGGAGGATCCGCAGCGGCATCAGGGGTGTCGTAGCCCGGCGCTGGCGGACCAGGAAGCCGGCGAGCAGGGCGAGGGCGAGCGCGCCGAGGCCGAGGGTGTGGGCGGAGCCGGCGCCGTACTCCTCGATCCGCACGACCGCGTAGATGCCGGTGGTCAGGCCCGCGGTGACCAGCAGCGCGCCGAGCGCGTCGGCGCCCGCGCGCAGGCCCTGACCCCGGTCGGCGGGGAGGGCGCGGGCGGCGAGGGCGATCGCGGTGGCGCCGATGGGCAGGTTGATGAAGAAGATCCAGTTCCAGGAGAGGGCGTCGGTCAGGAGGCCGCCGAGGACCTGGCCGAGGGAGGCGCCGGCGGCGCCGGTGAAGCTGAACACGGCGATGGCGCGGGCGCGTTCGCGCGGTTCGGTGAAGAGCGTGACGAGGATGCCGAGGCTGACGGCCGAGGACATCGCGCTGCCGGCGCCCTGGAGGAAGCGGGCGGCGATGAGGACTTCGGGGGAGCCGGCGACGGCGGCCAGGAGCGACGCACTGGTGAAGACGGCGGTCCCGGCGAGGAACACCCGCTTGCGTCCGATGAGGTCGCCGAGCCGTCCGGCGAGCAGGAGGAGCGCGCCGAAGGAGATCAGGTAGGCGTTGACGACCCAGCTCAGACCGGCCGGGGTGAAGCCGAGGTCGGCCTGGATGGCGGGCATGGCGACGGTGACGATGCTGCCGTCGAGGACGGTCATGAGCATGGCGCTGGCGAGGACGCCGAGGGCGAGGGCATGGGTGTGGGCACGCATGGGATCTCTCCTGTCGAAGGGTGCGACAGGAGAGACGCTAGCAGAAGGTTTTGTTGCGGACTATTTTTTAGGAGAGGAAATCTGGGGTCGGTTTCCGGGGGCGCGGTCGGGTCGGTCGTAGTCGGGTCGGTCGTGGTCGGTTCCCTCGGGGGCGGGGTCTCAGCTCTTCTGGCGGGCCCTGCGCGTGGCCGTCGGCCCCTCGGCCGGCGTCCTCAGATGCCCTTCCGCCAGCTTCCCCAGCGCGCGCACCAGCACCTCCCGCTCCTCGTCCGGGAGCGAGTCGAGGGCCTGCGCGTGGACGCCGTCCACGATCCGCCGGCTCTCCTCGGCGACCCGCGCGCCCGCCTCGGTCACGGCGATGATCCGCGCCCGCCGGTCCGTGCTGGACGGCTGCCGCTCCGCGAGCCCGGCCTTCTCCAGGGCGTCCACGGTGACGACCATGGTCGTCTTGTCCATGTCGCCGATCTCGGCGAGCTGCGCCTGGGTCCGCTCCTCCTCCAGGGCGTGGACGAGGACGCAGTGCATCCGGGCGGTGAGCCCGATCTCCGCCAGCTCCGTCGCCATGCGGGTGCGCAGGACGTGACTGGTGTGGTCGAGGAGGTAGGAGAGGTCGGGCTCGCTGCGGCGGGGGCTCATGGCGGTCATGTCCGCCAGGGTAGCCAGAACCGTCCCGTTCCGGACGGTCCGGAACGGGACGGTTGGGGGCTCACGTCACGCCTGGGCGATCCGGATCATGTTGCCGGCCGGGTCGCGGAAGGCGCAGTCGCGGACGCCGTACGGCTGGTCCACCGGCTCCTGGAGCACGTCGGCGCCGGCCGCCCGGACCTTCTCGAAGGCGGCGTCGAGGTCGGCGGTGCGGAGGTTGACCCCGCGGAGAAGGCCCTTGGCGAGGAGCTCGGTGACGGCCTTGCGGTCCTCCTCGGTGGCGCCGGGGTCGGCCAGCGGCGGTTCGAGGACGATCTCGACGTCCGGCTGCGCGGGCGACCCGAGGGTCACCCAGCGCATGCCGCCGAAGTCCACGTCCTTGCGGATCTCGAAGCCGAGCGCGTCGCGGTAGAAGCCGAGGGCGGCCTCGTGGTCGTCGACGGCGATGAAGCACTGGTGCAGGTTGATGTCCATGGGCTCCACGCTAGGGAGCGCCGCCGGGCCGCGCTTCTCCGTTCCTGACCGGTCGCGTGACCACCTTGGCGACGCAGGCGGGCAGCCCCGCGTCGGCGCCGTGCTCGCGCGCCCGGTAGGCGCTCGGCGTCTCGCCCACCAACTGGGTGAAGCGCGAGCTGAACGAGCCCAGCGACGTACACCCCACCTCCATGCAGACGTCCGTCACCGACAGGTCGCCGCGCCGCAGCAGCGCCTTGGCGCGCTCGATCCGCCGGGTCATCAGATAGCTGTACGGGGTCTCCCCGAAGGCGCTGCGGAAGCTCCGCGCGAAGTGCCCGGCGGACATCAGCGCCGTCCGCGCGAGCGCCGGCACGTCCAGCGGCTGCGTGTAGTCCCGGTCCATCTGGTCCCGCGCCTTGCGCAGGCGCCGGAGGTCGTCGAGCGGTATGCGGGTCGTCACGCCCTTCACGGTACCGGCGCCCCGCCCCCGGCCGTCGGCCGTGCGCGGCGCGCGCACTTCAGCAAGCATGTGCTTGCAATAGTTAGCAAGCGGTGGCAGGGTACGGAGCATGGCATCGCTCAACGTCGGCAATCTCGGCAGCCTCGGCGAGTACCTGCGCGAGCAGCGGCGCACCGCGCAGCTCTCGCTCCGGCAGCTCGCCGACGCGGCCGGGGTCTCGAACCCGTACCTGAGCCAGATCGAGCGCGGGCTGCGCAAGCCCAGCGCCGAGGTGCTCCAGCAGGTCGCCAAGGCGCTGCGGATCTCGGCCGAGACGCTCTACGTACGGGCCGGGATCCTCGACGAGCGGGAGCGGGACGAGCTGGAGACGCGCGCCGTCATCCTGGCCGATCCCTCGATCAGCGAGCGGCAGAAGCAGGTGCTGCTCCAGATCTACGACTCCTTCCGCAAGGAGAACGCGGCGGAGAACGCGGCGGAGGACACCGCGGAGAACGCGGCGGAGGACACCGCCCCCGATGCCATGCCGCCCTCGAGCTAGCCAGTACGTCCACCGGGAGGACCACCAGCATGCCCATCATCGACGAACTGCGTACCCCCCTCTACTTCGCCGCCGGCACCGCCGAGCTCGCCGTGCAGCAGGCCAGGAAGGTGCCCGGCCTGATCGAGCAGCTGGCCGCCGAGGCGCCCGGCCGGATCGACGCCGTCCGGAACACCGACCCCAAGGCCGTGCAGGAGAAGGTGACCGACCGGGCCAAGGAGGCCCAGGCCGTCGTCCAGGCGAAGGTCGCCGAGGTCGTCGGGGTGCTCGACACCGACCTCAAGAAGCTCGGCGAGACCGCCCAGGACCTGGCCCTGCGGGGTGTCGGCGTGGCCGCCGAGTACGCCGTCAAGGCGCGCGAGAAGTACGAGGAGGTCGCCGCCCGCGGCGAGGAGACCGTCCGCGCCTGGCGCGGCGAGACGGCGGACGCGATCACCGAGATCGCCGTCGTGGTCGAGCCGGAGTCGGTGACGGAGCCGGAGACGGCGGCGGACGAGCGGTCGGAGACGGCGGCGGAGTCCGGGGCCACGGCGGGGACTGTGGCCGCCGAGGACCCCGTGGCCGCCGAGGACCCGGTGGCCGCCGAGGAGCCGGTGGCGAAGAAGACGCCCGCCGCGCGCAAGCCCGCCGCCCGCAAGACCCCCGCCAAGAAGCCGGCCGCCGCCGGCACGGCCTCCGCCGAGGCCGAATAGCGGACCCGGGCACGATTTCTGGGGCCGCACGCGTTGAAACGGGTACCTTGACCGCGAGGCGTACGTACCCATGACCCCCTAGGCGGTGTTCAGCATGCTGATGGACCGGTTCGACAACACCCTCAACCTGCTGATGTTCCTGGTCTTCACCGGCTTCGCGATCGCCTCGTTCGTCATCGCGGCGATGGTCCGCGAGGACGCCTACCGGGCCGCGGACAAGCAGACGAAGAAGTTCTGGCTGATCCTGCTCGGGGTCAACCTCGCCCTGAACCTCCTCCTGCCGGGCCTGCTCTTCCTCCTGATCGCCGGCCTGATCGCCGCGATCGTCTTCATGGTGGACGTCCGGCCCGCCCTCAAGCAGGTCATGGGCGGAGGCGGTGGCGGCCGGCGCGGCGGCTCCAGCAGCGACGGGCCGTACGGCCCCTACAACGGCGGCCGGTAGACACCGACCGCCGTCGAGCACGGACGCACGGCGTACGGAGCAGGCACGGCGTACGGAGCACGCACGGCACGTACGGCCGCAGGGGCCCGGGGACTATCCCCGGGCCCCGCCCCGTTCCAGGGCCAGGAGCGCCACGTCGTCCGTCAGCTCGCCGCCGTTCAGCGCCCGCGCCTCGGCCATCGCCGATTCGAGCAGCGCCTCGCCGTGCAGGCCGCCGGCCAGCTGCCGGTTGATCATCCCGACCATCCCGTCCTGCCCGAGCCGCGGCGAGCCGGGGCCCGCCGTCCGGCCCTCGATCAGGCCGTCGGTGTAGAGGAGCAGGCTCCACGCCCCGCCCAGCTCGACCTGCCGGCGCGGCCAGCGGGCGCGCGGCAGCAGGCCCAGGGCCGGGCCGCCGTCCTCGTACGGCAGGAGCCGCGCGGTCCCGCCCCGCTGGGCGACGAGCGGGGCCGGGTGCCCGGCCAGGCAGAGCCCGGCCCGGCGCCCGTCGGGCGCGATGTCGACCGTGCAGAGCGTCGCGAAGATCTCCTCGCTCTCCCGCTCGTGCTCCAGGACCTGCTGGAGGGTGGAGAGCAGCTCGTCCCCGCAGAGCCCGGCGAAGGTCAGGGCGCGCCAGGCGATCCGCAGCTCGACGCCGAGGGCGGCCTCGTCCGGGCCGTGGCCGCAGACGTCGCCGATCATGGCGTGGACGGTGCCGTCCGGGGTGCGGACCACGTCGTAGAAGTCGCCGCCGAGCAGCGCCCGGGACCGGCCGGGCCGGTAGCTGGCCGCGAAGGCCAGGTCGGAGCCGTCCAGGAGCGGGGTGGGCAGCAGACCGCGCTCCAGGCGGGCGTTCTCCTGGGCGCGCAGCCGGGACTCGGCGAGCTTCACCTTGGCGGCGTCGTTGCGCTTGCGCTCGACCGCGTACCGGATGGCGCGGCTCAGCAGCCGGCCGTCCAGCTCCTCGCGGAAGAGGTGGTCCTGGGCGCCGACCCGGACCGCCTCCGCGGCCAGCTCGGGGTCGGCGGAGGGGGCGAGGGCGAGGACGGCGTGCCGGGGCGCGAGGCGCAGGACGTGCCGCAGCGGGGCGAGCGGGTCCTCGCCGGCCGCGCCGCGGGGCGCGGGCAGCGAGAGGTCGACGAGCACGCAGTGCACGTCGTCGGTGAGGAGCCGCTCGGCCTCGGTGAGGTTGCGGGCGGTACGGATGCGGATCCGGGTGCCGGAGGCGCCGGCCGCGTCGAGCAGTTCGGGTACGGCGAGGGCACCCGCCGGGTCGTCCTCGACGACCAGGAGGGTGAGGTCGGTGCGGTCGCGGTCGGCCGTCGCGGGGGCTTCCGCGCCGGTGGGTGTTCCTGTTCCTGTGCCTGTTCCTGTGTCTGTCACAGCGGTGGCGTCCATGGCGGTGGTCTCGCCTTGCCCCGCAGCAGAGACGATTCTCTGGCGCGGTACGGATACGGGCATCGGTTCGGGTTTCCTTCCCTCCCCCGAGGGTGCGCCGGGCGCCGGGTGGCGTCCCGCCCGTCCGGGACCATAGCGGCAGTGCGGCGCGCAGCGGAATGGCGATCACTCCACGGGCGGCCCGGCACGCGCTGGCATATGCCGCGGAAGGGGAGGTAGTTGCGCCCCGAGCAGGCACGGGTGCGTCCTGGGCCCATGAGAAAGGTCACTCGGGGCGATCTGTCAGGTCGCGCGGGAGCGGGAGCGCGGCCGCGCCACCGCTCCGCCGCGCCGCCCTCGTCAGTTCGGGCGGACGATGCCGAGGATGTCCATCGAGCCGGCGCCGGCGACGGTGACGTTCCGCCCGGGGCGCGGCGCGTGGACCATCTTCCCGTCGCCGATGTACATGCCGATGTGGCTGGCGTCCTGGAAGTACACGATCAGGTCGCCGGGGCGCATGTCCTTCGGCTGCACGCGGGGCAGCAGCCGCCACTGCTCCTGGGAGGTGCGCGGGATCGACTTGCCGGCGGCGCCCCAGGCGGACTGGGTCAGTCCGGAGCAGTCGAAGGAGTCGGGGCCCTCGGCCCCCCACACGTACGGCTTGCCGACCTGGGCGAGGGCGGACTCGATCGCCTCGCGGCCCTCGGGGGTGGCCTCGGTGGTGAGTTCGGCGAGGATGCCGGAGCCGAGCCACTTCGTCTGGGCCTGCTGCCGGGCCAGTTCCTCCATGCGGCGCAGCCGCTCGCGCTCCTCGGCGGCGAGCTCGCTCTCCAGCTTCTTCGCGGCGGCGATCTTGCCGTTGATCTCCTTCTTCGCCTCGGCCTGCCGGACGCGGTCGGCCTCCAGCGTGGTCCAGTGGTCGCCGGCCTCGCTCGCGTACGTGTTCAGCTCGGCCTGGGCGCGGGAGAGTTCGCCGATGAGGTCGGTGGTGGCCTTGGCGCCCTCGCGGAGCCGGCCGGCGGTGTCGAGGAAGAGCTGCGGGTCGCCGGTGAGGACGAGCTGGGCGCTGTCGGGGATGCCGCCGTTGCGGTACTGGGCGCGGGCGGTGGCGCCGGCCTGGGCCTTGAGCGTGTCGATCCGCTTGCGGCCGCTCTCGATCATGCGGGCGAGCCGGACGATCTCGGCGGACTGCTTCTCGGTGCGCTCCTCGGCGAGGTTGTATGCGTCGGTGGCGGAGGCCGCCTGCCGGTACAGCACGTCGATCTCGGTACGGACCTGTTCGAGGGTCTTCTTCGGCGGGGGCGGCGGGAGCGGGGCGGCGGCGGCCTGGAGGGTGAGCGCCGGGGTGGCCAGCAGGGCCAGGGCGCAGGCCACGGTGACCGCGGCGGCGGCGTACGGACGTCGGCGTCGTCGGTTCACTGGTTCCCCCTCGTGACCGGGTACCCCCTCGGCCACTTTCTGATTTACCGTCAGTAACTTGTGGTGGTCCTGGCGATAGTGCCACGCGGAACGGGAAAACGACAGGTACCCCGCCAGAGTGACGGTCGATGGGCGGGTGACGTTCCCCTCCCGGGGGCGCGGGAGAGGAATGTGGTGCGCCGGTGGTCTCCAGGACACCCGGGAGTCACCCGGACCGTCGGCGCGGAGGGGACGTGCTCAGCCCCTGCTCACCGGCCTCAGCCCCCGCTCACCTGCCTCAGCCCCGGCCCGGCTCAGCCCCGGCCCGCCCGGCTCAGCCGCCGCCCGCCTAGCCCCCGCCCGGTGCCAGCGCGTCCCAGTGGAGCGTCACCTCGCCCTGGCGCCACCGCTTCGGGCCGTCCACGACCGGCCACTCCCCGGCCAGGTCGCGGACCGAGCGGACCCAGCGCTGCCGGGCGCCCAGGGAGGCGTACGGGGCCGCCGCCGCCCAGGCCCGGTCGAAGTCCCGCAGGAAGGCGTGGACCGGCTCGCCGGGCACGTTGCGGTGGATCAGCGCCTTCGGCAGGCGCTCGGCGAGGTCGGAGGGGCGGTCGAGGGAGCCGAGCCGGGTCGCGAAGGTGACTGTGCGCGGCCCGCCCCGGTCGAGCGCCACCCAGACGTGCCGGCGCCCGATCTCGTCGCAGGTCCCCTCGACGAGCAGCCCGCCCGGCGCGAGCCGCCCGCACAGCCGCTCCCACACGGCCGCGACCTGCTCCTCGTCGTACTGGCGCAGCACGTTCGCGGCCCGGATCAGCGCGGGCGCGCCCGGTACGGGGACCTCGAAGCCGCCGTGTACGAAGGACAGCCCCTCGCCCTCGTACGGCTTCGCGGCCTCGACCCGGGCGGGCTCGATCTCGATGCCGTACAGCCGGGTGCGGGGCTCGGCGGTGCGCAGCCGGGCGAGGAGCTCCACGGCGGTCCAGGGCGCGGCCCCGTACCCGAGGTCGACGGCGACGGGCGGTTCGGGGGAGCGGCGCAGGGCCGGGCCGTGGACGGCGGCGATCCAGCGGTCCATGCGGCGCAGCCGGTTCGGGTTGGTGGTCCCGCGGGTCGGGGTGCCGACGGGGCGGGTGGTGCGCGGGGCCATGGGACGAGGATACGGAGCGGGAGGCGCCGGGAGGCCATCGCGTAATGAATTGGCAAAGCGCCGGGGGCGGCGGAAATGAAAGGAGCCGTTCCGGTGTTGTGCGGGGCGGAGGACGTGGACCGCGCCCTCCGCCTGTCATGTCCGCAGGCCAGGCCCCCCTCGCGGAAGGACCGCCGCAGTGAGCCAGTACGTGTCCCGGTTCGCCGGCACCCGGCACCGGCATCCGGCAGCGACCTCCCGGCTGCGGCTGCCGGGCCGCCCCCGGACCCCGCGCCGGGTGGCCATGCTCTCCGTGCACACCTCCCCGCTCCACCAGCCGGGCACGGGCGACGCGGGCGGCATGAACGTCTACATCGTCGAGCTCGCCAAGCGGCTCGCCGCGATCGACATCGAGGTCGAGATCTTCACCCGGGCCACCACCGGCGGCCTCGCCCCGGTGGTCGAGCTGGCGCCCGGCGTCCTGGTGCGGCACGTGGACGCCGGCCCGTACGAGGGGCTGGCCAAGGAGGAGCTGCCGGCCCAGCTCTGCGCCTTCACGCACGGCGTGATGCAGGCGTGGGCGGGCCACCGCCCCGGCCACTACGACCTCGTCCACTCGCACTACTGGCTCTCCGGCCACGTCGGCTGGCTCGCCGCCGAGCGGTGGGGCGTCCCGCTCGTCCACGCCATGCACACCATGGCCAAGGTCAAGAACGCCTCGCTGGCCGAGGGCGACACCCCCGAGCCCGCGGCCCGGGTCATCGGCGAGACGCAGATCGTCGCCGCCGCCGACCGGCTGATCGCCAACACCACCGAGGAGGCCGACGAGCTGGCCCGCTTCTACGAGGCGGACCCCGGCAAGATCGCGGTCGTCCACCCGGGGGTCAACCTCGACCGGTTCCGGCCCGCCGACGGCCGGGCCGCCGCCCGCGCCCGCCTCGGCCTGCCGCGGGACGCCTTCGTCCCCGTCTTCGCCGGCCGCATCCAGCCGCTGAAGGCCCCGGACATCCTGCTGCGCGCCGCCGCCCTGATGGTCGACCGCGACCCCTCGCTGCGCTCCCGCATGGTGGTGCCGGTGGTCGGCGGGCCCAGCGGCAGCGGCCTCGCCAAGCCCGAGCAGCTCCAGAAGCTCGCCGCCCGCCTCGGCATCGCCGACCTCGTCCGCTTCCACCCGCCGGTGGGCCAGGAGCGGCTCGCGGACTGGTTCCGGGCCGCGTCGGTGCTCGTCATGCCCTCGTACAGCGAGTCCTTCGGCCTGGTCGCGATCGAGGCGCAGGCGGCCGGCACACCGGTCGTCGCGGCCGCGGTGGGCGGTCTGCCCGTCGCCGTACGGGACGAGCGGACCGGCTTCCTGGTGCAGGGCCACGACCCCGTCGACTACGCGCGCGTGCTGGATCGTTTCGCCGCCGAGCCGGAGCTCACCGCCCGGATGGGCGCCGCGGCCGCCCGGCACGCCGGGTCCTTCGGCTGGGACACGGCCGCCTCGGCCACCGCCGACGTGTACACGGCCGCCATGCACGACCACCGGCAGCGCGCGCACCACCGTCGCGTACGCTCCCACCATGGCTGACGCTCAGGACGCTCAGGACGCGCGGGACGTACGGCGGATCGTCGAGGACACCCTCACCGAGGCGGAGCTGGAGTGGGAGAACCCGGCGCCCGGCTCGTACGTGGTCAAGCTCCCCGGCACCCGCAAGCTCTTCACCACGCTCTCGCTGCGCCTCGGCCGCCACTCCCTCTCCCTCAACGCCTTCGTCGTCCGCCACCCCGACGAGAACGAGGCCGGCGTCCACCGCTGGCTCCTCGAACGGAACCTCAAGCTGTACGGGGTGGGCTACGCGATCGACCCGCTCGGCGACATCTACCTCGCCGGCAAGCTCCCGCTGGCCGCCGTCACGCCGGAGGAGCTGGACCGGCTGCTCGGCTCGGTCCTGGAGGCGGCGGACGGCGACTTCAACACGCTGCTCGAACTCGGCTTCGCGTCGGCCATCCGGCGGGAGTACGCCTGGCGGGTCTCCCGCGGGGAGTCGACGCGCAACCTCGACGCCTTCAGGAACCTGACGCGGAAGACGGAGCCGGGGCCGGAGACGGCACCGGGGCCGGGGACGGGACCGGAGCGGGACTGACGGCCTTCTCCGGGACCTCTTCCAGCCCGGGCACCACGGCCTCCACCGTCTCCTCCCCTTTCTCCCCCTTCTCCCCCTTATCCACCGGATCCTCCTCGCACAGCGCCCTGCGGAGCCGGAGGGTGTAGCCGACGGCGGCGAGGACGCCGAGGCCGAAGGTGCCGGCCCACAGGACGTCCGAACCCGGACCGTCCACGACCGCGCCGGCCAGGACCGGCGCGACGAAACCGGCGACCGCCCACGACATGCCCATCACGCCCTGGTAGCGGCCCCGGGCGTGCTCCGGGGCGAGCCGCGCGGTGGCGGCGGCGTTCGTCGGCACGTGCACCATCTCGCCGATCGTCCACACGACGACGGTCGCGGCGAAGGCGACGGACGACCCGGCCAGCGCGGTCGCGCCGGTGCCGACGGCGAAGAGCAGCGAGGAGACGGTCAGCAGGACGACCGGCGAGCGCCGCTCGGTCACCTTGTTCACCAGCAGCTGGAAGCCGACGATCACGATGCCGTTGACGGCGATCACCATGCCGTACGAGGACGGCGACAGGCCCTGCTCGGCCATGGTCAGCGGCAGCCCGATCCAGGGCGCGGTGAAGACCACGCAGACCAGCAGGTTGAGCAGGACGAGGGTGCGGAACGGCGCGTCCCGCAGCACGTCGAGCATCGACACCCGCTCCTCGGCCGCCTTCTCCCCGGCCTTCGCCGCCGCACGCTCGGGGCGGGTCTCCGGCAGCCGCAGGAAGACGATGACCGCGCAGAGGGTGGTGGCGACGGCGTCGACGAGGAAGAGCGTGCGGTAGCCGAGGAACGCGGCGGCGCCGCCGGCGATGGAGGCGACGGCGAAGCCGAGGTTGAGGGCCCAGTAGTTGAGGGCGTACGCCCGGCGCACGTCGTCGGCGGGGACCATGTCGGCGATCGTCGCGTTGATGGAGGGGCGGACCGCCTGCATGGAGACGCCCATCAGCAGGACGACGAGGGCCACGCCCCAGGCGCTGGTGACGAAGGCGAGCGCGCCGGCGCAGGCGGCCGACGCCAGGTGCATGGTGACCATCGTGGGCCGGCGGCCCCAGCGGTCCGTCAGCACGCCGCCGAGCGGGGAACCGGCGACGCCGCCGAGGCCGTGGAGGGCGACGACGAGGCCGGCGAACCACGCCGAGTGCCCGAGCTCGGACGTCAGATAGAGGGAGAGGAACGTCAGGACGAAGGCCCCGGTCCTGTTGACCAAGGTCGACAGCCAGAGCCACCAGAAGCCCTGCGGGAGGCCGGAGACGGTGGCACGCGCCGATCGTCTGAGCGAGTCGATGGACATGTGTGGTGCGCCCCCTGCGTGCTGTAAGTCCCTCATGCGGCTCTCGAAACTTACGCATCTCGGTAGGCGGACGCCAGCGAATTGACGACGCGCGTCAATCGTCAGCGGTCCATTAGGCTCGTACGCATGGCCGACGCACCGTACAAGCTGATCCTCCTCCGCCACGGCGAGAGCGAGTGGAACGAGAAGAATCTGTTCACCGGATGGGTGGACGTGAACCTCACCGCGAAGGGTGAGAAGGAGGCGACGCGCGGCGGCGAGCTGCTCAAGGACGCCGGCCTGCTCCCCGACGTCCTGCACACCTCCCTCCAGAAGCGCGCCATCCGCACCGCCCAGCTCGCGCTGGAGTCCGCGGACCGCCACTGGATCCCGGTCCACCGCTCCTGGCGCCTGAACGAGCGTCACTACGGCGCCCTCCAGGGCAAGGACAAGGCGCAGACCCTCGCGGAGTTCGGCGAGGAGCAGTTCATGCTGTGGCGCCGCTCGTACGACACCCCGCCGCCGGCCCTCGCAGACGACGCCGCGTACTCCCAGGCCGGCGACGCCCGCTACGCGACGATCCCGCCGGAGCTGCGCCCGCAGACCGAGTGCCTCAAGGACGTCGTCGAGCGCATGCTCCCGTACTGGTACGACGGCATCGTCCCGGACCTCCTCGCCGGCCGCACGGTCCTGGTCGCCGCCCACGGCAACAGCCTCCGCGCCCTGGTGAAGCACCTCGACGGCATCTCCGACGCCGACATCGCGGGCCTCAACATCCCCACCGGCATCCCGCTCTCCTACGAGCTGGACGAGAACTTCAAGCCCCTCAACCCGGGCGGCACCTACCTCGACCCGGAGGCCGCGGCGGCCGCCATCGAGGCCGTCAAGAACCAGGGCAAGAAGTAGTTACAGACATGATCAAGGCCCCCACCTGCGTTTTCTCTGCAGGTGGGGGCCTCGCTCGTGCCGGTGGGCCGTTCGTGGGCCGTTAGGCGATTAGTCGGCCCGCTTCTGGCCTCGCTGGTACTTCGATTCCTGGTACTGCTCCAGCCAGTTGCGGCTACTGCGCCATGTCCCGTCCTCTGCCTTTACCGCCTTGAGTCGCCCTCGGGTAGCGGCAACACGTAGGGCGTTCTCTGAGATTTCGGTGGTCGCGAGTGCCGCAAGGGGGACAAGCTTCACCGGTCCTGCGACCGCTGGCAGCACGAACCGATAGAGGTTAGTCGTGACACTTCGGGCGATCAGCTCTGCCAGAGGGCCGTATTCGCCCTTATCTGCTCTTTGCATCGCCTTGAGGTATTTGTCTCGATCGCGCTTGTAGATGATCGCCGGGGGGTAGCCCAGGCGTCCGAGAAGCAGGTTGAGGACCAGACGCCCTGTGCGACCGTTGCCGTCGAGAAACGGATGGATCTGTTCGAATCGGTTGTGCAGGCGAGCCAGCTTCTCGGGGATCGACTCCTCATCGTCTGGCCGGCGGAGGCCGTCCGCATCATCGACCCAGCTTCGTATCAAGTGGTCGACGTCGGTCCACAGAGGTGGCTTCATGCCCTCACTGAAGGCGGCGATCTCGTGCTGCCTGAAGTTTCCGGGGCCCTCGTAGTCTGAGGCATCTGGATGTGGCTCCACAGTCCAGACAGGTGTCATGAGTACGTGGTGGATGTTTCGTACCTCTTGGACTGTGATGATCGAGCCATCGCTCCAGTCGCCAGGCTCAAGGGCCTGGCCGTACACCCACTTTGCGGCGTCGCCGTACCCTCGCACCTCCATGTAGTCGCGCAACGGCTTGGCGCCGACGGCCTTGCCGTCTTCGAGGAGCTTTGCAACCTCGCGAAGCACGAGAGTGTTGCCTTCGAGGGCGGTGCTGTTGTGCGCCTCCTCGTGCCAGAGGTCTGCCCAGATGTCCTCGGCTTCGGCAGGGGTAGGGAGCCCACCGAAGCGTTCTCGCAGTTCCCGGATGGCCTCGTCCATGTTCTGGTAGACGCTCGCCCGTGACGGTCTCCCCAAGATCCACCTCAAATTTTGTTCGGCCTGCAGACAGGAAACCGTACCGAACAAATCCCGGAAGTTGTTTGGTCTGACTCCAGGAAACCGTTCCGAACAACTTCCTCGGATGTTGTTCGGCTGCGAGCTAGGAAACCGTTCCGAACAACTTTGCCTGTCAGTTCCAGGTGGGGGGCTCGTGCAAGTTAGGCTCGCCTCTAAACAGGAACGAGGGGTTGAGCCTAACATGCACGACCTAACGAGCTGCGTGTTTGTCCAGGTCAAGGCCGGGTTCCGGCGTCGAAGATCGCAGCGATTGCCGCCCGTGTTCGTTCCCGGCTGCTGGGCATGAGGTGGGCGTACACCCGTAGCGTCAGGCCGGGGTCGGAGTGTCCCAGGTACTCCGCCAGGGCCTTGATGTTCTCCCCGGCGTCCAGGAGGACCGAGGCGTAGAAGTGGCGAAGCGCGTGCATCCCGTGCTCACGTGCGGAGACGTAGCTCTGCTGCCCCTCCTCCCGCTCAGGGATGACGCCGGCCGCGGCGAGCGCGGGCTTCCAATGGTCGGTGTTGAGCATGCTCCGCCAGACCTGGTTGCCCAAGGGAGCGGTGAAGACCAGCTGCTTGGTCACGTGTGTCCCGCGTTGGGTCATCCACGGCAGCGTGACATCGACCGGCGGGAACTTCGCCAGGTGCGCGCGGAGCGCGTCGGCGACCGGCTCGGGAAGCGGGACGTCTCGGAGCTTGCCGCCCTTTGGCGGGGCGAACACCGGCTTGCTGCGGCTCAGCTTGAGTTGCTGGACGACGTGCACGGTGTTCGTCGTGAAGTCGATCGAGTCGGTGGTCAGCCCCAGGATCTCGCCTTGCCGGAGCCCGCACCCAGCGCCGACGTCGACCATGGCCTGATACCGGTCGGGCAGTGCCTCGCGGACTGCGAAGACACGGTCGGCGGTCCACGGAACCACGCGCTTGGTCTCGACGGCCGGCGCCTTCACCGAGCGGGCGGAGCACGGGTTCTTCGGGAGGTGGCCGTCGTCCACGGCCGCGTTCAGGACGGTGCGGACGTTGGAGTAGATGACCCGCGCGTACGACCCGACCACTCCGGCCGCCGTCAGGTCCGCGACCCAGTCCCGAATGTGCTCCGGCTTGAAGGACCCGAGGGGCCTGGAGCCGATGTAGGGGAAGGCATGACGGCGTAGCTGCGACTCCATAGAGAAGCCCGTGTTCGGGTCGGCCTGATGGTTCCGGAGCCATTTCTCGCCGTACTGCTGGAAGGTGATCCGGCTCGCGCGGGGATCGATGTACTGCCCCCGGGACATGTCCGCCTCGACCTGGGCGAGCCACTGATCGGCGAGACGCTTCTGCCGGTCGGGGAAGCTCTTCGACTTCTCGGTCCCGTCGGGGCCGACGTACCGGGCCCGGTACCGCATGCCGGAGCCGTGGCGCTCGCTCTTCACCCGGCGGGGCTTCCCGTCGGGACCGTTCTCCGTCTTGAACCAGCGGTCCTGGATGTGTCCGGCCATCAGGCGGCACGCTCCTGATCCATCAGCGAGCCGACCCACGTACGGACGTCCTCCGGGTCGTACCGGAGGTGGACACCGACGCGGAAGCCGCGAGGCCCGGTCCGCTTGCGGCGCCACTGGTAGACGGTCTCCAGCGGGATGCCCAGGAGGTCAGCAAGGTCGGTCGGCGTGAGGTACCGCTCGGGCAGAGCGCGGGCCATGGTCACCACTCCCCATTGGTGTCGTCGGCTTCGAGTTCGGTTCGGATCTCTCTGGCGTGTTCGCGGTTGTGCTGGATGTCGCGGCGGATGTTGGCGGCGAGCCAGGACTCGCCGGGTGTGGCGCCGTGGCCGGCGTAGGCCCAGTGCG
>NZ_JBITTO010000022.1:0-34760 GCF_044541975.1 Streptomyces sp. NPDC085460
TAGCTCCGCTACAAGGGCGCCCCGGCCGCACGCCGATCGCACGCACCGGACGACCCGGCCTGATCCGACGCCAATTGTCAGACACGCCCTAGGGCGCCGTGACGAAGCGGACCGGCGTCCCGGGCACCGCCTGCGCGGCCGCCCCCAGGTCCGCCTCCCGCACCACCGCCACCACCGGGTAGCCGCCGGTCGTCGGATGGTCGGCCAGGAAGACCACCGGCCGCCCGTCCGGGGGCACCTGCACCGCGCCCAGCACCATGCCCTCGCTCGGCAGTTCCCCGGCGCGGGCGCGCTCCAGGGACGGCCCGTCGAGGCGCAGGCCGATGCGGTTGCTCGCCGGGGACACCAGGTACGCGCGCGTGGTGAGGGTGTGGAGCGCCCCAGGGGTGAACCAGTCGTCGCGCGGCCCGAGCCGGACCCGCAGGACGAGTTCGTCCGGCGGGCCCGGCCAGGGGGGAGCGTCGACCGACCCCCGTACGGCCGGGGCCGCCCCCAGCGGCAGCACCGCCCCGTCCGCCACCGGCGCGGGGCCGAGACCGGACAGCAGGTCGGTGGAGCGGCTGCCGAGCACCGGATCGACGGCGATCCCGCCGCCGATCGCCACGTACGAGCGCAGCCCGCCCACGGCCGGGCCGACCTCCAGGAGCGCACCGGCCGGGACCCGGACCGCCGTGCCCCAGGGCAGCGGACGGCCGTCGGCCCGGAGCGGGCAGGGCGCGCCGCCCACGGCCACGGTCACCGCGCTCCGGGGGCGCAGGGCGCAGCCCGTCACGGTGGTCTCCAGGACCGCCGCCCCCTCGTCGTTGCCGACCAGCCGGTTGGCCAGCCGGGCGGCGGCCGGGTCCAGGGCTCCGGAGCGGGGCACGCCCAGGTGCGCGTACCCGGGCCGTCCCAGGTCCTGCACGGTGGTCAGGGCGCCGGCCCGGACGACCGCGACGGCACGGTCGTTCACCGGCCGGCCCCCGTCCCCGCGAGGCCGTCCCGCGCCGGGACGAACCGCACCCGCGTGCCGGGGGAGAGCAGCGCCGCGGGCTCGCGCCCGGTGTCCCACAGGACCACGTCCGTGGTGCCGATCAGCTGCCAGCCGCCGGGCGAGGAGCGCGGATACACCCCCGTGTACGGCCCCGCCAGCGCCACCGCCCCGGCCGGCACCGCCGTCCGGGGCGTCGCCCGGCGCGGCACCTCGTAGCGCGCGCCGAGCCCCGTGAGGTACCCGAAGCCGGGGGCGAAGCCGCAGAACGCCACCCGGAACTCGGCCGAGGAGTGGATCCGTACCGCCTCCGCGGGCGGCACGCCCCAGCGGGCGGCCACCTCGGCCAGGTCCGGCCCGTCGTAGCGGACCGGCACCTCCACGACCTCGCCCACGCGCGCGTGCCCCGGCCGGAGCTCCCAGCCCGGCAGCTCGGCCGCGAGCCGGACCGGCTCGTCCACCCCGTCGAGCAGCACCGTCCGGGCCGCCGGCACGACCTCCCGCACCCCGGAAAGCGCGCCCGCCGCCCGGCGCCGCAGCACCTCCGCGTGGAGGGCCTCCGCGGCGGCCCGGTCGGCCAGTTCGACCAGGAGGGCGCGCTCGCCCACCCGCAGCACCCTCACGCGAAGGCCCCCACCGTGACCCCGGCGGACTCCAGGCCGGCCCGGACGCGCCGGGCCAGCTCCACCGCGCCCGGGGTGTCGCCGTGCAGGCAGAGCGAACGCGCCCGGACCGGCACCCGCGTCCCGCAGTGCGCGGTCACCGCGCCCGCGCGGACGAGGGCCACCGACCGCTCGACCACCGCGTCGGGGTCGTGCACGACGGCCCCCTCCTGCCCCCGTGGCAGCAGGGAGCCGTCGGCGCGGTAGGCGCGGTCGCCGAACGCCTCGGCGACCACCGGGAGCCCCGCCCGCTCCGCCGCCTCGTGCAGCCGGGAACCCGGCAGCCCGAGCACCGGCAGCCCGCCGCCCGCGAGCAGCACCCCGTCGACGACCGCGGCGGCCTGCTCCGCGTCCCGCACCACCCGGTTGTAGAGCGCCCCGTGCGGCTTCACGTACGCCACCCGGGAGCCGGCCGCGCGGGCGAAGACCTCCAGGGCCCCGATCTGGTACGCCACCTCCGCGGCCAGCTCCGCCGACGGCACGTCCATGGCGCGCCGCCCGAATCCGGCCAGGTCCCGGTAGGACACCTGGGCCCCGATCCGTACCCCCCGCGCGGCGGCGAGCTCGCACACCCGCCGCATGGTGACCGCGTCCCCCGCGTGGAAGCCGCAGGCCACGTTGGCGCTGGTGACGACGGAGAGCAGCCGCTCGTCGTCGGTCAGCGTCCAGCGGCCGAAGCCCTCGCCGAGATCGGCGTTCAGGTCGATGAAGACCCCGCTCATGATGGTGCTGTTCCCTTCGCAGGCGCTGTGGTGCTGTGGTGCTGTGGTGCTGTGGTGCTGTCATGCTGTGGTGCGTTGTCGGGCGGTACGCGCGCGGGGAGGCGGCGGGCCGGTGTCAGAGGCCGAGGGCCCTCACCCGAGCTCCTTCCCGCGCGTCTCCGGCAGACCGAGCAGCGCCAGCACGGCGAGTCCGTACCCCACCGCGCCGAAGACCAGCGCCCCGCCGACGCCCCAGCTCTCGGAGAGGAAGCCGACCAGGGTGGGGAAGATCGCGCCGACCGCGCGCCCGGTGTTGTACGTGAGCCCCTGCCCCGTGCCGCGCACCGGCGTCGGGTACAGCTCGGCGAGGAAGGAGCCGAAGCCGCTGAAGATGGCCGACATGCAGAAGCCGAGCGGGAAGCCGAGGACCAGGAGGAGGGTGTTCGCGCCGGCCGGGATCTGGGTGTACGCGATCACCGACGCCGCCGACAGGACGGCGAAGAGCGCGATGTTCCGCTTCCGTCCGATCCGGTCCGTCAGATGGCCGCCCGTCAGGTAGCCGATGAAGGCGCCCGAGATGAGCAGCGTCAGATAGCCGCCGGTGCCGACCACGGTCAGCCCGCGCTCGGTCTTGAGGAAGGTCGGCACCCAGGTGGCGAGCGTGTAGTAGCCGCCCTGCACGCCCGTGGAGAGCAGGGTCGCGAAGAGCGTGACGCGCAGCAGCCCCGGCCGGAGCACCGCGCGCAGCGACCCCCGCTCGGTGCTGGCCTCGCGTACCGCCGCCGCCTGCGGGGCGTCCTCCACGTTCCGCCGGACCCAGACCACGAGCAGCGCCGGCAGCGCCCCGGTCCAGAAGAGGATCCGCCAGGCCAGGTCCGCCTCGAAGAACTGGAACACCAGGGTGTAGACGATCACCGCGAGGGCCCAGCCGGCCGCCCACGCCGACTGCACGGCGCCGAGCGTACGGCCCCGGTGCCGGGCGGAGGCGTACTCGGCGACCAGGATCGCGCCGACCGCCCACTCGCCGCCGAAGCCCAGGCCCTGGAGCGCCCGGAAGACCAGGAGCGTCTCGTAGTTGGGCGCGAAGCCGCAGAGCACGGTGAAGAGGGCGTAGGTGCCGACCGTGATCATCAGGGCCTTGACGCGGCCGACCCGGTCGGCGAGGACACCGGCCAGGGCGCCGCCCACCGCCGACACCACCAGGGTCACCGTGGTGAGCAGTCCGGTCTGGCCCTTGTCGAGGTTGAAGTAGGCGGCGATCGCCACCATCGACAGCGGCAGGGTGAAGAAGTCGTAGGAATCCAGGGCGTACCCGCCGAAAGCGCCGCCGAAGGCGCGCCGTCCGCGCGGGCCGAGGGCGCGCAGCCAGCCGAACGCGCCCGTCGCGTCGGGTCGGTCGTCCGGGGAGTGCTGCCGGGTCTGTGTCGTGCTCATCTGCACCTCGCAGGTGGGGAGGCGTGCCTGAGTGACGTACGAGGGGGCGGTGCGTGTTCCGGTGGTGACCGAGTGCGGTGGCGCCAAGGTAGGGGATTGTTCAACGATTCGACAAGGGGGCTGTTGTCCCCGGTGCGAAACTGCGGTTGACTCGGCGGCCGGGACGAGGACGGGCCGGCCGGCCCGCGAGGGAGGGGACCGTGGACGCGAGCGGCACCGGGACGACCGGGAGCACCGGGGGACTGGCGGACGACCGCGCGCTGCTCGGGCGCACCAGCACGGCGGAGAGGGTCGCGGACATCCTCCGCACCCGCATCGCCGAGGGCTTCTTCCCGCCCGGCACCCGGCTCTCCGAGGAGAGCATCGGCGGCGCCCTCGGGGTCTCCCGCAACACCCTGCGCGAGGCGTTCCGGCTCCTCACCCACGAGCGGCTGCTCGTCCACGAGCTGAACCGCGGGGTCTTCGTCCGCGTCCTCGCCGTGGACGACGTCGAGGACATCTACCGCACCCGCCGGCTCGTCGAATGCGCCGTCGTACGGGGCCTCGGGAGCCCGCCCTTCCCGGTCGCCGGACTCGCCGCCGCCGTCGCCGAGGGCGAGGCCGCCGCCCGCGACGGCGACTGGCGCGGGGTCTCCACGGCCAACATCCACTTCCA
The DNA here is from genome assembly GCF_044541975.1 of Streptomyces sp. NPDC085460. Lineage (NCBI taxonomy): Bacteria > Bacillati > Actinomycetota > Actinomycetes > Kitasatosporales > Streptomycetaceae > Streptomyces > Streptomyces sp. NPDC085460. The sequence continues at coordinate 4,423 of NZ_JBITTO010000022.1, forward strand.
CCGCGAACTCGTCGCCCTCGCCGGCAGCGCCCGTACCGACGAGCTCATGCGCGGCGTCCTCGCCGAACTCCGGCTGGCCTTCCACGTGGTGGACGACCCCCGGGCCCTCCACGAGCCCTACCTCGTCCGCAACCAGGAGATCCTGGACGCCCTGCGCGCGGGGGAGCGGGCCGCCGCCGAACGCCTCCTCGCCCGCTACCTGGAGGACTCCATCGCCCGCGTGGGCGCCGCCTACGCCCGGGCCGTGGACGAACCGGCTCAGGAGTAGCCGCCGGGGCGCGCGGGCGCGAGGGTACCGCCCGGGGCGGGCCCGGGGCGGTGGTTTCTGCGCCGTTTCGACCCATGTCAGTGCGAGGACCTACTCTGTGCACCGTGACTTCGCCTGCCTCGACGGACCTCGCTCCGCCCCAGCTCAGCGCGGGGCCGCGCCCCGCGCAGGGGCCGGCCGCCGACGAAGGGCTCGCGCGGCGCCTGCGCGCGCTCGCCTGCACCGCGCCGCTGCACGACCTCGACGCGCGCAAGGCCAACCTCGCCGGCGAGTACACGGTCTACGCGATGGCGGAGGTCGCGCTCGCCGCGATCGACCTCGTCACCCTCCACATGGACTTCGACACCGGCGCCGACCACGACCAGGTCGTCGCCCGGCTGCTGCCCCGCGTCGCCGCCCAGGCCCCCGCCCGCCCCGCCGCCGAGCACGAGCGCGTGGCCCGCTGGGTGCTGGAGAACCTGATCAACGTCGGCAGCGTCGACCGCGGCTTCCGCGCCGTCTACGGCACCTTCGGCACCGACGGCGTGTACGTCCGCCGGGACTACGACTTCAAGCTCATCGAGGAGGTCCCGGGGTACGGCGGCACCGTCTGCCTCCGCACCACCGACGAGGCCGTCAACGTGCTCGTGGGCGCCCTCGACACCGACGTCACCAGCGCGCAGATCGCCGCCGAGGTGAAGCTGGAGGTCCTGATCAGCCGGGGCCGCCTCGCCGACGCCCAGCTCGCCGCCGAGCAGGCCCGCTACCGGACCGTCCAGTACGCCGAGACCCTCCGCAGGACCCTGGAGGCCACCCGGCGCAACGTGCGCGCGGTGGACTGGCTCAACAGCGTCCCCGACATGATCGCCGAGGCGCTCGACCACGTCGCCGACCGCTACCGCCACGAGAACGCGATCCTCACCAACATCCGCAAGGCGCGCGACGAGGCCGAGGACCCCGAGCACAAGCGCCGGGCCGCCGAGCTGGTCGACATCGTCAAGGACTGCATCCGCCGCCACACCCAGCTCCAGTCCCGGCTCCTGGAAGCGGGCCCGCTCTTCCGCGCAGAGCAGGACCGCCAGGCGTTCGCCGCCCCCACCCGCTACACCGGCCTCGACCTGTACGGGCAGCTCGTCGCGCCCGTGCTGCCGCTCCCGGTGGAGCGGGCCACCCGGGTCACCGACGCCTTCTTCGCGCGCGGTACCGGCCTGCGCACCCCCGCCTCGGTCCGCCTCGGCGACCTCGTGGACCTGCTGCTCACGCCGCCGGTCGAGCGCGAGCACCTCGGCGCGGAGATGCCCGAGCCGGAGCTGATCGCCACCCCTGACGACTCCCGCTTCAGCGAGCGCCAGCTCGCCGACGCGCTCGCCCTGCTGGAGCTGGAGCACGACGCCCCGCGCCGGCTCTCCGGCCTGCTCGCCGAGGCCCGCGCCGGCGGCGGCGAGGACCTCGCCTACCTGGTGGCCCTGCTCGCCGTCCACGCGGCCAGCCCGCCCGTCGGCACCGCCTACCGCCAGGGCGAGGAGCGCCTGCTCTTCGCCGTGGACGACGGCACACCGCTCGACGACCCCGGCTTCGGCGGCGCCGACCTCATCGTCGGCACGGCGCTCCTCGACGCCGTCGGCATGGCCGCGGACCGTACGGAGGCGACGTGACGTACGTCTCCGACACCACCCCGCCCGCCGGCGCCGGCCAGGGCCCCCAGGCACCCGCCCGCCCGACCAGGCCCACGCGCGCGTGGCTCCGGGAACCCGAGCCCCTGCCCACGGTCCTGGCGGAGCTGCCCGTCCTCGTTGAGCGACCCATCCTCGCGGGCACGCCGGTCCTCGCGGAGCCGCCCGTCGCCGAGCCCGTGCAGGCACCGACAACGCCGGCACCGACAACGCCGGCACCGACAACGCCCGAGCCGACAACGCCGGAACCGCCCGCCCCGCCAGCGTCAGCCCCCCCGCCCCCGGCACCGCAGCCGACCGCCCCCCGCCCCCGCCTCCGGCCGCCCTTCGTGGACGCGCCCGCCGGCGCGGGCGCGCCCGCCGCGCGGCGCCCGGACGGCGAGCCCGGCGACCGGCCCCGCCTCGGCGCCGTGCCCCTGCCCGAGGCGACCCGGGCCGCCGTGCGCCGCAGGGACCTGCCCATGGTCCGTGCCGTGCGCCTCGGGGGCGCCCCGGAGGTGCCGTCGCCCGCGCCGGGCGAGGCCCCCGTGCCGCCCGCCGCCGTCACCCCCGTGCCGCTGCCCCTGCCCCGGGCCGCCGGCACCGCAGCCGTACCGAACGAGAGCCGCACCGAGGAGCCCCAGCCGTGAGCGACAGCGCCGTCCAGCACACCGAGTACACCGAGTACCCGGACGCGTGGAGCGAGCAGGAGTCCCCCCGGTCCCCGGCCCCGGCCTCCGCGCCCGCCGCCGTCACCCCCGCGGACGCCGCCGACGCCGCGCGGCTCGTCTCCTTCGGGCTCCAGCCCAAGCTGCTGCCCGCCCGCGACGCCGAGTACGCCGAACTGCTCCGCCGCTACCAGGAGGACCCGGCCTTCGCGCGGCTCGCCGACGCCGTCGCGACCGGCCTCGGCCTGATCGTCCTCGAGGTCTCCCCGCGCGCCGGCATTGCCGTCACCGCCGGTGAGGACTCCGTCTTCGCCGTCCGCATGGGCGACTACGCCCGCCGCGCCAACACCGACTCGGCCGACCGGTTCCTGCACGGCCTCGCCCACCTCGCCGTCGCCGCGATGGCCTTCCCGCGCCCCGAGGACCTCGCCGACGACGCGTACATCGGCCGCCTCACCGTCAACGGCGTGGACTCCTTCGTCCGCCAGGCGTGTCTCCGCCTGGAGCAGCGCGCCGAGGAGGAGGGCGAGAACACCGACCCGGCCTCCGACGCCCCCGGCCTGGAAGCCGCCTGGCGCATCTGGTCCCGCCGCTCCACCACCGGCGCCACCAAGGACGCCCGCCGCCTCGCCGGCTCCACCACGGGCATCGTCGCCAAGGCCGTCGCCTTCCTCACCGACTCCGGCTTCCTCCAGCGCACCGGCGACGAGAGCGGCGGCTCCTACCGCACGACCGCCCGCTACCAGCTCCAGGTCCGCGACATGGCGGGTTCCGCCGCCCTGACCGAACTCCTCGACCTCGGGATCGTGCCCGTCAGCGACGGCACCGCCACCCTCCTCCCGCCCCCGGAGGGCGACGACCTGGCCCTCGCCGCCGACGCGGGCCTCCCCTTCCACGCGTAACCCCACCCGTCCCGCGTCCCCCGGGCCGCCGCCTCGCCCCACCGAACTCCCCGAGCACGAGAGCACGAGAGTCCCTCGCCATGTACGAGCTGTCCCGGGTCCGCCTCTACTCCATCGGCCCCGCCGGCGCCCGCTACGCCGACACCGTCCTGGACCTGCGCGGTGTCGGCGCCCCCGTGCCGAACCCCGCCCCCACCCAGGCGGAGTTCTTCGAGGAGGAGCCGGTCGGCCCGCCGCGCCGCCCCGCCCCCGCGGGCGTGCTCTTCCTGGAGAACGGCGGCGGCAAGTCCGTCCTCCTCAAGCTCATCTTCTCGGTGATGCTCCCGGGCCACCGCAACACGCTCGGCGGCGCCAGCTCCGGCGTGCTCCGCAAGTTCCTGCTCGCCGACGACTGCGGCCATGTCGCCCTGGAGTGGCAGCACACCCTCACCGGCGAACTCGTCGTCGTCGGCAAGGCCAGCGAGTGGCGCGGCCGCCAGGTCTCCAACGACCCGAGGAAGTTCGCGGAGGCGTGGTACTCCTTCCGCCCCGGGCCCGGCCTCAGCCTGGACAACCTCCCGGTCGCCGAGGCCACCTCCGTCCGCCCCGCCGCCGAGGGCGCCTCCGGCGCCTCGGGCCGCCGCCGCACCATGAAGGGCTTCCGCGACGCCCTCACCGAGGCCGGCAAGGCGTACCCGCACCTCGACGTGGTGTGGGAGGAGATCCACGACCGCTGGAACGAGCACCTCGGCGACCTCGGCCTCGACCCCGAACTCTTCCGCTACCAGCGCGAGATGAACGCCGACGAGGGCGAGGCCGCCGGTCTCTTCGCGGTCAAGAAGGACTCCGACTTCACCGACCTCCTCCTCCGCGCGGTCACCGACACCCGGGACACCGACGGCCTCGCCGACCTCGTCGGCGGCTTCGGCAACAAGCTCGGCCGCCGCGCCGAACTCACCGCCGAACGCGACTTCACGGCCGGCTCCGCGGACCTCCTCAACCGGATCGTGGACGCCGCCGGAACCCGGTCGCACGCGCGCGAGGTGCACGCCGCCGCCGAGAGCCGCACCCGGACCCTCGCCCGCCGCCTCTCCGGCCGCGCCGCCGGCGAACGCGCCCGCGCCGCCGAACTCGCCCAGCAGGTCACCTCCGCCGGCCACGCCGTCTCCGAGGCCGAGACCGCCCGCGAGCGCGCCGCCCTCATCGCCGCCGAACTCGCCTACCGGCACGCCTCCCTGGCGCTCGCCGCCGCCGAGAAGGGCGCCGCCTCCCAGCGCCGCGAGCTCATCGAGGCCCGCACCCTGCACTCCGCCTGGCAGGCCGCCGAGTCGGTGCTCCGCCACCGCGCCGCCGGAGACCGCTCCGCGCGCGTGGCCGCCGCCATCCGCGAGGCCGAGCGCGACGCCGCCCCGGCCCTCGCCGCCCGCGCCTCGGCCGCCGCCGACCTCGTACGGGCCCTCGCCGCCGCCGCCGAGGAGGGCGAGCGGCACGCCGCCGAGGAGGAGGAGCGGTCCACCGCCCTCCAGGAGGCCGGCGAGGCCGCCCACCGGGACGCCACCGCCGCCGCCACCGAGGCCCAGCGCGCCCGCAGCGAGGCCGGTCACCTGCGCCAGCGCCTCGCCGAGGTCGAGCAGGAGACCGCCGAGGCCGTCCGGGCCGGCTGGCTCGACGACTCCGCCCCCGACGCCGACCCGGCCCGTGCCGCCCTCGCCGCCGCCGACGCCGAGAAGACCACGGTCGCCGCCTGGGACGCCGCCCGCGAAGCGGCCCGCACCGCGAGCGACCGCGCCCGCGAGGCCGCCGCCGCCGAGTCCCGCGCCGAACTCGCCGCCGCCCGCGCCGCCGACGCCGCCGAGGCCGCGGGCAACGCCTACGACGCCGAGCGCCGCGCCGCCGAGGCACTGGCCGGCGAGGAACGCCTCGCCGAACTCCTCGGCCTGCCCGGCTCCGGCTCCCCGCTCCCCGGCCAGCGCGCCGCCGACACGGACGGCGAGGCCCCCGAGGACGACGAGAGCGCCGCCGACGAGACCGGCGCGAGGACCGGCGGGTCCGACGCGCAGCCGCCGCTCTCCGTCACCGACTTCGACCGCTACGCCGAGGAGCTGCGCCGCCTGCTCGACGGCGCCGTCACCTCGGCCGAGCGCCAGCTCTTCGACCTGCGCACCGCCGCCGCCGACGACTCCCGCATTCTCGGCGCCCTCGGCGACGGCGGCCTGCTGCCGCCCGGCCCCGACGTCCTCGCCACCGTCGAGTTCCTCGGCGAGCACGGCATCCCCGCCCTCCCCGGCTGGCGCTACCTCGCCCAGTCCGTCGACCCCGCCGACCACGCGCGCGTGCTCGCCGCCCGCCCCGAGCTCGTCGACGGAGTCGTCATCACCGACCCCGTCTCGTACGGACGCGCCCGCGAGGCCCTCGGCTCCGCCGCCCTGCTGCCCCGCTCCGCCGTCGCCGTCGGCACCGCCGCCGCCCTCCTCGCCCCCGTACCGGCCCTGGAGGCGGGCGAGGACACCGGCGTCTTCCTGGTGCCGCCGAACCCGGCCATGCACGACGAGCACGCCGCCGACGAGGAGCGGCAGGCGCTCCGCGCCCGCGCCGCCTCCCGGGACGAGGAGATCCGCGCCCTCGCCGCCCGGCTCGCCGGCGACCGCGCCCTCGCCGCCCGGATCGGTGCCTGGCGCGCCGACTGCCCGCCCGGCATGCTCGCCGAGCTCGCGGCCGTCGCCGCCACCGCCCGCGAGACCGCCGAGACCGCCGCCCGGGCCCTCGACGAGGCCCGCGCCACGCGCGCGGAGGCCGAGGAGACCGCCGCGGAGGCCCTCGCCGTCCGCGACGACCGCCAGGAGGCGGCCCAGCGCGCCCGCCGGGCCGCCGACGCCCTCGCCGGCCTCGCCTTCCGGCTCCGCGAGCGTTCCGCCTGGCAGGCCAAGCTCCGCGAGCTCGCCGACGACGCCGCCGAGTCCGAGGCCCGCGCCCAGACCTGCCTGGAGCGCGCGCGGGCCGCCGACGAGGACCGCAGGGCCGCCCAGCGCGCCGCCGACGACGCCCACCGCACCGCCCGCGCGCTGCGCGCCGAGCGCGCCGAGATCGCCGGCGCCCCCGAGCAGCTGCCGGAGGAGGACGCCACCGCGCCCCGCGCCGCCCTCCCCACCCTCCGCGAGGCGTACCGGGCCGCCTCCCAGGTGTACGAGAAGGTCGGCGTCGGCGCCGACCTGCGCGCCGAGCAGGCCCGCGCCGAGAGCGACGAGTCCGCCGCCCTCGCCGAGCTGGACCGGCTCACCAACAAGGTCCGCACCCGCGCCGAGCAGCTCCTGGAGTCCACCGACGGCGCCGACGGCCCGTCCCGGCAGGCCGCCGCGGCCCGCGCAGAGGCCCTGGTGCAGATGCTGGAGACCCGCGCCTCCGAGGCGAGCGAGAAGCTCGGCCGGCTCCGCGGCGAGGCCGAGCGGCTGGCCCCCGAGGACGGCGGGTCCCATACCGAACTGCCGGAGGAGCTGGTCCCGGCCGACGCCGACCGGGCGCAGGCCCTGCTGCGTACCGCGAGCACCGAACTCGCCGCGCGCGCCGACGCCCTGGACGCGGCCCGCGCCGCCCACACCGGGCTGCTGCGCGACCACCGGGCGGCCGAGGACGCCGCGGGCGGCTTCGACGAGACCGCCGCGCTCCTGCGCGACCTGCTGCGCGACCACGCGGAGGAGGAGCGGGAGGAGCAGGAGCCGTACCCCGGTTCCCTGGAGGAGGCCAGGACCACCGCGGGCGAGGCCCGCAGGTCGCTGCGCGCCTGCACCGCCGAGCTCTCCGCCGCCGACGCGGCCGTCCGCGAGGCGAGCGACATCCTCGTCCGCCACGCCAACTCCACCCGCTACGAGCAGGTCCGCACCCCCGCCCGCCAGCAGATCCGCGAACTGCCCGCCTCCGCGCTGCCCGAGCACGCCGCCAAGTGGGCCGAGGCGTTCGCGCCCCGCCTGCGGGTCCTCACCGACGAGCTGGCCCAGCTGGAGCGCAACCGCGACTCGATCGTGGACCGGCTGCGCGGACTCGTGGAGACCTCGCTCGCCACCCTCCGCTCCGCCCAGCGGCTCTCCCGGCTCCCGGAGGGCCTGGGCGAGTGGTCGGGCCAGGAGTTCCTGCGGATCCGCTTCGAGGAGCCGGACCAGGCGACCCTGACCGAACGGCTCGGCGAGGTCGTCGACGAGGCGACCCGGGCCGCCGTGCGGAAGAACTCCGACCTGCGCCGCGACGGCATGTCGCTGCTGCTGCGCGGGGTGCAGGCGGCGCTCGAACCCAAGGGCGTCGCCGTCGAGATCCTCAAGCCGGACGCGGTGCTGCGCGCCGAGCGGGTGCCGGTCGGGCAGATGGGCGACGTCTTCTCCGGCGGACAGCTGCTCACCGCGGCCATCGCCCTGTACTGCACGATGGCGGCGCTGCGGTCCAACGACCGGGGCCGGGACAAGCACCGGCACGCGGGCACGCTCTTCCTCGACAACCCGATCGGCCGGGCCAACGCCACGTATCTGCTGGAGCTCCAGCGGGCCGTGTCGGACGCGCTTGGCGTCCAGCTGCTGTACACCACGGGCCTGTTCGACACCACGGCGCTCGCCGAGTTCCCGCTGGTGATCCGGCTGCGCAACGACGCCGACCTGCGCGCCGGCCTCAAGTACATCAGCGTCGAGGAGCACCTGCGTCCCGGCCTGCCGCAGCCGGCCGCCGACGGGGAGACGATCCACGGCGAGATCACGGCGACCCGGATGTTCCGCCGCCACCAGGACCAGGAACCGCCGGCGGCGCCGTAGTCACGAAGAAGGCCCGCCCCCTCGACGAGGGGGCGGGCCTTCTTCGTGGAGTCGATCAGGCGACCCGCTCCTCCGCGACCCGCTCGCGCCGCGCCGCGTACGCGCTGCTGCTCGGCTCGGAGACCACACCGGCGCGCTGCCGCCACACCTGGCGGGTGATCCAGATGTCCAGCACGCTCCAGGTGGCCACCACCGTCGCGACCACGGCCGCTATCGTCATCGGATAGGCCAGCCAGGAGCCCGTCACCGAGGTGAGGAAGGCGACCACGGCGAGGATGATCGTCACCGAGCTGATCATCACCGCCCGCACGGCCGCGTTCCGCACCGGATCCGGCATCCTCCGCCGTCCCCGCTCGTCCTCCACCCACAGCTGACGCGCGGTCCGCGTCTCGTCATCCATGTCCTGTCACTCCCCACCGCACGGTGCTCCCAGGGGTGGCTGCCCGCTTCCCGCGGTTCTACACGACGCGGACGGCCCGCCCTCGGCCCGTCCGCCCTCGGACGGCACGTTCCCCCGTACTTCATGACGCTCTGGACAGGGAAAAGGTTTCCCCATGTCACCCGACATCACGAACGGAACGAACGATTCCAGCCATTGCGCCCAGGGCGGGAAATCGTGCCCCTCCACGTGTCCTGCACCACAGTGGCCGATCCGAACTCCTGGAATACCAGGACATCTCATGATCAACGCTCACTCAAGAGGCTGAAAATCGACCAGACACACCTTCGAGATGGTCGCGATGCAGTAGTAGGCTCACGCCGCCGTTTGTTGAAACCGAAGGTTGACGCGCCGTGTTGACGCGGCGACGCCGTTCGAGGGACCTCCGTGGCCGGGGGCCGTACTGGGGGAGGCCATGCGCTTTCGCGGGAAGTCCATCCGCCGGAAGATCGTGGCGCTGCTCCTCGTACCACTCGTCTCCCTCACCGGCCTCTGGGGCTTCGCCACCGTCCTCACCGGACGCGAGGCCGACCAGCTCCTCGACGTCGGCTACATCGTCGACAAGGTCGGCTACCCCCTGGAGGACACGGCCCGGGTCATCCAGCTCGAACGCCGCCAGTCCCTCGTCTACCTCGCCGACCCGCGCGGCTCCGAGGCCCTCACCCAGCTCCGCGAGGCCCGCCTCGCCACCGACCGGCAGATCGCCCGCATCCGCGCCAACGCCGAGGACCCCGGCGTCCGCGAGGAGATGCGCCCGGTCACCACCCAGAAGCTCAACTCGCTCCTCGCCGCCTTCGAGGAGATCTCCTCCCTGCGCCGCTCGGTCGAGAAGCGCAGTATCGGCCGCCTCCAGGCACTGGAGTTCTACAACCGGCTCGTCGACCCCTGCTACAGCTTCCTCGTCACCCTCCACGCGCTGGAGAACGTCGAGATGGACAAGCAGGGCCGCGCCCTCGTCGGCGTCACCCGGGCCCGTGAACTCCTCTCCCGCGAGGACGCCCTGGTCCTCTCCGCGCTCGTCGCCGACCGCGTCACGGCCCAGGAGATCCGCGCCGTCTCCGACCTGATCGCCGTCCGCAAGCAGTTCTACGAGGTCAACCTCGAACTCCTGCCCGCCGCCGAGCGCCAGCGCTTCGAACAGTACTGGCGCAGCCCCGAGACCTCGGCCCTGCGCACGGCCGAGGAGGCGTTCGTCAAGGAGGGCCCCACCGAGCGGCCCCGGTCCGTCACCCCCGCCTACTGGCAGGACGAGGCCAGCCCCGTCCTGGACGAGCTCGCCCGCGCCAACACCGCCGCCGGCGACCGCTACCAGGACCGCGTCCAGCCCGCCGCGTACAGCGTCCTGCTCAAGGCGGGCGTCGCCGGCGTCCTCGGCTTCCTCGCCCTCCTCGCCTCGGTCGGCATCTCGGTCCGCATCGGCCGCTCCCTCGTCCGCGATCTGCGCCGCCTCCAGAAGGAGTCGCAGGAGGTCTCCGGCGTCCGCCTCCCCAGCGTCATGCGCCGCCTCGCCGCCGGCGAGCACGTCGACGTCGAGACCGAGGTCCCGCACCTGCGGTACGGCGAGGACGAGGTCGGCCAGGTCGGCCAGGCCCTCAACACCCTCCAGCGCGCCGCCGTCGAGGCCGCCGTCAAGCAGTCCGAGCTGCGCCGCGGGGTCTCCGAGGTCTTCGTCAACCTCGCCCGCCGCAACCAGGTCCTGCTGCACCGTCAGCTCACCCTGCTCGACACGATGGAGCGGCGCACCGAGGACACCGAGGAGCTCGCGGACCTCTTCCGCCTCGACCACCTCACCACCCGCATGCGCCGGCACGCCGAGGGCCTGGTGATCCTCTCCGGCGCCGCCCCCTCCCGCCAGTGGCGCAAGCCCGTGCAGCTCATGGACGTGGTCAGGGCCGCCGTCGCCGAGGTCGAGGACTACGAGCGCATCGAGGTCCGCCGGCTGCCCCGGCTCGGCGTCGGCGGCCCCGCCGTCGCCGACCTCACCCACCTCATCGCCGAACTCCTCGAGAACGCCACGGTGTTCTCCCCGCCGCACACCGCCGTCCAGGTCCTCGGCGAGCGCGTCGCCAACGGCTTCACGCTGGAGATCCACGACCGCGGCCTCGGCATGAGCCCCGACGTCCTGCTCGACGCCAACCTGCGGCTGGCCGAGACCCCCGAGTTCGAGCTCTCCGACACCGACCGCCTCGGCCTCTTCGTGGTGAGCCGCCTCGCCCAGCGCCAGAACGTCCGCGTCTCGCTCCAGACCTCCCCGTACGGCGGCACCACCGCGGTCGTCTTCATCCCGGCCGCGCTGCTCACCGACGCCCCCGAGACGCAGGGCGCGGGCTTCCGCCTCGACCGCACGTCCCCCGACCCGCGCACCGCCGACGGCACCGCCCCGCACGCCCCCTCCGGACCTTCCCGTACGACCTCCGGGGCGACGGCGGGCGTGCTCGGCGAGGCCCCCCTGCCGCAGCGCCGGCCCGCCCTCGCGCGGGTGCCCGATCTGGCGGACGAGACGGGCCCGGGACACCGGGCCGGTGGCCGGGGCGGACCCTTCGACGCGGGCGCCGACCGGGCGCTCGAACGCCCCGTGGACGGCCCGGTCGAACTGGAGCCGCCCTTCGGCCCCGAGGACATCGGCACGCTCCTCGACCGCTCCGCGGACCTCCTCGACAGCGACAGCGAGCGCGGGGGCCTCTTCCGCCCCCAGCGCCGGCGCCCCGGCCAGAACCCGGCCGGCGAGCAGCACCAGCAGGCCCCCGACCAGACCGGCGGCCACGGCGAGGACGCCCCGGCCGGCGAGGACGGCACGCACGGCCCGGTGCCGCTGCCGCGCCGCCGCCAGCCGACCCTGGTCGTCGACCACGGACGCCGGCTCGACGAGCCTGGCCGCGCCCACCCCGCCCCAGGACCGGACCGCCGGCTGCCGCCGCGCACCACCGGCCCCACGCTCGTCCCCGTACGCCCGGAAGGCACCGAGGCCGTCACGGCTCCGGCCCCGCCGGCCCCGGCCCCCGCCCCGGTCCCGCCGGTGCAGGGCCCCGAGCGGCTCGACGGGCTTCCGCGCCGCGTCCGCCAGGCGAGCCTGGTGCCGCAGCTGCGCGAGCCCGAGCCGCCGCAGGGCGCCGCGCCCGCGGCCGGCCCGGCGCCCGCCGACCGGCCCGCCGCGGAGGACGACGTCGAGCGCGACGCCGAGGAGGTGCGGGCCCGGATGGCCGCCATGCAGCGCGGCTGGCAGCGCGGACGCCGGCACGGCACCGGACCGGACGACACCACAGCACACGGAACGACACCCGAGGGGGACGGTCGATGACCGCACCGAACGCCGCAGCACACTCCAGCAGCGCCGCCCACGGCAACGGCGAGCTGAACTGGCTCCTCGACGAGCTGGTCCAGCGCGTCTCCGCCATCCGCAAGGCCCTGGTGCTGTCCAGCGACGGCCTGCCCACCGGCGCGTCGAAGGACCTGAGCCGCGAGGACGGCGAGCACCTCGCCGCCGTCGCCTCCGGCTTCCACAGCCTCGCCAAGGGCGTCGGCCGCCACTTCGAGGCGGGCAAGGTCCGGCAGACCGTGGTCGAGCTGGAGGACGCCTTCCTCTTCGTGACCGCCGCGGGCGACGGCAGCTGCCTCGCCGTCCTCGCCGACGCCGACTCCGACGTGGGCCAGGTGGCGTACGAGATGACCCTGATGGTCAAGCGGGTCGGCACCCACCTCGGCACGGCCCCCCGGACCGGTCTGCCCACGGGAGGGTGAGCCGCCCCGCATGAGCGACGCAGCCGAGCGCGGCCGGACCGGCCGGGAGACCCCCGGCCGGGAGACGCCCGCCCCCCACCACTGGTTCGACGACGAGGCCGGGCCCGTCGTCCGCCCGTACGCGATGACCCGCGGCCGGACGAGCGCCGCGGGCCGTCACCGGCTCGACCTCATCGCCGTGGTGGTCCCCGAGCCCGCCGCCGACGACCCCGGACGCGACCAGTCGCTCTCCCCGGAACACGTGGAGATCGTCGAACGCTGCTCGGAACAGCCCCAGTCGATCGCCGAGCTCGCCGCCGGACTCGACCTCCCCGTCGGGGTGGTCCGCGTCCTGGTCGGCGACCTCGTCGACGAGGAACTCGTGCACGTGACCCGCCCCGTTCCGCCGGCCCAGCTGCCGGACGTGAGCATCCTCCGCGAGGTGATCAATGGCCTTCGGGCGCTCTAGCCGCAAGAAGACCCCCGTCGAGCCGGTGACGCTGAAGATCCTGGTGGCGGGCGGCTTCGGGGTCGGCAAGACGACACTGGTCGGCACGGTCAGCGAGATCCGGCCGCTGCGGACCGAGGAGGTCCTCACCGAGGCGGGCCGTCCCGTGGACGACCTGCACGGCGTCGAGGCCAAGACGACCACCACGGTCGCCATGGACTTCGGCCGGATCACGCTCCGCGAGGACCTCGTGCTGTATCTGTTCGGCACCCCCGGACAGGACCGGTTCTGGTTCCTCTGGGACGAGCTCGCGCAGGGCGCGCTCGGCGCGATCGTGCTCGCCGACACCCGCCGCCTGGAGGACAGCTTCGCCGCCATCGACTACTTCGAGCGGCGTGGCATCCCCTTCACGGTGGCCGTCAACTGCTTCGAGGGCGCCCGCCGCTACCCGACCGAGACCGTGCGGGCGGCGCTCGACCTCGACCCCGAGGTCGAGCTGGTGATGTGCGACGCCCGTGACCGCGAGTCGGTCAAGAGCGTCCTCGTCGCCGTCGTCGAGCACGCCCTCGTCCTCGCCGACCGGGGGCACGAACCGGTGGCGACCTGAGCGGTACGGCCCCGGATCCCGGCCGGCGGGTCAGCGGACCGCCACCACCGCCGAACCGTGCCCGAACAGGCCCTGGTTGGCGGTGATCCCGGCCCGCGCCCCCGGCACCTGCCGGTCGCCCGCCGTGCCCCGCAGCTGCCAGGTCAGCTCGCAGACCTGGGCGATCGCCTGCGCGGGCACGGCCTCCCCGAAGGAGGCGAGCCCGCCGCTCGCATTCACCGGCAGCGCGCCGCCGAGCCGGGTCGCCCCGTCCCTGAGCAGCTTGGCGCCCTCGCCGCGCCCGCACAGGCCGATGTCCTCGTACCACTCCAGTTCCAGGGCGGTGGACAGGTCGTACACCTCGGCCAGGGACAGGTCCCCGGGACCGAGCCCGGCCTCCTCGTACGCCGCCCGCGCGATCGACGCGCGGAACGGGTGCGGCGGGGGCGCGACGGCGGTGGTCGAGTCGGTGGCGATGTCGGGCAGGTCGAGGACGGTCCTGGGGTAGGTGGGGGAGACCGTCGACACCGCCCGGATCCGCACCGGGTCCGGGTGCCCGTGCCGGCGCGCGAAGTCCAGGCTGGAGAGGACGAGCGCCGCCCCGCCGTCGGAGGTGGCGCAGATGTCGAGGAGCCGCAGCGGATCGGCGACGACGGCGGAGGCGGCGACCTCCTCGGGCGTCACCGGCTTCCGGTAGCGGGCGTACGGGTTGAGCGCCCCGGCCGCCGCGTTCTTCACCTTCACCTGGGCGAAGTCCTCGGCGGTGTCCCCGTACAGGGCCATTCTGCGGCGGGCGTACAGCGCGAAGTACGCGGGGTTGGTGGCGCCGAGGACCCGGAACCGCAGCCAGTCCGGATCGTCCGGCCGCTCCCCGCCGGCGGGTGCGAAGAACCCCTTGGGGGCGGAGTCCGCGCCGACGACGAGGACCGCGTCGGCGAGCCCGGCCAGGATCTGCGCCCGGGCCGCCCCGATGGCCTGGGCGCCCGACGCGCAGGCCGCGTAGACGCTGGTCACCCGCGCCCCCTGCCAGCCGAGTGCCTGCGCGAAGGTCGCCCCGGCCACGTACCCGGGATAGCCGCACCGCACGGTGTCGGCCCCGACGATGGATCCGATGTCCGACCACCGCACGCCCGCGTCGGCGAGCGCGGCGCGGGCGGCGGCGGTCCCGTACGAGACGAAGCTCCGCCCCCACTTGCCCCAGGGGTGCATCCCGGCCCCGATGACGGCGATGTCGTTCACGCGCGGTCCTCCGTCGTCCTCACGGGCCGCCAGTGCCAGGTGGTCCAGGTGTGCGCGGCGTCCTCGTTCAGCACGCCGGGCACCACCTCGACCTCCATCCCCACCGCGAGGTCCGCCGTCCGCACCCCGGGCGCGGCCTGCCCGAGTACCACCATCCCCTCGGCGGCGAGCTCGACCGCGAGCAGGACGTACGGCTCCCAGGGCACGTCCGGGTCGGAGACGTACGGCAGGGGCGGCCGGTAGCGCCCGTCGGTGTACGACCACACCCGCCCGCGCGGCGGGAGCGGCAGCTCGTCGAGCGGACCGTCGCCGGCGCAGTCCGGGTTGCGGCAGACGTCGTCCACGCGCGGGAAGAAGACCGCCGCGCAGGCCGGGCAGCGGGTGGCGAGGAGCCGGAACTCCCCGTCCGGGACCGTGTCGCCGGTGAACCAGCCTTCCACCACCGGCCTGCGCGTCCGTGCCATCTCCGGAACCTCCCACTGATCTGACGAAGTGTCAGAACTCTGGTGCCGAGTCTGGCACGGGCCTCCAGGAGGGGGAAGACGTCAGTGCCCGGCCACCGACCTCCGCGCCACCGGGAAGTCGAAGAACGTCGACGGGAACGGCTCGGGCTTGAACGTGAAGTGCCACCACTCCTCGGGCAGGTTCACGAACCCCTCCGCCTCCAGCACGCCCTTCAGGAACTGCCGGTTCGCCCGCTGGACGCCGGTGATCCGGGGGTCGTCGGTGTGCGAGAGCGTGTCGAAGCAGTCGTACCCGGTCCCCATGTCCACCGAGCTGTCCGGGAACCGCTCCTTCCGGGGCCCGGTGCACGAGGACAGCTCCTCGCCCGGCACGTACGCGCGCGTGGGTACCGCCGGCAGCCGCACGACCGTCAGGTCCACCGTCGAACCCCGGCTGTGCCCGGACTTCTCCGCGATGTAACCGTCCGCGAACAGCCGCTCCTTGGCCACCAGCGGATAGAACTCCGCCTTCATCCGCTCGTCCGCCAGGTCCTTTGCCCAGCGCACGAAGTGGTCCACCGCCCGCTGCGGCCGGTAGCAGTCGTACACCTTCAGCGTGTACCCCCGGGCCAGCAGCCGCCGCTGCGCCCGGTGCAGTGCCTCGGCCGCGGGCCGGGTCAGCAGGCACAGCGGCTGCCGGTAGCCGTCGATCACCTCGCCCACGAAGTTGTGCGCGGTGGTGTACCGCATCTCCTGGAGGATCGTCCGGTCCACCGAGTCCAGCGCCACGAACTCCCGCGGCGCCTTCGGCTCGGGCGCGGCGACGGCGGGCGCGGCGACCACCCCCGTACAGGCGAGGAGGACGGCGGCGCCGGTGACGGCGAGGGAGCGCAGGGCAGAGGCAAGTCCAGTCATGCGCACCGGGTCTACCAGTTCCGCCCCCGCCGGGAAACCCCCATCGCGTACGGTCCACGGGTGACCGACATCGCGCCCGCGCCCCCCGTCCTCCACTCCCACTGCTCGGCCTGCGGAGCCCCGTACCCCGCCGGAACCACCACCTGGCCCCGGACCTGCCCGGGCTGCTCCACCACCGCCTACCGCAACCCCCTCCCCGTCGCCGTCGCCCTCCTCCCCGTCACCGCGTCCCGGGGCACCGGCCTCCTCGCCATCACCCGGGCCATCCACCCCGGCCACGGCGGCACCGCCCTCCCCGGCGGCTTCATCGACCACGGCGAGGACTGGCGCACCGCCGTCGTCCGCGAACTCCGCGAGGAGACCGGCCTGGACGCCGACCCCGCCGCCGTCCGCCTCGCCGACGTCCTCGGCTCCCCCGAGCACCTCCTGGTCTTCGGCCTCCTCCCGCCGGTCCCGGCGGACGAGCTCCCCGCCTTCACGCCGACCCCGGAGACCTCGGCCCGCCTCGTCGTGCCGGAACCGCGCGAACTGGTCTTCCCCCTCCACACCGAGGCCATGAGGAAGTGGTTCGCCGGCGCGTACGGCTGACCCCCCGGGCCTCGCGGCTCAGTCCCACCAGAAGGTCCACAGATCGGCGCCCACCAGCCGCTCCGCGTACGCCCTGAGGTCCCTGGAGTGCCCCTGCCACACGTTGTCGGGGCAGAAGGCGAAGTGCTCGGCGGCGACCGGCAGCGCCTCCTCCAGGGTGGCCGGGGGAGCGGCGACGGAGAGCCGCAGCGTGTCGAACCCGACGGCGAACACCCGCGCCCCGAAGCGCCGTTCCCAGTCGGCGACGACCGCGGCGATCCGCGCCGTGTCGCTCGCGTGGTTGGCGGGACCCGACCAGCCCGCGACGGCCAGCGCCTCCGCCCCCGAGCCGGCCTCGACCAGCCCGAGGCGTGCCTCGGTGCCGAAGGACAGGAGCACGTCGGCGTGGTCCGCCGCGAGCGCGTCGGGGTCCTCCGTCACGGTCCGCCCGGCCGCGAGTCCCGGCCAGACCGCGCCGTAGGGGGCGGTGACGGCGAGCCGCTGGTCCGCGGAGAGGTGATCGTCCTCCTCGTCGACCGAGGTGCACCCCTCCCACCACGCGGCGAGCAGAGCCGCGGGGTCGTGCTCGGAGGGCCGGGACATCCCCTCCGGGTACAGCTCCCCCGACGCCCACGGCCGGAATTCCTCGTCGTCCGCGCGCAGGGGTTCGAGCAGCAGCGGCCACAGCCCGGTCCGCGCGTGCGCGGCCCGTATCCGCCCCCACGCCCCGAAGGGCGCGGGCCCGTCGCTCGACCACAACGGCAGCGTCCGGCCGTCCCCTCCTTCCGCCGTGATCAGGCGGCCGGGGGGAAGCTCGACATCAGCGCCCAGCAGGGCTTCGGGGTTCATGCTCCGGATGCTAGGCGGAGGGTCCGACAACCCCGCCCGAACGGCCCACCCGCCCCCTCACACCCCCACCCACGCACCGGCGGTTCACACCCCCCGCACCCGCACCGGCAGCTCCGCCGCCACCGGCCCGTCCTCCGTCACCCGCTCCACCACCACCCGGCCCTCCACGAGCCGCGACTGGTACCGCTCGATCTCCCCCGGCTCCCAGCCGTCGCCGGTGTCGCGGACGACGAGCCCGCCGCCCGTCCGCCCCGCCGCGGGGGCCCACACCTCAAGGGCCGGCTCCCCGTCGTCCCCCCGCACCGGCAGGACCGCCCCCGCGCGGGCCAGCACCGGCACGCGCGCGAGGGGCGCGTCGAGCAGCACCTGCCCAGGACCCTCGTACGCCGCGCCGGTCGCCGTGTCGTACCAGCGCCCGCGCGGCAGCCGTACCGCCCGCCGGTCCGCCCCCCGGTGCAGCACGGGGGCCACGAGCAGCGCGTCGCCGAGCAGGAACGCGTCGTCGCACTCCCGCAGCAGCCGGTCCTCCGGCGTCCCCCACCACACCGGCCGCACATAGGGCGCGCCCGTCATCCGCGCGAGCCGGGACAGGGTCACGAAGTACGGGTGCAGCCGCTCCCGTTCGGCCAGCGCCACACGCGCGTGCTCCAGCACCTCCGGGCCGAACTCCCACGGCTCGCGCCGCCCCGCGTCCAGCGCCGCGTGCGTCCGGAACAGCGGCAGCCAGGCGCCCAGCTGGTACCAGCGCAGGAACAGCTCCGGCGACGGGCTCCCGTCGAAACCGCCCACATCCGGCCCCGAGTACGGCACCCCGCACAGGCCGAGCCCCAGGACCAGCGCCAGCGAGGCCCGCAGCCCGGGCCACCCGGTGGCCACGTCGCCGGACCAGGTGCCCCCGTACCGCTGCATCCCCGCCCACCCCGCGCGCGTGAACAGGAACGGCCGCTCCTCGGGCCGCAGCCGCCGCAGCCCCTCGTGGCCCGCCCGTGCCATCAGGAGCCCGTACACGTTGTGCGCCTCCCGGTGGTCGCCGCCCCGCCCGTCCAGGTGGTGCCGGGCCGACCGGGGCAGCGTCGGGTCGCCGAACGCCGCGAACGACACCGGCTCGTTCATGTCGTGCCACACGCCCGAGAAGCCCTGCCGCAGCCGCTCCTCGTACAGGCCGCCCCACCACTCCCGCACCGCCGGATCCGTGAAGTCCGGGAAGGCGCACTCCCCGGGCCACACCACCCCCCGCACCTCCGCCCCGCGCGCGTCCCGCACGAACGCCCCCGCGGCCCGCCCCTCCTCGTACAGCACGTTCCCCGGCTCCGCCGCGACCGCCGGGTCCACGATCGACACCAGCCGCACGCCCTCCGCCCGCAGCTCCTCGGCGAGCCCCGGCAGGTCCGGGAAGCGCTGCCGGTCCACCGTGAACACCCGGTGTCCGTCGTAGTGGTCGATGTCCAGATGGACCGCCGACAGCGGCAGCCCCCGCTCCCGGTAACCGGCCACCACCCGCCGCACCTCCGCCGCGCTGCCGAACCCCCAGCGCGCGTGCTGCGGCCCCAGCGCCCACGCCGGCGGAAGCGCCGGCGCCCCGGTGAGCGCGGCCCAGTGGTGCAGCACGCGCGCGGGGGTCCCGACGACCACCCAGCAGCGCAGCGGCCCGCCCTCCATCCGCAGCTCGCTGGTGCCCGGCCGGTCGTGCCCCGACCCGGCCCCCTCCTCGCCCTCCGCGAGCGTCACCCGCCCGTCCCACGAGTTGTCGTGGAAGGCCAGGTGCGTACCCGCGTCCGCGACGACGAACTGCACCGGCATCGTGATGTACAGCGGATCGTCCTCCGGCCCGAACCGGCCCTTCGGGTCCGTGTTCCACAGCCGGTACGAGCCGTCCCGGAGCCGCGGCCCCGCCGCCCGCCCGCCCAGCCCGAAGAACCGCGCGTCCGCCGGCACCTCGGCCCGCTGCGCCCACCGCGACGGCCCCCCGCCCACCGGCTCCCACCAGCGCGGCGGCAGATCGCGGCGGAGCATCACCCCTCCGGGCGTACGGACCTCGACCGCCCCGTGCCGCGAGACCGCCACCGTCACCCGCTCCGACACCACCCGCCAGCCGCCGTCCGTGTCCGGCTCCAGGACCGCCCGGGGGTCCGGCTCCGGCGCCGGGCCCGCCAGCGCGTACGACGGCTCGGGCTCCGCCCCGTCCCACCCCCAGAAGACCGTGCCGCCCGACGACACGCACACCCGCAGCGACGACCGGGCGAACCGCACGATCCCCCCGCCCGGCAGCCCCTCCGCCCCCTCCGCGAGACCCGGCACCCGGGCCCGCTCCGCCCCCCGGGCCGGCAGCCCCGCCGCGTCCGCCCGGCGCTGCCGCCACGCCGCCCGTACCGTCCTGAGCCCCCGCACCGAACCGAACTCCCTCACCGAACGCACCAGTCCACGACCGTCCATGGGGGTCACCCTGCCACCCACCAGCGGCGATGCGAGCCTCGTTCAGCTGCCGTTCACCCGTGGTGGGAGCACATGTTCAACTCTCCGACCATGTGCGGGCGGCCCTGGTGCGAAAGCCGCTCCCATGGCATCGTCCTGTCAGCCGCGTCACGCGCACACCCCCGCACGTGCGCGCGACACACGCCGACCCGCGTACAGCCAGGGAGCCACCCGATGACAACTGCGCCGACCGAGCCGACCGAGCCGCTCTGGCAGCCGGACGAGGAGCGCATCGCCCACGCCGCCGTCACCCGATTCCAGGCGTGGGCCGCCGAACACCACGGCGCCCCGGCCGACGGCGGATACCCGGCCCTGCACCGCTGGTCCGTCGAGGAGCCGGAGACCTTCTGGCAGGCCGTCGCCGAATGGTTCGACGTCCGCTTCTCCACCCCCTACGCGCGCGTGCTCGGCGACCGCGCCATGCCCGGCGCCGACTGGTTCCCCGGCGCCACCCTCAACTACGCCGAGCACGCCCTGCGCGCCGCCGACGAGCGCCCCCACGACACCGCGCTCCTCCACGTGGACGAGACCCACGAGCCGGCCCCCCTCACCTGGGCCGAACTGCGCCGCCAGGTCGGCTCCCTCGCCGCCGAGCTGCGCGCTCTCGGCGTCCGCCCCGGCGACCGCGTCAGCGGCTACCTGCCGAACGTCCCCCAGGCCGTCGTCGCCCTCCTCGCCACCGCCGCCGTCGGCGGCGTCTGGACCTCCTGCGCCCCCGACTTCGGCGCCCGCTCCGTCCTCGACCGCTTCCAGCAGGTCGAGCCGGTCGTCCTCTTCACCGTCGACGGCTACCGCTACGGCGGCAAGGAGCACGACCGCCGCGACACCGTCGCCGAGCTGCGTGCCGAACTCCCCACCCTCCGCGCCGTCGTCCACATCCCGCTCCTGGGCACCCCGGCCCCCGAGGGCGCCCTCGACTGGGACCGGATGGTCGCCGCCGACGTGGAGCCGGTCTTCGAGCAGGTGCCCTTCGCGCACCCCCTGTGGGTCCTGTACTCCTCCGGCACCACCGGCCTGCCGAAGGCCATCGTCCAGTCCCAGGGCGGCATCCTCGTCGAGCACCTCAAGCAGCTGGGCCTCCACTGCGACCTGGGCCCCGAGGACGTCTTCTTCTGGTACACGTCCACCGGCTGGATGATGTGGAACTTCCTGGTCTCCGGCCTCCTCACCGGCACCACCGTCGTCCTCTACGACGGCAGCCCCGGCTTCCCGGACACCGGCGCCCAGTGGCGGATCGCCGAGCGCACCGGCGCCACCCTGTACGGCACCTCCGCCGCCTACGTGATGGCCTGCGCCAAGGCCGAGGTGCACCCGGGCCGCGACTTCGACCTGTCCGCCGTGAAGTGCGTCGCCACCACCGGCTCCCCGCTGCCGCCCGACGGCTTCCGCTGGCTCCACGACGAGGTCCGCGAGAACCTGTGGATCGCCAGCGTCAGCGGCGGCACCGACGTCTGCTCCTGCTTCGCCGGCGCCGTCCCCACCCTTCCCGTGCACATCGGCGAGCTCCAGGCCGCCGGCCTCGGCACCGACCTCCAGGCATGGGACCCGTCCGGCAAGCCGGTCATCGGGGAGGTCGGCGAGCTCGTCGTCACCAACCCCATGCCGTCCATGCCGATCCACTTCTGGAACGACCCCGACGGCAGCCGCTACCGCGACAGCTACTTCGAGATGTTCCCCGGCGTGTGGCGGCACGGCGACTGGATCACGATCACCGACCACGGCTCGGTGATCATCCACGGCCGCTCCGACTCCACCCTCAACCGTCAGGGCGTTCGGATGGGAAGCGCCGATATCTACGAGGCCGTGGAACGCCTCCCCGAGATCCGTGAGTCCCTCGTCATCGGCCTGGAGGAACCGGACGGCGGCTACTGGATGCCGCTCTTCGTGCACCTCGCCGACGGCGTGACCCTGGACGACGAGCTGATCGCCCGGATCAGGAGCACCATCCGCGCCGAACTGTCGCCCCGTCACGTCCCCGACGAGATCATCGAGGTCCCGGGCGTCCCGCACACCCTCACCGGCAAGCGCATCGAGGTGCCGGTCAAGCGCCTCCTCCAGGGCACCCCCCTGGAGAAGGCCGTCAACGCGGGCTCCGTCGACAACCTCGACCTCCTGCGCTTCTACGAGGCCCTCGCGGCGGCCCGCCGCGCCTGACGCGCCGAAGGGGCGCCCCACGCCGGGGCGCCCCTCCACGACGGGCCGGATTCAGCCGGGCAGCTGCCCGGCACGGGCCACGGCGGCCTTGGTGAGCACCGCCGTCTCGCTCAGCACCGTCCCGGGGGGACCGGCGTCCGACGCGGCCACGAGCACCGTCCGCTCCCCGAGGAAGGCGGACGTCGACCGGTCGAAGACCCACTGGGTCCGCTCACCGCCGGAGGTACGGGCCACGGCCACGCCCTCCCGGCCGGCCGCGTCCCGCGCCGAGGGCACGGTCACGACGCCCGGGATCCGCGCGGCCGCCTCGAACAGCGCCGCCGTCACCTTCGGCGGCGCCCAGGTCTCGGCCAGCAGCGTCCCGATCGCGCCGAACGCCCGCTGGTCCGCGTCCCCGCCGTCCGCCCGCGTCTGCTCCCGCACCAGCCGCAGCAGCGCCTCCGGATCGGTCGGCAGCCCCGCCACGAAGGTGTGCGTCGGTGCGGTCACCGACGGCTCGCCCGCCTCCATGGACGTCTTCCGGGGCTCGGCACCGGGCCCGTCCAGCTCGTACACGGGCAGCCGGGGCGACAACTCCTCGTCGGCGGAGCCCGCCTCCCGCAGCAGCCCGGTCCGGCTCCCGTCCGCCGACAGCCACACCTGCCGCCGGTGCGCCGGTGCCACGACGGCGGGCCCGCCACCGGCCGGACGCCCGGCCCGGGACACCAGGCTCTCCACGTACACGAACTGATCCGGCCGCGCGTCCGGCGCGGGCGCGGAGGCGGCCGCGAGCGCGGCCCGCGACAGCACCGCGGAGGCACCCTCGGCCTGTACGGCCGGGCGCTGGTCGCGGGTCTCCGGGGGAGCGGTGACCAGCACCGCCCCGGCCGCGATGCCGCACACCACGGCGGGCACGGCGAACCGCACCGCCTTCCGGGTCCACCACGCCGCAGGGCGCGCGGGGCGGGCCGCGGCCATCAGAGTCCGCCGCAGCTCCCGCTCCCGCTCCGGCGCGAACTCCGGTACGGCGGGCGGGGGCAGCAGCTCCGTCAGCTCCGCGCGCAGGGCGTCCTGGGGACGGGAATCGATGTCGTTCATGCCGGCTTCTCCGGGGAGGTTCGGGGGACGAGGACGGTACGACCCGTACGCACGGGCACGGCGGCGCCGGACGGGGCACCGGGGGAGACGGCCCCCGACGGGGGCGCGGGCGGGGATACGGCCTCGGGCACGGGACGACGCCCGGCCTTCCTGGGCACGGGCGGTCCGTCGTGTGCCGGCCGGCCGCCGTGTCCGCGGCGCGCGGAGCGCAGTTCCGCCTCGGCGAGCGCCCGCAGCCGCTCCCGGGCCCGGGAGAGCCGGGACCGCACCGTGCCGACGGGGACGCCCAGCGCCTCGCCGGCCGTCGCGTAGTCGAGGCCGGCCCACACGACGAGCCCGAAGACCTCCCGTTCGCGGCGGCGGAGCCGGCCGAGGGCCACCCGCGCGGCCCGCAGCCGTTCCTCGTCGGCGAGCCGCGACGCCACCGCGTCGCTGAAGTCCGGCAGCACCCCGCGGTCGGGCAGCCGCGCCAGCGCCGCGTCCCGCCGGCGGGCCTCCCGCGCGGCTCCGCGCAGCACGTTGGTCGCGATGCCGAACAGCCACGGCCGCAGGCTCCCGCCCTCGGCGTGGACCCTGCCCCGGCAGCGCCACGCCTCCAGGAAGGTCGCGGACACGGCGTCCTCGGCCGCGGCCCGGTCGCCGCACATGCGGTACGCGTACTGGAAGAGCACCCGCGCGTGCGCGTCGTACGCCTCCCCGAGCGCGGAGGGATCCCCGGCCCGGAAACGATCTCTCATCTCTTGTTCCACACCAGGTACTGGTCCCCGGTTCGCCCGAGTTCCCGTGACCCGCGCCACAGACGATCGGATCCAGTATCCGAGCTACTGGATCCACTCGTCAGCCCGGACGGCGGGCCGACGCCCTCGCTCAGCCCCCGTACGTCGCCTGCGCGTCGCCGAGCACGCGCGCGATGTCCCCGGCCAGCCGTTCCGCCGACTCCGGCAGGAGCGTGGACGCGGTGATCCGTACGGCCGGCGGCGCGTCGATCCGGAACCGGGCGCCCGCCGCCACCCACCAGCCGTGCGTGCGCAGCCCGTTGACCACCGCCGACTCGTCCCGCACCGGCACCCACACGTTGAGCCCCCCGGCCCCGACGGCGTGGATCCCCCGCGCGCCCAGCGCGTCGACCAGGGCCCGCCGCCGTTCGGCGTACGCGGCCTCCCCCCGCGCCACGAGCCGTGCCACCTCCGGATCGGAGAACAGCCGGAGGACGGTCTCCTGGAGCACATGGCTGACCCAGCCGGAGGTCATCAGCATCCGGCCGTCGTGCCGGGCGAGCGTCACCTCGTCCCCGGTCACCCCGGCCCACCGCAGGTCCACGCCCAGCCGCTTCGAGACCGTGCGCACCTGCGCCCACCGGGCGGGCCGCAGCGCGCTCACGCTGGGCGACGGGGGAGCGTCGAGCTCGGCGAGGTATTCGTCCTCGATCACCAGGACCTCGGGGAACTCCTGGAACAGCGCCCCCAGTTCGTCCCGCCGCGCGGGCGTGAGCGAGGCCCCGGTGGGGCACTGCGCGCGGGGACTGAACACGATCGCCCGGACCCCGGCCCGCAGCGCCGCCCGCACCGCGTCCGGCGTGATCCCCTCGCCGTCGACGGCGACCGGCACCCTCCGCAGTCCCAGGGCGGGCACCAGGTCCAGCAGGTGGTGGAAGCCGGGATCCTCGACGGCCACGGCGTCGCCGGGCCTCAGCTCCACGGAGAGGATCCGGGCGACGCAGTCGAGCGCCCCGTGCGCGAAGGTCACCCGCTCCGCGGGCACCCCGTCCCGCCGGAACCACGCGCGGGTCAGCTCCTCCAGGGCGGCGAGCCGGGGAGCGGCCCGGTGCGAACCGTAGACCGGTGCCACGTCGCCCGGCGGGTGCAGTACCGGCAGGAACGCGGGGTCGGGCAGGCCGCTCGCCAGATCCCGCAGTCCCTCCGGCATCCGCGGAGGGCGCCGGGACGCCACCGAAGGCGCCTCCGCCACGACCGTCCCGCCCCGGCCCCGGGTCACGACGAGCCCGCGCCCGCGCAGTTCCTTGTACGCGGTCGCCACCGTGCCGGGGCTGACCCCCAGCTCGTCCGCCAGTTTCCGTACGGGGGGCAGCGCGTCGCCCGGCGCGAGCTCGCCCTCGGCCACGCCCCGTTCCACGGACGCGGCAATTCCCTTGGCCGTCGTTCCTTCGATCGCATATTGTGTTGCCACGTTCACAACTATGTATCAATACATAACTCGCGTCAAGGGGGGAAACACGTGAGCCGCCCGTCCGCGTGGCACCGCGCAGCACTCGACCGCATCCCCGGAGGCCGTGACGGCCGCCGCATGCTCGTCGTCAGCATCATCGACAAGACGGGCACCGGCCTCTGGGCCGGCTGCACCGCCCTCTACTTCACCTACGTCTCCGGCCTGAGCCTCGCCCAGGTCGGCCTCCTCATGACCGTCTCCGGCGGCGTCGGCATAGCCGGAGCCCCACTCGCCGGCCTCCTCGCCGACCGCTTCCCCCTCGTCCGCGTCATCGTCGCCACCCAACTCATGCGAGGAGCCGGCCTCCTCGCCCTCCTCACCACCGACCACTTCCTCCTCCTCACCCTCTACTCCGCCCTCGGCGCCCTCCCCGACCGCGCCGGCAGCGTCCTCATCAAGCTGTACGCCGCCCGCCAGGCGGGCCCCGACCGCGTCCGCTACCAGGCCATCCAGCGCACCACCGTCAACCTCGGCTGGTCCATCGGCGGCGTGGGCGCCGCGGCCGCCCTGGCTTCCGGCTCCGACCGCGCGTACACCTACCTCCTGGCCGGTAACGTCGTCTCCTACCTGATCGTCGCCGTCCTCACGCTGCGCTGCGCCGAACCACCCGCGCCCACCCGCGTCGTCGCCGCCGCCGGCGACGCCCCCCGCCCCAAGCCCACCGGCCCCTGGCGCGACCGCACCTTCCTCGGCTACACCGCCACCGACGGCGTCCTCTTCCTCCACGACACCATCCTTCAGGTGGCCGTCCCCCTCTGGATCGTCCACGCCACCGACGCCCCCGTCGGTCTCGCCCCCCTCCTCCTCGTCCTCAACACCGTGCTCGTCGTCCTCTTCCAGGTCCCCCTCGCCCGCTTCGGCGCCACCACCCGGGCCGCCCGCCGCCTCCTCGTCCCCCTCGGCGGACTCTTCGTCGTCGGCACCCTCGCCCTCGCCGCCTCCGCCACCGGCGGCCGCGCCTTCGCCATCACCGCCCTCGCCGTCGCGGTCGCCGCCCTCACCTTCGCCGAGATCATCCACACCACCTCCTCCTGGGAGCTCTCCGTAGCCCTCTCGCCCGCCGACGCCCAGGGCGCCTACCTCGGCTTCCACGGCCTCGCCCAGTCCACCCAGCGCTTCGCCGGCCCCCTCCTCGTCACCGGCGTCATGACCGTCGGCCCCCTCGCCTGGCCGCTCCTCGGCCTCGCCCTCGTCGCCGCAGGCGCCGCCCAGCACCGCCTCATCCGCCACCGCGTCGAGCAACCCACCCCACCGCCACTGTCAGTGACGACGGTTACGGTGAGTGAGCACTGATCGTCCGTGATCGGCGCACCACACCCGAGGGGGAGCCATGACGACCACCACCCGCACCACGACCCGCCTCCGCCGCGCCCTGCGCCGCGAGATCCCCAGCACCGTCGGACTCCTCGCCGACGAACAGGACTTCGCGGCCATGCGCCGCTACCGCACCTTCCTCTTCGACGACCACCCCACCTACCTCAAGGAGATCGAGGCGCTCCTCAAGACCCTCGCCCGCCAGGGCACCCACACCACCGTCGCCCTCTTCGACCCCGACGAGTACGTCTCCTTCTGCGCCGAGACCGGCCTCGCCCCCGACGACCCCACCAGCCGCAGCCGCTTCACCGACCACCTGGCCACCACCGGCGCCCGCGTCACCTACACCGGACAGCCCCTCGCCCTCCTCCTCCCCGAACTCGTCGACACCGCGGTCCGCCGCGCCACCTGGGAGTACGCGACCACCGTCCTCGCCACAGCCGGAGACTGCCCCGACTGCGGCCTGGACCTCGGCCGCGACGCCTTCGACCGCGCCACCCGCCTGCTCCTCGGCCTCCTCGACGGCGCGGGCACGGGCACCCACCACCTCGTCTGCAGCGTCCCCGCCGCCGACGACCACCTGCTCGCCGTGCTCCACACACGCCGGGACGAACACGGCACCAACCACCACGACCCCACCGCCGCCACCGAGTTCACCGCCGTGCTCGCCGCCGGGATCGTCCTCACCTCCCCGGGCGGCCTCGTCCTGCGCGCCACCCACCCCGGCCGCCCCGACCGGCTCCACGGCTGGCGCCTCGCCGACGGCACCCTCAGCCCCCTCACCGAGGCCGAGGTCTTCGCCGCCTACTGCACCGACGCCCGCACCGGCGAACCCCTGCCCCCCGAGCACGGCGTCGACCACCGCGCCGGCTTCCCCCTCGCCCCCGGCACGCACGAACACCGCCCGGACCACCCCTGACCCCGGACACGACGAAGGGGCTCCCCGCCACCAGGTGACGGGAAGCCCCTCCGGACCACGCGCTACGACTCCGGGATCACTCCCCGGACAGCACCGCCTGCGCGGCCAGCCGCGCCTCGTGCGCCGTGTCCGCGGCACGCGCCGCGGACGCCGCGCGCTCGCACTGCGCGAGCGTGTACTTCGCCAGCGTCGCCCGCACGTACGGGATGGACGCCGCGCCCATGGAGAGGGAGGTGACCCCCAGGCCCGTCAGCACACACGCGAGCAGCGGATCCGAGGCGGCCTCGCCACAGACGCCACAGCTCTTGCCCTCGGCCTTGGCGGCCTCGGCGGACAGCGCCACCAGGTCGAGCAGCGCCGGCTGCCACGGGTCCTGGAGCCGCGACACCGCACCCACCTGACGGTCGGCGGCGAAGGTGTACTGCGCCAGGTCGTTGGTGCCCAGCGAGAGGAACTCGACCTCCTGCAGGATCGAGCGGGCCCGCAGCGCGGCGGACGGAATCTCCACCATCGCGCCGAACTTCGCCCGGAGCCCGGCCTCGCGGCACGCGTCGGCGAACGCCTTCGCGTCCGTCCGGTCGGCCACCATCGGCGCCATGACCTCCAGGTACACGGGCAGACCCTCGGCGGCCTTGGCCAGCGCGGTCAGCTGCGTCCGCAGCACCTCGGGGTGGTCGAGCAGCGACCGCAGACCCCGGACGCCCAGCGCCGGGTTGGGCTCGTCCACCGGCGTCAGGAAGTCGAGCGGCTTGTCGGCACCGGCGTCGAGCACCCGCACGACCACACGGCCCTCGGGGAACGCCTCCAGCACCTTCCGGTACGCCTCGACCTGCTTCTCCTCGGACGGCGCCTTCTGGCTGTCGTCCAGGAAGAGGAACTCGGTACGGAACAGACCGACGCCCTCGGCGCCCGCCTCCACCGCGGCCGGCACGTCGGCGGGCCCGCCGACGTTGGCGAGCAGCGGCACCTTGTGACCGTCCGAGGTGGCGCCCGGACCGCTGGAGGCGGACAGCGCCGCCTTCCGCTCCTCGGCCGCCTTGGTCAGCGCGGCCTTCTTCTCCTCGCTCGGGTCGACGAAGATCTCGCCGGTGGAACCGTCCACCGCGATCTCCGTGCCCTCGGCCAGCTCGCCGGCGCCGGGCAGCGCCACCACGGCCGGCACGCCCAGGGCACGCGCCAGGATGGCGCTGTGGCTGGTCGGCCCGCCCTCCTCGGTCACGAACCCGAGCACCAGCGCCGGGTCGAGCAGCGCCGTGTCCGCCGGCGCCAGGTCGCGGGCGATGAGCACGTACGGCTCGTCGCTGTCCGGAACCCCGGGCATCGGCACACCGAGCAGCCGCGCGACGATCCGGTTCCGCACGTCGTCCAGGTCGGCGACCCGGCCCGCCATGTACTCACCGGCACCCGCCAGCAGCTCACGGTAGTGCGAGAACGCGTCGTAGATGCCGCGCTCCGCCGTGCTGCCGACCGCGACCCTGCGGTCGACGTCGGCCATGAGCTCCGGGTCCTGGGCGATCATCGCCTGGGCCTCCAGCACGGCCTGGGCCTCACCGCCGGCCAGGTTGCCGCGCGCGATCAGATCCGCGGCAACGGCCTCCACCGCCTGACGGGCGCGCCCCTGTTCGCGCTCCGCCTCCTCGGCGGGAATCGACTTGGCGGGCGGTTCCAGGACCGCCGTGCCCATGTGCCGCACCTGGCCGATCGCCACTCCGTGGCTGACGCCGACGCCTCGCAGCGTTGTCTCCATCTCACCCGTCTCCGATAGAGCGGCGGCCGTTGCCGCCGCGTTGAATGTCGTACTCGCGGCCGTCGGGACGACGGACCGGCGGGTTCAGCTCCAGTCGAAGAGCTGGTCGCCGGCCTTCACGTCGCCGTCCTCACGGACGCCGGAGAGCGAGTCGGCCGTGGCCTCGAGGGCGACGACGGGGCAGATGGGGGACTTGCCGGCGGCCTCGACCTCGGCGGGGTTCCACCGCACGACGGCCTGGCCGCGCGTGACGGTGTCCCCCTTGTTGACGAGGAGCTCGAAGCCCTCCCCGTTGAGCTGCACGGTGTCGATGCCGAGGTGGGTCAGCACGCCGTGTCCCTCGCCGTCCACGACGACGAAGGCGTGCGGGTGCATGGAGACGATGACCCCGTCGATGGGGGAGACCGCCTCGGAGACCTCACGTACGGGATCGATGGCGGTGCCGGGCCCGACCATGGCACCGGAGAAGACCGGGTCGGGAACGTTGGCGAGACCGATGGCGCGTCCAGCAAGTGGCGACGTCACGGTTGTCATGGGAAGCCTCCCAGGGGCGGAGATCGAGTGGCGCCGCCACACCTGTCCTGGGCGGCGCGTACTGTTCAGAAGCGTAAGTCATAAGAAGTCCCGGTTCCGCACGAGACGTACCAGTTGGCGGACCTAGGGACTACCGGAAACGATTTGCCTCTACTGACGGTGGGATGTACTGTCGTACTCCTGCCTGACCCCAACGCGGCTTTGAGTCGTGGGTCGGCAGCACCAATCAAGCCAGATCCTAACCCCAGTGGTCTACACCTCTGCCTGCCCCGGTTCCCACCGGAGAGCGCGGAGGGGTGGTCAGGGGGACCGAGAAAGCCTGGTAATGTTTGACCCCGCCGGAAGGCCCCGAGAAAAACAATTCGGGACCGGAAAGCACCGAGGAAATCGGATCGGAAAGATCTGATAGAGTCGGAAACGAAGGAAGCGCCCGGAGGGCCTGGAAACAGGAACG
>NZ_JBITTO010000023.1:0-34075 GCF_044541975.1 Streptomyces sp. NPDC085460
CCCCGTCGAGCGCATGATGCGCGACGCCAAGATCACCCAGATCTACGAGGGCACCAACCAGGTCCAGCGCATCGTCATGGCCCGCAACCTCCCGTGACCCGCGCGACGGCCCCCGGCGCCGAGGCGCCGGGGGCCGTCGGGGGCCTTCGGGTGCGGAGGGTCAGCGGTCCGACGTCACCGTGACCTTCTGGTCGTTCTTGATCTGCTCGACGAGCTGCTTCACCTTCGGCATGTCCCACTTCAGGGAGCCCTGCGGCGCGCTGCCCGCGATCGGCATGTTCATGGACGTGCCGTCGCCCCCGCTGATGCCCTTCATCGCGAAGAACATCTGGCCCAGGTCGTACAGGGACATGTCCTTGTCGACGATCAGGGTGTCGAGGCCGGCGCCGAGGGTCGGGTACAGGGCGAACGGGTTGAGGATCGTGCCCGGCGTCGCCGCCTGGTTGGCCAGCGCGGACAGGAACTTCTGCTGGTTCTTGGTCCGCGCCAGGTCCGACTCGGCGAAGGCGTACCGGGTACGGACGAAGGCGAGGGCCTGCTCGCCGTTGAGGGTCTGCTTCCCGGCCTGGAAGTCGGCGCCCGACTTCTTGTCCTTGAAGCCCTTCTCGATGTTCAGCTCGACGCCGCCGAGCGCGTCCACGATGTTCGCGAAGCCGGCGAAGCCGATCTCCGCGTAGTGGTCGATCCGCAGCCCGGTGTTGTACTCGACCGTGCGGACCAGCAGCTCGGGGCCGTCCATCGCGTAGGCCGCGTTCAGCTTGGAGCCGCCGCGGGCCGGGAAGGACTTGCCGGACTCGGAGCCGACGAAGTTCGGGATCGTCACCCAGGAGTCACGGGGCAGCGAGATCATCGTGTTCCCGCTGGAGCAGGCGGCGAGGATCATCATCGAGTCGGTCCGCTTGCCCTCCGCGGAACCGGTGTGCAGCTTCTTCTTCTCCTCGGACGACATGCCCTCGCGGCTGTCGGAGCCGACGATCAGGTACGTCGTGCAGTCGCCCTCGGCCGGCCGCTCGATGACCTTGGACAGGTCGACCTCGTTGCGCATCTGCGAACTGGCCCAGGCGTAGGTGCCGATGCCCCAGGCGAGGACGCCGACGACCAGCACGATCGAACCGATCTTGATCCGCTTGCGCCAGTCCGGCGCGGGACCGGCGGGACGGGCGCCCGGGCCGCCGGGTCCGGCAGGTCCCCCCGGACCGCCGGGCCCCTGGCCGCCGCCCTGCGGGGAGCCGTAGACCTGTCCGGTGCTGTACCCCGAGTCGTACCCCGTGGCCTGCGCCTGAGTGAAGTTCGGGTTGTACGCCTGCCCCTGGTCGTACCCCTGCTGGTACTGCGGGGACTGCTGTCCCTGCGGTCGTCTCTGCACGTGCCGCATGGGGCGGGCGCCCTCGGGCTGCTCAGGCCACTCATTCATGCGGACCAGTGTGCCGGTCTCCGCTTTCCGGGCGACAGGCCGGGTGGAAAATAGGACCGGTGCTGTTGCGAAGCTGATGCAAAGCGGACAACGCCGATACCCGGCATAAGGTGGAGGACATGACAGAACAGGGCCACATCCCGGGCAAGCCCACCTCGGCCTCCCGCACCACCCTCAGCCACATCATGACCAGCCACGACACCAACCTCCTCGGCACGGTGCACGGCGGCGTGATCATGAAGCTGGTGGACGACGCGGCGGGCGCCGTCGCGGGCCGCCACTCCGGAGGCCCGGCCGTGACCGCCTCCATGGACGAGATGGCCTTCCTGGAGCCCGTCCGCGTCGGCGACCTCCTCCATGTGAAGGCCCAGGTGAACTGGACCGGACGCTCCTCCATGGAGGTCGGCGTCCGCGTCATGGCCGAGCGCTGGAACGACACCACCCCGGCGACCCAGGTCGGCTCCGCCTACCTCGTCTTCGCCGCGGTGGACGGCGACGGCAGGCCCCGTACGGTCCCGCCGGTCCTCCCGGAGACCGAGCAGGACAAGCGCCGCTACCAGGAGGCGCAGATCCGCCGCACCCACCGCCTCGCCCGCCGCCAGGCCATCATGGAACTCCGCGAACGCCGGGCCGCCGAGGGCTACGAGGACTGACCGGCCCACCGGGGCCCGCGGAGACCGGCCCGGTGACGAGGACCGGCCCCGTCGCCCGGCGTCACGGGCACACCACCTGGTCCCCGGTCACCGCCTCGAACGGCCCCCGCGCCGGCGCCGTCTCCGCCCGTACCGCCGTGACCCCCTGGTACGAGGACCCCACCGTCACCCGCAGCGTGCCGCCCCGCCCCTTCACCGCCTTCAGCTCGGCCCCCGGCAGGGCGGCGGCCAGGGACTTCGCGGAGCGGTCCCAGCGGGGGTCGTACTCCACCAGCGTCCGCGTCCGCGCCGGGCCCTTCCCGGTCATCGGCGTCCGGGTGGTGTCGAAGCCGGTGCCGCGCAGCGCGTCGTCCACCTTCCGCCCGAGACCGTCGATCCGGGTCCCGTTGTAGACCTGCACCCGGATCGTCCTCGGCGCCACGTCCACCACGACGCCCTTCGGCCGCTTCCGCTCCGCGGGCGCCTGCCGGGTGGCCAGCGGCCGGTCCTCCCGCACCGCGGCGAAGAGCTTCTGCGCCTTCTCCGGGTCCCACTTCACCGTCGACCCGACGCCCTTCACGGGGAAGTCCATGTCCCTGACCGGTACCGACACGAACTCCGACGACGCCGGCGTGAAGCCGCGCATCGCCTTGGCCAGGGCCAGCAGCTGGTCCGTGCCGAACCCCTCGTCGGCCCGCACCGAGCCGAGCAGCGTCGTCGCCACCTCCCGGAACCGCACCGGGTTGAAGAGGACCCCGCCGCTGGTCAGCCGGTCCACCAGCGCCGCCAGGAACTTCTGCTGCCGCTGCATCCGGCCGATGTCCGCGGCGCCGTCGATGTAGCGGGAGCGCACGTACTGGAGCGCCTGCCCGCCGTCCAGCTCGTGCGTGCCCGCCGCGAGCCGCAGCCCGGTGTACGCGTCCTTCACCGGCTTCGCCGTGCAGATCTGCACCCCGCCGACCGCGTCCACCGTCCGCATGAAGCTGGTGAAGTCGACCTCCAGATAGTGGTCGATCTTGACCCGGGTCATCGCCTCCACCGTCCGCACGGTCAGCGCGGGACCGCCCTCCGAGTAGGCGGCGTTCAGCTTCACCGGATGCGCCCGGTGCCGCTCCCCGCTGTTCTGGTCGGTGTGCTCGGGCAGCTCGGCGTACGAGTCCCGGGGCAGCGACACGACGCTCGCCCGCTCCCGGTCCTCCGAGATGTGCACAAGCAGCACGGTGTCCGTGCAGCGGCAGGGCGCCCCGCCGAGCCGGTACTTCTCCTTCTGCTCGGGCGTGATCCGGTCCCGCCCGTCGGTGCCGACGACCAGCACGTTCATGCCGGTGCCCGCCCGCGGCCGGTTCTTCATGTCCTTGAAGGGGTCGACCCGGGTGATCCCGGTGTCCAGGCCGGTGACCACCGCGTGCCCGATCCCGCCGGCCGCGAGCACCACCACGGAGAGCGCGGTCGCCACCCGCATCCCCCACCGGGGTCGCCGCCGGGGCCGCCGCACCGGGGCGGCACGGCCGCCGCGCCGGGGCACCGGCGGCCGGCCGCCCGTGCCGGGCGTGCGGGGCGGACGGGGCGTGCGGGGCGGTGTGGGCACGGACGGACACCTCCGCGGCGGGGACAGGGGAACCGTGAGCACCGTAGGCCCATACGATCAGCCGCCAGGCTCATCACCCCCGATGGCGCGCGGCCGTGTCCCCCGTTCGCGGTAACGTGGCCCGTTGATGAACGCCACGCCCCCCGTATCCGTGATCATGCCGGTCCTCAACGAGGAGCGGCATCTGCGCAGCTCGGTCCGCCACATCCTGGAGCAGGAGTACGACGGCGAGCTGGAGGTGGTGATCGCGCTCGGCCCGTCCACGGACCGCACCGACGAGATCGCCGCCGAGCTGGTGCGCGAGACCGCGTCCGACGGGCGCGCCCGGGTCCACACCGTGCCCAACCCCACCGGCCGCACCCCCGCCGCCCTCAACGCGGCGATCGAGGCGTCCCGCCACCCGATCGTGGTGCGCGTCGACGGCCACGGCATGCTCTCGCCGGACTACATCGCCACCGCCGTGCGCCTCCTGGAGGAGACCGGCGCGCAGAACGTCGGCGGCATCATGCACGCCGAGGGCGAGAACGCCTGGGAGGACGCGGTCGCCGCCGCGATGACCTCGAAGATCGGCGTCGGCAACGCGGCCTTCCACACCGGAGGCGCGGCCGGCCCCGCCGAGACGGTCTACCTCGGCGTCTTCCGCCGCGAGGCCCTCGAACAGCAGGGCGGCTACAACGTGGAGTTCATCCGCGCCCAGGACTGGGAGCTCAACTTCCGCATCCGCGAGGCCGGCGGTCTGATCTGGTTCTCGCCGGAGCTGCGCGTCCAGTACCGCCCGCGCCCCTCGGTGCGGGCCCTGGCCAAGCAGTACAAGGACTACGGCCGCTGGCGGCACGTGGTGGCCCGCTACCACGCCGGGTCCATCAACCTCCGCTACCTCGCCCCGCCGGCCGCGGTCTGCGCGATCGCCGCGGGCGTGCTCGTCGGCGCCACCCTCACCCCGCTCGGCTTCGTGGTCCCGGCCGGCTACCTCGCCGCGATCACCGTCGGCTCGATCCCCGCGGGCAGGGGCCTCGGCCCGAAGGCCCGCGTCCGGATCCCGCTGGCCCTCGCCACCATGCACATGTCCTGGGGCTTCGGCTTTCTCACCAGCCCCCGTTCCCTGGCGAAGCGGGTCATCGCGAGCCGCCGCCCGTCGGTGCGGACGGGCGAGACCGAGAAGGTCTGACCCCCTCGCGGTCCCGCGTGACCCCGCGCACACCGACGGCCGGGCCCCTCGTCACGAGGGTCCCGGCCGCCGGCGCCGGTCGCTTCGTACCGGCTCAGCTCACGCCGTCCCAGCGGTAGACCGAGTACACCTCCATGCAGGTGGCCTTGTCGTTCGCGCCCTCCGGCACGTCGCCGGCCTTCCGCTTCGGCGCCACGTAGGCGGTGCCCTCGCGCCAGTCCGCGCCGACGACGAGGGTGATGTTCCCGATGGTGCCGTCCGCGCGGACGGTGGAGGTCGGCAGGCCGAGGGCCTTCGCCACGGACTCGGCGTCCGCGCGGCCCTGGTCGCCGGCCGCCTTCGGGTAGGCGACGACCGTGCCCTTGCTGGGCTTGGCCTCCTTCGAGGTGCCGGCCTGGGTGAAGCCCTTGCCGGTCAGCACGTCCTTGATGTCCCCGGCGCGGCCCTCGACGGCCGGCAGGTCGTTCCCCTCGGTCCCGTTGACGACCGTGACGGCGAGGGAGGAGGGCGCCGCGGCCGTCGGCTTCGGCTTCGCGTCCGTCGGCTTGGCCTTCGGCTTCGCGGGCACCTTGTCGCCGTTCTTGTCCATGGCGACGTCGTTGCGGAGCAGGTCCCAGATCTTCTCCGCGTCGGCGGCCCTCGGCTGGAGCCACGCCTTCGGGTTCGCCGTGTAGGGGTCCGTCGGGATGGTGATCGTCGAGAGCCGGTCGACCTTCACGTTCTTGAGCTGCATGCCGAGGTCGAAGAGCTTGGCCACGGTGTCGAGCCCGTCGGAGACCTGGAGCGCCTTGGTGCCGGTCTCCGCCAGGCCCATCAGCCGGCCGGTGTCGGTCCAGGCGTTCTGCTGCTGGAGCTTCTTCAGCATGCCGTTGAGGTACATGTGCTGGGCCTTGGCGCGGTTCTGGTCGCTGCCGAAGGCGTGCCGGGTGCGCAGCCACTGGAGGGCCTGCTCGCCCTTGACCTCGGTGGTGCCCTCCTTCAGCTTGAGGCCGGAGCCGCCCTTCACCTGGGCGGTCGACCGGTCGTGCACACCGGTGGTGACGCAGACGGGGACGCCGCCGACCTCGTCGGCCATCGCCACCACGCCCGCGAAGTCGACCATCATCCAGTGGTCGATGTAGACGCCGGTGAGCTTCTCCCAGGTGGTGAGGGTGCACCCCGGACCGCCGCGCGGGAGCGTGGAGTTGATGGGCTGGTCCGTGGTGGCCGGGAAGGTCTCCTTGCCGTCCTCGCTCTTGCACTCGGGTATGGGGACCACGGTGTCGCGGGGGATCGATATGAGGGAGGCGTTCTGCCGGTCGGCGGAGACGTGCAGCAGCATCTGCACGTCGGCGCGGGGCTTGGTGTTCCGCAGGTCCTTGCCGCCGCCCAGGGCCACGTTGTCGTCGGAGGTCCGGTCGTCCGAGCCGATCAGCAGGATGTTGAGCGGGGTGTCGCCCAGCGCGTTCGGCGCCGCCTTCTGCACGCCGCTGTCGCCGCCCGCGCGGCCACCGCTGCGGATGTTGCTGTTCAGGTGCTCGTAGTACGCGTAGCCGGCGCCGGCCGTGCCGAGGACGAGGACCGCCACGCCGATCGCCGACCAGCGCAGCACCTTCCGCTTGCCGGCCTTCTTGGCCTGCTTGCGGGCCGCCGCGCGACCGCCCGCCGTGCCGGCGGCGGCGCCGTCGGCACCCGCCGTACCCTTCCGGCGCGCGGCCCGGCCGCCCGGTGCGGCGGGCGCGTCCGGCCCCCCGGCCGGTTCCTGCTCCTCGCCCGCCCCGGTCGCCTCGCCGGCGCCGTGCAGTTCGTCGTCCCAGCCATGATCTCGGGCGTGCGGAACGCTCGACTGCCGCGTCCCCTCCCGTCGCACGCTGTTCTGTCCCACCCCAGGTCCCCTCATCGTCAAGGGCGCGCCGTGATCCGCTGTTTCCGGGTCACTGGGCGCACACCTTCTTGTCCGCTGCTACCTGACCGACGTCCGGCGCCTTCGTCGGAGCGGTCATGGGCACCCCCGCGCCCTTGAAGTCGGCGCCGAGGACGAGCGTCATGGGCTCGCGCTCCCCGGCGGCCGTGGTGCCCTGCTTGAGGGCGGTGGCCGGCAGACCCATCATCGCGGCGAGCGCGCGGGCCTGGTCGGCCTGGTTCGGTGCGTAGCTGAGCGTGGTCTTCGCCGCCTTCTCGGGGGCGTTGCTCTTGTTGGACGAGCGAAGCACGCCCTGGTCGTTCTGGAGCCAGTTGATGGTCGACTGGGCCGCGCCGTTGATGCCGCTGCCGTTGAAGACGTCGACGCGGACCTCGGCGGCCGGGGCCTTCGGGCCCTGGAGGAGCTTGGCCTGCGCCTGGGCCTTCGCCTTCTTGGCGTCGGCCTCCTTCTTCTTCACCTCGGTGAAGGAGACGTCCTGCTCGATCATGCTGAAGATCTTCGGGGCGTTCACGGAGTCGAGGACGACGGTGGCGCGCTTGTTCGGCGGCTCGTCCGGGTTGTCGACCACCGGCACGGTGAGGAAGGTGATGTTCTTCAGGTCGACCTTGGCGATCTCCTTCGCCAGGGAGACGAGCTTCGTCGCCTCGCCGATCCCCTGGTCGACGGTGAGCGACTCGGTCGCCGCGGTGGCCACGTCGAGCAGCCGCGTCGGGCTGTCGAGGGTGTCCTCCTTGAGCTGCCGCATCATCGAGGCGAGGAACTGCTGCTGCTGCTTGATGCGGTCGAGGTCGCTCTCGTTGCCGAGGCCGTGCCGGTTCCGGAGGAACGCCAGCGCCTGCTCGCCCTGGATGCGGTGTTCGCCCTCGGGGAGGTTGAGCTTGGAGTACTGCTTGTCGTGGATCGGCTTGGCGAGGCAGACCTTGACGCCGCCGACGGCCGTGGAGAGCTTCTTGACGGCGTTGAAGTCGACCATCATGAAGTGGTTGATCGGCAGACCGGACATCTGGGTGACGGTCCGCATGGTGCAGCCGGGGTCACGGCCGTCGACCCCGAAGGACTCGTTGAACTTGGTCTTGCCGACCGAGCCCGGGATGACCTTGGTGGTCCCGCCGACCTTCGTCGGGCACTCCGGGATCTCGATCTTGAGGTCGCGCGGGATGCTCATCGCCGTGGCGTTGGTGCGGTCCTCGGCGATGTGGATGAGGAACGTCGTGTCGGCGTGGCCGGTGACGTTGGT
The DNA here is from genome assembly GCF_044541975.1 of Streptomyces sp. NPDC085460. NCBI lineage: Bacteria > Bacillati > Actinomycetota > Actinomycetes > Kitasatosporales > Streptomycetaceae > Streptomyces > Streptomyces sp. NPDC085460. Next base: position 7,943 of record NZ_JBITTO010000023.1, read on the forward strand.
CTTGTTGCCGTAGGTCTCGTTGCCCTCGCCGGTGCGGACGTCGTTGCCGATGACGAGGATGTTGAGCGGCCCCTTCATCCCCTCCGACTTCACGGCCGCGTCGCCGACGTCCACGACGCCGATGTTGCCGTTGAGCTTGCTGTAGATCGCGTACGCGCCGACCGCGCCGCCCACGAGGACGAAGGCCATCGTGCCGCCGGTCCACAGCAGGACCTTCTTCTTCCGGCCGGCGCCCTGCTTGCGCTTGCGGCGGCGCTGGGGCGGCACACGTCCGCCGCTGCCGCCGCCCGTCGTCCCGGGCTCGGTCTCCGGTTCGGCCGTGCGGCGCCGCCGCTGGCCGGGAACGGGAGCGTCGGCCGGGGCGGTTGGCCGGGCCGCGGAGCGGGTACCGGAACCGGTGGCACCGGATGCGCCGGTACCGGAGTGGGAAGCATCGAGCGGCGGCTGCCCAGCGGAGTGGTCCAGTCGCAGTTCGTAGTTGCCGGTCTGCGGGTTGAGCACCCACTGGTCGGCGGGGTCGATCTCGTCCGCCCGTCCACGGCTGTGCGCGTCCACGGTTCCTGTCCTCCGTCGGTGCCACGCGGGGCGCCTCCCCCTGTGGGCGCCACTCGGTCGTTCGATCCTTGGCTGAGTGCGACCACGCGGTCGGGTGCACCGGATCGCGTCACACTATCCGCCCAGTTCAGCGCGGGGCGACGTCAGTGACAAATTCCACGCCCCTTATAAGTGCGCAACTCTGCCCAAACCGCATCGCCCCTCACCCCTCCCTTGGGTCCCCCTTTACTCAACGATCACTAGGAGCACACCCCTTCGGCCGCGTTCCGGCCGGTGAAGGTCGGTGTCGCGGTCGGCGCGGGCGACTCGGCGTCGTCCGGCTTCCCGTCGGAGGATGCGCGGGAGCCCTCCTCCGGTTCCGCCTTCCGCACCACGACCGGCTTGTCCTCACGCAGTTGACGGAAGAGCTCGCTCGCGGCGGGTTGCACCAGTTCGTCCCGGTTCGCGTTGTACGTGTACGGGCGCCGCGGCACCGTGAGGAACTGCACCTTCTCCGTCGGGATCGCCCGCATCGTCCGCGCCAGGTCGTACAGGTCGCGCAGCGAGTCCAGCCCCGGGTCGGTCGTGAGGGACTTCGTGGCCGCGTCGAGCACCGGGTACAGCTTCGTCGGGTTCAGCAGCACCCCGTCGCTCTGCACCTTGTTGACCAGCGCGCCCAGGAACATCTGCTGCCGGTCCATCCGTTCGGTGTCGCTGCCGTTCCCCAGCGACTTCCGGGCCCTGACGAAGCCCAGCGCCTGCTCCCCGTTCAGCGTCTGCCGGCCCGCGGGCAGCTTCAGCTTGGCGTCGCTGTCGTTCACCGGCTCCTTGAGGCAGACCTCGACGCCGTCCACCGCGTCCACCATCTTCTTGAAGCCCCGGAAGTCGATCACCATGTGGTGGTCGACCCGGATCCCGGTCAGCTTCTCGACGGTACGGATCGTGCACGCCGTCCCGCCCCACTCGAAGGCCCAGTTGAACTGCGCCAGCCGCTCCCGCGTCCGGCCGCCCTCGGTCCTGGCGCAGCTCGGGATCGTCACCATGAGGTCGCGGGGGATGGACATCGCCGTCGCGCTCGACTCGTCGGCCGCCAGGTGCAGCAGGATCACGGTGTCCGAGCGCTGGGTGCCCTTGTCCCGCCCGTACTTGCGGTTCCCCTCTCCGGAGCGGGTGTCCGAGCCGATGAGGAGGATGTTCCGGGCGGCCGTCACGACGCTCGCCGGACGCTCCTTCTCGTACCGCCGCAGCTCGTCGGCGGCGGTGGTGTCCGTGGTGATGTTGTCGTCGAGCTTCCGGTAGAACCACCACCCGGTGCCGGCCGCGCCGAGCAGCACCACCGACACCCCGAGCGCGGTCCACCGCAGCCAGTGCCGGCGCGCCGGGGAGGCACCCTCGGGAGTGCCGTCGGAGGTGCCGTCGGAGGTGCCGTCGGAGGTGCCGTCGGGAGTGCCGTCCCCGGAGGCTCCGTCCCCGGAGGGCTTCTCCCCGGCGGCCTCGTCGCCGCCGTCAGGAGCCGGTTCCGGACTCGCCTCAGGACCCGGTTCCGAGGTCGCATCCGGCGCCGGTTCAGGACTCGGTTCCGGGGTCGCCTCCGGCGTCGGTTCCGGGTCCGGTTCGGCGGGTGTGCCAGCGCGGTCCGTCACGTCGTCGTCCGTCCTTCGAGGCGTCTCGGGCGCGTCGGGCGCCCGGCGTTCGCACAGGGAGACGACCGGACCCGACGAGGGGTTGTGCGGAGGAGACGACTCCCCCCGCGCCGATCATGTACCGGACCGGCCTCCCGGTCGCGGGTACGCGGCGCGTCGATCGGCCGAACGAGTGCATCGGGTGACGCCGGCGGACCGGCGCCCCCGGCGTCACCCGCCCCTCAGAGCGCCGTGGCCGTGACCCGCTCGCTCTCGATCCGCTTCTCCAGCGCCTCCGGGGCCAGCTGGGCCGTGTTCCGGCACAGCACCACGGAGCCGCCCGAGGCCAGCGGCGCGTACAGCCCGGCCGACAGCCCCTCCCAGCCGTCGTACGGCAGCCCGGAGAGCAGCCGCGCGCCGGGACCGAGCCCGAGCCGTACGGCGTCCAGCCGGGCCTGCTCGACGAGTTGGACGCCGCTGCGCTCCGCGCCCTCGACGACGAGCGCGGGAGCGTCCGGATCCACCGGGGCGAACGGGGCGAAACGGTCGCCCTGGCCCGGGACCTCCACCGCGTAGTCCGCGTACCCGGCGGGAGGGGCGGGGAAGCGGCGCCCCAGCGGCGCCAGGGAGAGCGCGATCCGCTCCCCGGAACAGGCCCGGCCCGCCTCCAGCGTGTCCGGCCCCGCCACCACGAGGTCCGCGTCCGCCGGGTCGCCGCCCACCTCGGCCGTCACCCCGACCGAGGAGCAGGCGAGCAGCCAGACGGCGGTCTGCCAGTGCGCGGGCAGCAGCAGCGCGAGCCGGTCGCCGGGCTCGGCGGACAGCTCGCCCTGGAGCAGGTTGGCCGTCTTCGCCACCCAATTGGCGAAGGTGGCGACGGACAATTCCACCCGTTCACCGGTGGCGTCGTCGTAGTAGGTGACCAGAGGGCGGGCGGGGTCCGCGGCGAGCGCGGATCGCAGCAGGTCGGCGGGGGTGCGGTCGCTGGCGTTCACGCCGGACAGGGTACGCGGGCCGGTGCGCCGCTCTGGGCCGTACCGGTGACGTCGTCCTCCGGTCGGCCTGACGCCCCGTCCGGCTCCCGGCGCGCGCCACGCCCGTGCGCTGTTCACGATCGGCCCATGCGTGCCTCACTCGCCACCTCGATCGCCGTCGCCTGCGCGACCGTGCTCGCCCTGCCGGTCACCCTCGCCGCCCCCGCGACGGCCACCGCGCGCCCGGCGGCGGCCGCCTTGCCACCGACTCAGGACGAGCTGCCGGGCTCCACCCAGTCGCTGCCGCTCCGTCCCTTGGGCGCCTCCGTCCGCTCCTTCGGTTCCGACCCGGGCGCCGCCCCCGAGCAGGGCCTGACCCGACGGGACGTCAGACCCTTCTCTCTCGTCGGCGTGGTCTGGAACGACCCGGCGGCCGTGCTCCACGGCACCGTCCAGGTCCGCACCCGCTCCGCCGCCGACGGCGTCTGGTCTCCGTGGCAGGACGTCGAGACCCACAACGACCAGCACGGGGCCGACCCCGCGACCGCCGAAGGCGCCGCCGGAACCCTCCGCGGCTCCACCGCCCCGCTCTGGGTGGGCGACTCGGACGGCGTCGAGATCCGCGTCCAGGCCGAGCGGGCCGAGCCGGGGGCGGAGCGGGCGACCGTACGGCTGCCCGCCGGACTCCGCCTCGAACTGATCGACCCGGGCGAGGCGCCGCCCGCCCCGGCCCCCGGCACACCGGCGACGGCCCTCGGCACGACGCCGGCCACGGTCACACCGGCGACGGCCCCCGGCACGACGCCGGCCACGGTCCCCGGAACACCGGCCACGGTCCCCGGCGCACCGGCGGCGGCCCCCTTCACCCGGGCGATGGCCCCGCCGGCCGTCCTCACCGCGGCGGAGGCCGCCGCGAGCGGCGTGAACAGCGCGCTGGCCCCGTACGGCTCCACCGTGATCCCGGACGCCCTCCCGGAGGCGGGCCTCGACACCATCCACGGCGCACCCATCCAGAAGGAGATCGTCCGCAAGGAGACCACCCAGGAGGCGGAGGTCCAGCAGGCCCGGGAAGCCGCCGCCAAGGAGGCCGCCGCCAAGGAGGCCGCGGCCCAGGCGGCGAAGGCGCCGTACATCGGTCCCCGCCCCGCGATCATCACCCGCAAGGGCTGGGGCGCCGACGAGTCGATCCGCGAGAAGGGCTTCGTCTACACCACGACGATCAAGGCCGCCTTCGTCCACCACAGCGCCACCGGCAACAACTACACGTGCGCTCAGGCGCCCTCCGTCCTGCGCAGTATCTACCGCTACCACGTCAAGAGCAGCGGGTGGCGTGACTTCGGCTACAACTTCGCCGTCGACAAGTGCGGAAACATCTACGAAGGCCGGGCCGGGGGAGTGGCCAAGGCGGTGCTCGGCGCGCACACCCTCGGCTTCAACACCAACAGCATGGGCGTCGCCGTCCTCGGCACCTTCACCAGCACCAACCCGCCGGCCGCCGTCGTGACCGCCGTCGCCCGCCTGACGGCCTGGAAACTCGGGCTCCACGGCATCAACCCCAAGGGGACCGTGACCCTCGTCTCCGGCGGCGGCAACCTCTACGCGAAGGGCAAGTCGGTCCGCTTCCACGCCATCGCCGGGCACCGTGACGGATTCGCCACGGAGTGTCCCGGAGGCCGTCTCTACGGCAAGCTCGGAACCGCGCGCACCTCCTCGGCGAAGTACCAGGGACGGAGCTGATGGGGGCATGGAGGCAACCATCTGCATAAACTGACCGGTCATATCGCACGGACGACCGATACGGGCGTGCGGACCGGCCCCGGACAGGAAGCAGAGACGACAGGTGACAGAAGCGATCCTCCTGGTCGGTGGCAAGGGCACACGGCTGCGACCGCTCACGGTCAACACGCCCAAGCCCATGGTCCCGGCGGCGGGCGTCCCCTTCCTGACGCACCAGCTGGCCCGGGCCAAGGCCGCCGGCGTCGAGCACATCGTGCTCGCCACCTCCTACCTCGCCGAGGTCTTCGAACCGCACTTCGGTGACGGCTCCGACCTCGGCCTGAGCCTGGAGTACGTGACGGAGGAGGAGCCGCTCGGCACCGGCGGCGCGATACGCAACGTCGCCTCGCGCCTCCACTCGGGTCCCGACGACCCGGTCCTGATCTTCAACGGCGACATCCTCACGGGCCTCGACATCCGCGCCCTGGTGGCCACCCACGCCGACTCCGGCGCGGACGTCTCGCTCCACCTCACCCGCGTCGATGACCCGCGCGCCTTCGGCCTGGTCCCGACCGACGGGACGGGCCGGGTCACGGCCTTCCTGGAGAAGCCGCAGACCCCGGAGGAGATCGTCACCGACCAGATCAACGCCGGCGCCTACGTCTTCCGCCGCTCGGTGATCGACTCGATCCCCGCCGGCCGCCCGGTCTCCGTCGAGCGCGAGACCTTCCCGGAGCTGCTGGCCTCCGGCGCCCACCTCCAAGGCATGGTGGACTCCACGTACTGGCTGGACCTCGGCACCCCGCAGGCGTTCGTCCGCGGCTCCGCCGACCTGGTCCTCGGCCGCGCCCCCTCCCCGGCGGTCCCCGGCCGCTGCGGCGACCGCCTCGTCCTCCCCTCCGCCCGGGTCGCCCCCGACGCGAAGCTCACCGGCGGCACGGTGGTGGGCGCGGACGCGACGGTCGGCGAGGGCGCCCGGGTGACGGGCTCCACCCTCCTGGCCGGCGCCGTGGTCGAACCCGGCGCCGTGATCACCGACTCCCTCATAGGCGCCGGCGCCCGCATCGGCGCCCGCTCGGTCCTCACCGGCGCGGTCATCGGCGACGGCGCCCACGTGGGCCCCGACAACGAGCTCCGCGACGGCATCCGCGTCTGGTGCGGCGCCACCCTCCCGGCCGGCTCGGTCCGCTTCAGCTCGGACCAGTAGGAAGCGCACGGGTGCGGGCTCCCGGAGCCCGCACCCGGCTACGCTCGTACGCATGGCCGGCCGCTTCGTACCCAGACCCACCCGCACCACCACGCGCGGCGGCGACGTGGACGGTCCGGGGGGCGGGGCGGGCGACCTGGACCTCGGCCTGACCCTCGGCCCCCTCCGCAGAGGCCCGTACGACCCCACCTTCCGCATCGCGCCCACCGGCGAGATCTGGCGCGCCACCCGCACCCCGCAGGGCCCCGCCACGCTGCGCGTACGGGCGCGCGGCGCGGAGGTCGAGGCCGACACGTACGGTCCGGGCGCGGCGTGGCTCGACGCCCGCCTCCCCGCCCTCCTGGGCGCCGAGGACGACCCCGCCGCCTTCGTCCCCCGCCACCGGCTCGTCCTGGCGGCCCACCGCCGCCGCCCCGGCCTCCGCCTCACCCGTACGGGCCTGGTCCTGGAGTCCCTGATCCCGACCGTCCTGGAGCAGAAGGTCACCACGACGGAGGCGTACGGCTCCTGGCGCCACCTGGTCCGCCGGTACGGGGAGCCGGCCCCGGGCCCGGCCCCGGAGGGGATGTACGTGATGCCGGACGCCCGCACCTGGGCGAGGATCCCGTCCTGGGAGTGGCACCGGGCGAACGTCGACGACAAGCGCGCCGCCACGGTCGTCCGCGCCGCCCGGGTGGCCCCCCGCCTGGAGGAGGCGGCCCTCATGGACCCGCCGGCCGCCCGCGCCCGCCTGGAGCTGATCCCGGGCATCGGCCCCTGGACCTCCGCGGAGACCGTCCAGCGCAGCAACGGCGCCGCCGACGAGGTCACCACCGGCGACCTGCACCTGCCCGGCATCATCGGCTGGGCCCTGGCGCGCGACCGCACGGCCGACGACGCCGCCATGCTGGAGCTCCTGGCCCCCTACGCGGGCCAGCGCCACCGGGCGGCCCGCCTCATCCTGCTCAGCGGCCACACCCCGCCCCGCCGCGCCCCGCGCTTCGCCCCCAACGACATCACGCGGATCTGAGGCCGGGGGCGCCGGGCGGCGGCGGGGTCAGCGCACCTCGACGAACTCCGCGGCGACCCGCCCCGGACGCTCCTTCGGCGGGGCGGCGGGCCGCCCGATCGCCACCGCGCCCATCGGGTCCCAGTGCTCCGGCAGCCCGAGCACGTCCCGTACGACGTCCCGGCAGAACATCGTCGAGGAGACCCAGGCCGAGCCGAGCCGCTCACCGGCCAGCGCCACCAGGAAGTTCTGCACGCCCGCGCCGGCCGCGACGACGAACATCTCGCGCTCGGCGGCGTCGCGGCGCGGGTCGCCGTAGTGGTGGGAGCCGTCCATGACGAGGCAGGGGACGGCGAGGTAGGGCGCGTTCCGCAGGACGTCCCCGCGCCGCACCCGCTTGGCGATGGACTCCTCGGACCTGCCGTCCCGCCGCAGGTCCGCGATCCACGCGTCCCGCATCGCGTCGAGCAGCCGCAGCCGGGACTCCGGGGACTCCAGGAGGACGAACCGCCACGGGGTGGTGTGGTGCGGGGCCGGCGCCGTCACGGCCGCGGCGACCGCGCGCCGTACCGCTCCGGGGTCGACGGGGTCGTCGGTGAACTCCCGTACGGTCCTGCGCAGCGTCACCGCCTCCCGTACGGCCTCCGAGGTGCCGAGCCGGAACATGTCGTCGGCGGCGGTCCGCACCAGCGCCCGCGCGCCCGGCTCCTCGTCGCCGCCGACCACGTGCGGCAGCCCGCGCACGACCGCGACGGGCACGCCGGTGGCCTTGCCCTTCACCAGGTCGCCCGCGGCGGCGAGTTCGTCGGCGGTGGCGACGACGGTGACGTTCAGCTCGTTGCCGTGCGAGTCGGTGACGCCCCGGAGGTCGTCGAGGACCCGCACGCCGGCCGCGCCGATGGCCACGTCGGTGAGCCCGGACCGCCAGGGCCGCCCGAAGGTGTCCGTGACGACGACGCCGACGTCGACGCCCAGTGCCTCGCGCAGCCCGGTCCTGATCCGCAGTGCCGACCCGTCGGGGTCCTCCGGCAGCAGCAGCACGGTGCCGGCGGCGGTGTTGGAGGCGTCGACGCCGGCCGCGGCCATGACGAGGCCCTGCCGGTTCTCGACGATCCTCAGGGTGCCGCGCCGGGCCACCACCCGTACCGTCTCGGCGTCGATGGCCTCCTCGCGGTCGCCGGCGGCGACGATCCGACCCTCCGCCTTGCTCACGATCTTGGAGGTGACGAGGAGGACGTCGCCGTCCTCCAGACCGGGGGAGGCGGACGCGATCAGCTTGGCGAGGTCGTCCCCGGGCGCCACCTCGGGCAGCCCGGCCACCCCCCACACCCGGTAGGAGGGCGCGGACGCGGTGGCGGCGGGCTCCGTGGGATCCGCCGTCACCCGCGGACCTCCTCGGCCAGCGCGAGCGCCGTCCGCGCCATCTCGGCCGTCGCGTCCACGTCGGTCATCATCAGCGGGACGGCCCGGCAGGCGATGCCGGCGGCCTCGACATCGGCGACGGAGCCGGCGTCCACGGTGTCCACCAGCCAGCCGTCGAGGAGGCCGGAGCCGTAGTGGCGGGCCACGGCGGCGGCCGTCGACTCGACGCCGACGGCCGCGAGGACCTTGTCGGCCATGCCGCGCACGGGGGCGTCCCCGACGATGGGGGAGAGGCCGACGACCGGCGCGGGCGCGGCGGCGACCGCCTCGCGGATGCCGGGCACGGCGAGGATGGTGCCGACGCTGACGACCGGGTTGGACGGCGGGAAGAGGATGACGTCGGCCTCGGCGATCGCCTCCAGGACGCCCGGGGCGGGCTTGGCGGCCTCCGCGCCGACGGCCACGACGGCCTCGGCGTCGACGGAGGCGCGCAGCTTCACCCAGTACTCCTGGAAGTGCACGGCCCGCCGCTCGCCGTCGACCTCGATGGCCACGTGGGTCTCGACGCGGTCGTCGGTCATCGGCAGCAGTCGCACGCCCGGCTGCCAGCGGGCGCAGAGCGCCTCGGTGACGGCGCTCAGCGGGTAGCCGGCGCCGAGCATCTGGGTGCGGACGATGTGGGTGGCGAAGTCCCGGTCGCCGAGGCCGAACCACTCGGGTCCGACCCCGTACGCGGCCAGTTCTTCCTTGACGGCGAAGGTCTCGCCCTCGCGGCCCCAGCCCTGCTCCTCGTGGATGCCACCGCCGAGGGTGTACATCACGGTGTCCAGGTCGGGGCAGACCTTCAGCCCGAAGAGATGGATGTCGTCACCGGTGTTGCCGACGACCGTGATCTCCGCGTCCGGGACGGCCTGCCGGAGACCGCGAAGGAAACGGGCACCACCGATGCCGCCTGCCAGAACCACAATGCGCATGCACGCAGTGTGTCAGGCGGAGAGGGCCTCCCGGCCGGCCGGGGCGCACTGCCCCTGGTACGACTCGTGCATCGGCATCTCGGTGAGGCCGGGGAAGTACACGTGGAGGCTGACGGCCGGCTCCAGCGAGTCGTTGACGACCTCGTGGACGTAGCCGGGCGCGAAGACCCTCTGGGTCCCGGGCCGCAGCGTGCGCGCGCCCCGGTCCGTGCGCTCCGTCAACTCGCCCTGGAGGACGGTGAGGACGCCGGAGGAGCGGCCGTGGTCGTGGCGTCCGCTGCCCTGGCCGGGCACCCAGGAGAGCAGCCACACCTCGTAGCCGCTGGGGGTACCCCCTGCTCGAGCGGAGCCGAGAGCTTGGGGGACCGTGCGCAGGCGGTGGTACCAGCGGGTGGTGGCGTCGTACTCGACGTGCGGGGCCCAGCGGGAGCGGTCGGCGGCGATCTCGCGGGCGAGGCCGGCGAACTCGGCCACGGTGAGGGGGTGCTCGCGCTCGGGCTGGAGCAGGTGCGGGACCTCCATGAGGTCGCCGGCGATCTGAAGGTCGCTGTCCATGTTCATGGGCGGGGTGGTTCCTCAGCAGAAACGAAGAGCGGTGGGGGTCACGGCACAGGGGGCGTACAGGTGACTCGGGTGACGCGGGGTGACGCTGGGGGAGAGACGCTGGAGCTCGGTGGCTTCAACAGCTGGAACAGCGACAGCGACAGCACGCCTGGACAGCGCGGCGGAACCCACGGGCGTGGGTCGCGGAGGGCGCTGCGGTCGCTGGCATGGCACCAAAGTGGCCGGAGGGGCACCCGACTGTCAACCCAATGCCCGATTTGGGGGTAATGTTTCACCTCATCCGGTTACCGTGCCCGGAGAAAGGTTTGTTCAGCCCCGGACCAGGCAACATGGCGCAGCAGTCGTGCCCGTAAACATGGCCGGCGGCCGGATCGTTCGTGATCGGACTGTGATCCGGATCGCTTCCATGGCTGGATCGCAACAAGATCCAAGTCTCGCACGTCCTTCTGGGCAAGGCATGACACCACGGGATCCGCCGGTGGCATGTGTCACGTTTTTTGGTGATTTGAACACTTTCCGCATAGGCTTGGTTCCGCAGAGTGAATACGGGGCCCAATAGCAGATCTCGGCTTGACTCGCACAGAGCACGAACTTGTAATTTCACTCGTGTCGTTCGGCCGTTTCGATCACGGCGACATCACGGGACGCACAGACAGACGAGGGGCGCAGATGACCGAGTTGTTCCAGGAACTGCTGGTCGAGGACGCGGACGAGGAACTCGGCTGGCAGGAGCGCGCGCTGTGCGCCCAGACCGATCCCGAGTCCTTCTTCCCCGAGAAGGGCGGCTCGACCCGCGAGGCCAAGAAGGTCTGCCTCGCCTGCGAAGTCCGCTCCGAATGCCTGGAGTACGCGCTCCAGAACGACGAGCGCTTCGGCATCTGGGGCGGCCTCTCCGAACGCGAACGCCGCCGCCTCAAGAAGGCCGCCGTCTGAACCGCCCCGTCCGAGAACCACCCCACGGTCCGTCCCTGTGCCCGGCACAGGAGGCGGACCGTTCCCGTTGCCGGGCGACCGCTCCGCCGGGGCGCCCCCTCGACCGCAACCACTAGTGTGGGCCTCCGTCCGAGACGCTCCCCACGCCCCACCGCGGGCGACCCCGGCCGGAGGGCCCGTAGCTCGATGTCCTCAACTCCTGAGTTCCCCAGGCACGTCGTCACCGCCGTGCTCGTCACCCACGACGGAGCCCGCTGGCTGCCCGACGCGCTCTCCGGGCTGCTCGCCCAGGAACGCCCGGTGCAGACCGTGGTCGCCGCCGACACCGGCAGCGCCGACGACTCCGCGCAGCTCGTCGGCGACGCCATCGGAGCCGACCGCGTCCTGCACCTCGCACGCCGCACCGGCTTCGGCGCCGCCGTCGACGAGGCCGTCCGCACCGCGCCCGTGCTCGGACCCGAGGACCTGCCCTACCTCAAGCGCCCCAGCGGCTGGGACCCCGTCAGCCGCACCTGGAACGACGAGGCGTACGACCTCCCCGAACTCCCGCACGGCGAACCGGTCCAGTGGCTCTGGCTGCTCCACGACGACTGCGCCCCCGAGCCCGGCGCCCTCGCCGAACTCCTGCGCGTCGCCGACTCCGACGCGTACGCCGCCGTCATCGGCCCCAAGCTGCGCGGCTGGTACGACAGGAAGCAGCTCCTCGAAGCCGGCGTCACCATCGCCCGCAGCGGCCGCCGCTGGACCGGCCTCGACCGCCGCGAACAGGACCAGGGCCAGCACGACCAGATCCGCCCCGTCCTCTCCGTCTCCACCGCCGGCATGCTCATCCGCCGCGACGTCTTCGAGGAACTCGGCGGCTTCGACCGCCGCCTGCCCCTCATGCGCGACGACGTCGACCTCTGCTGGCGCGCCCACGCCGCCGGCCACCGCGTCCTCATCGCCCCCGACGCCGTCCTCCGGCACGCCGAGGCGTCCGCCCGCGAACGCCGCTCCGTCGACTGCGCCGGCCGCACCGCCGCCAGCCCGCACCGCGTCGACAAGGCCGCCGCCGTCTACACCCTGCTGGCCAACACCTCCGGCCGCGCCCTCCCCTACGTCCTCCTCCGGCTCGTCCTCGGCACGCTCCTGCGCACCCTCGGCCTCCTCGTCGGCAAGGACCCCGGCCAGGCCGTCGACGAGACCATGGGCCTCCTCGCCACCCTGCTGCGGCCCGAGAAGATCCTCGCCGCCCGCAGACGGCGCAAGAACCCCGAGGTCCCGCCCGCCGAGCTCCGCCCCCTCTTCCCGCCACCCGGCGCCACCGTCCGCGCCGCCGCCGAACAGCTCGCCTCCCACTTCGGCGCCGACGAGGCCGACTCCGGCGGCTCCCGCCACGGCGCCGTCGAAACGGGCCCCGGCGGCGACGACGCCGACTTCCTGGAGATCGAGCAGTTCGCCCGCCTGAAGAAGATCGCCCGCAAACCCGGCCCCGTCCTCTTCGCCCTCCTCCTCGTCGTCTCCCTCGTCGCCTGCCGCAACCTCTTCGCCGGCGGCTCCCTCGCCGGCGGCGTCCTGCTGCCCGCCCCCGACACCGTCTCCGCGCTCTGGGGCACCTACGCGGACGCCTGGCACACCCTCGGCACCGGCGGCACCCAGAGCGCCCCGCCCTACCTCGGCATCCTCGCCGCGCTCTCCGCCCTCTTCCTCGGCTCCACCTCGACCGCGCTCACCGTGCTGCTCGTCTGCTCGGTCCCGCTCGCCGGCTTCACCGCCTACTTCGCCGCCCGCGGCCTCGTCGGCTCCCGCCTCCTGCTCGCCTGGGGCGCCATCGCGTACGCCTTCCTGCCCGCCGCCACCGGCGCCCTCGCCACCGGCCGCCTCGGCACCGCGATCCTCGCGATCCTCCTCCCGCTGATCGCCCGCGCCGCCGTCGCCGCCCACGGCTTCAACCGCCCCGACCGCGGCAGCTGGCGCGCCACCTGGGCGTACGCGCTGCTGCTCACCGTCGCCACCGCGTTCACCCCGATCGTGTGGCCGCTCGCGGTCCTCCTCGGCCTCGGCGTCCTCGCCGTCCGCCGCGACGACATCACCGCGTACGGGCTCCGCTTCCTCGCCGCCGCCGGCACCCCGGTGCTCGCGCTGGCCCCCTGGTCGCTCTCGCTCCTGACCGACCCCTCCGCCTTCCTCCACGAGGCCGGCCTCGACCTGCGCACCGGCACCGCCACCGCCGTCGACCTCCTCGCGAGCAACCCCGGCGGCCCCGGCACCACCGGCGGCGTCCTCCTCCTCGGCCTGGTCCTCGCCGCGCTCGCCGCCCTCCTCCGCGAGGAGCGCCGCTTCGCCGTCCTCACCGCCTGGACCGCCGCCCTCGCCGGCCTCCTCTTCGCCGCCCTCGCCAACGGCGCCGACGGCACCGGCTGGGCCGGCCCCGCCACCCTCGTCTACGGCTCCGCCCTCATCGCCGCCGGCATGCTCGGCGCCGAGGGCGGCCGCACCCGCGTCGCCGCCCACGGCTTCGGCTGGCGCCAGCCCGTCGCCGCCCTCGTCGCCCTCGCCTGCGCCCTCGGCCCCGCCGCCGCGGCCGCCGGCTGGATGATCGGCGGCGCCGACGGCCCGCTCAGCCGCCGCGACCCCGTCCAGGTCCCCGCCTTCGTCGCCGAGGAGAGCGGCCAGGAGGACCAGCCCCGCACCCTGGTGCTCTCCGGCAGCTCGCCCGGCGCCGTCGACTACACCCTGGTCCGCGGCTCCGGCGCCCGCCTCGGCGACGCCGAACTCACCGAGACCGCCGAGCCCGACCCCCGCCTCGACTCCGTCGTCGCCAAGCTCGTCGCCGGCTCCGGCGCCGACCAGACGCAGGAACTCAGCGCCTTCGCCATCCGGTACGTGCTCGTCAAGGACGGCTCACCCCGCCAGATGAGCCGCGTCCTCGACACCACCCCCGGCATCTCCCGGCTCAGCCAGCTCGACGGCGCCGCGCTCTGGCGCGTCGACCGCGAGATCGCCCGCGTGATGATCGTCCCGCCCGCCGCGAAGCCCGGCGCCGAACAGGCCGACGACACCGAGGCAGCCAAGGCGGTCCTCGTCCCGGCCGGCCCCGTCGAGGCCCACGCCGACATCCCGGCGGGCCCCGCCGGCCGCGTCCTGCGCGTCGCCGACCGCGCCGACGAGGGCTGGACCGCCACCCTCGACGGCAAGGAGCTCACCCCGACCACCCTCGACGGCTGGGCCCAGGGCTTCCAGCTCCCCGCCGAGGGCGGCCGCCTCGACCTCACCTACGACGAGCCCCTCGCGCACACCGCCTGGATCTGGACCCAGCTCGGCCTCGCCGTCCTCCTCGTCGTCCTCGCCCTGCCCGGCCGCCGCCGGGAGATCGACGACGACCTCCCCGAGGAGGAGACGGCCATCCCGGCCCAGGCCACCGACGGCGACGGCCGCCGCGCCCGCCGCCTGCGCGCCGCCGCCGAGGCCGAGACCGCCGCGGCCGCGGCCGCCTCCGCCGAAGCCGCCGACGCGTGGCCCGACGCCCCCGACGCCGAGCACCCCGACGCGCCCCCCGCCATCCCCGGCAGCCGGACCGCCGAAGCCGACGAGTGGGACGGCGCCGCACCGGACCCGGCCTACGCCCAGCAGCAGTACACCCCGGCGTACGACCAGCAGGGCTACGCCCAGGAGTACGCCGACCCCTACCAGCAGCAGGCGTACGCGTACCCCCAGCAGGGCTACGACCAGCCCCAGGGGTACGACCAGCAGGGCTACGACCAGAACACGGGCTACGACCAGTCCCAGGGCTACGACCCCCAGAGCGGCTACCCCGCCCAGGGTTACGACCAGAGCCAGGGCTACGACCAGCCCCAGGGTTACGACCAGAGCCAGGGCTACGACCAGTCCCAGGCGTACGACCCCCAGCAGGCCGCCCAGGGCTACGCCCCCCACGACGGCCACCCCGGCTACGACCAGGGCTACGGGTACCCCCAGGGCCACGAGACCGAGCAGCGTCCCGACGGGAGCAGCAACCAGTGAACCGCACCACCCTCTCGCTGATCGCGGTCGCCACCGCCCTCGCCGCCGTCACCGGCTTCGCCGCGATGACCGCCCCCGGCGAGCCCGCCGCCGCGTCCGCCGCCCCCGCACCCCAGGCGGCCCGCCTCCCCGTCGAGCGCACCAGCCTGCTCTGCCCCGCCCCCAGCGTCTCCGAGATCGCCGAGACCCGCACCACCTCGTACACCCCGCCCGGCAGCGCCACCCCGGCCCCGGGCGCCGACCCGGCCAAGCCCACCGCCGTCCTCGGCGTCGCCAAGAACCCGAACACCTCCGCCGGCAAGAAGGGCAAGGCCCCCAAGGCCCCGGCCACCGTCACCGCCCCCGGCAAGCCCGTCTCCGTCGAGACGGAGGGCGCCGTCGGCCACGGCCTCGCCGGCACCGCCACCGGCACCCTCGCCCCCGGCTGGACCGTCCAGCAGACCACCCTCGTCCCGGCCGGCGCCGCCCGCGGCCTGCTCGGCGTCGGCTGCTCCGCCCCCGACACCGACCTCTGGTTCCCGGCCGCCTCCACCGCCAAGGGCCGCGCCGACTACATCCACCTCACCAACCCGGACGACACTCTCGCCGTCGCCGACATCGAGCTGTACGGCCCCGAGGGCGAGCTGAAGACCACCATCCCCGAGGGCGTCCAGGTCCCGCCCCGCTCCACCGTCCCCGTCCTCCTCGGCCCCCTCGTCACCGGAGGCGCCCAGGAGAACCTGACGGCCCACGTCACCACCCGCAGCGGCCGGGTCGGCGCCGCCCTCGGCTCCGCCGCCGACGGCGTCGGCAGCGACTGGCTCTCCGCCTCCGCCGACCCGGCGGCCCGCGTCGTGCTCCCCGGCATCCCGTCCGACGCCACCGGCGTCCGGCTCGTCGCCTTCGCCCCCGGCGACTCCGACGCCGACCTGAAGATCCAGCTGGTCACCCCGAACGGCACGATCGTCCCCGCCGCCGCCGAATCCCTGCACGTCAAGGCCGGCATGACCGCCTTCCTCGACCTGCCCGACCTCACCCGGGGGACGGCCGCGTCCCTGCTGCTCACCCCGACCGACCCCAAGAAGCAGGTCCCGGTCGTCGCCGCGCTCAAGGTCGTCCGCGGCAAGGGCTCGGACACGGAGATGGCCTTCATCCCCGCCGCCGCCCCCGTCACCGCCCGCGCCTCCGTCGCCGACAACCGCGCCAAGGGCACCGCCCTCACCCTGACCGCCCCCGAGGGCGCCGCCCAGGTCAAGGTCACCGCCTCGGCCGGCACGGAGGGCGGCAGCCCCGCCTCCCGCACGGTCTCCCTGAAGGCGGGCACCACGACGGTCCTCACCGACCTCGCCCCCAAGGGCGTCAAGGGCTCCTACGCCGTGACCGTGGAACCGGTCGCGGGCGGCGGACCGGTCCACGCCTCGCGCATGCTCACCGTCACCGAGGACGGCGTCCCGATGTTCACCGTCCAGACCCTGGTGGACGACCGCGGCACCGTCCAGGTCCCCACCGCCCGCCAGGACCTCACGATCCTCGACGACTGAGACCGCCCGGCGGTACGGGCCCCGCGCCGGCGCCCGTACCGCCGCTCAGTCCTGCCCGTACCGCGGATCGACCGACTCGGGGGAGAGGCCGAGCAGCTCGGCCACCTGCTCCACCACGACCTCGTGCACCAGCACCGCCCGCTCGTCGCGCGTCTTGGACCGGATCTCGACCGGCCGCCGGTAGACCACCACCTTGGCGGGCTCCCGCTTCTCCGCCGGCACCGAACCGCCCAGCGGCACCGTCTCGCCGGACACCGACGGAGGCACCTCCATGATCATGAACTCGACGTCCTGAAGCTGCGGCCAGCGCCGCTCCAGCCGCTCCACCGAGTCCAGGACCAGATCGCGGAAGGTGTCGGCCCGGCTCACCGACAGCGGGACCTGCGGCGGCGCGACCGGCCCCCGCATCCCGCGGCCGTGCCGGTCACGGCGGCGCACCCGCGGCTCGGCCGGCGGTTCCCCGGAGCTCTGCGGGGGGCCCGGCGGCCCGGGCGGCACAGGAGTGTCCATCACTGACGCAGCGTAACTCTCCTGGGTCACTCCGCACCGTGGCGTGGACTCGCCGATCGGCGCGCCCCACCCCGCCCGCACCCCCACCCCCTGTCGAAACCTGAACATTCCGGCCGCTCCGAGGAACGATTCGGCACCCGCCCGCGATCGGCCGACCGGCCGCCCCTGACCGGATTCCTCTCCCACCTTGTCCGGAACGCCCCCCGTACCACCCCCATGCGCCCCCTCCGCCGCAGGTCAGCACGGCCACCACTCGAACGGGGGTGTCGGACGTCACACCGCGACACGGTGGAGTGACCTGGGGGAGAGTCGTCGCGGCCCGCTCAAGAGTGCGGTACCGTCCAACGTCGTGAGCCCTGTACGTCGCTGTTCGCGCACCGCGTGCGGCCGCCCTGCCGTCGCGACACTGACGTACGTCTATGCCGACTCGACCGCGGTCCTCGGCCCGCTCGCCACCTACGCCGAGCCCCACTGCTACGACCTGTGCGCCGAGCACAGCGAGCGCCTCACCGCCCCGCGCGGCTGGGAGGTCGTGCGGCTCTCCGACGGCTCCGCCCCCACCCGCCCCAGCGGCGACGACCTCGAAGCCCTGGCCAACGCGGTCCGGGAAGCGGCCCGCCCCCAGGAGCGCGCCGCCGAGGCCGGCAAGCCCGGCGGCCGGGGCGCCGACCCCATGGAGGTCGGCCGCCGCGGACACCTCCGGGTGCTCCGTTCCCCCGACAACTGACCCCCGGCCACCCTCCCGGAGTCCACAACCGGCCACCGCCGCGTGCCCCACCCCCCGTCCCGGGTAGTTTGGGCGTTCCGCACACGCGCCGCACACGCGTGCAAAGAACTCAGGAGGGTGGATCCGTGACTGCCGATCTGTCGCAGATCGTGAAGGCGTACGACGTCCGCGGGGTCGTCCCGGACCAGTGGGACGAGAAGCTCGCCGAACTCTTCGGCGCCGCCTTCGTCCGCGTGACCGGAGCCGACGCCGTCGTCGTCGGCCACGACATGCGCCCCTCCTCGCCCGGCCTCTCCGACGCCTTCGCCCGCGGCGCCGCCCGCCTCGGCGCCGACGTCACCCTCATCGGGCTCTGCTCCACCGACCAGCTGTACTTCGCCTCCGGCAGCCTCGGCCTGCCCGGCGCCATGTTCACCGCCTCGCACAACCCGGCCCAGTACAACGGCATCAAGATGTGCCGCGCCGGCGCCGCCCCCGTCGGCCAGGACACCGGCCTCGCCGACATCCGCGCCCTCGCCGAGCGCTGGCTGGAGGAGGGCGCCCCCGAGGCCGCCGCCACCCCCGGCACCGTCACCGAGCGGGACACCCTCGCCGACTACGCCGCCCACCTCAAGGCGCTCGTCGACCTCACCGCGATCCGCCCGCTCAAGGTCGTCGTCGACGCCGGCAACGGCATGGGCGGCCACACCGTCCCCACCGTCTTCGACGGCCTCCCGCTCGACACCGTCCCGATGTACTTCGAACTCGACGGCACCTTCCCCAACCACGAGGCCAACCCCCTCGACCCGAAGAACATCGTCGACCTCCAGGCCCGCGTCCGCGCCGAGGGCGCCGACCTCGGCCTCGCCTTCGACGGCGACGCCGACCGCTGCTTCGTCGTCGACGAGCGCGGCGAGCCCGTCTCCCCCTCCGCGATCACCGCCCTCGTCGCCGCCCGCGAACTCGCCAAGCACCCCGGCGGAACGATCATCCACAACCTGATCACCTCCTGGTCCGTCCCCGAGGTCGTCCGCGAGAACGGCGGCACCCCCGTCCGCACCCGCGTCGGCCACTCCTTCATCAAGGAGGAGATGGCCACCTCCGGCGCCATCTTCGGCGGCGAGCACTCCGCGCACTACTACTTCAAGGACTTCTGGAACGCCGACACCGGCATGCTCGCCGCCCTCCACGTCCTCGCCGCCCTCGGCGGCCAGGAGGGCCCGCTCTCCGAGCTCGTCGCCGCCTACGACCGCTACACCGGCTCCGGCGAGATCAACTCCACCGTCGCCGACCAGACCGCCCGCACCGCCGCCGTCAAGGCCGCCTACGGCGACCGGGACGGCATCACCCTCGACGAGCTCGACGGCCTCACCGTCGCCTCCGCCGACTGGTGGTTCAACCTCCGCCCCTCCAACACCGAGCCGCTGCTGCGCCTCAACGTCGAGGCCCGCGACGAGGCCACCATGGCCAAGATCCGCGACGAGGTCCTCGCCCTCGTCCGCGCCTGACCCTCCGGGGGCCGGGGAGCCGCCGCTCGCCGAGCCGCGACTCCCCGCCCCCGGCGGTAGGCTGACCAGCACCATTCACTTGGTACGAAGGGACACCCCATGCCGCTCGAAGCCGGCCTCCTGGAGATCCTGGCCTGCCCGGCCTGCCACGCTCCGCTGAACGACCGCACGGCGGACGAGACCCCCGAGCTGGTCTGCGCCTCCCCCGACTGCGGCCTCGCCTACCCCGTCCGCGACGCCATCCCCGTCCTCCTGGTAGACGAAGCCCGCCACCCCGCCTGACACCCGGCGGGGTCGGCATTCCGCGACGCGTCCGGCTTGTGGGCAGGCGTTCCGCCGCCGCGCCTGTTTGCGGGCAGGCGTCCGCCGTCCGCGCCAGTTTGTGGGCAGGCGTTCCGCAAGGGCGGAACGGGTGGGCACAAACCCCCCAGGGCGGCGCCCGCTCCCGTGCCCCGGCCCCGCTGCACCCGCACTGCCCCCGGGCCCGCACAGCACAGGCACCGCACCGCCCCGCGCCGAGCCGCACCCGGGCCCGGGCCCGCATCGCAACAGGCACCCGCACCGCCCCCGCGCCGCAGGCACCCGCACCCCGCACCCCGGAGGTCACATGCTGGACGAGACCCTGCTCGACGCCCCGGACGCCCTCGCCCTGGCCGACCGCCGCGGCCTCCTCCGCGGCGCCGCGGAGGCCGGCGCCCGGGTCCGCACCGCCGCCCGCCACGCCACCGAGGCCGGCATCGCCGACCTCCACCCCGAGGGCCGCCCCCGCGCCGTCCTCGTCGCCGGCCCCGGCACCGCCGCCGCCGGCGTCGCCGACCTGATCGGCGCCCTCGCCGGCGCCTCCGCCCCCGTCGTACGCCTCGCACCCACCGGCGTCGCCCCCGCCCCCGGCGCCCTCCGCTGGACCCTGCCCGGCTGGGCCGGCTCCGTCGACCTGCTCCTGCTGCCCACCACCGACGGCTCCGAACCCGGCCTCGCCCTCCTCGCCGACCAGGCGTACCGCCGCGGCATCACCGTCGTCGCCGTCGCCCCCAAGGGCTCCCCGCTCTCCGAAGCCGTCAGCGGCTCCCGCGGCCTCTTCGTCCCGCTCGCCATGGCCCCCCACGAGGAACCCGACGAGTACGGCGAGAACCTCGCCGCCAGCCCCGGCGCCCTGTGGGCCCTCTTCACCCCCCTCCTCGCCCTCCTCGACCGCGTCGGCCTCCTCGAAGCCCCGCCCGAGGCACTGGAGCGCGTCGCCGACCGGCTCGACCGCACCGCCGAACGCTGCGGCCCGGCCATCGCCACCTACTCCAACCCGGCCAAGACCCTCGCCGCCGAACTCGCCGAGTCCCAGCCGCTGATCTGGACCGAAGGCGACGCCGCGGGACCCGCCGGCCGGCGCTTCGCCGCCGTCCTCGCCGAACTCGCCGGCCTCCCCGCCCTCGCCGCCGAACTCCCCGAGGCGCTCCCCGCCCACGGCCTCCTGCTCGCCGGCGCCTACGCCGCCGCGGCCGACCCCGACGACTTCTTCCGCGACCGCGTCGAGGAACCCCAGGCCCTCCGCACCCGCGTCGTCCTCCTCCGCGACCGCCCCGCCGGCGGCCTCAGCGCCGCCCCCGCCGCCCGCGAACTCGCCCTCGGCCACGACACCGCGATCAGCGAACTCGAACCCGAGGAGGGCGACGCCCTGGAAACCCTCGCGGAACTCCTCGCCGTCACCGACTTCGCCGCCGTCTACCTCTCCCTGGCGACCTCAGGACACATGGCCCCCTGACCCGGAGCCCACCACGGAGCCGGCCACCCACGGCCCGGCCCACCCCGCGCGGCACACCACCCGCGCGGCACGACACGGCGACACGGCCGGCCGCGGCACCCCCGGCGTACCACCCCGGACACCCGCCCGCCCCCTCCCGGACGCCCGCGTGTCACCCACCCCCTGTCATCTGTCGTCTGGCACCGCCGTCCGTCATCCGGCACCGCCACCGTCACGCACCACACCGCACCGCCCCGAGGAACTGGAAGCCACCATGGAACGCCTCGTCAACACCGTCCGCCCCTACGCCTGGGGCTCCACGACGGCCATCCCGGAACTGCTCGGCACCGCCCCCACCGGCGAGCCGCAGGCCGAGATGTGGATGGGCGCCCACCCCGGTGCCCCCTCCCTCACCCCCCGGGGCCCGCTCAACGACGTGATCGACGCCGACCCCGTACGCGAACTCGGCCAGGCCACCACCGACAAGTTCGGCCCCCGCCTGCCCTTCCTCCTCAAGCTCCTCGCCGCCGGCGCCCCCCTCTCCCTCCAGGTCCACCCCGACCTGGCACAGGCCCGCGCCGGCCACGCGGCGGAGGAGGCCGCCGGCATCCCGCTGGACGCCCCCCACCGCACGTACAAGGACGCCAACCACAAGCCCGAGATGATCTGCGCCCTCACCCCCTTCGAGGGATTCTGCGGATTCCGTCCCCCCGCCGAGGCCGCCGACACCCTCGCCGCCCTCGGCGTCGACTCCCTCAAGCCCTACGCGGACCTCCTCCTCGCCCACCCGGAGGAGGCCGCCCTCCGCGAGGTCCTCACGGCGCTGCTCACCGCCGACCCCGACGAGATGGCCCACACCGTCACCGAGGCCGCCGCGGCCGCCGACCGCCTCGGCGGCGCCCTCACCCCGTACGCCGTCCTCGCCCACCACTTCCCGGGCGACCCCGGCGTCATCGCCGCGATGCTCCTCCACCACGTCCGGCTCCAGCCCGGCGAGGCCCTCTACCTGGGCGCCGGCGTCCCCCACGCGTACGTCTCCGGCCTCGGCGTCGAGATCATGGCCAACAGCGACAACGTCCTGCGCTGCGGCCTCACCCCCAAGCACGTCGACGTCCCCGAACTCCTCCGCGTCGTCCGCTTCGAGCCCGGCGACCCCGGCGTCCTGCGCCCCGAGGCGTCCGCGACGGGCGAGGAGGTCTACGAGACCCCCATCGACGAGTTCCGGCTCTCCCGCCTCGTACGCGCCGAGGGCGCGGCCCCCACCGACCTCACCGCCCCCACCCCGCAGATCCTCCTCGCCACCGCCGGCCGCCCGAAGGCGGGAGAAATCACCCTGTCCCCGGGCGAATCCGTCTTCGTCCCCGCCGGCGAGCGTGTCGAACTCACCGGAGCGGGCACGGTGTTCCGCGCGACCGTCGTGGCCTGATGCAACAATGACCGGCCGTACCACGGCCAAGGGCCACGGCCACCGGGCCGGAGCATCGACGAAGGGAACAGCAGACCCATGAGCGCGTCAGGCGGAACCAAGGCGATCGTGGCGGCACTCGCCGCCAACCTCGCGATCGCCGTAGCCAAGTTCGTGGCGTTCCTCTTCAGTGGCTCGTCCTCGATGCTCGCCGAGAGCGTCCACTCCCTCGCCGACTCCGGCAACCAGGGCCTGCTCCTCCTCGGCGGCAAGAAGGCCCAGCGCGAGGCCACCCCCCAGCACCCCTTCGGCTACGGCCGCGAGCGGTACATCTACGCCTTCCTCGTCTCCATCGTCCTCTTCTCCGTCGGCGGCATGTTCGCCATCTACGAGGGCTACGAGAAGATCAAGCACCCCCACGCCATCGAGGCGTGGTACTGGCCGGTCGGCGTCCTCGTCTTCGCGATCATCGCCGAGTCCTTCTCCTTCCGCACCGCCATCAAGGAGTCGAACGCCATCCGCGGCGGCCTGACCTGGACCCAGTTCGTCCGCCGCGCCAAGGCCCCCGAGCTCCCCGTCGTCCTCCTGGAGGACCTCGGCGCCCTCGTCGGCCTCATCCTCGCCCTCGGCGGCGTCGGCCTCGCTCTCCTCACCGGCGACGGCATCTGGGACGGCATCGGCACCCTCTGCATCGGCGTCCTCCTCATCCTCATCGCGATCGTCCTCGCCCTGGAGACCAAGTCGCTGCTCCTCGGCGAAGCCGCCGGCCTCGACGACGTCAAGAAGATCGAGGACGCGATCGTCGACGGCGAGACCGTCACCCGCCTCATCCACATGCGCACCCTCCACCTCGGCCCGGAGGAACTCCTCGTCGCCGCCAAGATCGCCGTCGCGACCGACGAGACCGCCCCCCAGGTCGCGCGCGCCATCAACGCCGCCGAGGAACGCATCCGCGCCGCCGTCCCCATCGCCCGGGTCATCTACCTGGAGCCGGACATCTACGACGACGCCGCGGCCGCCGCCGGAGCGAACCCGGCCAAGAGCCCGGGCGGATCCGGCCACTGACCCCCCGCACCACCCGCCGAACACCCTGACGAGGCCCCCGGAGCGCACCACGCCGCTCCGGGGGCCTCGCCCGTACGGCCTGCGGCCGGTGCGCCGATCGGTGTAGATTCGGGACGAGCCAGACGTCGCTGCTGATGGCGGTCGGGCGGCCCCCCAGGGGACCGGCCGAGGGAGAGAGGGCCTCCGACGACTGCACCGCGAACCACCCGGGCATTCGTGTGCCCGCAGGTGCCTCGACCGCGGTGTCAGGCGCCACCACCGACCCCTCGCAACTCGATATCCCACGAGGAGCAGCACCCGTCATGACGACTGCCGCACAGCAGGACTTCAAGGTCGCCGACCTCTCCCTCGCCGCCTTCGGCCGCAAGGAGATCACCCTCGCCGAGCACGAGATGCCCGGCCTGATGTCGATCCGCCGCGAGTACGCCGAGGCCCAGCCCCTCGCCGGCGCCCGCATCACCGGCTCCCTCCACATGACGGTGCAGACCGCCGTCCTCATCGAGACCCTCGTCGCCCTCGGCGCCGACGTCCGCTGGGCCTCTTGCAACATCTTCTCCACCCAGGACCACGCCGCCGCGGCCATCGCCGTCGGCCCGAACGGCACCCCGGAGAACCCGCAGGGCGTCCCGGTCTTCGCCTGGAAGGGCGAGACCCTGGAGGAGTACTGGTGGTGCACCGAGCAGGCGCTGACCTGGCCGAACACCCCCACCGGCGGCCCGAACATGATCCTGGACGACGGCGGTGACGCCACCCTCCTCGTCCACAAGGGCGTCGAGTTCGAGAAGGCCGGCTCCGCCCCGGACCCGGCCACCGCGGACAGCGAGGAGTACGGCTACATCCTCCGCCTCCTCAACCGCACCCTCGCCGAGTCCCCGCAGAAGTGGACCCAGCTGGCGTCCGAGATCCGCGGCGTCACCGAGGAGACCACCACCGGCGTGCACCGTCTCTACGAGATGATGCAGAACGGCACCCTCCTCTTCCCGGCGATCAACGTGAACGACGCCGTGACGAAGTCGAAGTTCGACAACAAGTACGGCTGCCGTCACTCGCTCATCGACGGCATCAACCGCGCCACCGATGTCCTCATCGGTGGCAAGACGGCCGTGGTCTTCGGCTACGGCGACGTCGGCAAGGGCTGCGCCGAGTCGCTGCGCGGCCAGGGCGCCCGTGTGATCGTGACGGAGATCGACCCGATCTGCGCGCTCCAGGCGGCGATGGACGGCTACCAGGTGGCGACCCTGGACGACGTGGTGGAGACGGCGGACATCTTCATCACCACGACGGGCAACAAGGACATCATCATGGCGTCCGACATCGCCCGCATGAAGCACCAGGCGATCGTGGGCAACATCGGCCACTTCGACAACGAGATCGACATGGCCGGCCTGGCCAGGATCCCGGGCATCGTCAAGGACGAGGTCAAGCCCCAGGTCCACACCTGGACCTTCGAGGACGGCAAGGTCGTCATCGTCCTCTCCGAGGGCCGTCTGCTGAACCTGGGCAACGCCACCGGCCACCCGTCCTTCGTGATGTCGAACTCCTTCGCGGACCAGACCCTGGCCCAGATCGAGCTCTTCACCAAGCCGGAGCAGTACCCCACCGAGGTCTACACCCTCCCGAAGCACCTCGACGAGAAGGTCGCCCGCCTCCACCTCGACGCCCTCGGCGTCAAGCTGACGACCCTCCGCCCGGAGCAGGCCGCCTACATCGGCGTCAAGGTCGAGGGCCCGTACAAGCCGGACCACTACCGCTACTGACGCCACCGGCGCCACCGCGCCCACGCGTCACCGGCCCACCGAGTCAGGCCCCCGGCACCACGGTGCCGGGGGCCTGCCCCTTTCCCGCCCCACCCCACCGAGGACCCATGCCCCGCGGCCGCTACTCGCTCCACGACCCGCACGACCACACCCCCCTCGGCGAGGAGCACTTCCACTGCGCCCCCGGCCCCTCCGGCTGGCGCTACGTCTCCCAGATCACCACCCCGGCCGGCGACCACCACGGCTCCGTCGACCTGGCCGTCGACGAACTCGGCCGCCCGATCCGCCTGGAACTCCACGCGGCGAGCTGGCAGGTCCGCGGCGCCGCCCTCGACGGCGTCACCTGGGTCCGCACCGACCCCACCGGCACCCACGCCACCGAGGGAAACGTCCGCGCCCACGCCTTCACCGGTACGTCCCCGGCCTTCCTCATCGCCCTCACCCGGCTGCTGCGCCTCGACCCCGGCGCCCCGGAGATCCGCGTCCGTCTCGTCGCCTTCACGGACCCGGTCCTCGCCCCGCTCACCGTCGACCAGTCCTGGACCCTGCGGAAGCGCGAGACCCACCCCACCGACGACGGCCCCCTGACCGTGGACGAGTACCAGGTCGGCGCCCTCGACACGGGCGAGCGCCACACCGTCCACATCGCCGGCGACGTCGTCCTCGCCGCCCCCGGTATCGAGCTGGAGGACCTCGACACCCCGCCCTCCGTCTTCCCCGCCTGAGCACGGCCCCGCGACCGCCCCGCGACCGCCCCGCGCCGATGTGCGTCGGCCCCCGCGGAGCTGGTACTGTCCTCCGGTGCCCGCAAAAACCGTTGACACGGTGGCCGCGGGGAGGTAGATTCAGATGGTTGCCTGGAGCTGGACAGCTCGGCAGCAATCAACTAGAGTCTGACTCACTCCCGATTCTCATCGGAAATCAAGAAAAGCCACCGATTAGGTAGCCGGAAATGATTCTGATAAAGTCGGAAAGCGCCGGAAGGCCCCGAGAAAAACAAATCGGGACCGGAAAGCACCGAGGAAATCGGATCGGAAAGATCTGATAGAGT
>NZ_JBITTO010000024.1:0-17420 GCF_044541975.1 Streptomyces sp. NPDC085460
CCGCCTGCTCGGTGAGGGTGGTGTTCGCGGCGCCGCGCACGCCCGTGAGCCAGTCGGTGGTGAACAGCAACTGCTCGATCGCGGCACCCGGCACCGTGGTCCCGGCCGCGGTGGTGACGTTCTCCATGCCCGCTCAACTCCCCGACCGGTGAAGCGGACACGGCTCCGCTCCGGCCACCGCACGGTGCGGGCTACTCACCTGCCGCGTCGGCCGTGCCCCTCAGGGCGAGGATCTCCGAGACCGGGCAGCCCCAGGCCGCGCCTGGCCCGGTGGGGCCGTAGAGCGTGAGCCCGCACGCCTGGAAGAACGCCTGTCGGCCAGCCTCCTGGTCGCCGTCCTGCGGCACCAGGGCCAGGAACGTGTCGCCGACCTTCTGGGCCCGGCGGGCGATCTCGGCGAGAAGCGCCCGGCCGACCCCGCCGCGACGATCGGTAGGGGCGACGGCCACCGTGTAGATGAACGTCTGCGCGCCGGGGTACGCCTCCCGGCCTTCGTCGTGCCCGAAGTCGCAATGGAGCTCGAACTCGGCGACCCCGACGAGACGCCCCTGGAGCTCGGCCACGACGACGTCCAGGCCCCCGGGGTCGTAGAACCCGCCCACTCCCAGATCGCTCAAGTACAGCAGCTCCTCCACCACCGGGTAGTCGGCTGAGGCGATGTCACGGATGAGAGGCATGCCCCGAGTGTTCCAGGACCGCGGCGCGCAGGGGAGGTGTCCTTCTCCTCTCACGGCGCGGGCGGGCGAGTCGGGGCGACGAGTATCAGGCGGCCGCGCCGTTTCGGGACTCCTGCATGGTGGATGTGCTCAGGGGGGAAGTTCGACACCGCGGCGAGCGCCAGCCCTCCACCATCACGCCCCGAGAGGGGAGCTACACCAGACGCTCACGTCCAGCCATTCGCGCAGGGGCGTCCCTGGCATGCGGAGGTGAGCGGAGAAGCGCACTCTGAGGTAATGGACGGGTCTGGAGAGCCTCCTCCTGCAGCGGGGGCGAGGAGACCGGCGCGTGAGCGCCGGAACCTGCTCTTGGCCCTCGTGGCCGGGGTCGTCATCGGTGCGGGCGGGGCCGGCGTCATCTGGGCGCTGACAGGCAGCGGTGGGCCGTCTTCCGAGGCCGTCAGTCCTCCGCCGTCGCCGACCACCCAGACGCCGGCCCTGTCGCCGACACCGACCGTCTTCCAGCTGACCGGAACCTTCCTGCTCACCAGGAATGCGGTCAGCGACGGCAAAGGCGGCTGCGAGGGGAGCGAAGGCTTCGACGACATCACCGAAGGCGCGGCGGTCACGGTCTACGACGCCTCCGGTACGGTCATCGCCACCGGAGCCCTGGGCGAGTCGACCAAGGCCGGAACCGCGTGCAGCTTCGAGGTGATCGTCCCTGACGTACCGGCGGGCGAAGGTTTCTACAAGGTGGAGATCACCCACCGTGGGACCCTGCAGATCAGTGAGTCCGACGCGATGAACGGGTCCTTCGGAGGCAGTCTGGGATGAACGAACCGTCCTTCGAAGGACAACCACAGCGACGCCGGGCGACCGGCAGCGACACCGAGCAGTAGACGAAGCGTGATGTGCCATGAGCAATGCACAACCTCAGCCCCAGTGGGGGACCCCTGTGCCGCCCGCGGCGGGACAGTCGCGCAGGCACCGCCCACGGTCACCGACGACATGACGGAGACCTGAACCGCATCGCCTGACATCGCCCTCAGCGAGCACATGGAAAGCCGAGCGCGAGATCGCCGGCCGTAGCGAGAGCGCCCGCTACCGGTTGAGCAAGTGGATGGAAGGGCGGGCCCCTGGCCGCCGACGGTCAGGGGCCCGCTCACGTCTCGGTAAGGAGACGCGGCGCTGTGTTCAACGTCCGGCATCTGGCGTAGGTCACTCGCCGAACTGCTGCCGTGTGCAGCCCGCTGGGGCGAAGCGCGTGGCTTCCACCGCATTGCCAGATGCAGAGCCGATGCGGCTGGCCCATGACATCCCGTACAGGTCGATGCAGGTGGCTCTGATGGCGGAGATGTAGTGACGAGCCGTCGTCGACGGTGTCAGAGGACAATGCGCCTCGACTGGCCTGGCCGGCCTCGGGCGGGTCATATATGACTTTTCCGGTTCGGGGTGTCGTTCTTGCAGGCCGTGTCGGTGGCCGTTGAAGTGTCCGCATGACAAAAGCGTGCAATCGGTTCAGGTTCCGCCATCGGTTCGCTCTCTGTGCTGGTGTCGTGGCGGGCGGGCTGATGGCGGTGCGCTTGTTCGTGCCCTCTCCGGTAGGTATGGCCGACAACGGGGACGGGTTTCGCCGGATGTGCTCTCTCGACGTTGTGACCCTTGTTCCGCCTGGGGTGGAGCAGTGGCTCAAGTTCGCTCACTTCACGTACACCCGTGCGCCGCAGGACGGCTGTGATCCTGCTCAGGTCTATCCCGGCAGCGGCAACTGGCTGCTGCATGCCGCGGAGGCATTGAGCGGCCTGCTGGGCCTGCCCGGGGTCCTCGACCTGCGGGCCCTCGCGGTGCTGTTCTGCCTCCTGGTCGCGGGTGCCTTCGCGGTGTTCGCGGCGGCCCTGCGCGGAAGCGTCCTGCGGAGGGCCGTGGTGTGCGGGCTGTTGTTCCTGGTGGTCGCGGACAGCACGTTCGCCGGATACGCTGGGTCACCGTACGGAGAGCTGGCGGGACTTACCGGAATGGTGTGGGCCCTTGCGGGGGCGGTCCATCTCGGCGGGGCCCCGGTCGCGCGTCTGCTCGGGCTCCTCGCCTTCACGGCGGGAGCCGTCGTCGCGGTGGCGTCCAAGACCCAGTCGGCCACGATGGCGGTGCCCTTCGTGATTCTCCTCGCGCTCGCCCGGGTCCCGCTGGGCCGGTGGCGGGCGGGATGGCGGGGCCGGATCGCACCGGCGCTGGCCGCGGTGGTGATCGTGGGGGCGGCCGTGGGCGAGATCGCGGCGCAGCCCGGGCAGTTCCGGCGGATCAACCCCACGGAGATGGTCTTCGTCGGCCTGCTGCCCCGTAGCGACGATCCGCGTGAGGCCGCTGTCGACCTGGGGCTTCCGGCGGACTTCGCCCGGTACGAGGGCAGGAGCTGGTGGGTGGAGGAGCCTCCGCAGAGCGATCCGCGCTGGGCCGCTTACGAGGACCGGATGACGTACGGGAACATCGCGTCCTTCCTCCTCACCCATCCGGGGGTGACCGTCCGTGTCGCGTACGACGCCCTGGACGACTTCGGTGCGGCCCGCCCGGACTACCTCGGCTCCTACCCCCCGGAGGCCGGGCTGGCCCCAGGCGCGCAGGAGTCACGCCTGGCCCTGTTCAGCGCGCTGGTACGCGACATCGGTGGTGGGCTGATGCTGGCGTTGGTGACCGTTTTGGGCGCCGTCGCGGTGCCGTGGTGGCGTCGTACGGCCGACCCCCGGCGCCGTGCGTTCGTGGCGACG
This sequence comes from Streptomyces sp. NPDC085460, assembly GCF_044541975.1. Classification (NCBI taxonomy): domain Bacteria; kingdom Bacillati; phylum Actinomycetota; class Actinomycetes; order Kitasatosporales; family Streptomycetaceae; genus Streptomyces; species Streptomyces sp. NPDC085460. The sequence continues at coordinate 3,419 of NZ_JBITTO010000024.1, forward strand.
GTGCTGTGCGCGGCGGCGCTGACCTGGACGCAGTTCCTGACGGCGGTCTACGGGGAGGCGATCGAGAACACCAAGCACCTGGTGTTCGCCGTCCTGGCCAGCGGGCTGACCGTGGTCATGGCCGTCGCGGTGTCGGCGGCCGGGCCGGGGACCGGGCGCGACGTGGCCGCCGGGCTGTCCGACCGGGATGGAGCAAGCGCTGACCCTGACCCGGGGCACGATGTCGACGAGGTGCCCGGACCGGACACGAAGAGCGCCGCGTCCGCGGGTTCGACGGCCTCCGGCGTGGTCTGACCGCCGGAGGCCGAGGCTGCGAGCCGCGGCTTCCCGTGGTTCGCAGGAACCAAATCGTCCACGCGCCAAGGTCAGCGGGCCCGTGCGTGGTCCGGGTGCGCGTGCGCGGTGCGCGGTGCGGCGATCTCCGCGTTGCGCCGGGTCTTGGCCCACGCCTGGTGCCCTCGCAGGTGACGGCCCAGAGCGCGCCAGGTCGCGAGTGAGTAGCACCAGACGTACGCCGTGTAGGCGAAGCCCCAGCCGACACTGTGCCAGAACCCCTGACCGGGCTCGCACTTCGCGCGGTACAGCGGACCCCACATGCCGAACTGGACGACGGCCAGCAGAAGATAGCCGAGCAGCAGTCCCCACCGTGCTGTTCCCCCGGCGGCCGGGGCCCCGTCCATCTGGTCGATCAGGTGACTCACGGCGACGACCAGCAGTACGGGACACACCATGCTGACGAGCAGCTGGAGCCACGGCTGGAGAAGGGAGTAGCTGATCTCCAGCCTGCCCGGGACCGACAGCCGTCGTGACCGCCACACGGTCCGCAGGTGACGGGTGCACTGCATCGTTCCCTGGCTCCACCGGGTCCGCTGGACGAGCAGACGTCCCGCGCTCCACAGGCCCTCCTGCTCGACCCAGGTGTCACGGGTGAAGGCGACGGTGCGGCCCGCGAGCGCCAGGTGCAGGGCGAGCTCGTAGTCGTCGAGCAGCGAGTTGCGCCAGGGACCGCCCCGCTCGGGGTCGTCGTCCAGCGCACGCAGCGCGCCGAGTCGCACGAACTGACCGTTGCCCCCCAGGGACACGGTCCCGGTGAAGGAGCGGCCGGCCTGGAGGGCCGGGACGGCGGCGCGGAACTCGATGTCCTGCATCCGGACCAGGGTACGGGCGATCAGGTTCCGCACCGGGCCCGATCCGGGCAGCGGGCGCGGCTCGTCCCGGTTGCGCATCCGCACCTCGATCTGAACCGCGTCCACGGACGGGTCGCCGAGAAGGTGGGGGGAGGCGACGACGTCCAGGCATCCGGGCGCGGGGATGCCGTCGGCGTCGAAGACGCCGATCACGACGCCGTCGGGTGTGAAGTTTTCGGGAAGCGCGGAGACCAGGGCGCGGTAGGCGGCGTTCAAGGCGTCGCCCTTGCCTGTCCGGGCGCGGGGCAGTTCGCGGGACACGAGATGAATCCGGGGGTCGCCCTCCCGGTGCAGCGTGACGATGGCGGCGGTGTCGTCGTCGGAGGCGTCGTCCACGATCCACAGATGAGCGTCGGGGAAGGCTCCGCGCAGCCGGGCCAGGGTCTCGCCGATGACCGCGGCCTCGTTCAGGCAGGGCACGATGATGTGCCAGTCGAAGCGCGAGGCGTCACCCGCCGGCCGCGCTCTGCTGCGGAGGAACGGGACGACGAGTGCCACCAGATAGCCGAGGGAGACCACGGCGAGCACGAGGAAGAGCGTCGTCGTGGAGGTGACCACGACGCTCGGGGAACCACCCATCTCCTGGGTCCCTCCTGAAGAGGCCGCGCCCTGCGGGGCGGGCTGCGGACACGGTCTGGGCCGCGGTCGTGCGCGGCGGGGCGCGGGCCGGCGGGGCAGGCCCGCGCCCGAACAGCGGTCGGTTGCGCGTGGCGGTCAGATGCCCGCCGTACCGCTCCTCGCCGAGCGGACCATCCAGATCCCGGATGCGACGAGGAGCAGGGCAAGGACACTCAGAGCGGCGAGGAAGACAGCGGCATCGCCGCTGCTTCCTGTGGCGGCGAGGACGCCTCCACCGGTGACACCGGCTGCGTGGGGTGGTCGGTACACGGGTCTCCTCCAAAGGGAGTCGGGCCGGCCGGTACGGTGGCCGGCGAGGGCAGCGTGGCGGAGCGGACGCCGGGAGCCGCCACTGCGGGATGCTCTGAATCCCGGCGGGTACGGGGCACCGCTCGCTCGGCGAGGGCGCGGACGAGAGCGACGATGCGGTCGCTGGCCCGCCCGTCGCCGAACGGTGAGGGGCGGGTCGCGAGCCGCGCCGCCAGCCCGGAGTCCTCCAGCATCGCGCGAGCGCAGATGCCGACTTCCGGTCCGGGCACGGCCAGCACGGCGAAGCCGTCGGTCATCGCCTCCGGGCGCTCGGTGTTGTTGCGGACGACGACAAGAGGTTTTTTGAGCACCGTGCACTCCTCCTGCACGCCTCCGGAGTCGGAGACCAGCAGGCGTGCCTCGCGTGCCAGTGCGAGGAAGGTGCCATGGTCGACCGGCTCGTTCACCCGCAGGCTGGCCAGCAGCCGTCCCAGCCCGTATTGACGTGCCCGCGCCGCGGTCCGCGGGTGGATCGGCAACAGCACAGGCAGCCCCAGCCCGGCGAGCTCACCGAGAACCGCTTTGAGCCGCTCCGGATCATCCGTGTTCTCCGGCCGGTGCACGGTGGCAAGGACGAACCCCCCAGAGCTCAGCCCGTACTCCCTCAGCACGGCGGCCCTGGAGGCAGGCCCGGGCAGCGAGGCGAGGACGGCTTCGACCACAGTGTTGCCGGTGAGGTGAATACGACCCGGCTCGACACCTTCGGCGCGCAACTGCGCCACGGCGCCTTCGGTGGGCGCGCAGTGCACGTCGGCGAGCACCCCGATGACCCGTCGGTTGATCTCCTCCGGCATGTTCCGGTCATTCGAGCGGAGCCCCGCCTCCACATGCACCACCTGGATACCCAAGTAGTGGGCGGCCTGCGCCGCGGCACAGGCGGAGTTGGTGTCCCCTTGCACCACGACGACCGCGGGCCGTTCCGTCTCGAACGCCCGGCCCAGCTGACCGATCATGGAGCTCATCTGCTCGACGCGCGGCAGCCCGCCCACCCGCCGGATCATCACCTGCGGATCCGGCAGCCCCAGCCCCCGGAAAATCCCGCCCGACAGAGAGTCGTCGTAGTGCTGCCCGGTGTGCACCACCTGTGCGTCAGCGCCGAGCCCGCGAATCACGCCGGCCAACTTCACCACTTCAGGCCGAGTGCCCAGCACCACGGCTACTCCGACTCCTCTACGGCTCAACGAACATCATTCCTCACCGCTCGTCGGTCACATAATCGACTTTTGGTATGAAGTGGAATGAAATGCGAAACCATCTCAAAATGCAGCATCACTGATGGTGAGTCGCGTGATTCACCTGGTTGACCTACTAAACGCCAGGGCCGGCGGATTTTTGAGCAAAATCGGCCTCGGGGAACATCGGTGCAGCGGTTATCGGTGAGAACGATCATGGGGGCTGCGGGTCTCCGCGTTCGGGTGGGGCTGGGCCTGGAGTCGTTCCCGCAGAGCAATGTCCTCGCCGGTGAGCGGGTCCTCGGGCCGGCGGATGTGTACGGGCTTGGGTCGTAGCTGCAACCCGTCGTCCGCCGCGGCCTCGGCTTCAGCGAGTGCGCGGTAGAGCGAAGCGACCGAAGGGGACTTGCCCGCGTTCTTCCCTGTCTTGATGACCAGCTTCTTCGCGATGTCGGGGACGGGGACGCCCTTGTCTTTCAGTGCGACGGCGAAGGTGAGCATGTCGTCGTCGATGACCTTCGGCCGTCCGCCGTGGTTGCCCTTGGCCGCTGCGGCAACTTGGCCTTCGAGGGTTTTCTCGCGGATGTAGTTGCGCTCGATCTGCCCGGCGACGGCGAGGACGGCGAAGAACATGGCGCCCATGCCGTTGGGGTCGTAGATGCCGGTGAGCGGGCCGGTGAGGAGTTCGAGCTGGATGCCGCCGGCCTGGAGCTCTGCGGACAGCGTCATCAGCTCGGCCGCGTTGCGCGCGAGGCGCTTGAGCTCATGCACCGTGAGGATGACGGGCGTCTCGGGGGCCGCCTCCTTGAACTGGTGGGCCAGGGCGAGCGCCTTCTCCAGCTCGGGCCGGACCTTGACGCGGGTGCTGATCTGCTCCTTGAAGACCTTGTGGCACTCCGCGCGGTGGAGTGCTTCGAGCTGGCTCGCCAGCTCCTGCCGGGCGGTCGACGTCCTGGCGTACCCGATGCGGACCGGACGCTCGGTGCGGGGCGCGGGCACCACGGCGAGCGCCGGGCCCTGCTTCCACGCGCGGCCGGGGTGGCGGTCGGCGGGGACGAGGACTTCGAGTTCCTCGCGGAGCGCGGGGACGAGGACGAAGCGCGGGGTGTGGTACTTCGCGGCTGTCTTCCCGCCCCGGGTGCGGCAGGCGCTGCCGGCGGGCGCGTCACAGTTCGGGCAGTCGTGACGTTCTACCGCCAGTGCGGCCCGATCGGGCGTGAGATCCATGCGCGCAGCCTCTCAGAAACATCTCGCACAACATGCGGGTTTCGAGAGGACTTTTGCGAACGGCGACCTGCGGAAACGTGATCACGTCGGGGGCTGTCGCAGAACTCTCACAGATGACCATTTATGAGAATGACGCTGCGTAACCTTTGGTAACGCAGTGGAACCCCATCGGCGGCGTCCCGCCGGGGTTCGGCGTTGAGTGGCGGGAGCTCTCGGGTCAGCTGGCTGGGTTGTGTGTCTCTTCGGGTGCCTGCGGCCGGGATACGGAGGTGCCGGTCCAGCTGGCGAGGAGGGCGAGGGCTTCGGCGGAGGGGGAGGCGGGTTCGGGGGTGTAGAGGGTGAGGGTCTGCTCGGGGTCGCCTTCGACGGCCAAGACGAGGTAGTCGAGGGTGAGGTCGCCGACGAGCGGGTGGTGGAGGCGTTTGGTGCCGCTGGTGTGGGCGACGACGTTGTGGTCGGCCCACATGCGGCGGAAGGCGTCGCTGTGCAGGGAAAGCTCGCCGATCAGCTCGGTGAGCTGCGGGTCGTCGGGGTTCCGCCCGGCGTACAGGCGCAGCGCGGCCAGGCAGTCGCCGGCGACCCGCTCCCAGTCGGCGTACAGCCTCCGGGCGGCCTCGTCGAGGAAGACGAAGCGGGCGAAGTTGCGCTCGCGGCGGGGCCGGGCTTCGAAGTCGGTGTAGAGAGCGTGGGCGAGTTTGTTGGCGGCCAGGACGTCCGTGCGTCGCCCCTGGACCACCGCGGGGACGTCGAGTGAGTCCAGGGTCCGGTAGAGGACCGGGTGGACCCGCTGGGGGGCGAGGGGGCGCTTGCGGCGGGCCCGGGTGGTGGCGGTGGGCTGGGCGAGGTCGAAGAGGTGGGCGCGTTCGGCCTCGTCCAGGTGCAGGGCGCGGGCGACGGCCTCCAGGACGGTTTCGGAGACGCCCTGGGTGCGGCCCCGCTCCAGGCGGATGTAGTAGTCGACGCTGACTCCGGCGAGCTGGGCGACTTCCTCTCGGCGCAACCCCGGCACGCGGCGGGCGCCGCCGTGCGGGGCGATACCGGCCTGCTCGGGGGTGATCCGCGCCCGGCGGGTGCGCAGGAACTCACGGATCTCACTGCTGCGGTCCATGGGTCCACCGTACGGCGGTACCTGGCAGGTCAGCGTGCCGAAAGGGGTACTGGCAGACCCCCGGAACAGCGGTGCCCTTTACGGGGGCCCACGGGACGTCCGCGGGTGGTTGCCTGGATAGCGGGCCCGGTGCACGGCACTGATCATTCGAGAAGTACGCGCCGTGACGGCACGCAGGAGATCGCCGCTGCCGCTGACCGCCGTCTGCCCTTACACCGTACGTCTGGAGAACAGGGACACCCCGATGGCTTCGAAACTGACCGGCACCGTCGCGCTCGTCACCGGCGCCAGCAGCGGCATCGGCGCCGCCACCGCCCGCCGCCTCGCCGACGACGGCGCCTCGGTGGCGCTCGTGGCCCGCCGCAAGGACCGCCTGGACACCCTCGCCGCCGAGATCGAGCAGGCGGGCGGCACGGCACTGGCGATCGCGGCGGACATCACCGACCGCCTCCAGGCCGAGGCCGCCGTCCAGCAGGTCATCGAGCGGTACGGACGGCTGGACACCCTGGTCAACAACGCCGGCCTGATGCTCCTGGGCCCCGTCGAAGGCGCGGACGCCGACGAGTGGGACCGCATGATCGCCGTCAACGTCCAGGGCCTGCTCTACACCACCCGCGCCACCCTGCCGCACCTGCTGAAGGCCGCCGACGACAGCCCGCGCCGGGTCGCCGACATCGTCAACGTCGGCTCGTACGCGGGCCGCGTGGCCAGCCGGGGCTTCGGTGTCTACAACGCCACCAAGTTCGGCGTGCACGCCTTCACGGAGTCCCTGCGCCAAGAGGTCACCCAGCGCCACGTGCGCGTGGGTGTCGTGGAGCCGGGCGCCGTGGACAGCGAACTGGGCTCGCACAACAAGCCCGAGGTCCGCGGCGAGATCATCGATCCCTTCTTCGACGGGACCGAGGTCCTGGCCCCCGAGGACATCGCGGACGGTGTCGCCTACATGGTCACCCGTCCCCGCCACGCCGCCGTCGGCGAGCTGTGGATCATGCCCACCGAACAGGCGTGAGCCCTCCACCGCCGCGCAGCCGGGCCGACACAACCCTCCCCAACCCACCGGGTGCCGCAATCCGGCGCCCGAAAGGAATCCCTCATGAGCAAGGTCATCTTCGTCACCGGTGCCGGACGCGGTCTGGGCACCGACATCGCCCGCCAGGCCCTCGAAGCCGGCCACAAGGTCGTCGCCACCGGGCGGCGTCCCGAGGAGGTTGAGAAGACCCTGGGCGGGCCGCAGGACAACCTGCTCGCCGCGAAGCTGGACGTCACCAGCCTGGACGACGCGCACGCGGCCGTGCAGGCCGCCGTCGACCGCTTCGGCCGCATCGACGTCCTGATCAACAACGCCGGGAACTTCTACGCCGGCTTCTTCGAGGAGATCTCCCCGGAGCACATGCACCGGCAGATCGAGACCAACCTCTACGGGCCCATGAACGTCACCCGCGCCGTCCTGCCCGTCATGCGCGCCCAGCGCGACGGCCACATCATCACCCTCTCCTCGATCGCCGGCCTCGTCGGCGCCGAGTTCAACGCCGCCTACGCCGCCTCCAAGTTCGGCGTCGAGGGCTGGATGGAATCCCTCCACCACGACATCGCCCCGTACAACATCCGCACCACGATCGTGGAGCCCGGCTTCTTCCGCACCGAGCTGCTCGTGGACGCCTCCACCACCTGGCCCGAGCCGACCATCGACGACTACGCCGAACGCACCACCGCCACAGTCGAAGCCTGGAAGAGCATCAGCGGGCAGCAGCCCGGCGACCCCGCCAAGCTCGCCCACGCACTCTTGACGATCGCCGACCAGAACGAGCCACCGCAGCGCTTCCTCGCCGGCGCCGACGCCATCGAAGGCGCCACGGCCAAGGCGCAGGAACTCCTCGCCCAGGCCGAAGCCTCCCGTGAACTGGGCGGCAACCTCGGCCACGACGACACCGCCTCGGTCTGACCCCAGTGCGACGAGTCGGCGTATTCAGCCGACAGCCCGATCGTCATACGCCGGTCGCGATGACCAACGAGGTCGCCCAGCACCTGACCGATCACCTGCGCCGTGCGGACGGGCAGGAGGACTGCTGCTTCGTGCTGTGGCGGCCGAGTACCGGCGCCAGCCGCACCACCGCTCTGCTCACCGAGGTGGTCCTGCCGCAGGACGGTGAGCGGATCGTGCACGGCACGGTGGACTTCACCAGCGCCTACTTCCTGCGCGCCGCCGCTCTCGCAGCTGAGCACGGCTGTGGACTCGGCTTCATCCATGCCCACCCTAAGGGCCGGGGCTGGCAGCGACTGAACGGCATCGACCACGCGGCCGAGGCATCCTTCGCCGCGCAGACCCAGGTGATCACCGGCCGCCCGCTGGTCGGTCTGACCTTCGCGGCTGCGGACGCCAGATTCAGTGCCCGCATCTGGCAGCAGCAGGCCCCCCGCCGCTACGCCCCCACCGAAGCGGAGAGCGTCCGCGTGGTCGGCGGCCACCTGACGATCACCTTCAACGACTGCCTTCTGCCTGTGCCGGCGGCGACGAACCGGCAACTGCGCACCGTCTCCGCATGGGGGCAGACAACCCAGGAGAACCTGGCCCGTCTGCACGTCGGTATCGTCGGATGCGGCTCAGTCGGCATGCTCGCCGTCGAAGCCCTGGCCCGCACCGGTATCGAGCGCCTGAGCCTGCTCGACTTCGACACCGTCGAAGAGCACAACCTCGACCGTCTCCTGCACTCCACCACCTGTGACGTGCGCCTACACCGGGCCAAGGCCCACCTCGCCGCCCGAACCGCCCGCCGCGCGGCCACCGCCACGAACTTCCGCGCGACGCCGTACGAGCTGAGCGTGGTCGAACCTGCCGGGTTCGCCGCCGCAGCCGACTGCGACGTGATCTTCTCCTGCGTCGACAGGCCCTGGCCACGCGCCGTCCTCAACCTCCTCGCCTACGCCCATCTCATCCCCGTCGTCGACGGCGGCATCGCCGTCGACGCCCGCGGCGGACGCCTGCGCGGCGCCGAATAGCGCGCCCACATCGCCGCGCCAGGTCGCGCCTGTATGGAATGCCTGGGCCAGTACGACCCCGCCCACGTCCAAGCCGACCGCGACGGCTCCCTCGACGACCCCGCCTACATCACCGGCCTGCCCGCCGACCATCCGCTGCGCCGCAAGGAGAACGTCTTCGTCTTCTCCACCAGCGCCGCGGCAGCACAGCTCAACCAGTTCATCACCATGGCCACTGCACCGGGCGGGATCGCCGATACCGGGGTCCACCTATACCACCTGACCACTGGCACCCTTGAGCGCCGCGAGGACGGCTGCGAGACGGGATGCCCCTACGACAACATGCTGCGAGGGCTCGGTGACGACGCCCCCGTCATCGTCACCAGACAGCATCTGGCCGCCGAGCACATCCGCGCTGCACGCGACCTTGCCGTACACCGCTGGCCGCTTCGAATTCGACGTGCCGTTGATGACCTCCTGCTCCGCCTCCGATGATCTGGTGGGATACGGGATGCGAGTGGGTCTGGCCGACGACCGTCAGACCCACTCCAGGCCCAGCTTCCGCAGCGCGTCCAGCTGTTCCTGGGTGAGTTTGTCGCGCCTCGCTTTGGTGTTGGAGACCCATACGCCCAGCCGTACCGACACCGGCTCGGTCTGGCCGTCGACGTCGATCTCGACGACCGCGCCGCGCGGTACGGGCCGGTCCGGGCCTTCCCTCTCTACCCACTGCGTGAGGGCCGCGAGTCCGCGCTGGAACGCCTGCTGCGCCTTACTCGGACCTCTCGCCCCGGGACGGGCCGCCGGGGCGGGGGAGGGCGGCTGCTGGGGTTTGATGCCCAGCCTGGCAAGCCGTTCCTGTTGCTCCTGGGAGAGCTGTTTCCAGGTGCCCGGCTGGGTTTGCCGCATCAGCCATCGTCCGAGGTCGTCGCCCTCGAACAGCACCCCGGGGTCGATGGCCGGCAGGACGCCGTCAGCGTCGACCAGGTCCGCGAGCACCTTGTAGTGCCGCTGCCAGTCGAGCGGCCAGGGGCAGTCCCAGTCTGGGTCGATCGCCGCCAACTGCTTCGCTCGCTCCGCCGCTCGCTCCCGGTCCTTCCCGAGGCCGCCTTTGCGGCGGAGGTTGGCCATGTGCTGCCCGATGGGCACCATATCCTCACCTTCGCCCCACACCGCGTCCTGCCGGGGCGCGAGGTGCCCGGTCGCCCGACGGTAGGCCCGCAGGGCGGCGAGCTTGTTCTCCCACGCTTCCTCACCGGGCTCCCAGACCATTCCGGCCTCCGGGGCGTCCAGCAGCGTCTTGCGCCTCTCCTCCAGCTCCCCGGCCCGCAGCGCCTTCCTCTGCTGGTGCACCCACCGCCCGAGCGGGAAGTCCTTGGTGACGCCGACTGCGACCTCGACGTCGTACGGGACCGCGTGGACGCCGGTGATCTCGTTGTCCCTGCGCCACCGGATGAGGGCCTGGTAGCCCTCCAGCCACACCAGCGACTCCGGCCGGTACACCCGGGTCCGCAGGAACGCCGCGATCGTCGAGGCGTCGCGCGGGCTGGAGAAGTGCAGCAGAGCGGACTCGGCTGCGGCGTCGGTGTCGTCCTGCTCCTGGTCCTCGCCGTCGCCCGCGCCGTCTGCCCCGACGATCCGCCCGTCCTCGTCCCGCCGGACGTGGACCTTGCGCTTGCCGCTCGTGAGCGCCCGGGAGGCGAGTTGCTCGACCAGGCGCTCGTCGTGCGCGCGCAGGCCCTGGAGCACGGCGACGAGCGGCTTGAAGCTGGCGGAGGCGACCATGTCCTCGGGGTCTTCGTTCGGCTCCAGGAAGACGGGCACGATGATCCGTGCGATCTTGGTGGAGCCGTCGCGGTTGAGGCGGAGGGCCCGGCCGATGTTCTGCACGATCTCGACCTGGGAGCCGCGGGTGTCGGCGAAGCACACCGCCTCGACGCCCCGCTCACCGGTGATGTCGACGCCCTCTCCGAGGACGCGCACGCTGGCGAGGAAGGCCCGGTGGACCCGGCGATTGTTTGCGTCGATGCCGTTGGCGAACTGCCGCAGGACCTCGCGCCGCTCGGCGACGAGGTGGTCGCCGCACAGCCACGCCGACCACACGCGGTCCGGCGGGACGTGGCGGCTGGCTTCCAGCTCGTAGAACTCCGCGTCGATCGACGACGCGGGCAGCTTCTCCGCGGCCGACAGGTCCGCGTCGGAGGCGTCGTTCATGTACAGCTCGGCTGCCGTCTCGGGCAGCTTCTCCGCGAACGCGGCTGCTTCCTCCACCTTCTGGTGGAACGTCATGACGGTCTTGAGGTTCCACTTCGCCGCGTGCTCCAGGAGCGCCGTCTGCAACAGCGCCAGGCGCCGGCCCCGCCGCGCCTCCTCCGACTCCCCGAGAACCGGCGAAGGATCGCGGATCTCCAGGACGTCGATCTCGAACCCGGCGAGGATCTCCCGCTCGATCGCCTCCGACAGCCCGAGCTCCGCGAGCCACGCGCCGTAGGTCCCGTCCGGGTCGTCGGCCATGGTCGCGAGCTCCACCTCCTGGCCGTCCGCGCCCTTCTGCGGCCGGGGAGCGGCGAGGATGCGCGGGGTCGCGGTCAGGTAGAGCCGGAAGTCGGCGGGGATCCGCTGGTTGTCGTGGATCGCCGCCCACGGCCGACCGAGATCCCCCGCGGTTCCGTGGGCCTCGTCCACGATGGCGAGGTCGAAGCCGTCCATGCGCTGCCCGTAGAGCCGCTCCCCGCCCGTCAGAGCGGCCTCCAGCGGCCCGCGCACCTTCCGCTGGCCCTCGGGAGCGTCGACGTCCTCGCGGTCCACCAGGGAGGCGTACGTGGCGAACACGACGACCGGCCCGCGCCCGGCCCACAAGGCGAGCTGGATCGGGTTGGTGGTGGTCCGTACCCCGAGCTCGCCCAGGACCGGGTCGTTCTCCAGCGAGCACACCGCGACCATCGGGGCCCGGTGGCCCACCGCCCGCCACGCCTGGGCGGTCTGGACGAGCAGGTCCAGGGTCGGGACCGTGACGAGGATCCGCCCATCCGCGAACGACTCCAGCGCGCACGCGGCGGCCATGATCGTCTTGCCCGAGCCGGTTGCGGACACGATCGTGCCCCGGGCACCCTGCGGGGGCACGGATGATCTTGCAGGGAATCCCACCCACTTGCGAAACGCGGTGCGCTGGTCTACCTGGTGTTCCTTGAGTGGAATAGCTGACATTTCCTCGCCTCCCCTGAGCCTGAATTCCTGTGGTTTTTCAGATGGCCGCGTGCGGCGTGCAGGCCGCACCCGCGTCGTTCCAGATCGACGCGTCCGCCTTGTGCCAGCCGCCGGGCTTCCCGCTGTTGAAGGGCGGCTTGTCGTCCGGGTCGTAGTGCCCGGCATCGAGCGTGCAGACCACGACGTCCCCGTCCGCGTTCACCGTCCGCGCCGTGCACAGGCCGCCGGCCTCCGCCCAGCACCTCCAGGACCCGGCGCCGCGCCGTGGAGTGCGAGTGCGTGGCCGGCAGCACGGCCTCCCGCACGAACGCCTCCAGGCGCACCAGGTCGGCCCGCTCACGCTGCCTCACGTCCGCGAAATGTACGGCCAGTTCAGCAGCCCCCGCCGACCGGCCACCGCGCCGGGACCATCCCCTGTCCGCGACGTCCACCAGGGCCGCGCTCACGGTCCTGACACCCTCGTCCCAGCCGTCCTCGAACACCGGGCCACGAGAGGCCGGCGCCATCCCGTCCAGCTCCACCACCTCGCACTGCGCCCCGGCGACCGCTCCGGCCTCCAGCGCGGCCACCAGGTCGTCCGCCTCGCTCGCGGGCACGCCTTGCGCCTGAAGGAGCGCGAACAGCCGCAGCCGGGCGTTGACGCCTGCCGTCTGGTACTGCGTTACCCGGCGCAGCGGGTCGCTGCTGAGTTGCCCGTGTGCGGCCGGGGTCTCGAATGCTCCGCTCACCGGGCGTCCCTCTCCCGCAGTTCCAGCTGGTGGTGCGTGAGGTGTTCCAGGAGGAGCCGGGACAGGGCCCGGGCGGGGCTGCTGGTGTGCAGGGAGGCGTCCTCCTTCTCGGTGCCGAAGGGGAATCCCCAGCCGGGGAAGACGATGGCGCGGGTGAAGAAGTCGCACAGGAGCCCGTACATCTCCGAGTGCGGGACCCCGGTGGGCTCCCGGAGCTCCGCCTGGGCCGCTTCCATCACCCAGTCGACGACCCGCCGGCGGGCGAGTTCCCGCTCGCGCTCCTCGGTCAGCGGGCTCTCCTCGGACACCTCCACCACGCGGTACAGGCCCCGGTCCCCGTATGCCGTGCCCGGCCCCTCCAACGCGGCCCGGACCTTAGCCAGGGCCTCCTCGACCGTGCGCCCGTAGGCGTGGTGCGTCAGCATCGCCGCGCCCGGGTGGTCGGGGTCCGTGCACTGGGCCACGATCCGGTAGCAGGTGGGCTCCGCGCTCTCCAGCGGACGCTCGTCCTCGCCGTGCGCCGCGGGCGCGGTGTCCGGCTCGGCGGCGGTCTGCTGCTCCTGGCGGGCGTCGGCGCCCTCCAGCTCGGCCTGCCACTGCTCGAAGCCTGCGGCCTCTTCCTCGTCCAGCTGGTAGTCGAGGTCGTACTTGTCCTCGCTCAGCAAGCCGGCGCTCGCCACGGTCGACTCGGTGAGCTCGGCCCACTCCCAGCGCTTCTCCGAGGCCCGCAGAAGGCGGTGCCGGCCACGCCACAGGTGGGGCATCATCTCCACGATCACGGAGGGAGCCGCCAGCGCAGGCACGGGAAGCCACCCCGACTCCTGCCCCGACTCTCCGACCACCGTGTACGACCAGCCGCCCGAAGACCCGCTCCGCGAGGACCAGGACAAGGTGACATCCGGCTGCGCCTGCTGAGCCTCAAGGAAGTGGCGCGGCTTCATCCACGACCAGGACGCCGTGCAGGCGTCGTTGTTGTCCGGGCCTCGCTGCACCGAGAAAGACCCGCCGGAAAACTCACTGACACGGAATTCCTTCTCGACCGCGTCCGGGTAACGCTTCCAGAGCCGGAAAGTATGCACGAGCCACACCTTTCTCCTTCGCCTCCGCCAAAGTAAGACTCGGCGGGTGTCCCTTATTTCTGCCAACGGTACATGCTGCATCAATCTGATGCAGCCACTACACCGAAACCCGACCCGAACGAGCGACCCCCCATCCCAGCAGCCAGCCCGGCCCGCGCCAGCGGGCCCGAAGGGACTGGAGGCGCAGCCGGAAGGACCGTTGAGGCGAGGGAGCGCAGCGGACACGCCAGCCTTGATTGGAGCGCAGCGGAAATCACGGCCCAGCGGGGCGCAGCCCCGCCGCTTCGGGAGCGCAGCGGACGAAGCGTCACCCCGCCTGCGAAGCAGGCGGGGTGAGTGGCACGCGAAGCGTGCCACCAGCGTTCCCGCGGAGCGGGAACGCAACCCCCGCGCG
>NZ_JBITTO010000025.1:0-8606 GCF_044541975.1 Streptomyces sp. NPDC085460
GCCCCCCCCATCTTGTCGGGTCGGGCGGGGCGGGGGTGGGGCACGCTGGGCCCGGCCCGCGGCGCGGGGGGGGCGCGGGCGCCCCCCGGGTGGCGGGCCCCCCGCCGCGGCACTCCCGGGGGAGCGCCGTCGCTCAGGCGCTCGGCGCGCAGGTCTGCGCGACCTCCACACCGTGCTCCGCGGCCAGCCGGTGCAGGTCCTCCAGCTCGGCCTGCTCGACCTCCGCGAGGTACTCGTCGCCGGTCTCACGGGCCCGCGTGAGGTCCGTCTGCGTGGTCCTGATGCGGTGCAGCAGCCCTGCGGTGAACGCGTCCATGCGCCCCTCCTCGTGGGTCCTGCGGCACTGGGGAGTGCCGGGGGTGGGTGGATCACACACTGTCCGCTCCCGGGGGACGGAAGAGCGCCGTGGGCGTGCCACGTACAGGGTGTGATCGCGGGGTGTGCAGACCTCCTCCCCACCCCTTCGCGCACGGAAACCTCAACTGGCGCGCGCTTCCGGTGAATTCTTCGTGCCCCCGCCCGTGCCCCCGCCCGCGCCGGCGGCCCCCGGGCCCGTCTCCGGCTCCCGCGGACCGCCGTCTTACAGCCGGTTTACGCGCGTACGGGGCAGGATGGACACGCACAGTCAGTGTGCGGAGATCGCCCGCCGGTCCGCCCGGACCGCAGCGCCGAAGGAAGGAAGAACGACGTGCGCGTACTCGTCGTCGAGGACGAGCAGCTGCTCGCCGATGCGGTGGCCACCGGACTGCGCCGGGAGGCCATGGCCGTCGACGTCGTGTACGACGGCGCCGCCGCCCTGGAGCGCGTCGGGGTCAACGACTACGACGTCGTGGTCCTCGACCGCGACCTGCCGCTGGTCCACGGCGACGACGTCTGCCGCAAGATCGTCGAGCTCGGCATGCCCACCCGCATCCTGATGCTCACCGCCTCCGGCGACGTCAGCGACCGGGTCGAGGGCCTGGAGCTGGGCGCCGACGACTACCTCCCCAAGCCCTTCGCGTTCACCGAGCTCACCGCGCGCGTGCGCGCCCTCGGGCGCCGCACGTCCGTGCCGCTGCCGCCGGTCCTGGAGCGGGCGGGCATCAAGCTCGACCCCAACCGCCGCGAGGTCTTCCGGGACGGCCGGGAGGTCCAGCTCGCCCCCAAGGAGTTCGCCGTCCTGGAGGTGCTGATGCGCTCCGAGGGCGCCGTCGTCTCGGCGGAGCAGCTCCTGGAGAAGGCGTGGGACGAGAACACCGACCCGTTCACCAACGTGGTCCGGGTCACCGTCATGACCCTCCGCCGCAAGCTGGGCGAGCCGCCCGTCATCGTCACCGTCCCCGGCTCCGGCTACCGGATCTGACCGATGGCCGCGACCCCGGCGCCGCACCCGCAGGCGCCACCGAAGCCCACCTGGGACCCGCGGGACCCGGTCAGGCCGCTGCTGCGGCCGACCATCCGGATACGCCTCACGCTGCTGTACGGCGGCATGTTCCTGATCGCCGGCATCCTGCTGCTGTCGATCATCTACCTCTTCACGGCGCAGGCGCTGAGCAACAGCGCCGCCCAGCTGCCGTTCAAGATCGTCACCGGTGAGGTCCAGCCCACCACCTCGTGGTGCAGCCTGCCCGACAAGGGCACCGGTGAGCAGTTCAACCACGCCGTCTCCATCTGCCTGAGCCAGCAGTCCGACCGGGCCCTGGAAGACCTCCTGCGCCGTTCGCTCTTCGCCCTGCTGGGGCTGAGCATCATCGCCTTCGCCTTCGGCTACGCCATGGCCGGCCGGGTGCTCTCGCCGCTCGGCCGGATCACCCGGACCGCCCGCCAGGTGGCCGGCTCCGACCTGGCCCGCCGGATCGAGCTGGACGGCCCGGACGACGAGCTGAAGGAGCTCGCGGACACCTTCGACGAGATGCTGGAGCGCCTGGAGCGGGCCTTCACCGCCCAGCAGCGCTTCGTCGCCAACGCCTCGCACGAGCTGCGCACCCCGCTGGCGATCAACCGCACGCTCCTGGAGGTCCACCTCTCCGACCCCGGGGCGCCGGTGGAGCTCCGGCAGCTCGGCAAGACCCTGCTGGCCACCAACGAGCGCAGCGAGCAGCTGGTCGAGGGCCTGCTGCTGCTCGCCCGCAGTGACAACCAGATCGTCGAGCGCAAGTCCGTCGACCTCGCCGAGGTCGCCGAGCGGGCCGTGGACCAGGTGCACGAGGAGGCCGGGGCGAAGGGCGTGGAGATCCGCGGCGAGCGCTCCCCGGCGGTCGTCCAGGGCAACGGCGTCCTCCTGGAGCGGATCGCCCTCAACCTGCTCCAGAACGCCGTGCGGTACAACATCCCGGAAGGGGGCTGGGTCGAGGTCACCACCGAGGTCCAGCACGGCCAGGCGGTGCTCGTGGTGACGAACACGGGCCCGGTGGTCCCCGCGTACGAGATCGACAACCTCTTCGAGCCGTTCCGCAGGCTCCGCCAGGAGCGGACCGGCAGCGACAAGGGCGTCGGACTCGGACTGTCGATCGCGCGCTCGGTGGCCCGGGCGCACGGCGGCCGCATCTCGGCGGAGCCCCGCGAAGGCGGTGGCCTGGTGATGCGTGTCACTCTGCCGATCTGACAGACTGCAAGGACGAAGCCCGATCTGTTCGCTTTGAGCGGAATTCCAGGACCCTTCTCCTGAGACGGGCATGTGTGATCGATCACAAGCGCGAGTGCCCGTCGGGTCGCGCTCCGTGACCGTGAATTCCGGGGGAAAACCCGGAAAAGTCCGGGTTTCCCGGGCGCCGGGCGGCGGAAAGTACACGGGGTGGCGGGCCACCCGGGCCGGCCGGAGACCGTGTACGGTCCGCTTCGCCACTCGTACCCGATCACTCGTGTAGGGCGCGGGACGGGTGTCGATTGAGTAACAGACCTTGATGTGAGGCAAAATCTGCGCCTCGGGTCGGGCACAAGTCCGACCTCTCACGCGTTACGTGCGCTGAGACACCCGCAACCACCCAGAGGGGGAGAGCGACATGGCAACGGATTACGACACCCCACGCAAGACCGACGACGACGTCGACTCGGACAGCCTCGAAGAGCTCAAGGCTCGTCGGAACGACAAGTCGACCTCCACGGTCGACGTCGACGAGTTCGAGGCCGCCGAGGGCCTGGAACTCCCGGGCGCCGATCTCTCGAACGAAGAGCTGGCCGTCCGGGTCCTGCCGAAGCAGGCCGACGAGTTCACCTGCATGAGCTGCTTCCTCGTGCACCACCGCAGCCAGCTGGCGCGCGAGAAGAACGGCCAGCCGATCTGCCGCGACTGCGACTGAGTCAGGCGCGGCCGTGGCAGGCGACACACCGTCCCGGAAGCGGCGTCTGAGGCTTCCCTCGAAGCCCCGGACGTACAAGGGCGGCACCGGCCCGACGGAGGGCGCCCAGGAGGCTCCCGACGCCGCGCAGGCCGCCCCCCAGCCCTCCCTCGGCGTGGCGGACGACGAGCGAGGCCCCACGGCCTCGCTCGAAGCTGCCTCCGTCCCCGGGCAGGGCGAGGCACCGTTCCCCGCGGAGCGGGACCCCGAAGGCCCCTCGGACCCCGAGGTGCCCGAGGACCGTGACGCGAGCGGTCACGGCAGGCTGGGCGCCGTCAGGCGACTGGCCAACCCGGCACGCGCGCAGCTCGACCGCATCAAGATCGACGCCGCGCGCATCGACGCCGTCCGCCGGAGCGTGGAGGGCGTCAAAAAGGGCGTGAAACGGAGCGGCGACGGAGCCAAGGCGGGCATCGGCTATCTGGCCGACCGGCTCATCGAGCTGGCCCCGCGCGTCCCCGTCCGCGACCTCGCGACCCTGCGCAAGCAGTTCCCCGGGCTCGGCCCCGAGGAGCTGGCCGACAAACTGGTCTTCGGCGCGGCCAACGCCAGCTCGACCGTCGGCGCGGGCATCGGAGCCGCCGCCATGCTCCCCGTACCGCCGGCCATGCCGGCCGAGCTGGCCGCGGAGATCACCGGCGTCGCCGCCATCGAGCTCAAGCTCATCGCCGAGCTCCACGAGGTCTACGGCCTGCGACCGCCCGGCACCCTGCCCCAGCGCTCGGCCGCCTACCTGACCTCCTGGGCCGAGGAGCGGGGCATCGACCCCACCAAGCCCACGACGATCAACGCGGCCCTCGGCGGACAGCTCAAGCGCGAACTGCGCCAGCAGATCATGAAGCGCATGGTCCGCAACCTGCCGAACCTCACCCCGTTCATGGTGGGCGCGGCCGTCGGAGCGGTCATGAACCGCCGCGACACCAGGAAGCTCGCCGGGCACATCCGCAAGGACCTCAGAGCCCGCCAGGTCCCCTGGGACAAGCTCGTGGAGCTCCCGCCCCTGGAGCAGCCCGAGAACCCCAAGGAACTGGGCTTCTAGCCGCCCCGGGCCGCCCGGAGCGGCCCCGGGACGGGCACCCGCGACGGGGGAGGGCCTCAGCCCTCCTCCCGCACCGCCTCCACCGCCGCCGCCAGGCCCTCCGGGTCACGGGTCGACAGGTACAGGTACGGCGTCGGGTCCGCCGGGTCCGTGACGACGACCCGCACCGCGCGCGGCACATAGCCGCGCAGCAGCATGAAGGCGCGCGGATCGGCCTTGTGCATGCGCCAGGCGCGCGCCTCCTCCTCGTCCAGCACCTCGACCGCCCCCAGCGCCGACACCGGCACCCGGGCCTCGCCCGCCACCAGCGAACCGGCCACCACCCGGATCCGGGCCGAGCCGTACGAGGACGCCGCCACACCGGCCGCCACGCCCGCCGCGATCAGACCGCCCAGCGTCGGCACCGTCCCCAGCGGGAACATCACCAGACCGCCGGAGAGCGCCAGCAGACCCACGATCGCCCACCACGACCCGGGCACGGTCAGCCGCTCGTCGAAGCGCGGCGCCGCCGGGGAGACGGGGGACTCGGGGGACGGGACCGGGGAGGGCGCGGAAGGCTGCATGCGTCCAAGCTTGGCACGGCGCGACCCGCGCCCGGCCGCGCGGGTAAGGTCTGCGCCTGTGACTGCAACATCTGCCGCCCTCACCCCGCCGCCCGACGCCGTGGCGCCGGTCCGCCACCCGGACGCGCCCGCCCCCGGCGAGCCGCTCGGCTCCCACTACGGGCACTGCTTCGGGTGCGGCGACGGGCAGCCCCACGGCCTCCACCTGGAGGCCCGCGCGGGCGACGGCGTCACCGTCACCGCCGAGTTCACCGTCACCGCCGACCACCAGGGCGCCCCCGGGCTCGCCCACGGCGGCGTGCTCGCCACGGCGCTCGACGAGACCCTCGGCTCCCTGAACTGGCTGCTCCGCGTCATCGCCGTGACCGGCCGCCTGGAGACCGACTTCCGCCGGCCCGTGCCGGTCGGCACCGTGCTCCACCTCCAGGCCGAGGTCACCGCCGTCCACGGCCGCAAGATCTACTCGACCGCCACCGGCCGCATCGGCGGCCCCGACGGACCCGTCGCCGTCCGCGCCGACGCCATGTTCGTCGAGGTCAAGGTCGAGCACTTCATCGACAACGGGCGGCCGGAGGAGATCCAGGCCGCCATGTCCGACCCCGACCAGGTCCGGCGCGCCCGCGCCTTCGAGGTGAACCCCTGATGCGCTCTCCCGTCGACGTACTGATCCGCCGGGTGGACCCGGACGTGCCGATCCCGGCCTACGGCCACCCCGGCGACGCCGGCGCCGACCTCGTCACCACCGAGGCCGCCGTCCTCGCCCCCGGCGAGCGGGCCGTGCTCCCCACCGGCGTCTCCATCGCCCTCCCCGACGGCTACGCCGCCTTCGTCCACCCCCGGTCCGGACTGGCCGCCCGCTGCGGAGTCGCGCTCGTGAATGCCCCGGGGACGGTGGATGCCGGGTACCGTGGAGAGATCAAGGTGATCGTGGTCAATCTCGACCCGCGCGAGAGCGTCAGGTTCGAACGGTTCGACCGGATTGCCCAACTGGTCGTCCAGCAGGTCGAGAAGGTGCGCTTCCACGAGGTGGCGGAGCTTCCCGGCTCGGCGCGGGCCGAGGGGGGCTTCGGGTCCACCGGCGGTCATGCCGCCGTGGACGGCACGACGGGTGGGAATCGATACGCTTCGGTCGTATCCGACCGGGAAGGACAGTGACGTGTTCGGACGTCGCAAGAAGAGCGGTGCCGCCGACCAGGCGGGCGAGGCCGAGCAGGTCGTCGACGAGGTGACCGGCGAGGACGCCGCCGACGCGGCCGACCAGCCGCGCAGGGCGAACCTTCCGCCGGCACCCCGGCCGGACGGTCCCTGGGACATCTCCGAGGTCGCCAAGCCCGAGGAGGGCCGCGTCGACCTCGGCGGCCTCTACGTGCCCGGTGTCGAGGGCATGGAGCTCCGCGTGGAGGTGGCGGGCGACGCGATCGTCGCCGCGACCATCGTGCTGCGCGACAGCGCCGTGCAGCTCCAGGCGTTCGCCGCGCCCAAGAAGGAAGGCATCTGGGGCGAGGTCCGCGAGGAGATCGCCACCGGCATCGTCCAGCAGGGCGGCGCCATCGACGAGGTCGAGGGCCCCCTCGGCTGGGAGCTGCGCGCGCAGGTCCCCGTCCAGCTGCCCGATGGCAACCGCGGCGTGCAGATCGTCCGCTTCGTCGGCGTCGACGGCCCGCGCTGGTTCCTGCGCGGCGTCATCTCCGGCCAGGGCGCGGTCCAGCCCGAGGCGGCCGGCCTCCTGGAGCAGATCGTCCGGGACACCGTGGTCGCCCGCGGCGAGGGCCCGATGGCCCCGCGCGACCCGATCGTCCTCAAGCTGCCGAACGACGCGCAGATGGTGCCGGACGGCGTGCAGCAGGAGGAGCAGGCCGGGTCCCGCTTCTCCGGCGGCATGGGCCAGCTCCAGCGCGGCCCGGAGATCACCGAGATCCGCTGACGCGACCCCGACCCTTTCGGGAACCCCGGTCCGGTGGGCCGCCGACCGTACGCACGACGTACGGACGGCGGCCCACCGGCCGTTCGGGGGCGGTGCGGGGACCGGCGGCCCGTACGTCTTCCCGGCCGGCCGTATCCGGGCGGCGCGGTGCGGTGCGGGGACCGGCGGCCGGAGGCCCGTACGTCTTCCCGGCCGTGACCGGTGACCGGAGGCCCGTACGCCTTCCCGGAGGGCCCCTCCGGGAACTCCCCGTGTCCGGTGTCCGGGTCCCCCCGTGTCCGGTGGCCGGGGTTTCCCGTCCGAAGATCGGGGTCGGATCGGGGTGCCGGGCTCTGGTCTCGGGGGCGGGGGCCGACCATACTTGCCAGTGCAGGTGTTCGAGGAGGGGGAGCGCAGGGTGAGCGAGAACCGCACGCAGTCCGCGACGGCCGTCGTCGATGGCCCCGCCGGGGGGCCGATGATCCGCGTGGAGGGGCTGCGCCGGACGTTCGGCGAGGGCGAGGCCGCCGTCCACGCCCTCAAGGGCGTCTCCTTCGACATCCCCCGCGGCGAGCTGGTCGCCCTCAAGGGCCGCTCCGGCTCCGGCAAGACCACCCTGCTCAACCTCGTCGGCGGCCTCGACAGCGCCGACGACGGCCGGATCGTCATCGACGGCACCGACCTCTCCACCCTCGGCGAGGACGGCCTCCTGGAGCTCCGCCGCGACCGGATCGGCTTCATCTTCCAGTCCTTCGGTCTGCTGCCCATCCTCTCCGCCGCCGAGAACGTCGGCGTCCCCCTCCGGCTGCGCAAGGCCGACCCCGCCGAGCGCGAGGAGCGGGTCGCCCTGCTGCTCGCCCTCGTCGGCCTCGCCGACCACGCCAACCAGCGCCCCGGCGAGCTCTCCGGCGGCCAGCAGCAGCGCGTCGCCATCGCCCGCGCCCTCGCCAACAAGCCCGCCCTGCTCATCGCCGACGAGCCGACCGGTCAGCTCGACGCCGAGACCGGCCTCGCCGTGATGGAACTCCTCCGGGCCGTTGTCCGCAGCGAGGGCTGCACCGCCCTCGTCGCCACCCACGACCACCAGCTCCTCGGCCTCGCCGACCGGGTCCTCGAACTCCGCGACGGGGAGATAGCCGAAGCCTGAGCCGCCGGTAGACCGGCACGGCCCCGGCGCGCATCAGAATCACGTCAATACCGCACCGGGGTGTTCCCCCAGGTGCGGAATGTCCGATCAGCCGGACGTATGGTCGGTCCATGGCACGTGGCAAGCTTCGGATCTACCTCGGTGCGGCGCCCGGCGTCGGCAAGACGTACGCGATGCTGGCCGAGGCCCACCGCAGGGTGGAGCGCGGCACCGACTGCGTCGTGGGCTTCGTCGAGCACCACGACCGGCCCAGGACCGAGGTCATGCTGCACGGCCTGGAGCAGGTGCCCCGCCGCGAGCTCGAATACCGGGGCGCCGTCTTCACCGAGATGGACGTCGACGCCGTCCTCACCCGCCGGCCCGCCGTCGCCCTCGTCGACGAACTCGCCCACACCAACGTGCCCGGCTCCCGCAACCCCAAGCGGTGGCAGGACGTGGCCGAACTGCTCGCCGCCGGCATCGACGTCGTGTCGACCGTCAACATCCAGCACCTCGAATCGCTCGGCGACGTCGTCGAGGCCATCACCGGCGTCCGCCAGCGCGAGACCGTCCCGGACGAGATCGTCCGCCGGGCCGACCAGATCGAGCTGGTCGACATGTCGCCCCAGGCGCTGCGCCGCCGCATGGCCCACGGCAA
>NZ_JBITTO010000026.1:0-3169 GCF_044541975.1 Streptomyces sp. NPDC085460
GGCGTGTTCGCGGTTGTGCTGGATGTCGCGGCGGATGTTGGCGGCGAGCCAGGACTCGCCGGGTGTGGCGCCGTGGCCGGCGTAGGCCCAGTGCGCGACGACGAGGAGGGTGGACTCCGGGTGCTCGTCGGGGTCGGGCAGGCCGAGGGCGGTTCGCTGTTGCTGCGCGCGGTAGTCGGCGCGTACCTGGCGTAAGGCGCCGAGGGTGGTGGAGTAGGCGCGGGACTTGGTGGAGAAGTGGCCGCGGAAGCCGAGCATGTGGGCCCAGGCGCGCAGGCGGCGGTCCGGGTATGCGGCGTCGAGGTCCATGCAGGCTTCCATCAGGCGCCGGGGGTGGTCGGGGACGGCGAGGAGGATGAGGGCTTCCTTGTTGCCGACGGGGTGGTTGACGGTGCCGGTGGTCTCGGCGGCCTTGGTGGCGTACTTGGCGACGTAGGCGGCGACGGCCTGTTCGGTCAGTTCCTCGCCCTGGCCGAAGGCACCGATGGGCTGCACGTCGAGCTGGGTGCCCCAGGTGAGGACGAGGTCCTGGGCGATGCCGTGGTCCGGGGCGGCGTCGACGGTGACGCGGGCGCGGGTGGCGGCTGCGTGGATGGCGTCGGTGAGGAGGTCGAGGGTGGCCCAGTGCGGGGGCGGGGTGTGCGGTCCGTCGGGGCCGTCGAAGCGGATGACGGCGTGGAAGTGGACGGCGCCGCGTTTTTGGTACTCGGCGACCTTGCCGAAGGAGACGCGGGACTGTTCGCGGGCGGCTTTCTGGGTGAGGCCGGCGCGGGCGGCGATCTCGCGGCGGAGGTAGATCGTGAAGTATCGCCACAGCTCGGAGGCGTGGTTGTTCCACAGCACCGCGCCCGCGTAGTCGTACGAGGACGGGTCGAGCGGGGTGCCGAGCTCCGGGGCGTCCTCGGCGTGCTGGATTCCGCAGCGGCAGGGGCGGGTGCCGGGGCGGTTGTGGACCGGGCCGAAGGACGGGGCGGTGAGCGTGGCGAACACCCGCGGGTGATCACGGATCGTCTCCGGAGTCCCCTTGGCCGGATCGCCGGTGAGGCCGGCGCGGATGAGGTGGTAGGTGTCGCCGGCGTAGGTCCAGGCGCAGGCCGGGCAGCGGGAGGCGCGGCGGTTGCCGCAGGCGACGCGGAGGACGCCGCCGGGTTCGGCGTCGGTGGTGTAGGCGTGGATGACGGTGCGGGTGGCGGGGTCGAGGAGCTTGGTGCCGCCGGTGAGGCGGATGGGGGCGGTGCAGCCGCCGGTGCGGCGGAGTTGTTCGGTGAGGCGGTCGAAGCCGGGGGACCCGGCCACCCGGAGCAGGTCGCTCAGGGTGGCCGGGTCCAGGCCCGCCGCGAGGGCGGAGTCGATCACGCCAGGACCTCCTGTCGGGCGGTGAGGAAGGCGGTGGCGATCCAGCGGGTGTAGGCGGGCGGGATCGCTTCGGTCAGCTCGGCGTGGACGTCGGTCCAGGTGATGCCCATGGCCTGCTGCATCTCGGGCACGGTGGCTTTGCCGCCACCCTTGCCGTACGCGGCCACGTAGGGGCCCTCACGCCGGATGCCGTGGCGGTGACCACGGACGTAGCCCCGGTGGCGGGGGTGGGTGGGCTTGGGGGTGGACCAGCGGCCGAGTTCGAAGTTGCGGTGCCGCAGGACGCCGAGGCCGAACATCTCGCCGCACAGGGTGAGGTCCTTGCGGATTGCGGCGCGGCCGTTGGGCTGCTCGATGACGTACGGCAGGCCGGTGGCGTCGAGGAGTTCGCGGGTCGGGGCGACGAGGTCGACGTGGGCGTTGCCCCAGCCCTGGGAGGCGTTGGTGCCGACGGTGATGGTGCAGCTGGCCTGGCAGGGCGGGGAGGCGTGGACGAGGGTGTAGCGCTCGATCTCGCCGGTGGTGATCAGGTGGGTGAGGTGGTCGAGGGCGTCGCCGTAGTGGTAGGCGAAGGGGTAGTTGGGGCGGTGGGCGATGTCGCAGCCGTCGACCGCGAATCCGGCGAGGTGGTAGCCCATGGCGGCACCGCCGGCGCAGGAGAACAGGTCCAGGACCCGGGGCGAGGCGTTCACGCAGCGCCTCCCCGGCTGTGGGCGGAGCCGTGGTTCGTGTTCCATCCGGCGACCAGGGCACCGACCTGAGCGTCACCCTTGGCGGTGGCGGAGGCGCCGCAGTGGCAGACGGCGGACGCGGTGGCCGGCTCGGAGGGGGACGGCTTGCTGACGTGCAGGCCGGGGCTGGAGGAGGTCGGGGTCAGGTCACTCACGTCCGGTCTCCTCCTTCGCGTCGACGGTCAGGGCGTCGAGGGCGGCGGCGGCTTCGGTCGCGGCGGTCGCGAGGGTGCGCAAGGCGTCGGCCGAACCGTGGGAGCACAGGAGCGCGATCTCGATGGCGTCGCCCTCGATGCGGAGGCTGACGAAGGGGCGGGAGTGGTCGGGGTACGAGGTGACGCGGGTTCGGGTGTCCGCCCTGAGGTGGCTGCTGACCGAGATGTTGTCCATGTCGATCACCGCCCGGCCGGGGCGAGGGTGGCCCGGTTGGTGCGGGTGCCGGTGCCCTTGCAGGCGGGGCAGGTGGCGGCGAGGGTGTGGCGCCGGCCGTCGGGGGTGACGTTGCCGGTGGTGATGTGGACGACGGGGAAGCCGTCGCAGTCGCGGCAGACGCGCCGGGCGGGGGTGTTCTCAGGCATGATGAGTGCTCCCTTTCGGGTCCGGTGGATCTGGAATGGGGTTGATGGCGCCCGGGGCGGCGGAAGTTTGGCGACCGAGGCCGCCCCGGGGGCCGCTTAGCGTGTGTTGCGCCTGCCGCGTCCCTTGACCGCGTACATCGACGCGTCGGCGGCCGAGAGAGCGTCGGTCAGGACCGGGACCGCGATGTCGTCGCGGTGGCAGTGCCCGACCGAAGCCGAGACCGGCAGGACATGCCCGCAGTGGGTGACCGGCTCGTCCAGCGCGGCCCGGAGCTCGGCGAGGCCGGGGGTGCGGGCGGGGTCGGTGACGATGGCGGCGAACTCGTCACCGCCGAGGCGGGCGGCGATTCCGTACCGGCCACACCAGGCGGTGAGCCTGTCGGCGGTGGCGATCAGGACCGTGTCGCCGGCGGCGTGGCCGTGGGTGTCGTTGATGGCCTTGAAGTCGTCCAGGTCGACCAGGATCACGAGCGCGTTCGAGTGCTTGCTCATGAGGTGGTCGGC
>NZ_JBITTO010000027.1:0-2505 GCF_044541975.1 Streptomyces sp. NPDC085460
GTCGTGACTGCGTGCCTTTTGAAGAATGAGCCTGCGAGTTTGCGGTGTGTTGCGAGGTTAACCCGTGTGGGGAAGCCGTAGCGAAAGCGAGTCCGAATAGGGCGATTCAGTAGCACGCTCAAGACCCGAAGCGGAGTGATCTAGCCATGGGCAGGTTGAAGCGGAGGTAAGACTTCGTGGAGGACCGAACCCACCAGGGTTGAAAACCTGGGGGATGACCTGTGGTTAGGGGTGAAAGGCCAATCAAACTCCGTGATAGCTGGTTCTCCCCGAAATGCATTTAGGTGCAGCGTCGTGTGTTTCTTGCCGGAGGTAGAGCACTGGATAGGCGATGGGCCCTACCGGGTTACTGACCTTAGCCAAACTCCGAATGCCGGTAAGTGAGAGCACGGCAGTGAGACTGTGGGGGATAAGCTCCATGGTCGAGAGGGAAACAGCCCAGAGCATCGACTAAGGCCCCTAAGCGTACGCTAAGTGGGAAAGGATGTGGAGTCGCAGAGACAACCAGGAGGTTGGCTTAGAAGCAGCCACCCTTGAAAGAGTGCGTAATAGCTCACTGGTCAAGTGATTCCGCGCCGACAATGTAGCGGGGCTCAAGCGTACCGCCGAAGTCGTGTCATTGCAGTACATACCCCCAACGGGGACTGTGATGGGTAGGGGAGCGTCGTGTGCCGGGTGAAGCAGCCGCGGAAGCGAGTTGTGGACGGTTCACGAGTGAGAATGCAGGCATGAGTAGCGATACACACGTGAGAAACGTGTGCGCCGATTGACTAAGGGTTCCTGGGTCAAGCTGATCTGCCCAGGGTAAGTCGGGACCTAAGGCGAGGCCGACAGGCGTAGTCGATGGACAACCGGTTGATATTCCGGTACCCGCTTTGAAACGCCCAATATCGAGCCCATTAATGCTAAGCCCGTGAAGCCGTTCCGGACCCTTCGGGGAAAGGAAAGTGGTGGAGCCGGCGAACCAAGGTGGTAGTAGGTAAGCGATGGGGTGACGCAGGAAGGTAGTCCAGCCCGGGCGGTGGTAGTCCCGGGGTAAGGGTGTAGGGCGCTGTCTAGGCAAATCCGGACAGCACATAGCCTGAGACCTGATGCCGAGCCGATTGTGGTGAAGTGGATGATCCTATGCTGTCGAGAAAAGCCTCTAGCGAGTTTCATGGCGGCCCGTACCCTAAACCGACTCAGGTGGTCAGGTAGAGAATACCGAGGCGTTCGGGTGAACTATGGTTAAGGAACTCGGCAAAATGCCCCCGTAACTTCGGGAGAAGGGGGGCCACGCCTGGTGATCGGATTTACTCCGTGAGCTGGGGGTGGCCGCAGAGACCAGCGAGAAGCGACTGTTTACTAAAAACACAGGTCCGTGCGAAGCCGTAAGGCGATGTATACGGACTGACGCCTGCCCGGTGCTGGAACGTTAAGGGGACCGGTTAGTGACCTTTCGGGGTTGCGAAGCTGAGAACTTAAGCGCCAGTAAACGGCGGTGGTAACTATAACCATCCTAAGGTAGCGAAATTCCTTGTCGGGTAAGTTCCGACCTGCACGAATGGCGTAACGACTTCTCGACTGTCTCAACCATAGGCCCGGTGAAATTGCACTACGAGTAAAGATGCTCGTTTCGCGCAGCAGGACGGAAAGACCCCGGGACCTTTACTACAGTTTGATATTGGTGTTCGGTTCGGCTTGTGTAGGATAGGTGGGAGACTTTGAAGCAGCCACGCCAGTGGTTGTGGAGTCGCCGTTGAAATACCACTCTGGTCGTGCTGGATGTCTAACCTGGGTCCGTGATCCGGATCAGGGACAGTGTCTGATGGGTAGTTTAACTGGGGCGGTTGCCTCCCAAAGGGTAACGGAGGCGCCCAAAGGTTCCCTCAGCCTGGTTGGCAATCAGGTGTTGAGTGTAAGTGCACAAGGGAGCTTGACTGTGAGACCGACGGGTCGAGCAGGGACGAAAGTCGGGACTAGTGATCCGGCGGTGGCTTGTGGAAGCGCCGTCGCTCAACGGATAAAAGGTACCCCGGGGATAACAGGCTGATCTTCCCCAAGAGTCCATATCGACGGGATGGTTTGGCACCTCGATGTCGGCTCGTCGCATCCTGGGGCTGGAGTCGGTCCCAAGGGTTGG
This sequence comes from Streptomyces sp. NPDC085460, assembly GCF_044541975.1. Taxonomy (NCBI): domain Bacteria; kingdom Bacillati; phylum Actinomycetota; class Actinomycetes; order Kitasatosporales; family Streptomycetaceae; genus Streptomyces; species Streptomyces sp. NPDC085460. The sequence continues at coordinate 2,123 of NZ_JBITTO010000027.1, forward strand.
GCTGTTCGCCCATTAAAGCGGTACGCGAGCTGGGTTTAGAACGTCGTGAGACAGTTCGGTCCCTATCCGCTGTGCGCGTAGGAATATTGAGAAGGGCTGTCCCTAGTACGAGAGGACCGGGACGGACGAACCTCTGGTGTGCCAGTTGTCCTGCCAAGGGCATGGCTGGTTGGCTACGTTCGGGAGGGATAACCGCTGAAAGCATCTAAGCGGGAAGCCTGCTTCGAGATGAGTATTCCCACCTCCTTGAGAGGGTAAGGCTCCCAGTAGACGACTGGGTTGATAGGCCGGATGTGGAAGCCCAGTAATGGGTGGAGCTGACCGGTACTAATAGGCCGAGGGCTTGTCCTCAGTTGCTCGCGTCCACTGTGTTAGTTCTGAAG
>NZ_JBITTO010000028.1:0-1548 GCF_044541975.1 Streptomyces sp. NPDC085460
CCTAAGGGCTGTCCCGTAAAGATCTTGGCTGCGGGTCCGGAGCGGTCTGGACAGCTGGTGGGGTGCTCAGCTGGTGGTTCGTGAGGTGCTCAGGGACCGGGCGAAGCCGGCGAGCGTGTGGAAGTCGTTCTCCCGGAGGCCGATCCGTGGGTTGACGTGGTGCAGGAGCCCGGTTCCCTGGTGATGGGCGGTCACGTACGTCTGGTCCAGCGCGCTCTGCTCGTCGTCCACCCAGGCAAAAGGACGGCCGTCTGCGTAGTTCACCAGTGGTCCGGTCTTCCAGTGGACTCCATCGGGGCGTTCTTGAAGTAGAACGTCGCCGAAGTCGACGAAGGGAAGTTCTGGAAGGCCGAGGACCGGCGCGATCCACCGGTTGGCGTCGTCCATCCATGTGGTGGCCCAGCACAGCTCGAAGCCGAGCTGGAGCAGATTTCGCCCGTGCTCTGGGTTGAGCCAGACTCGCAGGGGGCGCCGTCGGGACGAGAGGCCCCTGTCGTCCCCATGGGCGTCGTTCCTGGGAACTCGGATTGTGGTGTAGCCGTCGGGACGTCTCTCCGGCTTGGCTGCGTAAGGGTTGAGTGGCCCATCCACGTCGAGGAACAGCAGCGGTCGGTTCACGGTTTCCCCCGGTCTTACTCACTGTGGACTGCCCTGGTCAGCGTAGCGGCGGGATTGTCACGGCATGGAGTCAGCCCGGGTGATGATCATGAAGTGGCGAGTGTGATCACGGCGTCGGAGCCGTCCTGGATAGCCCCGTTCGCGGGACTGAGCCCGCGCTGCTTCGGCAAGCTGCTGGCCATGCTGCGTCGGGATGGAGCAGATGTGGTCCACCGAGGCCGGCCGTGGAGTCTGCCGCTGGAAGACAGGGTTCTGCTGGTCACGGCATACTGGCGCACCAATCTGACGTTGCGGCAGCTCGCCCCGCTGTTCGGCATCTCGAAGTCCACGGCCGGCCGGGTCATCAACCACCTCGGCCCCCTACTGGCGCTCCGGTCGCGCGAGCGGTTCGCCAAGAACACCGTGCTCATTGTGGATGGCACCCTGGTCCCCACCCGCGACCACACCATCGCCGAGCGGTCGAAGAACTATCGGTACTCCACCAACCACCAGATCGTCATCGACGCCGACACCCGCCTGGTCGTGGTGGTCGGCCGGCCGCTCGCCGGGAACCGCAACGATTGCAAGGCGTGGGAGGAGTCCGGTGCTAAGGCCGCGGTCGGGAAGACCACCACGATCGCCGATGGCGGCTACCCCGGCACCGGATTGGTCATCCCACACCGCCGGCAGCGCGGCCAGACCGAACTCCCGGCCTGGAAAGAGGAACACAACAAGTCCCACAAGCAGGTCCGCGCCCGCGTCGAGCACGTCTTCGCCCGCATGAAGACCTGGAAGATCCTCCGCGACTGCCGCCTCAAAGGCGACGGCGTCCACCACGCCATGCTCGGCATCGCCCGTCTACACAACCTCGCCCTCGCCGGATAGGTCACACGCGGCACGGTGAGCCGCTACGTCCGGCGACTCCAAGATCCTTAACGGGACAACCCTTAG
>NZ_JBITTO010000029.1:0-1192 GCF_044541975.1 Streptomyces sp. NPDC085460
GACGCGGCGCTCTCCAACTACTTCCGCCCCGGCAACCTCACCGCCCTGCGCGAACTGGCCCTCCTGTGGACCGCCGACCGGGTCGACGAGTACCTCCAGGAGTACCGGACCGAGCACCGCGTCTCGAAGATCTGGGGCTCGCGGGAACGGATCGTCGTGGGCCTCACCGGCGGACCCGAGGGCCGGGCCCTGATACGCCGCGCCGTGCGCCTCGCGGAGAAGGGCGCGGGCGGCGAGGTCCTGGCCGTCTACATAGCCCGCAGCGACGGCCTCACCGCCGTCTCGCCCAAGGAACTGGCCGTCCAGCGGACCCTCGTCGAGGACCTGGGCGGCACCTTCCACCACGTCGTCGGCGACGACGTCCCCGCCGGGCTGCTGGCCTTCGCGCGGGGGGTGAACGCCACCCAGATCGTGCTCGGCGTGAGCCGCCGCCGGTCCTGGCAGTACGTCTTCGGTCCCGGCGTCAGCGCCACCGTCGCCCGGGAGTCGGGCCCCGACCTGGACGTCCACATCGTCACCCACGACGAGGCCGCCAAGGGTCGCAGGCTGCCCGTCACCGGCGGCGCCCGGCTGGGCCGTTCGCGGACCATCTGGGGCTGGCTCGTCGGCCTCGCGGGACCCGGTCTCCTCACCCTGCTGCTCAGCACCGCGGCCCCCGACGTGGGCCTCGCCAACGACGTCCTGCTCTATCTGGCGCTCACCGTCGCCGCGGCGCTCCTGGGCGGCCTCAGACCGGCCCTCGCCTCCGCCGCCATCGGCTCCCTGCTCCTCAACTGGTTCTTCACCCCGCCGATCCACCGGCTCACCATCGCCGACCCGCGCAACATCGTCGCCCTGGTGATCTTCGTGGGGGTCGCCATCGCGGTGGCGTCCGTCGTCGACGTGGCGGCCCGCCGCACCCACCAGGCGGCCCGGCTGCGCGCCGAGTCGGAGACGCTGTCGTTCCTGGCCGGCAGTGTGCTGCGCGGCGAGACGACCCTGGAAGCGCTCCTCGAACGGGTCCGGGAGACCTTCTCCATGGAGTCCGTCGCCCTGCTCGAACGGGCCGACGAGACGGAGCCGTGGTCCTGCGCCGCCGTCGTCGGTCACCGTCCGTGCGCCCGTCCCGAGGACGCCGACGTCGACATGCCCGTCGGCGACCATCTGGCGCTCGCCCTCAGCGGGCGGGTCCTGCCGGCCGAGGACCGGCGGG